>CAVPPN010000010.1:0-779866 GCA_963707425.1 uncultured Actinomycetota bacterium | reverse complement strand
AAAATTGACTTCTGCGCAGCAAGGCCAAGAAGTGGTCACCATCTGGCGGGGAGATGCAGCCAACACCCGCATCGAGTCATATTCCACGACGTTACCTGCGGGAGTGGCTGACTCAGATCGTGGTGGTTCGCGTACGTGACAACACACGCTCGGGCTCGAGCTGCAGGAGTCGGCGTGAGTCGTCGTCCGAAGCGACCCTCGTCCGGCGGCTCCGGCCCCGCCGATCTCTGGCCTGCGCCGGGATGACATCGACCTGGATCAGGACTTCCCCCAGGTCCGTCGCGGCCTTCAGCGCATCGATGGCCAGCTGACAGTCCTTCCCACGAAGACACCGGTCGACCCGGATAACTGCTCCAAGCTGGTGATAGCGGCGTGCAAGCAGGCCGGCGTCCGAGTCGTTCGCATGCACGACCTCAGGCACGGCTGCGTATCGGTCCTGCTGGGGCTTGTGTGCCTCCTCGAACAGTTATGGAGATCGCCGGCCACTCGGGCCTGGAGATGACGATGAACCTCTACAGTCACGTGGGCCTCGACGGCAAGAGGAACGCCCTTGACAAGCTCGGGACCATTTCGAGGAGGACTGAAGTGACCGACGTTGCAGTACTGCGTTGCAGTAAACGGTCTCGTCGGCCGTCGACTGACCTCGGCCGCGAAGGCCCAGGCAGCACAAAAGCCCAGGTCAACAGGGGTGGACCTGGGCTTTTGGGTGAGCGCGCTCGGAGGGATTCGAACCCCCAACCTTTTGATCCGTAGCCTCAGCGGGGTTGTCTCAGGGCGTCTCGTCGCGTCTGTTTCACGCTCAGCGACGGCCATTCGGCAATTCTCGGGGCTCCCCTCGTCTGGCCCCGTTGCAGTCAGAACTGCAGTCACCAGAGAAGCAACTGAGAAGGCTCACACCCGCACTTCGCTCCCGGCGTTGGCGGCCGACTCGTTAAAGCCAGCCACGAACTGCCACAGTTCCTCGGGTCGGCGGAACAGCACAAACCAGCGAAGCTCTTGGCCGAATGTCAGACCCACCGTGTCCGATTGTTCGACCGCCACATCGTTGACCCCGGACCATGCTGCACGAATCACTTCGTCCGCGGTTACCACCACTAACCCGCTCTCGGCGATCGCGATCAATCCAGACCTGCGATGCGCAGCCACGGTCCAAGCGCCCCGCACTGGCTCCAAGACTTCGTTTAGGAATCGTCGTTCCACCCGTGGGGTCACTCGTCTGGCCGAAGCCATGGCTTCCGCGGCTGAGCGCCACTCAGGAGGTGGCACGACAACAATCTCGGGGGGCTGCGGCGGGCCTGGGTTGGCTCGCGATTCCAGGGCGTCCATTCCAGCTTCCGGCTCGTCTACTCCGACAACTCGCTCCAGGAGCTGGGTGACGTGGCCACCCAGCAAGAGCAAGGCCAGGACAACGTTTTGGAGAAGCAGGACCGCGAACGCATTGCCAACTCGTGTTCCGAGACTGACCGACGCGCCGGCGCTGAAGTTGAGTGGCGGTACCACGAAAGCCAAGAGCACGAGTCCCGCGGTGAGCCACCACGTCACGCGATACAGGTTCACCCACGTTCGGGACGGACGCGGGTCGTCGATTGCGCTGAGCGGAATGAGCACGGATTCCCCCTACTTGCTTCACCGCAATTCTGGCGCCGCCGTACCGGCACGTCCTGCTTTCGACCTAGGCCCTGAAGCAAAAGATGTCCACCGATGTTCACCGAACTCCTTCGGCGCGCCTACGCGACCAGCTGGGAGAAGTAAAGGAAGGGTAAAGACCGTAGTCCGTGTCCGCTTGGGGGAGGCGGCTGCCGCTGCCGTACCTCGTCGGACTGATCTCGGGAGGTACTGACTCATGTCTCACATCATCTCTGCCGCCATCGTGGCCGCGCCAGACATCAACTCCGACGGCATCGTCGAGTGGGGCGTCAAGAACATCATTCCGATCGTGTTGCTGTTCATCGGCATCGCGATCATCGCCGGAGCTCGCAAGGGTCAGATGAGCCAGAACGCTATGACGATCACCAACGTGCTGCTCGGCTGCATGGTGATTGCCGGTGCGGCGATGTTCTACGGGTTCGCGGACAACATCGCGGACTTCGTCTTCGCCAAGGACTGATTCCCGTGTTGCTTCGTCCTGACGACGAGGTGTACCGGGTCGACGCGGTGTGGTTGGGCCCTCGCGGCCTGACCCTCCCCTGGTCTGCCCGGTACTCCGCCTACGGGATCTGGCTGGTGCTCTTCGTGAGCGTCCTCCTGGTCGAGGCGATCCTGCCAATGCCGGTCAGCGTCCCGCCTGTCTGGGAGCTGGTGCTGACGATCCTGGCGACGTACGCCGTGACCGGCGTGATCGACCACGACCGGCCGGTCATCTCGGTGTGGCAGCTGCTCCGAGCCGAGGTGACAGCGCCACGAGTGGCGAGCCCTGAACGGCCAATCCGACTTTCGACGACTTCCGTGCGAGTGAGGGGTACTCATGCTGGGAAGACACAGCGCTAAGAAAGATCCAGCGGTGCGAGCCAAGCTGGCGCTGCGCAACATCGAGGACAACCTCTGTCTCACCGACGGCGAGGCATGGGCCTGGTTCGTCCTTCCGACCCAACCGTGGGCGTTCCGATCGGACTCCCAGCGCGAGCAGCTGATGTTCGGCGCCAGCGACGCCCTCGCCTGGCTTGCCGGTCACCGTCTTCACCTGCGAGTGACCAACCGGCCCTACCCAGCCGCTCAGTGGGCACGGCAGCTCGACGTCAACACACCCTCTCCCCTGAAGTCCCAGGAGGGGAGCTCGTGGGGTGACCACCTGGTCACGATGCAGGAGCACCTGCGGCATCAGACGATGGCTGAGAAGGAGGTGTTCCTCGGAGTCCGCCTTGCCAGCCGCGCATCGAGCCACAAGCTGGCTGCTGCCATCTGGCGCCGCCCGGGCAACATCGAACGGGCTCGCCTGCTCCCGCTGATCGAGCACGTCACCGAGACGGTCGGGCTACCCGGCCTTGAAGGTCGCCCGGCGACCGCGGAGGAGATGGAGTGGCTGCTCCGCCGTTCTGTGGGTCTGGGACTGCCCGCCCCCGCTGCGCTCTCTGCTGCGGACAACGCGGTATGGGAGGCCGAGGACCTGCACAGCTTCACCGACGACGTCGACTACGCGGCCGTGCCGCTCGGACGAACGGTCAAGGTCACCGGTCGGGGGAAGAACTCCGTCGAGCGACACGTCGCGGTGATGTCGGTGGGTCGCCTCGAGGAAATCGATGCCCCCGATCCTGGTCATGAGCCGTGGCTCGCTCACACGGACCGGCTTCCGTTCCCGGTCGAGTGGACTGCTCAGTTCGACATCCTCTCGGGCGGCGACGCAAGGCAGGCGATCCAGCGGAAGCTGCTGGTGGTCCGCGACATGCAGCGTCACTACCGCGAGCACGACCTCGACGAGCCACTTGCGCTGGACCGCCAGGCCCGGCACGCGCGGCTGGTCGAGGACCAGATGAGCCGCGGAGTCGACGTCGCTGCGGCCCGTCTGCACGGATGGTTCCGGCTTGCCGTCTCGGGCAGGACCGAAGACGAGTGCCTGGAGAAGGTCCGCAAGGTCACCGCTTCCTACCGCGGCCGGCGGGTGACGATCGAGCATCCACGAGGCCAGTACGGCCTTCTGCGCGAGTTCATCCCCGGCGAGCCGGTCTCGACCTCGGCCTACCGTCGGCGGCTTCCGGTGCTCTACTTCGCGGCCGGCGTTCCGACAGCGTCGAGCCAGGTGGGCGACAGGCGAGGCCCCTACATCGGCTACACCGCCGGGTCCTCGCGGCGCGCGGTCATGTTCGACACCCACTACGCCACCGAGGTCAAGGAGACCTCCGGCCTGGTCCCGGTCGTCGGCGGGCTCGGCGCGGGCAAGAGCGTGCTCCTGGGGCAGATCACCTACGAGGCAGTACGACGGGGCATCCCGTCCGTCGTACTCGACCCGTCGGGGCCGCTGGCTCGCCTCACCCAGCTCCCGGAGCTCCGTGAGCACTCCGAGCACCTGGACCTGACCACGGCCCAGAGCGGGACGCTCAACCCGTTCGAGGTAGTGGCTCGTCCGTCCCGGTCGGCGTACCCCACCGAGGAGGCGTTCCAGGAGGCGCTCGTGCTGGCGGCTCAGGACCGGAAGCTTCTCGCGATGGACGTCATCAAGATGCTGCTCCCGCCGTCGCTCGACGCTATCCCGACGACGTCGCTGGTGATCTCCGACGCGGTTCGTGCGACTCGCGGGGCTCCGGAGTCCTCGCTATGGGACGTCGTGTCGAACCTCGAGGGGCTCGACGAGTCGCACGGCCGCGTCGTCGCCAACTTCCTGCGTGACATGGCCGAACTCCCCCTCGCTCGGCTCTTCTTCCCGGCCGGACATCAGGGCGTTGAGCGGCTCGACGCGACTCTGACCGTGCTGACCATGCCGGGCTTGGTACTGCCGCCACGAACAGTCCCTCGCGAGCACTGGTCGACGTCCGAGCAGCTCGCCGTACCACTGCTGCACCTGGCGTCCTGGTACGCCACCCGTGCGGTCTACGGCAGGTCCATGGGGAGCCGGAAGCTCGTGGCTCTCGACGAGACGCACTTCCTCGGCGAGTGGTCGGCCGGTCGCGCCCTGTTCAACCGTCTCGGCCGCGACTCACGCAAGTGGAACACCTGTGTGCTGGCCGCGTCGCAGAACCCGTCCGACGTGCTGGGCATGGATGTCGCCAACTTCATGTCCGCCGCGTTCGTGGGCCGGATCGAGGATGACGACGCCGCCAAGGACGGGCTCCGGATGCTTCGGGTGCCGACAGGTACCGGCTACGAGCGTGCCCTCGCCACGTTGTCCGCCGGTCGCGGCGCGGCTGGGTTCCGAGAGTTCGTGATGCGCGACGTGGACGGACACGTCGACAAGATCCGCGTGGACCTCACTGCCAACCCCGGTCTGCTCGAGGCGTTGAACACCACCGCCGGCCGAGGGTCTCGCACGGTCGAGGGCGAGGAGGTGCACGTCGCATGATGCGCCGTCTGGCCACTGCCCTCCTGCTCGCCGGCACGCTCCTGTTCGTGCTGCCGTCAACGGCCTCATCGCAGCAGGTCATAGCCCTCGGTCTGGACTGCAAGGAGGCGCCGACCCCGGACATGCCCGGTCAGGGCCTCGCCGAGTTCTTCCAGGGGAACCCCGATCACCTGCCTCGGCAGGCAGACCCGTTCGCCCCTGGCTCGAACACTACGATCTACGAGCAGTACGGGTTCGCCGGCCTTCGCTGGAGCACGTACGACCTGGGATGCGGGCCCGACGCAGCCAGAAATCCAGACGCCGTCATCGGTACGGCGCTCAGTAACTGGATCCTGAACCTCCCGATCTCGCTGACTGCGCTCACCGCGTCGATCACCGAGGTCGCGTTTGCACCCACCTTCCTGAACGTGTTCGACCCCGCCATCGCCCGCATCTCGACAGCTCTTCACGACAGCCTGTTCGCGACCTGGGTGCCGGCAGTCATCGCCGTGCTAGGAATCATGATCCTGCTGAAGTCGCGACGAGCCGCCCTGGCAACCACTGCCGCCTCCATCGGCTGGGCGTTGATGGTCGTTCTCGTCGCGACAGCCATCTTCAAATGGCCCATCGCGGCGGGCCACTTCGCCGACGACACGGTGACCAAGACCCTCGGCCATGTTTCCGGCGATCTGAACGGCACCGGCGACCGGACCAAACCAGGGACCGCCGTCGCCTCGAGCGTCCACGAATCGATCTTCTACACCGCATGGTTGGCCGGCACTCTGGGCTCGACCGACAGCGAGACCGCCAAGACGTACGGGCCCGATCTATTCAAGTCACAGGCGCTCACCTGGCGCGAGGCCGAGATCGTCCAGAACGACCCGGACCGCGGCGAGCAAATCATCGAGGCGAAGCAAGAGCAGTTCAAGCAGATCGCCGCCGAGATCCAGGACAGCGACCCGACCGCCTACGAGCACCTGACGGGCAAGCGCTCCGACACCCGCGTCGGCTACGCGATCCTCTCCGGGCTCGGCGCTCTACTCGCGCTCCCGTTCCTCCTCGTCGCCTCCCTGCTCCTGCTGGGGTCGTTCCTGGTCGCCCGGCTGGCCGTGATGCTCTTCCCCGCCTTCGCCACCCTCGGCGTGTTCCCGTCCGCACGAGGCGTTGTCCTGGGCATCGGCCGCACGGTCGGGGCAGCGCTGATCAACGCCGTAATCTTCGGCATTGGTGCCGCCGTGACGATCCGCGTGCTCGGGCTGATCCTCGATCCTGCGTCCAAGCTGCCCGGGTGGCTTGCCTTCGTCCTCATGCCGCTGTTCGGCTTCATGATGTGGGTCGCCCTCAAGCCCTTCCGGCGGCTCACGACGATGGTCAGCCCGAACAGTGACCCGTTCGGAGACGCAGCGGGCTCGTTCGGTGATGCCGCACGCAAGACCGGCGGGTTCGCGAAGAAGGCCGCTGCTGGTGCCGCCGCTGTGTACGCCGGGAACGTGGCGGCTGCCGCGACGGTCGGAGCGAAGAACGACGACGACCAGGTAGAACAGCCCGTGCCGGATCGAGCAGAGGCACGGCCCTCCTTCGCAGGAGCACCAGCGATCGCCTCCTCGGACGTCGGCCCGCCTCGCGAGCTCCCTCCAGCCCCCCGGACTGCGGATGCGCCGGCTGGGTCGGATCCACCGTCGGCTCCCCCAGCGCCGCCGACAGGACCTCATGTCGCGTATCCAGACAACGGCGATCCCCTGGAGAGCGAGACAGTGCCTACCGCGAAGTCCGAAGGCATACCGCTCCCGCCAACGGAGCCCGAGTGGCGTGACGGCGAAGAGGTCTACGCGATCTATCGCCCGACCGAGGACGGGTTGGACGATGACGATGCTGCGTGAGCTGCTCAGCTGGTCCCTCCACTCGCCACGTCGGTTGGTCAGCGTGGCCGCGGTCCTCTCGCTTGGACTGTGCGTGAGCCTCTGGCTGGTCGCCGACGGCTCTGGGTCTTCGTCTCAGCCCGCACGGCATGACTCCGCTGCCGTCCGGCCAATCGACGGAGCAGACGTCCACACGAATGCGGGTCCGGAGAGTTCTGACGAGCCCGGCGAGAAGCCCGCACGCTGGTCAGACGTGCGAGCAGCGACGGAGTCCTTCCTGGACGCCTACCTGGCCGGTTCGCCGACCCTAGACAGGGGCGGAGTGGATCCCCGGTTGAAACGCTGGTCCACACCGACGCTGTGGCGTGGGCTCCGGCTCACCGATCCCGCCAGTCTTCCGTCGGGGGACCTGACTTCGATCGAGAACGTCGAAACCGGCGCCTTCGCGAGTGAGGTCGCGGCGACCCTCGGGAACGACCAGACCCTCGGCTTGGAGCTGGTCGTGTGGGACGACGGTTGGCGCGTGAGCGACGTACGGCCCGGAGGTTCGCCGTGAGCCGCGGACTTCTTTTTGCGGGCCTCGCTGGCGTTGCCATCGCTGCCGTCGTCTCACCTCCGGTCATGATGATGGCGACCGTGATCGCCGGGCAATCCAAGTCGACGGCTGGATCGGCTGGGGGATTGGGTGTCTCTCCGTGCACGCTCGAGCCATCGACCGTGACCATCGCCGACCTCGACCACGAACAAGTCTCCAACGCCAGGATCCTCATCGGTGTTGGCAAGTCGCTGCACATTCCACCGCGTGGCTGGGTGGTGGCCATCTCCACCGCGCTGCAGGAGTCAGGCCTTCGGAACCTTGACTATGGGGACCGAGACTCGCTGGGCATGATGCAGCAGCGACCCTCGGCTGGATGGGGTTCACCCGCCCAGGTCCAGGACCCCACGTACGCTGCACGCGCCTTCTACGGCGGACCCTCCTCTCCCACCGGGAACTCAGGACTGCTGGCGGTCACTGGCTGGGAACACATGCCGGTTTGGGAGGCTGCACAGACCGTGCAGAGGTCCGCCTTTCCCTATGCCTACGCACAGCACGAAGCCCTCGCGACCGATCTCGTCAAGCGCCTGACAGGCCAGACGGGCGGATGCCAAGCGCTCGCGCCCGGTGCGTGGCAGCTCCCCGTTCAAGCTTCCTACGACTTGACGTCGACCTACGGGCCCCGGATCTCACCCACGTACGGCACGGCCGACTTCCACACCGGGCAGGACTTCGCCGCCCCCGCCGGCACCCCAGCACGCGCGGCGGCCCGTGGCGTCGTCGTATTCGCAGACTGGGGCGGCAGCTACGGCAACCTCGTGCGCATCCGACACGCCAACGATGTGGAGACCTGGTACGCGCACCTGTCGGCCATTGACGTGGCGGCGGGTGAAGTCGTCGAGAACGGCGAGGCTGTGGGCAAGGTTGGTTCGACAGGCAATTCGACCGGCCCGCATCTGCACCTTGAGGTTCGAGTCAACGACGAACCCGTCGACCCCCTGCCGTGGCTGCGCAAGAGAGGGCTGAAGCTGTGAACGACGAGGCCGGACGGGACTACCCGTACTTCGGTGTACCGCCAGCGAGAGTCCCGAGGCCTGCCGCGAGGGAGCCAACACTCAAGGGAAAGCGAGTCATCCTCTCGATGCCCGATGGCTTCGTGTACGACATGCGCGCGGCAAGCGACGTGCACACAGACGGCAAAGGCGGCGCGGTCGTTGACATCGTCACCGAGCGGGACTACTTCCGCTCGAGGTTCACGGGGCAAAGGCCGGAGCGTCAGCCGTTTCCGGTGCACCTCGTTTGGGTCGAGTAACAATGCCTGCAGTCAGGTCGTCACACATGGCTAGTCGCTTGCACAACCCTGGAACTACGTCTCAGCCGTTGGCCCAGCAAGAGGCTGAGAAGCGGCAGGAAACGGTGGCCCGGTGATTTCGGTCAGCACATCGTTCCCAATTTCCCGGGTAGACAAGCCACTTTCTCCCCGCGAACGGAGAACAATGCCTTAGCCTTGCCGCGAGCCAGCGCTCCAAGGAGGGCGCCGCACGGGGGGAACTCAGGCCCATGGGAAGACACACTCGCTCGCGGCGACTATCCGCGAGAGGGCGGCCGTTCACCCACCTCGCCCTCGTGGGCTGGCTGACGCTGGGTCTTGTGGCCACAACGGGGTGCGCGGGGACAGATCCAACGGCTGCTCCCAGCCCGACGGCCACCTCCTCGCCGGCGCCGGCGATTCAAGACGAGCCGAACGAACAGGACTTTGTCGCCGCTGCAAACGCTGCGCTGCGACAGCAGGGTCTGACCGCTGAAACAGTCGACGCCGAGTTGCTGGTCGCATATGGGCATGAGGTCTGTACGGCTCTTGACCGCGGCGACACCATCGAGGAAGTCATCGACATGTGGGCTTCCGAGGAGCAGTCCAGAGCGACTACAGCGTCCGCCGCACCTGACCTCGCGGAAGCCCTTGCCGGCCCCGTGTCGAGCATCCTAGCCGGGTCAGTGCTGGCCGCGACCGCAGTCGCCCGGCTGTGCCCGCGGCACGCGTCGCGCTTCGACGAGCAGGCAACGCCGTCCCGACCTACCCCCACGCGGCCTGCCATCGACCTCTCCGCCCGCATAATTGCGGATCGCGTGGGCGCGAACCTAGGTTGCCGAATGCAACTGCACAAGGCAACGTGCGTCTTCTCGTGCCGGGTCCAGGGAGAAAAGGTCAGCGTCTTCGATGAGTCCCGCTTTAGCAGGGCTAACCGCCGTAAGGCTTATGCGGTCCTCCTCGGCATTGGCTATCAGGTGCTGGTCATAGAGGACCGATACAGCGTCGTCGACACCGGCGACACTGGAGCGATCCAATTCGCGAGGTCCGTGTTCGGCGGCCGCATCATGTGAACCTGATGCCCTGTTGCTGGCGTCACGTGGTCCAAGGGTTTCAGGTTGTCGGACGTTCGGCCGAGGACGGCGCGCAGCGCCGCCCGCAGGCCGCGCGACGGCGGAGCCGGCGCCTTGACCTGTGAGAGAAGAATTCGGCAGGCCCGAGTGGCACTAGACATGTCCTGCGCCGGGTGATGCGCGTGTCGCGCCGGCTAGCGGAGTGAAGCACATTCAGGAGCAGGAAGAAGGACTCGCGCTCGGGCCCGCGGTGTCTGGTCGGATAGGTAACGATCACTTCTGTGCTGGCGGAACTCACATCGACGCCAGAGCCTCCGTTGCGGTCTTGCTCTTGGGTAACCCAAGGGCAGCGCATCGGGCCGCAGCGGAATACTCCGACTTCGAATCGATGAGCCGGCGCACGTCGACCACCTTCTCGGACCAGCGCGCGAGCACGTCAGGGTCCCCCGTGGTCTCGAAGGTCGCATAAAGCCGATCTCCCTCGCGACAGTGGACAACCACATCCAGATGTTTTCTCCGCCTGCGCCGCGCCAAGTTTCCTTGGTCCAGGTGGAGGAGGCGCACCGACTCCTTGACTCGTTCGCCGGCAGCTGGCCACGAACTCATGGCAGGGTTCAGTCGGGGCAAGCCGGTTTCGTCGTACCAAAGGTACTGCGGGTCTTGGTGCTTACAGGGATCGAGTAGCATCGGACACTCGTGTTCCCACTGGTCAGTAGGGGACGCTGCGCGGGCATTTTCGTCCACCAATGGGAATTCATCTGCCTTGCCCCCACTCGTGCCCTCATAATCCTTCCGTCGGCTGTTGCAAAACGTACACGCGAAACGAAAGTTCGTGTAGTCGCCAGCAAGCCACCAATACACGCTCTTGGGCCGGAAATGATCTACCGCATTGTCCGCACGATCCTGCCGAGTCTCGCAGTACCAGCACTTCCTGTTCATAACCCCTGCGAGATGCGGCTTCATCGCTGACCAGAGTTTCTGCGCTTCTCTTTCCATTTCGTCGCTGCCAGAGGAGTCCTCGAGTTCGCTCAAGCGGCGGCTGAGGTCAAGAGAGGCCGTGATCATGTCGACTGGGGCGGCGCCTTCAACGAAGTGTGGGTCCACGAATCTCATCGCGACTACTCCGGTCGGTCATTCACTGCGACGACTCTCAAGCACTTGCCTCACCAGGTCAGCCACAGCTTCACGATCTTCCTCGACCTCAGCCTGACTGCGGACGATAGGTGAAGGTTCCGCACGGAGGTCGTGGTACCGAGCGCGGAGGTAGTCTTGATAGTCGGGGTCGTCATCGGCATACACAAACGGAAGGTCTTCAAGAGTACTCGCCAGGAGGGCCAACTCTTCCTCATCCTCGGCCGTTCTAGTCTCAATCGCGGCCAATTCCCGCTTTCGCGACAACATCTCTGAGATTTTGTCGGGCAGGGCGGCCGACATCCCATAGACATCGCTTGTGAGCAGATTCGCAACGCCCATGCCGAGAGGGTCTTCTAGTGGCTCTAGCGCGCGAACTTGACCGTCAGCCTCGTCGCGCTCAAGGATCCTGACTTCCTCCTTTGTCATGGCGCTGATGACAAGCGGGTCGTGAGTTGCCATAAGGACGTGTGACTCGTCGGTCATACCGCCGTACCTTTCAAGAAAGGTACGGTATCGAGCACTCCAAGAAGGATTAAGGTGGGTGTCAGGCTCGTCCAACAAGAACAGCGACTCTTCTTCGCGGGTGAACCGCATCAATCCGAGAACCAGCAGAAGTTGCTGTTCGCCCTCGCTCAGTTCTCTGAATGTCAGCGCTCCTTTGGACTTCCTCAGCGCAACGCGAATCCTTACGTCGTAAATAAGTTCAGAAATGTAAGTACTTTCAAGCGCTTTGAAGAACTCCTGATCACTGGAATATGTTTGACGCAGACTTCTGACTGCGTCGAGACCTGACAAATAGAGGTACAGATGTTCGTTGCGCGTCGGGCGGCGCATGCCGACTCGCACCTGAGGGGAGAGGCGAAGGGGAGCCATTGACAAACGGTAGAGTCGATCAAGTAGTACTTGTACCGTTCCTCTCGCAAACCAAAATCGCGGATCGCCCGACTTGCTCTTCCATGTCGGCTTCTGCATTTCGAACAGCACCGAGTCGAATCGTTCGACTCCCAAGTGTTCGCTCAGAAACTCCCTAACGGTATTGTCATTGCCGACGAAGAAGGCGAGTAGAACGAAGTTGGAGTGCACGGTGCGGGCGAAGAAGAGTGGTCGCAGCGGGTTCTCGACCCCGTTAACGAGGTCGCGATAGAATTTCTCTTGATGCTGGATAAAGTGGTGCTCGAGGCGGTTCGAAGGGCCAGAATAGTATCCGAAGACGAAATCTGGGCGAGCCTGCCTCCCTGACTCGCCGACGACGGCAGCGGATACCACTCGCTCCCCGTCGATCGTCGCCTCGACGGCTTTCTCGCCTAGTTTGGCGGAGATAGAGATTTCGTGGCCTCGGCACTGGTAGGTAATGTCATACGTCAGACTGGCGGGGTTTCCCAGGTCCAAGTCCCGAAAGATCAGAGTAAGAGCTTCGAGAATATTCGACTTGCCTGTCCCGTTGCGTCCCACCAGCACAGAAACGGGTGAGTTGGGGGCAAGCGTCAGGTCAAAATTACGCAAATTCTTGAAATCGGAAATGTGTAGGGAGCGAATCCTCACCGCAATGCAACCGATCTGAGAACCACGTCGGAGTCATTCGGGCGATTCTCAGTGATATCGCCATTATCAATGAGCGTGCGGAGTTCGAGGTAAAAAGCGTCTACGTGGTTTTCGGAAAGCTTCAGGCTTCGATACAGGTCTTCAGGCGTGGCAGATCGGCCAAGGCCGGCCAGTGCGGAAACGATGTCGTCGCCCGACAGCCTCTCCGCCGTCGCGGGCGCCGGAGCCTTTCCGCGTGTTCCGCCAGCGGAAATCGCCTTCTTTGCCTGGCGGCGGGGCGTTTTAGAAGTGGATGGTGCTTCCGTCGTCATGAGGGTTAAGCGTTCCTTCAACGCGATCGACTCTATGGATACCCGCGAACCGAGAACCTGATCTGATGTAGCGCCTCCGAGTGGGCCATACGCGAGTGACGCTAGCAGGAGCCTCTCCAAGTCCCTAGCCTCGGACAACGCTGTTTCGAGCCGCGCCGTGACCGTGTCTGTTTGCACGACCAGCTCATCAAGATGGTCGGCGAGGCGCCGCTGTTCCGAGAGCGGTGGAAGGGGAACCGGCATGCGCCGGAGGTCCCGAAGGTTTAGGCCTGGCATATCAATGCCACGCATGTAGGCTAGCAACCAACGTTGCCCGGCTCCGCTGGTAAGCCAATGCAGAAGAAAGGTACTGTCGAGCTCCTTGCGCGGCCTGAACCTCGCCGCCCCTCGCGCCATCTGTGCACCGTCGAGCTCTGGCGGGACAATGGCGACTCGAGGATTTCTGACCATGTTCATGACCAAGTCGCCCTCTCGGAGCAGAGAGCGAGCGTTGCGGTCGGAAATGACCTGCGAAGTTCTGAGGAGCTGATCGATGGCGATGCGGGCGTCCCCTATGTCGCCGCCCCTGAGATAAGGAACTCCGCCCTCGACATCGGGCCCGGGCTGAAGAATCCCATAAACAATAGGGAACGATTCTTCGACGACGTGTTCGGCCGGGTACAGAGGCCAAGAGGACTCTCCCGTGGACTTGCCCGACCAAGTGCTGGCGGCAGATCCCAGGATTGCCGCGTCACGTGCGTCGGGCATAAAGGTGACGAGTCGGTTCCCTGCGGCCTCCATGGCAGATACGGCAATGTCGAGAGATGTTTGTATTGAGCGCGCTCTATCTACGATTTCTCGCTGCACCGAGGTTGGCGGCAGCGGGAACGGGAAGGCGCCGAATCGCCTTAGCCCCAAGTGGGATATACCGCTGGCGCCGGCGAGGACTTCCGCGAAAACGCCGCTCTTCTGGAAGGCTCGAAAGACCAGTAGGGCATAGCCTGGCTCGATGCCGTCTCTGACCCGAAATCTCAGAACGTGATTCTGGAACATGAGCGGCTGGGGAGACCCCCGATACATGGCCGACCGGCCGACCAGCTCTCGACTGCCACTGCTTTCCGCGATGAGCACGTCCCCGGGTCTGAGCACGTATCTGTCTGGATCAGGAAACGGCATTGATGATAGTTCGCTTAAGTCCAGCGAATCGTCTTGTACGTTCGCAACGCGAACATACGGAAATTCATCGCCGCTTTGGTTCGACGACTGCTTGGCCTGCCCAGCCTGAACCAGACCAGCCTCGTCCACTCGGCAAGATTGCCAGCCGAGATTCATCCAGCTGGCAGCGAGGTCGTCCCGCATTACAAGGCTCCATCATTGAGGAGTGTTTGCATGTCGCGTACGGAGTTGACCGCATCTTCGAGTTCGCTGAGAATCAGGTCAAGGGTCGTCTCTGGCGACCCCAAGGGGCGTGGAAGCACGTTGATAGGACTGATGTCCAAACGATCCCCTAGTTGGCGGATCTCCTCGCGCTCAAACGACCGCCAAGCCGGCGTCGCGCTTCGGGATGCATGGCCAAAGGGGTCCGGGCCGAAGGCCGCCACGAATGGTTCCAAGTGTTCGTGGCGGAGTTTTCGGTTTTTCGTGAACGTTTCGTCAGGGTCTCGCAGGTCATATATCCATGTTTCTGATGTCGGTCTTGCCGACGAGAAGACGGCGACTGACGTGCGAACACCCGTCGCGTAGAAGATGCCGCGTGGAAGTCTCAGTATCGTATGGAGGTCGAAGTTGTCCAAGAGCCACGTTCGAACACTCTTCGCAGCACCCTCCTCGAACAGGACGTTGTCGGGCAAGACGATTGCAGCGCGGCCGTTGGGGGCAAGAGAAAGCGCTACGTGCTGAAGGAAGGCTAGTTGCTTGTTGTTCGTGGGGAACGGGATCTCTGATGACAACGTTTCGGCTGAACTGCCCTTCGTTCCAAATGGAGGATTAGTGAGGCAGACGGTCGCGCCGATTTCAGAGGGATGGCGGCTTAAGGAATCGCGGCTTTGAAGGGAGATTCTGAGGTTGTGTAGGTAAGCGTTCATCTCCGCCATGCGGCGCACTCCTGGGACCAGTTCAACGCCAATAAGCTCACACTGTTGTCCCCCTGCAAGGGCGTGCGTCCCAGCGGACACCAGAAAGCCAGCTGTACCCGCGGCGGGGTCGTACACCCTGTCGTTTGACCCAGGGCTGAGCACAGTGGAGAGTGCCTCGACCAATGGACGCGGCGTGAAATACTGACCGGCCCCGTATCTTGATTCTGTTGCGTTTTTCTCTACAAGGCCCTCATAGACGTCACCCATGCCAGCAGGTGTATCCAAGGTCCAGGGCAGTGCGTTCATGGCTTGTAGGAGGCGCGAGAACGCAATGGGACTTCGCATCTGCGTGACAGCGCCCTCAAAAATGCTGCGGACGACGGTGTCGTCAGAGTTGCCTAGGAGTTGGAGCGCGTGTCGATATCTATCGAGCTGTTCTGCCTTAGGCGATGTGGAGAGGTACGTCCAAGTGGCCTCGCGGGGCAGGCGTGCTTCGAGTTCGCGATCGGCGGCCGTCTTCAAGAAGAGCAGATGACTGAGTTCCGCAAGGTAGTCCTGATATGAAATGCCGTCGTCGCGTAAAACGTTACACAGGCTCCAAAGGCTGCGAACGAGCTTGGCGGTGGTGTTCAAGCTTGCTTCCCTCCTGCTCGCTCAGTATTGGCCTCGACTGCGGGACCGATGCTAACCGGCGGCCGGGTCCTTCGTGGTGAGCGCTGCCCTAGTTAGGGGGTGAGGCTGGCGGGCGGCGTCCCGCGCGGCAGTGTAGGCGGTGTAGCGCCGCTTCTGTTCGAGCGATCGTCCGTGCAAACCTGCCGTCACGTCTCAACACCAGCGAGCTGCACGGATGGTCTACCCAGCAGGTCCCGTCGACGTCGGCCGTAAACCTAGGCGGCGTTTCTATGGCGGCGTTGCGCGATCGAGGCAGTAGGCACAGGTGGCCCTCTTACTAGGGGCACGTATTGCAGTAACCACTGTGTGCGGTAGTGCCCACCCGCAGATCAGAGCTTGCATGTGGAGCGCCTCGCGGAGCGAGGGCCACCGCAAACCGACGGCCGATCTATCGGCGTGGCGCCGCCGTGTAGGCGGAAGGGCCCCAGGGATCGGAGAGGTAGTCCGATGAGGGTCGTCACGTCCGCCCCGCTCCCGCTTGCCAGTCGGGACAACGCGGTGCAATCACTGTCACAGTCGCAACCCCCACCACGTGAGTGAACTACTGCCCCGGACGACGCAGACAGAATGTAGGCTCTCGTCCGTGATTGCCCGGTCTGGGGGTCCGCGAAGATCGGATCATGGGAAGGCAGTGGCCATGGTGACCGGGGTAGCGATATCTGACGGCGGATCCGGGGCGCTCACCCTGCAGGAACTGGAGCAGTACCTCGCCAAGGCAGCCGACCTGCTGCGCGGCAGCATCGACCAGGCTGACTTCAAGGCGTACATCTTCCCGCTGATGTTCTTCAAGCGGATCAGTGACGTCTACCTGGAAGAGTTCGCCCAGGCACTGGAGGAGTCCGGCGGCGACCACGAGTTCGCGGCCTTCGCGGAGAACCACCGCTTCGCGATCCCCGCCGGGCAATCTGTGGTCCGACGTGCGCAACCACACCGAGAACATCGGCAGCGCGCTGCAGACCGCGTTCCGTGAGATCGAGAAGGCCAACCCAGAGACCCTGTACGGCATCTTCGGCAACGCGAACTGGACCAACAAGGACAAGCTGCCCGACCGCAAGCTCGCTGACCTGATCGAGCACTTCTCAACCAAGACGCTGACCAACGCCAACGTCGCGCCCGACGTCTTCGGCAACGCGTACGAGTACCTCATCAAGCGGTTCGCCGACCAGTCCAACAAGAAGGCCGGCGAGTACTACACCCCGCGCTCGGTCGTCGGCCTGCTGGTCAACATCCTCGACCCGTCAGGAGGGCGAGAGCGTCTACGACCCGGCGTGCGGCACCGGCGGCATGCTGATCGAGGTCATCGAGCACGTGAAGGCGGCCGGCGGCAGTCCCAAGACCCTCTGGGGCAAGCTCTACGGCCAGGAGAAGGTGCTCGCCACCTCTGCGATCGCCCGGATGAACCTGCTCCTCCACGGTGTCGAGGACTTCAAGATCATGCGCGAGGACACCCTGCGCAGTCCCGCTTTCTACACTGGCAACCACCTCGCGCAGTTCGACTGTGTGGTCGCCAACCCGCCATTCTCGCTGAAGAACTGGGGCGATACGGCGTGGGCGTCAGACAAGTGGGGCCGCAATCAGCTCGGTGGAGTCCCGCCGAAGGGCTACGCCGACTGGGCATGGGTGCAGCACATGCTCACCGTCTGCGCGGCCGAACACCGGCCGCGTCGCGGTGGTCCTCCCGCCAGGGGCCCTGTTCCGAAAGGGTGCAGAGGGCAAGATCCGTTCGCACCTCCTCAACACCGACAAGGTCGAGGCCGTCATCGGTCTCGCGCCGAACCTGTTCTACGGCACCAGCCTGGCGCGCCTGTGTCCTGATCCTGCGGCCGAACAAGGAAGCGGAATCGCCGCGGCAAGGTGTTGTTCGTCAACGGTGAGCACCTGTTCAAGCCCGGCCGCAACCAGAACACGCTTGGAGCCCGAGCACGCCCTGCAACTCCTGAACGCCTATGAGTCGTACGACGATCAAGGCGGCCTGGCCCATGTTGCAACTCTCGACGAGATCGCGCGCAACGGACTACGAACCTCAACATCCCGCTGTACGTCGCCCCTGCAGACGCAGGCGAGGATTTGTCGTTGGCAGACGCTATTGCAAACCTCGAAGTCGCTCACACGAAGTCGGGCGAGACTCGGGCCGCGCTGGAAGCTGAGTTGGCGAAGTGGGGGCTGTCCGCATGAGTGCCCGGATCACCCAGCGTGAACTGGAGACCTACCTGTGGGGCGCTGCCACTCGTGCTTCGCGGCCTCATCGACGCCGGCGACTACAAGCAGTACATCTTCCCGCTGGTATTCCTCAAGCGGATCTCCGACGTGCTACGACGAGGAGCACGCCGCCGCGATGGAGGTGTACGGCGACGAGGCACTGGCCGACCTCCCCGAGAACCACCGCTTCGCCATTCCCCGACGGCTGCCACTGGGACGACATCCGGGCCGTCACGCAGTGACATCGGCAGCACGGTCTTGAAGGCCATGCGCGCGATCGAGTCTGCCAATCCCGACACCCTCCCGGGCGTGTTCGGTGACGGTGACTGGGGCAACAAGAACCTGCTGCCCGACTCGACGCTGAGCGACCTGATCGAGCACTTCTCCACCAAGACCCTCTCGATGGCGAACCTGCCCGAGGACGAGCTCGGCAACGGGTACGAGTACCTGATCAAGAAGTTCGCCGACGACTCCGGCCACACCGCGCAGGAGTTCTACACCAACCGCACCCTCGTGCACCTGATGACGTTGATGCTGGAGCCGCAGCCGGGCGAGTCGGTCTACGACCCGACCTGCGGCACGGGCGGCATGCTTATCTCGACAGCCGCCGAGGTGAAGCGCCAGGGCAAGGAGTGGCGCAACCTGCGGCTCTACGGCCAGGAACTCAACTACGGAACGTCCGCCATCGCGCGGATGAACCTGTTCCTACACGGCGTCACGACGGCCACATCGCCCACGGCGACACCCTCGCTCGCCCTGCGTTCCTCGACGGCGACGGCGGTCTGCAGACCTTCGACGTCGTGTTGGCCAACCCGCCCTACTCCATCAAGGCTTGGAACCGTGACGCCTTCGCCAACGACCCCTACGGGCGCAACATCTGGGGCGTCCCGCCGCAGGGCGCGCGCCGACTACGCCTTCTTCCAGCACATCGCCAAGAGCCTCGACCCGAACACGGGCCGCGCTGCGATCCTGTTCCCGCACGGCGTACTTCTCCGCGTCGCGGAGGCAACGGTACGTCGATGCGATGGTCGAGTCAGACCTTGTCGAGGCGGTGATCGGCCTGGCGCATGGGCTCTTCTACAACTCCGGCATGGAGGCCATCGTCTTGGTTCTCAACGCCAACAAGCCCGCGGGACGGCGGGGCAAGGTGCTGTTCGTCGACGCTAAGACCGAGTATTACCGCTCGGGCGTGCAGTCGTTCCTGAGTGACTCCCATCAGGCGAGGATGCTCAACGCGTACCGACGCTTTGCCGACGAACCCGGCTTCGCCGCGGTGGCGACACTGGACCAGATTGCTCAGAAGGGCCATAACCTCGCGATCCCCGCCTACGTCAAGAGCGGGCCCTCAGCGGTCGACGCCGTTGTAGGCGGGCCAGACAACACGACGGCTGTCGTCCAGGCATGGCGTGCTGCCGCTAAAACCGCCGACTCCACCGTCACCGAAGTCCTCGCCCTGCTTCGCGCGGAGGGCCCAGCATGAGTCTCGACCTAGACAAGTCCACCTGGAAGCGCGTCCGCCTCGGCGACGTCATTCGGCGCTCTCGGAAGCAGGTCGATCCGTTGGAGGCCGGCGTCGAGCGGTACGTCGGCGGCGGACACATCGACGGCAACTCGATGACCGTCGATCGCTGGGGCGACCCGAACGACGGCCAGATGGGTTCCACCTTCCGGTATGTCTTCGAGCCCGGCCAGATCCTCTTTGTCTCCGCACGCCCGTACCTGCGGAAGTCGGGCGTCGTCGACTTCTCCGGCGTCGTGGCTGACAAGACCTACGTCCTTGACGCTGTTCCCGAGAACGGGCTTCTTCAGGAGTTCCTTCCGTTCGTTCTAGCCTCCGGCCAATTTGTGCAATACGCCACCGATGAGGCCACCGGTTCGATGAATCCGCGGCTTCTGTGGGGACCGTTGCAGCGATACGAGTTTGCTCTCCCACCCATCGACGAGCAGAAGCGCATCGCCGCCCTACTCTGGGGTCTGGAACGGCATCGCCGAGCACTGGCGGATCTCGCGGCTGCTCTGACCGGAGATCAACTGCGAGACGCGCGAGCGGCACGAGCTGCGCTGCTCAACGAACTCCTCGCACGCGCCGACGAAACCTGGACGCGCGCCTCTCTCGGCCAGATGGGAACCTTCACGCGCGGCCGCCGATTTACGAAGACCGACTACGTCGACGCCGGAATCGGGTGCATCCACTACGGACAGATTTACACCGACTACGACGCGGTCGCGACGCAAACCGGCACATTCGTTCCGGAAGCGCTTCGCCCCTCATTACGCTTCGCGCGACCGGGAGACCTGATCGTGGCTGGCACCAGCGAGACGGTTGATGACGTCTGCAAGGCCGTCGCATGGATGGGTGAGGGAGACGTAGCCGTTCACGACGATTGCTTCGTCTATACGCACGGCCTCGATCCCCTGTTCGCGTCCTACGTCTTCGCGTCGCGGCAGTTCCAGGAGCAGAAGGCACGCTTCGCATCTGAGACCAAGGTCGTCCGTGTCTCCGCGACAAATTTGGCGAAGATCGTGATCCCCGTACCGCCCCTCGCGGTGCAGCGCGAGATGGTGGGCGCCGTCGAGGAGTTCGAGCGAGCGAGAGATGCCGTGCTGCGAGAGCGGGCTGGCCTGGATGCTACGTCTGCCGTGCTGCTGGCCGAGATCTTCGGAGGCGACTGATGGCGCAGTTCAATGAGGCCAACTCGGTCCGTGACTTCGTCCGCGACCTGGTGAAGTCGAACGACGTCCAGTTCGTGCCCGGCAACGAGCTGCCGCGAGGGACCGACGAGGTGATGCTCGAAGGAGCGGTCAAGGCGGCGCTCATTCGGCTGAACCCGGAGATCGCGGCCGACCCGGCCAAGGCCGACGAGGTGATCTACAACCTCCGCGCGATCCTGATCGCGGCCCGCACGAGCCCGCACCCGGTGGTGGCCGAACGAGGAGTTCATGGCGTGGCTGACGGGCGAGAAGTCGATGCCGTTCGGCCCGAACGGCGAGCACACCACGGTCCGGCTGATCGACTTCGACGACCTCAGGACGAGTCCTCGAACCAGTGGGTGGTCTCGACCGAGGTCACCTTCAAGCAGGGACGCGTCGAGAAGCGCTTCGACCTGGTGCTGTGGTGCAACGGCTTCCCGCTGGTGGTCGGTGAGGCGAAGACGCCGGTTCGGCCGGCGTACACGTGGATCGACGGCGCGGTCCAGATCCACGACGACTACGAGCAGAGCGTGCCGCAGTTCTTCGTGCCGAACGTCTTCTCGTTCGCCACCGAGGGCAAGGACTTCCGCTACGGCACGGTCGGCATGCCGGTCGAACTGTGGGGTCCGTGGCGCGAGGAGACCGACGGACGACGACGCTCCGGCCAAGGTCGGCCTGGTCGCCGTCAAGGAGGCGGTCGAGGGCGTCCTGAACCCAGCAGCCGTGCTCGACTTCCTGCGGTTCTTCACGCTCTTCGCCACCGACAAGAAGCACCGCAAGATCAAGATCATCGCCCGCTTCCAGCAGTTCCAGGCGACCAACCTGATCGTCGAGCGCGTCCTGCTGGGCAAGATCAAGCAGGGTCTGATCTGGCACTTCCAGGGCTCGGGCAAGTCGCTGCTCATGGTCTTCGCCGCGCTGAAGCTGCGGGCGATGGCCGGCGCTGACCAACCCGACGATCCTGATCGTGGTCGACCGCATCGACCTCGACACTCAGATCACCGGCACCTTCAACGCCTCCGACGTGCCCGGACCTGGTCTCGACCGACTCGCGCGCCGAGCTGCAGACGCTGCTGAGCCAGGGCGCGCGGAAGGTCATCATCACCACGATCCACAAGTTCGGCGAGGCGCCTGGCGTGCTCGACGCCCGCGACAACATCATCGCGATGGTCGACGAGGCGCACCGCTCCCAGGAGGGCGACTACGGGCAGAAGATGCGCGAGGCGCTGCCGAACGCGTTCCTCTTCGGTCTGACCGGCACGCCGATCAACAAGCGTGACCGCAACACGTTCATGTGGTTCGGCTCGCCCGAGGACGAGGGCGGCTACCTGTCGCGCTACTCGTTCGATGACTCGATCCGCGACGGTGCCACCCTGCCGCTGCACTTCGAGCCGCGCCTGTCGGAGCTCCACATCGACCAGGAGGCCATCGACACCGCCTTCGAGGAGCTGGCGGTCGAGCGAACGGCCTGACGGAGGCGGACAAGATCACCCTGTCGAGGAAGGCCGCCTCGATCGAGGTGCTGATCAAGACGCCCGTCGCGGATCGCGCAAGATCGCCGCCGACATCGCTGAGCCACTTCAGCGCCAAGGTCGAGCCGGAGGGCTTCAAGGCGCAGGTCGTCGTCTACGACAAGGCATCGTGTGTCGCGTACAAGGAGGAGCTCGACAAGCACCTCGGCCCAGACGCGTCGACCATCGTGATGTCGAAGTCGCGCGGCGACGCAGCCGGACTGGGCGAAGTGGACGCCGGGCGCGGACGAACTGGAGCAGTATCGTCGCGCGGTTCAACGACCCCGCCGACCCGCTGAAGATCATCATCGTCACCGCCAAGCTGCTGACCGGCTTCGACGCCCCGATCCTGCTACTGCCAGTACCTCGACAAGCCGCTCAAGGAGCACACCCTCCTGCAGGCGATCACCCGCACCAACCGGGTCTACCCGCCGCAACAAGACCCACGGCCTGATCGTCGACTACCTCGGCATCTTCGACGACGTCGCCAAGTCGCTGGCCTTCGACGAGAAGTCCGTGCAGCAGGTGATCTCCAACATCGAGGAGCTCAAGAAGCAGCTTGCGCCCGGCCATCGCCGCCGCCGCTCGCGTTCTTCCCCGGCGTCGACCGCACCGTCGGCGGCTACGAGGGACTCGTTCAGGCTCAGTCGGCGATCGCCGACGACGCGACGAAGGATGCGTTCGGCCTTGCCTACAGCATCGTGTCCCAGCTGTGGGAGGCGCTCAGCCCGGACCCGATGCTCGGCCCCTTCCGCGACGACTACCGCTGGCTCACCGACGTGTACGAGTCCGTCCGCCCCTCCGACATCGCCGGCCGGCTCGTGTGGCACGCGCTGGGCGCAAAGACCGTCGACCTCATCAACGAGCACGTCCAGGTCGAGATACCCCAGGGTGCGGAGACGGTCGTCCTGGATGCGCAGACGATCGAGGACCTCATGACCGGCAAGCGCAAGGACGTGCCGATCGAGGAGATCGAGAAGCAGATCACCGCCCGGATCGCCCGCCACCTCAACAACCCGGTCTTCATCGAGCTCGGACAGCGCCTCAACGCGCTCCGGGAGAAGTACGCCGACATCCAGCAGTCCAGCCTGGACTTCCTGCGCGAGCTCCTGGAACTGGCCCGGGACACCGTCGCGGCGGAGAAGGCCGCTGCCGAGGTGCCTCGGGAGGAGCAGGGCAAGGCAGCGCTCACGGAGCTATTCGAGGCCCTCAAGGGCGAGGAAACCCCGATCATCGTCGAGAACGTCGTCAACCGGATCGACGAGGTAGTACGAGCTGTCCGCTTCGAGGGCTGGCAGTCGACCATTCGAGGCGATCAGGAGGTCCGGCAGGCGCTGCGCAGGACCCTCTACGTCCAGTTCAAGATCCGCGACAACGACGTCTTCGAGAAGGCCCTCGGCTACGTCCGGGAGTACTACTAGGGGGTCTCGCCCCGGACGACATCCGATGATAGGAGAACTGATCCGATCGGGATCAGAAGATGCTTGGGGTGGTCCTCAGTTTGCTTACTCGTGCGCAATGGATGGGATCTTGTCTCAACAATGGGGAAGGCGCGATCCTGAAATCTTCCGACGGCCCCGCCCGGGGCGGGCGCGCCGATGGCCAGTGGCTGCTCAGGCCCGGAACGCCTGAGTCGCTGCGGAGACGAGAGTTACAGCAGGTTGCGCCCGTCGTGCGCACGGACGGGAGTGACATCATCCGCCTGAAGGGCGTCGAGCAGTCTGACCGCGTAAGCCTCCGTCATGCGCGCACGAACTTGATCAGTGGTCAGCCAGTCGACCTGGACGCTCTCATCGCTCGTACGAGGGTTCCCGGAGACCTGGCGGGCCAGAAAGACAAGAGCCAGGATGTCGCGTGCCATGTTCTGGTAGACGCCGGTAAGCCGCACCGCTTCCACAAGCAGGCCCGTCTCTTCCTCAACCTCCCTGACAACCCCTGCACTCGCCGTTTCCCCCGGCTCGAGCACTCCACCCGGTAGTTCCCAGCGGCCGTTATCGCGGCGCTTGATGGCTAGGAACTTGCCGTCCTCCCGTACAACCGCAGCAGCGACGCTCACCGAGTATCGATGGGTATCGGTCATGTCGCTTGCTCCTGGCCGTAGGCTGGATGGGTTCTATACAGGAGTGTAGGAGGCTACGGTGACCGTCGGCATCGACCCTATGAGTGACCGACCGGCGTACAAGCAGATCGCCGATGCCCTTCGCGCTCAGATCGAGTCCGGCTCGCTACCACCAGGTGAGAAGCTCCCGAGCGAGTCCGCGCTCACACAGCAACTCAAGGTTTCCCAAGGCACCATTCGCCAGGCACTCGCCATCCTCCGCGGCGATGGCCTCATCGTCGCCGAACACGGACGCGGCGTCTTCGTGCGGAGTCGACCAAAGACTCGCAGGCTAGCCCACGACAGATTCGCCCGCCGTCACCGCGAGCAAGGCAAGGCGGCCTACATCGCGGAAGCCGAGCAGGAGAACAGCCGGCCCCGCGTGGATGTCTTCTCCGTGGGTCCCGAGAAGGCACCAGCGGAGTTCGCTCGTCGGCTCTCACTCAAGACGGGCGCGCGAGTCCTGGTCAGGCGTCGTCGTTATCTCAGCGATGAGCAGCCGACCGAGCTCGCGACCTCGTACATCCCCTGGGACATCGCCTCAGGCACGCCTATGACCGAGGAGAACCCAGGCCCCGGCGGCGTGTACGCACGAATCGAGGACCTCGGTCATCGGCTGGAGCGCTTCACAGAAGAGGTGACCGCACGAATGCCTACACCAGAGGAAGTGAAGTCGCTACGCCTGCCTCCCGGCACTCCCGTGCTCTCGCTGGTACGGGTGGCTTACGACACCAAAGGGCGAGCCGTTGAGGTCTGCGACACCGTCATGTCGGCAGATCACTACGTGCTGTCGTACGAGCTGCCAGCGACATAGCCTCTGCGGCGCGACGCTGATCACGCGCAAGTCATAAGTCAGCGTCGTCCCTGGCCTGTCTCTCGCGGCAATACCCGTGTTCTGCTGCTCGAGCTCCGTTTGCGGCGACTGGGAGACGAATTAGATGGGCTGACCCGGCTCGGTCGCCGGCTGCTTGGACAAGCTGAGTTGCCAAGCGGCGCCAACCACCCAGGCGACGCCTGCGAATAGCGTCAGGTAAAGGCCGATGGCCGCCGCGCCGTTCATGTCCAGCAGCCCGATCAGTGCCGTGAGGATCGCCAGCACCAAGAGGGTGACCTGCGACGCCTTACCAGGGGTGCGAGGTCTTCCGACCAGGCCCGTCGTCACAGCAAGCACCACGCCACCCGCTGCGGAAAGGACCAAGGTAAGCACACCGTCGCCCTCCACCCCGAGCTTGGAGATGCCGAAGATAGAGACCCAGGGCAGGAAAGCGGCGACGGCTGCGACCAGGATCGATACCCCAGAGATTCGCTGAGGCGTGGTTAGGCGTCCGATGTTCATGGGGAAACCGTAGTCCTCCGGATCGGACAAATTGGCTCAATGAGTAAAAATGCTCGCCCGTCGCTTGCTGCTTTCGCCGCACGCGGCTACCAAGCGGCCGCCAAGTCAAGAACGGCGAAGGGTGTCGGCGGCGAACCAGCCGATACGCGTCTCCGCAAGACCCGTTGAATACCTGACCCACCCTTCCCATCGGTCGCCTTTCTGGCGCCAGTGCTCGAGTTCGCCTGGCCACCAGGCCTCGTCGACACACACCTCCACGTCGATACCGAGTCGGGTGGTGGGGATCATCTTCATGGGGCCTCCTCTTGTCAGTCGACCCCAATGAAAACGTCAGTCTAGGCGTCTCCCGAGCAGTGCTCGCACGACTTCCGGTATTCCCTGACCCACATCCTTGACAACTCCTTTATAGGAGTTGCAGTATGGTGTCACCGAGTAACTCCTATACATGAGTAGAGAAGTTGGAGGAATCATGGCAATGCCCCGCAAGATCCCGGTGGACTTCGAGATCGTGTTTCCGAACGGCGCCTACATGATGGGCGAGATCTCGCCTGTGCGTGACTACGACAAGTCGTCGAAGGACAACGTCGTCCAGGCCACTGACCCGGACACGGGACTCCCTATCTGGGCCGTCGACGTGGTGGACGCCGACCCCGACGCGACCAAGGCCACGAGGACCATGACGGTGAAGGTCGCCGCCAAGGTTCAGCCGGTTCTCCCGCCCATCCAGAACGGCATGCCGTTCCGGCCGGTCGAGTTCGACAAGATGACGGCCACCGCCTACATCGACGACAACGGCAACTTCAGCCGCGTTGCATGGTCCCTGCGAGCGTCCGAGGTCCGGGCTTCGTCCAAGATGACCAAGCCGAGCAGCGACAAGGCAGCTGCGTGATGACGTCGCCGACCACGCAAGCAAGGGACTCGCGAACCTGGAGTCCCGACGGCATCGGAGATCTCGTCGACGCCGCTCGTCGCGCCGCCGAGGACATCGGGAGCTCCACAGAGGTCTTGAGCCTCACCGTGGTGCCTCCGTCCAGCAACTCCGACCTCCCGACAGTCCAGGTACTGCTCGACGACCTCGCGCTGTCTGAGGACATCCGGGAGCGGCTGACGAACCAGGAGATGCTCCCGCACTTCTTCGGCACCAGGTACGCCGGCACGTGGGCTGCGGAGATCGACGACCTGGTCCTCCGGGTCGTCTGTGTGGAACGAGTTGCCCAATGATGCGCTCGACCGGAAGCACCCGTGAGTGGTCCCGGTTCCTCGACGCAAGCAACGGCTCCGAGGCGACGGACACGATCGCACTCCACGTCCGCCAGCTCGAGAGGGTGCACAACGACCTCTCAGGCTGCGTCGTGCGGCTCTGGGAGTGCCCGATGCCCGATATCCCGGACGCCCTGCTCATCGCCCGCTCAGCGCTCGCGGAGACGATGACGCTGCTCGAGCACGTCCGCGTCCGCATCGAGGACGAGGCTCCGGGAGCGGCGTGATCATGCGCGAGTTCAGTACGGCGGTGTGGCACGAGACCCTTCGATGGCTACGCGGACTGTTCCTGCTCTGTCGGCGGCGGCCCGGCCACGCCGTCGTACTGCTCGCGCTGTGTTGGCTGGCTGCGCCTCTGGCCCCCGGGCTGGCTGTGGTTGCGTACCGCAGGCTCCGCGGTGTCCTGCCTCGTGTGGTCTGCCACGCATCCCCTCTCCTTCCACCGAGTGGTGGTCGGTCCCGCCTCGCGAACCTGGCGCAAGAGCTGGTTCCGCCGCCACTGGCACGAGGTCGCCGTGGCGTGCGCGCTCGGGAGGGAACGCCGTCGCATCGACCGTCGCGACCTCGCACGTCCGATCGAGGTCGACGTCCCGCCGGTGACTCGCATCCGGACAGACGGTCCCCGCGTACTCATGCAGGTTCGCCCTCTGATCGGCCAGACCCTCGAAGAGTTCGAGTCCGCCGCGGAACGGCTGAGGACGGCCGTCGGGGCAAGCCGCATCCGCATCGAACCCTGCAACACCAACCACGTGCTGCTCACCTTCACGATCGGCGACGCTCTCACCGAGCCCTTCACAGCCGCGTACCCCCAGGCAGGGCCTCCCCGTTCACTCGCCAGGGTCGCCATGGGACGACGCGAGGATGGCTCGTCGTGGCATCTGCCAGTGGGGCCCCACACCCTCGTCGCCGGCAGCTCTGGCGCCGGCAAGGGCTCGATCTTCTGGTCCTTCGCCTTCGGCCTGGCGCCCGCCGTCCGCGCCGGCCTCGTCCGACTCCACGGCATCGACCTCAAGGGCGGCATGGAGGTCCTGATGGGCCGAGAGCTGTTCAGCACCCAAGCGACCAGCGCTGCCGAGGCCGTAGCCGTTCTCGAGTCGCTCGTGGCTCGCATGCAGGCGCGCACCTCGATGTACGCCGGCTATGTCCGCTCGCACGAACCCGCCGTCGACGAGCCGCTCCACGTGGTCATGATCGACGAGCTTGCCGCCCTCACGGCGTACTGCCCACAGCGTGACCTCCAGCGCAGAGCCGAGATGGCGATCAACCTCCTCTGCTCCCAGGGGCGAGCACCTGGCTTCGTGGTCTTCGCCTGCCTCCAGGACCCGCGCAAGGAGGTCATCCCCTCGCGAGGCCTCTTCACCCAGATGGTCGGCCTGCGACTCAAGGACGTCTCCGAGACGGCGATGGTCCTCGGCGACACCGCCGTGAGCTCTGGAGCGCACTGCCACCGCATCACCCGGGCCGTTCCCGGCACCGGCTACGTCGTCCCCGAGGAGGGCGGCTACCCGATCCGCGTCCGCGCCGGCTTCGCGTCGGACCACGCGATCCGCCAGGTCGCCAAGGAGTTCGCGACTCCCTTCCAGGAGCCCATCCCTCCCCTCGAGATCCCCGAGGACCTGCCAGCGCGTGCACGACAGTCGCGTTCGAAGGGAGCGGCGTGATGAAGACGCGATGGGTCCGCGCGGCGCTCTGCAGGCGCTTCTCCCACCTTCCCTGGCTCAAGGACGCCAGCGACGTGACTCCAGCGCAGGCCGAGGCGATGCGCACCGTCTGCGACGCCTGCCCGGTCGAGCGTGAGTGCGCGGCCTTCGTACAGGCAGAAGGCATCGTCAGCGGGTTCTGGGCAGGCAGATCACGTACGCCGTCCAGCCGCACAGGCGCAGGCACGGGTGACGCGGCATGAGCATCTCGATGCGGCTGTCCGCGGAGTCGCTCCGTGACGTGGCCGAGGACCAGGGCGTCTGCATCCGACCCGTCGTCCACGAGGTCTACGACACGGTGACCAAGGAGACCCGCCTGGTCCCGACCCCGTGCGGATCGACCCGTGACTCGAAGTGCCCGCCCTGTGCTGCGAAGAACCGTCGGCTACGGATGCAGCAGTGCCGCGAGGGCTGGCACCTCGACAAGGAGCCTGAGACGGACCCCCCGGCCGACGATCCCGAGCCCGACGGACCCCGAGGACGACGAGCAGCCAGAGAACGACGAGGACGAGCCGCCCTCCCGGCGCAAGAGGTCGACCAAGCGGCGTCAGGACGTCCCGGACCTGCCTCGTCTCCCGGTCGAGGAGCGCACCGTCGGCCAGGCGTTCACGACTCCGTCCGGCAAGACGTACCGGCCGAGCATGTTCGTGACCCTGACGCTCCCGTCGTACGGCCGGGTCACCAAGGACGGGACTCCTCGGGACGGCGACTACAACTACCGGCGTGCGGCGCTCGGACGCGATGCACTTCCCGAAGGCCGTAGATCGCCTCTGGCAGAACCTTCGCCGTGCTGTGGGCTACCAGGTCCAGTACTTCGCCACCGTCGAGTCACAGCGCCGCCTGGCGCCGCATCTGCACGCTGCTATCCGTGGCGCCATCCCCCGGGCACTGCTGCAGACAGGTCGTGGAGGCGACGTACCACCAGGTCTGGTGGCCGCGGCACGACGAGCCGGTCTACGGGCCCGACGAGCTCCCCGAGTGGCGTGAGGGCGCGTCGGGTACGTCGACCCGCAGACGGGCTCCGCGCTGCCGACCTGGCAGGAGGCGCTCGACGAGATCGACGAGGACCCCGACGCCAGGCCGGCTCACGTCGTGCGGTTCGGGAAGCAGCTCGACATGCAGGGGATCATCGCCACCGAGGGCGACGCCGACTCGCCGGGTCGCCTACCTGACGAAGTACCTGACCAAGTACATCGCCGACACCTACGGCGACCCCGAGGAGCTCACGCGGGCCCAGCTGCGGCACATGAGGAAGCTGCACGAGCAGGTCCAGATCCTGCCGTGCTCGCCGCGGTGCTGGAACTGGCTCCTCTATGGAGTGCAACCCCTCGACGCGCAGGAGGGCATGGTTCCCGGGCACTGCCCGTTCAAGGCGCACGACTGGGAGAACCTCGGCTGCGGAGGCCGGCGTGTGCTGGTGTCCCGCAAGTGGACGGGCAAGACGCTCAAGGACCACAAGGCTGACCGTGCCGCGGTCGTGCGCCAGGTCCTCGAGGCGGCCGGCGTCGACGTGCCCGAGACAAGCCGCATGGCTGCGGACATCCGTCGTGAGGACGGGATCCCCCGGTTCAACTGGAAGATCTGGGACCCGATCGACGCCTCGGTGCCGGTCTACCGGTCGGTGATGACCAAGGCGATTGCCGAGAAGGTCCGCTGGAAGACCGAATACGAGCTGGCCAAGCAGCGCGCCAGTCCCAGCGGGTCACCGACCGCGAACGGTCCGCCGGCAGCGGCAACGCAACCAGGCAGCTGACCACTCCGCCTCGTCCTCCCCGATAACCGGCCTCCTTTGGTCGTCGGTCTGCCGGTCCAGGGCGAGCGAAGCGAGTCACTTGTGACACGAAGTGCCCTTGACCGGCAGGGCGACGACCAGACAATCCACTGGCGGGGAGGACGAGTCCCAGCCACGAGCGTTCGGGAGCTTGCAATGGAGCAGTACCTGTTCAACCTCTCCAAGCCGTCGGAGGAAACCGACGGTCAGGCAGTCGTCCAGCCCAATGTGTGGCTGATGTCGGCCGAGGAGATCCCACCGATCCTGTTCACCACCGACGAGGTCGCCCGGCTTCTCGGCATCGGAAAGTGCCGGGTCTACGACCTCATCCGTCAGCGCGAGCTCCGCTCGGTCAAGGTCGGCGCCTCCCGACGCATCTCGGCTCGTGCCTTGCACGACTACGTCGCGCACCTCGAGCTGGGTGAGTCGGCGTGAGCCGTCGGCAGAAGAGGCCGCGAACGGGCTCGGGCTCGATCTATCGTCGGAGGACGGCCGGTGGTGCGGCGCAGCTCTACGTGACCGAGGCGGACGGTCGGCGAGTGCGTCGACGTGTCTACGGCAAGACCCGCGCAGAAGTCGAGACGAAGATCGTCGAGCTTCGGAGCAAGGAGCAGGCGGGGATCCCGCTCACGCCGTCGCATCTCACTCTCGAGGCGTACCTCGAACGAGTGGCTGACTCAGATCGTGAGTGTCAGGGTTCGCCGCAACACGCTCAAGGGCTACAGTTCCACATCGACCGCTACCTCATCCCGGATCTCGGAGCCAAGAAGCTCGGCCAGCTGTACGGCGCGTGAGCTGCGGCTCTACCTCGACGGCCTCCGCAGGCGTGGCGTCGGAGCGCGGACCGTACAGTACGTCCACTCGACGTCTGCGTGCCGCACTCGAGGACGCCGTGCGTGAAGAGATCCTCGAGAAGAACGTGGCCAAGCTCGTGCGAGCCTCCGGCAGCCCCGAAGATCGAGCGCGCAGCCTCTGACGGTCGACGAGATCCGGGCGTTCTTCAAGTCGACGCGTGATGACCGGCTCCACGCGATGTTCGTGACGTTGGCCCTCCTGGGGCTTCGTCGCAGTGAGGTCCTCGGCCTTCGCTGGGAGGACGTCGACCTGGAGCCGGGCTTCCTTCAGGTCCGCCGCGGCCTCCACCGCATGGACGGCGAGCTTGACGGTCATGCCGACCAAGACGGCGCGCTCGCGCGCACGATCCCGCTGCCGGAGCTGCGTGACAGGCCAGCTGCGCAAGGAGCACCGGACGCCCAGGAGCCGGAGCGGAGAATCGCTCGGTGATCGCTGGCCCGACTCCGGCTTCGTCTTCACGACACCGATCGGTACTCCGATCGACCCGACGGAACTGCACCCGAATGGTGCGGGCGGCGTGCAAGCAGGCCGGCGTCCGAGTCGTTCGCATGCACGACTTCAGGCACGGCTGCGTATCCGTCCTGCTCGGGCCTGGTGTGCCGCCTCGAACCGTGATGGAGATCGCCGGCCACTCGGCGCTCGAGATGACGATGAACGTCTACGGTCACGTGAGCCTCGACGACAAGAGGAAGGCCCTTGACAAGCTCGGGACCTTTCGAGAGGACGGGGAAAGTGACCGGTTGCTGTCACGCGTTGCTGTCAACGGCCGTCGGCCGTCGCGACCTCGCGCCGCCCGTGGCCCAGGCAGCACAAAAGCCCAGGTCAACAGGGGTGGACCTGGGCTTTTGGGTGAGCGCGCTCGGAGGGATTCGAACCCCCAACCTTTTGATCCGTAGTCAAATGCTCTATCCGTTGAGCTACGAGCGCTGGGCGTCGGCTACTTTAGCGTGACCGTCTGGCAACACGAAATCGAGGTAGTTCGTCGTGACGCGGGCCACGAAGGCCCCGTCTGGGACGTCATCCGAGGTCTCGAACCACCGAGCAGACCGTCGTACTGACGACCGACACCTCACAGGCAAGCCCAACTGAGCCGCGGTCAGGCCATGTGCCCTGGTCAGCGCCGGTTTCTGACCGCCCACGACCGTCGCCATGATGTGCGATCCGTCACACCCACAGCGGCGCCAGAGACCGCGGTCACACCCTTGATCGATCCAATAGCCCCGCCTCGCGTCTTGTGAGTACATTCACTAGCACCGAACGGCCCGCCGAACATCTCTCGGGCGTACGTTTGGCACACAATCGCTGCAAAGAAGCGGCGATTCCATAGTAAGAACTCCACGACACACCATCGACACGCTCGATGGCCGTCGGCGTTTCCGGACGCTGATGCGAATGCGCGAGAGGGAACGGTAGGCCCATGACCGCCGAGATTGCGTCGGTTGACGCGAGCAGCGAATCGAACCACAGTGCGCCCACAACCCACGAGGGGATCCTCAGCTGGGTCAACGAGGTAGCCGAACTCACCCAGCCCGCCAGGATCCACTGGTGCACGGGCTCCGACGAGGAGTGGGTCGAGCTGACCGACGCGCTCGTTGCGAGCGGCACCTTCGTGCGTCTGAACGAGGAGAAGAAGCCCAACTCCTTCTGGGCCGCCTCCGACCCGACCGACGTGGCGCGCGTCGAGGATCGCACCTTCATCTGCTCGGTCGACGAGAAGGACGCCGGACCCACCAACAACTGGATGGCTCCGGACCAGATGAAGGCGCTCATGACCGACCTGTACCGCGGGTCGATGAAGGGTCGGACGATGTACGTCGTCCCCTTCGTCATGGGTCACCTCGACGCCGACAAGCCGATGTTCGGCGTGGAGATCACCGACTCGGCGTACGTCGTCGCGTCGATGCGTGTCATGGCACGCATGGGCACCAACGTCCTCCGCAAGATGGAGGAGAAGAACGCTGCTTTCGTTCCCGCGCTGCACTCCGTGGGAGCTCCGCTCGAGCCGGGCCAGGAGGACGTCGCCTGGCCGTGCAGTGACACCAAGTACATCGTGCAGTTCCCCGAGGAGCGCGCGATCTGGTCCTACGGCTCCGGCTACGGCGGCAACGCCCTGCTCGGCAAGAAGTGCTACGCCCTCCGCATCGCGTCCGTCATGGCCCGCGACGAGGGCTGGCTCGCCGAGCACATGCTGATCCTCAAGCTGACCAGCCCCGAGGGTGTCGTGAAGTACGTCGCCGCCGCGTTCCCGAGCGCCTGCGGCAAGACCAACCTCGCCATGCTCGCGCCGACCATCCCCGGCTGGAAGGTCGAGACCCTCGGCGACGACATCGCCTGGATGCGCATCGGCCAGGACGGCCGCCTGTACGCCGTGAACCCGGAGTTCGGCTTCTTCGGCGTCGCGCCCGGCACCAACGAGAAGACCAACCCGAACGCCATGCGCACCATCGAGCGTGGCAACTCGGTCTTCACCAACGTCGCGCTCACCGACGACGGCGACGTCTGGTGGGAGGGCATGGAGAACACGCCGACCCACGCGAAGTCGTGGAAGGGCGAGGACTGGACCCCCGAGTCCGGCGTCCTCAGCTCGCACCCGAACAGCCGGTACTGCACCCCGATCAAGCAGTGCCCGATCCTGGCTCCGGAGTACGACGACCCGAACGGTGTCCCGATCGACGCGATCCTGTTCGGCGGCCGCCGCAAGACCACCATCCCCCTGGTGTCCGAGGCCCGCGACTGGACCCACGGCACGTTCATGGGCGCCACACTGTCCAGCGAGACCACGGCCGCCGCTGTCGGCCAGGTCGGTGTCGTACGCCGTGACCCGATGGCGATGCTGCCGTTCATCGGCTACAACGCCGGCGACTACTTCGACCACTGGATCAAGGTCGGCAAGGACAACGACGCCGCCAAGCTGCCGAAGATCTTCTACGTCAACTGGTTCCGTCGCGACGACGAGGGCAACTTCCTCTGGCCGGGCTTCGGCGAGAACAGCCGCGTCCTGAAGTGGGTCGTCGAGCGCATCGACGGTCAGGCCGAGGGAGTCGAGACCCCCATCGGCTACGTCCCCTCGCCAGAGGCCCTCGACACCGACGGGCTCGACATGTCCGAGAAGGACCTCGCCAAGGCCCTCGAGGTCGACGTCGAGGAGTGGAAGGCCGAGATCCCCCAGATCACGGAGTGGTTCGAGAAGTTCGGCGAGCAGCTCCCGGCCGTCCTGTGGACCGAGCTCGACGGCCTCAAGGCCCGGCTCGGCGCCTAGCCCTACCGGCTCGCCATCGAGCGGCCGTACCGCGCACAACGGCAGATAACGACAAGAAGGCCCCATCCGTTTCGGATGGGGCCTTCCTCGTACCTGCCACATTTCACGTGACCAACTGGGGCATACTTGCCACAAGGTAAACCCAGCGCTCGGTGAGAGGGAGGTTCGGTGGCCGGCAAGTACGGTCCAGAGGAGCGTCTCCTCCTGGAAACCAAAGCGAGCCGTATCTACGCCAACGCTGTGGGCCACGGCTCGCTGTCCACCGACGACCCACGCCTGGGTCCGGACTCGGACCTGCGCCCTGCGCTCGACCTACTTGTCGACCTCGGCCTCCTGCATGTCGACGAGGAGTCGGCGCGTTACCTCCCGGTCGACCCATCCGAAGTGCAGTCGAGGATCGTCGTTCCACTGGGCCAACAGGGGGCAGACCTCCTCAACGAGTCGGCGCGCTGGGCCGGCGTCTTCACCACCCTCGGGCAGACCTACCGGCAGTCTCCGCACCTGTCGGCACGTCCGATCACCGAAATTCGCGGTGGTGCCAACATCAACGCCCTGCTCTCCGCCTCGATCAATGACTGTAGGAACGAGTTGCTGACGGCGCAGCCTCATGGCCGGAGGCCAGCTCCCGAACTCGCGAACGCCGCCGAACGCGACATCAAGGCGCTGAACCGCGGGATCAAGATGCGCACGCTGTATCAGCACTCGGCGCGCCAGAGCCCGGCCACCCGTGAGTACGTCAGCGAAGTCACTGAACACGGCGGTGAGGTTCGAACCCTCGACGAGTTCTTCAACCGCCTGATCGTGGTCGACCGTCACATCGCGGTCATACCGGGGTCGGCGGGGGACCACGTGGCGATCGCGATCCACGACCGGTCCCTGATCGACTACCTCGTCGACATCTTCGACCGGTCTTGGGAGCGTGCTCGCCCCTTCACCGCGCACGACGCGCGGAACGAGAAGAGCATTGCGTCCGATGTCCGCGCGATGACGATCCGGCTCCTCGTCGAGGGGCACAGCGATCCGGCGAGCGCGAAACGGCTTGGCGTCAGCACGCGCACCTACGCCGGTTACATCGCGGCCCTGAAGGAGGAGTACGGCGTTCAGACCCGGTTCCAGCTGGGCCATGCCATGGGCGTGGCGACACGAGCCGACCTCTCTGAGGATCTCGACGATATCGAGAGCACGTAAGGCGAGGGCAGCATGTCGGATACATGTCTGCCCTCGCATTAGGGTTGAGACGGGCCGGGGGGATGGCACTGGGATCGAACAGCCGGGGGGATGGCGGTTCATCCTCGTCTCGAACTCTGTGGCGTGCGGCCTGTGGCCGACGCATTTGTTACTGCACCCGAGAACCCAATGACGCGGTTGGCGTCACATCGGCCAGCCGGAGTCCTTCAGCATCGGCCAACCCGAGTCCTTAGCCGAGACGACGTTGTCGCCCTGCAGCATCGGCCAGCCGGAGTCCTTGGCCTGGACGGTGCCGCCGCCGAGAGATCCGAAAAGCAGGGCAGCGGTGGCCAGGCCTCCTGCAACAACCTTGGTAGCGAAGCGCATCTTGTTCATGTCTGACCTCTTGAGCTAGGGGGTGCTGGCGGTCTGATGTCCGCCTGGATTTAGTTTCCGGCACACTCGCGAACTGGGACCACAGAATTGGTCCTCAGGATTTTGCATTGCATTTTTCTGCAAAAGCGTTATATCTAGGCAAGGCGCCTATGAAAGATGCATAATGTCCCCTCGCACGTCAGATCTGTGCTCGCGGGTCGCGCGAGCGTCCGACTCCACCTGGGGGACGATCCGGACATCCTGCTCTTCTCGAGCAGAAGAACCGGCAGAATCAAACCCCCGTCTGGTGACGAACCGGACGAAATCCTGTCGTCGGAGCGATGTTCCAATGTCGTTCGGCCCCTCCTCCCAGCGCCGAATAGCCCATCGGCGGACATCACTCACTCTGAGGGATTCTCCCGCGATTCAGCCCCAATTCCGACCCAAGGGATCCCCCGGACATACCCCAGGGTTTGCACGAACATGCAGGCGGCAGACGCGCTCAGATGGCACCCGAAGCCACGACCGGAACCTCTGACCCTGGACCCTGACACGGGGCCATATCCTGAACGGGATGAGGCCACGAATCCGCACAATTACGGCACCCGAATGGCGGACGATCGCGGCGCGGACAGCGGTGCTCGTCGCCACGTGGGCCCTCGTCGCCATCCCGGCCGGCATCCTCCTGTTCACCAACAGCTCCACCCAGACCGTCATCGCCAGCCACGAGGCCGTGGTGTCCCCGACGTTCGACGGCTACGCGACGCTCGACCTCGGCCCCTACCTGCCGAACATGCGCTACCCGACCGACAGCCGGCTCGGCGCGGACATCAAGCTGGGCGCGACGAACCTCACCAGCTACGAGGCTCTGATCGCCCGCTACTCCAGCATCGGCAGCCAGCCGGAGGGCGAGATCGCCAAGCTCCGCCGTTCGCTGGGCGACATGGCCGTGGACAGCGCCCTGAGCGCGGCGCTGATCGGGTTGAGCGGGCCGGCGCTGTGGATGCTCCTCGGCGCGCGGCGCAGGTCCGAGCTGCTGCGTCAGGTCACCGTCCGCCGTGGCGCGTACACCGGCCTGACTCTCGTCGTACTCGCGGCGGGCCTCACGCAGCCCTGGAACAGGAACGACGACAGGTTCCTGCAGGACACCGAGTGGGATCCGGTGACGGAGGCGCTGCCGGACGTGCCGATCCCTGCGGAGGCCCAGCCCATCGAGGTGGAGGCCGGCCTGATGACCACCGGTACGAAGCGGATCGCGGAGAGCCTCTTCGACAGCTACGCGCGAAGCCTCGAGTTCTACAAGGACGTCCTCGCGGCGACCGACTCGCTCTCCGGGCAGCTGCGGGAGCCCGAGGAGGGCCAGACCGTCGCGGTGCTGGTCAGCGACCGGCACGACAACGTCCGCATGGACAAGGTCGCCAGAGCCATCGCCGACCAGGTGGGAGCGACTGTCCTGCTCGACGCCGGTGACGACACCTCGACGGGCAGCGAGTGGGAGGCGTTCAGCCTCGACTCGCTCGACCAGGCGTTCCGGGACTACGACCACCGGTACGCCGTGGCGGGCAACCATGACCACGGCGACTTCGTCGCCGACTACCTCGACCAGCTCGGCTTCACCAACCTCGACGGCGAGGCGGTCGACGGGCCTGACGGGATCCGCCTCCTCGGCGCGAACGACCCGCGCAGCAGCGGGCTCGGGACCTGGCGCGACGAGGTGGGGCTCTCCTTCGAGGAGCATGCCGAGCGGCTGGCCGATGCGGCCTGTGAGTACGACGAGCAGAGCGACCGCATCTCCACGCTCCTGGTGCACGACGCGAAGAGCGGCAAGTACGCCCTCGACCGCGGCTGCGTCGACCTGGTCCTCGGCGGGCACATCCACGCACAGCTCGGGCCGACTCCCGTCACCGGCGAGAACGGCCGGCTCGGCTACAGCTACACGAACGGCACGACCGGCGGCGCGGCGTACGCGATTGCGGTCGGCAGCAAGCTGCGCCGGGACGCCCAGGTCACGCTGGTGACCTACGAGGACGGCAGGCCCATCGGCCTGCAGCCTGTCACCGTCCGCACCGTCGGAGACTTCAACGTGGGCGACTACATCGAGCTCGACCAGGTGGGTGAGACCGCCACGGAGCATGCCGGTACAGACAACGACCCCTCCGGAGACGCATCTCCGTGAGGGGCCGTTCACGTCTGGCGGAGGTGGCGGGATTTGAACCCGCGAGAGGGGATTACCCTCAACCCGCTTAGCAGGCGGGCGCCATAAACCGGGCTAGGCGACACCTCCAGACAGCGAGGACAGGCTACCGGCCGGGCCCGCGCTGGGGCCAATCGGGGTGATCGCCCTTGGCCGTGTCTGCCAAATCTGCGGCGGCGTTCGCGGCCCCGCATCCCGATCGGCCGCGCCCGGCTCGCTCGGCGCAGCACACTGCGCTCTCGCTCCCCGGTCTTGCCGAGTCGGGCGCGGATGCCACGCCCGGCTCCGCCGCACCTTTTCCAGACACGGCCTAGTTGATGCGGCGGTATCCGTGTCCCTTGTTCAGGTGTGCCTGCAGGTCCTTCACGAACGCATCCTCGTCCCCGGCGAGCACCCGCACCGGAATGGTCGTCGTACGCCCGTCCCGGAGTCGGAGTACGACGCACCGCTCACCTGCCACGTGGGTGGCGACCACGTCCTCGACGTCCGTCCACCGCGCCTGCTTCACGCCCGCACCGCGGATGAGCCGGACCCGGTATCCCGCGTCGTCGAGCCGAACCACCGCCGACTTTCGCGTGAGCAGGAACCCGCCCACCAGCACGACGACCAGCACGCCGACCACGCCGACGGTGAGCACCTCGATCGGCAGCGAGAAGAAGGCGACAGCAGCGGTCAGGATGAAGACGGCGATGCCCAGACCTGCGAGGAAAAACCCCATCAATCGGGCAATCAGGGCCGGGGAGAATCGATAATCGGATGCCACGTCTTGATTACACCGAATCAACGCGCCCGGGGCCAATCCGGACGCTGATGGCTCTTGTCACAGGCGTGTGGGCGGGGTCACACTCATAACCCCACCCTCACCACTCGATTCGGCCGGAGGCGGCACCGTGACCGGACTCGAACACGCCATAGCGGGGCTCGACGAAGCCCTGGAGACACCTCGACGGCAGCACAGGTGGCGCTGGCTCGTACGCCAGAAGCTCGCCGATGTCAGGGACGCACTCACCTTGGAGCACGCACGGGCCGGCGACGCCTGGCTCGAGGCCCGCCAGATGACCCTCACCAGGGATCGGGACGCGCTTCTCCGGAGGCTGACGGACCTCGGTCCGGTGGTCCTGGAGGCCACCGACGTGGACCAGGTCCGGCAGGGCCTGAAGCGGCTCGTCGGCGACCTCGAGCACCACAGGCAACGGCTCAACGACCTCGTCTACGACACCGTGTCCCTGGAGCTCGGAGGCTCCGAGTAGCACGACATGGAAGACTCCCCGAACCCTCGTCGGGTCCGGGGAGTCTGGGATCTGTCACGCGGCGAGTGGCCTGCCCGGCTGCTCGGCGGCTGACGCCCCAGTCCGCTCGGACTTCGCCCTGCCGGCCCAGACGAGGCCCAGCCCCGCGATGAGGACCGTGAGCCCGAGGCCCGCCAGGATCCCGGAGAGTGCCAGACCCATCTGGAGTGCGGAGTGGGTCACGGTGCCCACACCGAGCTCGCCGATCAGGCCGTGTGCCGTCCCGCTCCACGCCTGCTCCCGCGCGATGCCCTCGATCGGGTGCTCGCGGTCGAAGCCGGTCCAGTACTTGCCGTCGACGTCGAACTCGTAGGTCCCGGCCTTGAAGACCTCACCGTTGTACTCGACATCCTCGTCGAGGGTCACGGTCTGGGTCCCGTGCAGGACGTGGTAGCTGATGGTCGCCATCTGGTACATGTACTCGCTCGCGGTGTTGACCAGCGGGTCGTTCGGGTCGAGGTCGGACTCGACGACCGGGTACTTCCACTCGTCCTTGAGCAGGGACATGATCGCCGTTGCCCCTTCGGTCTCACCGCGGTCGGTGAGCTGTCCGTCCTCGTTGTAGGTCAGCTCGACGTTCTGGGCCGCGCTGAACGCCTGGAGCGAGTCGTAGCCGTCCTGGACCTTGGCGTAGGCGACACCGCCGGCCACGAGAAAACCGACTCCGAGCAAGGCGAGGACGATTCCTAGAGTTTGAAGCCGTTTTGTCATCTGAAGACACCCCTTAGTTCGAAATCTTCCAACTAAAGGTTCGTGCCTGAAGAGTTCCTGCCGCAGGGGCCGAAAGTCCCCGGCGAGAAGGCCATGGGGCACCGAAAGTCCCAGCACCTGAACGGGACCTTCGGCCGTCACGTCACATCGGCAGAGGGGGCGGGATTCGAACCCGCGGCTGACATCTCTGCCAGCGACCGCTTTCAAGGCGGTTCCGATCGGCCACTCCGGCACCCCTCCTGGACTGTGCGCTCCCTAAGGAGACCCAGCCACGGTGCAGCAGTGTAGGGGAACCGGCGGACACGCCACCGGCGGCACTACAGGTCGAGGGTGACGAGTATGTCGCCCTCCTGGACGACATCCCCTTCGCTCACCTTGATCGCGGCCACCGTGCCGGGCGCCTCGGTGAGCACGGGGATCTCCATCTTCATGGACTCGAGGAGTACGACGGTGTCGCCCGCGTCGAGCCTGTCCCCAGGGGAGACGACAACCTTCATCACGTTCGCCACCATCTCGGCGATGATGTCCGCACTCTTCTTGTCTCGGGCCATGGGCGGGACGGTACACGCGACGGCCCGTTACCCGCAGGTAGTCGGTCTGCGGCTACTCGAAGGCGAGCTTGACCGGCTTGGTGCCGTCGGCGGACAGACCACCGACGCCCGAAGACCAGTCCGCGAAGGCCGACACCTCAGCGTCCTTGCGGCCGCCGATCGACTCCCAGGGAACCGTGACGGTCAGCGTGCCCCGGTCGACGTTGCACGACCCGGGAAAGCGCACGAAGCCGTCAGGTGTCTGCAGGAACGCCCGCCATCCCGACGTACCCCCGTCGAGGAAGACCTGGTAGTCGCTCTCCCGCGAGCTGGACCGGTAGACGTCGACGCCGACACCCTCCACCTCACTGCGCTTCAGCCGGCCGGGGATCACGCCCCCGACTTCCAGCGTGATCCGGACCCACTCTCCCGACTCGTGGATGGCCAGCGAGGTCAGGTCGGCGTACGACGGGCCGTCGCCGTGGTCCGCGGTGTCGTCGCCGACGGTCACGACCTCCTGCCAGTCCTGCGAGCGAACCGCCGGCCCGTGGCCTCCCGGGCGCCCACCCTTGCTTGGGCGCCCACCACGGGCCGAGCGGTCCGCAGCCTTTCTCCCGGCGGCAGCCCCCTTCTTCCGCTTCCGGGTGCCGCGGTCCGAGCCGGACGCGTCGGCCTCGGTGACGTTGGCCGCGGCGAGCTCCGCCGCCTGGGCGAGAGCAGCGCGGGGCGTCGGCGAGGCGTCCGGGTTGGTAGCGGCGGGGGCCGCGCAGCCGGACAGCAGGAGCACGCCGGCGATCACGCAGGCCGAGGCGGGGTGCCGACGGCGGCTGCCGGCACCCCGCCCGGGAATGTGGTGGAAGGAGCTCACTTCCAGTCCGCACCGCCGCGCATGTCGTGCGGCACGACGACCTGCATGGTCCAGCTGCACTGCTTGGCTCCGTTGTCGAAGGTCGCGTCCGACCGGATGTCGTACGTACGGCCCTCGCCCTTGCCGGAACGCTCGCTGCGGAGCTGGAAGGGGACCTCGGCGGTCGGGTCGCCGGTGGCGGCGGGTCCGGCCGGGTAGAAGACGTCCGGGTCGTGCTGCGGGCCACCGTCGCCGCCGACCGCGTCGAGCAGCTCGACCGTCACCATGAGCGTGGTCTCGTTCGCCTGGCCCTCGACGGGGTTGCTCGAGCCGTCGGTGGCGCTCATGAGCACGTCCTGGAGCTTGTGGTTCGGCGGCCACATCTTGAGCGGGCCGGCGTAGTCGATGGTGTCGCCGTCGCCACAGTCATGGCTGGCCGTGGTGTCGGGGTACTTGTTGCTGAAACCCGAGTCGGCCTGTCCCGGTCCGACGACGGCGAAACCGGCCACACTCGCGATGGCCAGGGTGATCCCAAGCTTGCGCTTCATGCACAACCTCCAGTGAAGGGTGAAGAGAGTCCCTCCCGGAAACCACCATGGCTTCCCACCTTCCGCCTGCATGAACGCCCCACTCGGGGAGTTGGTTATGCCCTCTCGTGTGACCGGGCACACGCGGTCTAGATGTCCCTATGACGCCTGGGTCAGCAGTGACGGATGGTACGTCAGGAGTACGTCGGAGCGGGCTGGGGGGCTCGCTTCCACGCGAGGGCGCTCGTCAGAGGAGCGGCTGCATGCGACCGGGCTCCGGCCGGTGGGCGGCCGCCTCCTCGAGCATGCGGGCGCGACGTCCCCGGGCGCCGGTGAGGAAGATGTCGGCGCGGATCACGACGTACCCGAGCGCGAGGCCGAGCACCGCGCTGTAGAGCAGGGACAGCCCCGACTCGACCAGCGAGGTGTCCGGGTCCAGCAGGGACACGACGATCACCGAGAGGCCGGCCGAGCCGAACGCCGCGACCCACCAGCCCTGCCTGCGCCGGGCGCGGGTCGACACGCCCCAGGCCAGGGCCGGGATGCCGAGCAGCACCTCGATCGGACGGGGCACAGCCCAGATCGTCGTACGGATCGTCTCGATCGACTGGTCGATGCCCTCGATCATCCCTGGCGAGCCCCAGCGCGCGAGCGCCGCGGTGTAGGCGATGATCACGAAGAGCAGGCCCACGCCGCTGACGATCATGATCGTCCCGCGCTTGCCCAGGCCCTGCAGGCCGGCGCCGAGCCGGTACACCAGCCCCAGCGCACAGAGCAGCGAGAGCCCGAGCGTCAGGTAGCCCATCCGCTCGTACGACACCTCGGCCTCGTAGGCCTCGACCGCGAACGCCCCGATCACGGCCACCATGATCGCGATCAGGCACTCGCGAACGACGCCGGAGAAGCGGGCCGCCGGTTTCGTCGACATCACCGCGAGCAAGGTGGAGAGGACCGCCGTGGCGACCGCGATGCCGGCAAGGAGCACCGGGAGCTGTGCCACCACGGCGGCGACGGACAGGACGAGCGCGAGCCCGCCGCTGACGACGGGCCGGCCGCCCATACGGGTGGCGAGACCGTAGGCGTACGTGGTGGTGATGGTGACCGCGCCGGCCGTGGCCACCCACCCGGGCAGACCGAGCGGCAGCCAGCTGGTGACGATGGCCGCGAGGGCAGCGGCGGTGAGAAGCAGCCAGACGCCGTTCAGGGTCCAGCCGAGGACTCGACGCCCGGGCCGTGGCTTCGTGGCCTGGACGGTCTCGGCCTTGGTCGGCAGCTCAGGCAGCGGGGCAAGGTCGACGGCGAGCGTGTCGTCAGAGGCGCTGACGTACCGTCCGGTGTCCGCGGGCGCCAGGTCGACACGGCTGGTCTCTGCACGCGTGGCGTCTGCCGGCGAGCTTGCAGGGTAGAGGTCCGCCGGTGGCGGAGGTGCGAGGTCCCGGCCGGTCGGCTCGGGCTCGACTGGAAGGGGATCGGCCGGGGTCGGATCGATCGGGGCCGGATCGATCGGGGCCGGATCGATCGGGGCCGGGGTCACCGGACCACGCGGATTCCAGTGGTCCACGACCGGGTCCGCCGTGCTTTGACCGAGCGGGTCCCACGGCTCACGCGCCGGCGGCTCGGGCGCGGTCCACGGCTCACGCGCCGGCGGCTCGGGCGCGGTCCACGGCTCGGGCGAGGTCCACGGCTCACGCGCCGGTTCTGTCGTGGAACCCCACCGGTCCTTGGCCGGGTCCGGGTCCGTCGAACCCCAACGATCCTGGGCGGGGGCCTCGGAGCCCCACGGGTCACCTGCCGGTTCAGTGGACCGCCACCGGTCCTGGGCGGGGTCGACAGGATCCGGTTCGGTGGACCGCCACCGGTCCTGAGCCGGGTCGACAGGATCCGGTTCGGTGGACCGCCACCGGTCCTGGGTGGCGTTGGTGGAGTCCCAGTCAAGACCCGGGTCGAGATGAGACGCATCGGCCGAACCCCAGCGGCTCTGAGCCGCGCCAAGGATCCCCCACGGGTCGGGCGCCGGGTCCTCCGAGGCCCCACCACCGGAAGCCTGGTTCTGGTCCCATTCGCGGGACGCAGGGTCGGCGGCAGGCCGGTCAGTCGAGTCCCACCGGTCAGAAGACCAACCGCGGTCCGGGGCGGGCGGAGTGGCCGGGGCGGGCGGAGTTGCGTAGGGGTCGGTGTACGAACCGGTCAGCGGGTCGAGTAAGCGGGTCGGTGAGGGACTCGGTGTAGGTGCGTTCGGCCGTCCACGTCCACTCCTGTGTCGGCGGCCCGGGATCCTCGGCCGGCGGCTCGTAGGTGGGCTCGGTGTCCTTCGGCGGCGGGTCCGGCTCGGTCGGTTTCTGCGGCTCGGACTTGCGCCGCAGGCGGCGACCCTTTCCTTCGGGCACCGCGCGACGGCGACCAGGCTGCTGGTCACCACGAGTCACGGTCAAGCACAGCCCTCACGACGAGTACATGGACAGTTGTTGCCGGCCCCCCGGTCTTGGCCGAGGATACCAACTGGCTCAGAAGCGTCGGTTCGCCAAGGACGGGTTCACCGCGCGTGCCTGCTCGACCACCGAGCTCTCGACAGCCGCCCCCACGACCTCGTCCGACCCGCCGGCTTCGACGACCACGTCACCGAGCGGCGTGACGACCATCGAGTGCCCTGTGTAACGCGGAGCGGGCTGTCCCGCTGCGGCGACGTACACCGTGTTCTCGATCGCCCGCGCCCGTGCCAGCGTGGTCCAGTGGTCGACCTTCCCGGGCCCGGCGACCCAGGCGGCGGGTACGACGAGCAGCTCGGCGCCCTGCTCGGTCAGAAGGCGGGCCAGCTCGGGGAAGCGCAGGTCGTAGCAGGTCATCAGGCCGACCCGCACCCCACCGACCTCGACCACGACGGGCTCGACCGCCCCTGCCAGGAGGCGCTCCGACTCCTTGTAGCCGAAGGAGTCGTAGAGGTGGATCTTGCGGTACGTCGCCCGCAGGCCGTCGCCGTCGACCACGGCCAGGGTGTTGTACGGGCGCCCCGGGTCCGCGCTCCGCTCGAACATGCCCGCGACGATCGTTGTGTCGTGCTCCTTGGCGAGCTCGGTCATCGTCTCCACGAAGACGCCGTCCGTGTCCTCGGCGTACTCCGAGATGTCGGTGCCGGGGCTGCCGAAGTCGCACATGAAGGCCTCGGGGAACACGACCAGCCCGGGGCTGCCGGACTCAGTGGCCGCCGTGGCCGCCAGGGACTCCATCGAGGTCCGCATGAGGTCGCGGTTCCCCGCCAGGTCGAGGGTCGATGCCTGCTGCACGAGGGTGACGTCGAGTGTGGGCACGCACCCAGACTGCCATCTCGGCTGAGAGACTGCGACCGTGAACGAGTCCTTGGTGCCCGGTAGGTCCCCGCGGCTGGCGGCCGTCGTACTCACCGGCGGGTCCGGGGTGCGGCTGGGCGGGGCCGACAAGGCCTCGATCGAGGTCGACGGGACCACGCTGCTCGAGCGGGCGGTCTCCGCGACCGCCGCCGCCGAGGAGGTCGTGGTCGTCGGGGAGCCGGTGCCCACCTCACGCCCCGTCACCTGGGCCCGCGAGGACCCACCGCGGGGCGGGCCGGCCGCCGGGGTGCTGGCCGGGCTCGACGCGCTCCGCCTGGACCCCGGCCTGGTCCTCGTGCTCGCCGTCGACATGCCCCACGTCACCGCCTCCACGGTCGCGCGGCTGGTGCACGCCCTCTCGGCCACGCCGGACGCCGACGGCGCCGTGATCGTGGACGCGGACGGGCGGCAGCAGACCCTGGCCGGTGTGTACCGGTACGGCGCGCTCGCGGCCGCGCGCCCGTCCCGTCGCGAGGACGAGCACGGCCTGCCGTTCCGCAGGCTCGTCGGCGGGATGCACCTGGTCACCGAGCCCGCGATCGGCCAGGAGGCGCGCGACGTCGACACGTGGGAGGACCTGCGCAACCTCGGCGGCTGACACCCGATTTCTGGACCGATCGGCAGAAACGGTTGCGTGGAACCGGCGGACGTATGACTCTGGAACGGTGACTTTGCATGACTGGATTGACGAGCTCTGTGACGCTCTCGAACTCGACGCCGAGGTCGACGAGGGACTCATCCTGGATCTCGCCCGCGACGCGGCGCACTCCGTGGAGAGGCCAGCTGCACCGATCACGACCTTCTTGGTCGGGTACGCGGCGGGACTGCGGAATGGCGGCGTCGCCGAGATCGAGGAGCTGGCGGCCCGGGCCCAGGTGCTCGCCGAGAAGTGGGGCGGCGAGGACGTGAGCGCCGACGACTTCAACGAAGAGGACCTGGTCGGGACCGAGTAGGCACCGCACGGGCAGCCAGTAGGCACCTGGCCGGCGTCGACAGGCGGCGTCCTAGCCTGGGGGCCATGCGCGCTGTGATCGCCTCCGAGCCCGGAGGACCAGAAGTCCTTGCCCTCGCCGACGTGCCCGACCCCTCGCCCGGAGCGGGCGAGGTCGTCATCGACGTGGCCGGCACCGCGGTGAACCGTGCCGACACGCTCCAGCGGAAGGGGTTCTACCCACCGCCTCCCGGCGCCTCGGACATCCTCGGCCTCGAGTGCTCCGGCGTGGTCAGCGCCGTCGGTGAGGGCGTCTCGGACCTTTCGGTCGGCGACGAGGTGTGCGCGCTGCTGGCAGGCGGTGGGTACGCCGAGAAGGTGCTCGTCCCGGCCGGCCAGGTGATGCCCGTGCCACCCGGGGTCGACCTGGTGACCGCCGGGGCCGTTCCCGAGGTCGCCTGCACGGTGTGGTCGAACGTGTTCATGATCGCCGGCCTCCAGAAGGGCGAGACGCTCCTCGTGCACGGCGGCGCGGGCGGCATCGGAACCATGGCCATCCAGCTCGCCAAGGCCCTCGGCGCCACCGTCGTCACCACCGCCGGCTCCCCTGAGAAGCTCGAGCTGTGCCGCTCGCTGGGCGCCGACGTGGCGGTCGACTACCACGAGCAGGACTTCGTGGCCGAGGTGCGTGAGGCGACCGGCGGCAAGGGCGCTGACGTGATCCTCGACGTCATGGGGGCGAAGTACCTCGACCGGAACATCTCCGCTCTCGCCACCGAGGGCCGGCTGGTGATCATCGGCCTGCAGGGCGGGACCAAGGGGGAGCTCGACCTCGGCAAGCTCCTGTCCAAGCGCGGGGCCGTGATTGCCACCGCGCTGCGCTCCCGCCCGGTCGAGGAGAAGGCCGCGATCTGCGCCTCCGTCGTCGAGCACGTGTGGCCGTTGTTCGAGGACGGCAGCGTCCGGCCCGTCGTACACACCACGCTCCCGCTCGCAGAGGCCGGCGAGGCGCACCGGATGATGGAGTCCGGAGACCACGTCGGCAAGATCGTGCTGACTGCATGAGGTAGGGACTGCGTAAGGTGGGATCCATGAGCGAACAGAACCCTGAAGCGACCGGCCGCGAGGGCGACGAGCGTAAGTTCGTCGTCATCGGACCCGACGGCATGGCCGTCGCAGCGCCGAGCTCAGGGTCGGACTCGGGGGTGGACGAGGAGAGCACCGAGCGCCATCTCACCGACCTCGTCGAGCAGCCGGCGAAGGTGATGCGGATCGGCAGCATGATCCGCCAGCTCCTCGACGAGGTGAAGGCAGCACCGCTCGACGAGGCCAGCCGGGCGCGGCTCGCCGACATCCACAAGTCCTCGGTCAAGGAGCTCGAGCAGGGCCTGGCCCCCGAGCTCGTCGAGGAGCTCGAGCGGCTGTCGCTGCCGTTCTCGTCCGAGACCCCGTCCGAGGCCGAGCTCCGGATCGCGCAGGCCCAGCTTGTCGGCTGGCTCGAGGGCCTGTTCCACGGCATCCAGACCGCGATCTATGCCCAGCAGATGGCCGCCCGCGCCCAGCTGGAGCAGATGCGGCGCGCCCTTCCGCCGGGGACGAGCGAGCAAGCCCTGCAGCAGGCCGTGCAGGAGGCCGCCCAGCAGGGCGAGCAGCCTCCGGGGGAGCATCACGGTCGCGGCGGAGGCATGTACCTCTGACGGGCATGTCGGAACGTAACTCTGGCACCATCAGGCTCGGGTCGGCGTCGGGTTTGAGGTCGTCGAGGTCGTAGTCCGTGAGCAGATGGTTGTTTCGCGGACCCGCGTCAGACAGCCATTTGCTCACGGACTATCTGCCTCCGGCGCCCGGACTCACGTGAACACGGGCATGCCGGCGACAACCTCCTCCCCCAGGGCTTGCCGGTCTCGGCCGGTCAGCGGCCCAACCGCCCGCCGAAGGCCTGGGCGACGCGACGGGCCATGTCCGCCTGGCGGCCGGCCTGCTCGGCCGTCATGCCGGCGGAGTGCTTCTGCCAGTAGCTCACTGCATCCGTGTCCGGATCCCCCGATGTGCTCTGCTCGCCCGGATCGGCCAGTGTGACGAGGGCGCGCTGGGCATCCATGAGCAGGTGAAGGAGCAGGTCCTGGACGTGAAACCCGCGCAGCCGGTCGGCAGGGCGAAGTCCCCTTCCTGCAGCGCCTCGACCAGCGTGTCTGTCTGGCCGTAGGCGGCGGCGAGGACCTCGGCAACGGGAGAGGGGGTCCGTGGCCCCACGCCGGTCAGTCGACCAAGCGGTCGATGTCCGTTGCGAGGCGCAGGTCGTACGCCGTGAGCCCACCCATCGAGTGCGTGGACAGGGTGAACGTGATGGTCGTCCACCGGATGTCGACGTCGGGGTGATGGTTCAGATCCTCGGCGACCTCCGCCACCGCGGAGACCAGCCGGATCCCGTCCATGAACGTCTTGGCCTTCACCGAGCGGGTGATCGCGTCGCCCTCCTGCCGCCACATGGGCAGCTCGCTCGAGAGCGCGCGGTCGATCTCCTCCTGCGAGAGCAGCTCAGGCATCGTCGTACCCCCTTTCCTCTCTCCCTGTCCGGGCGTAGGGGTGTCATCACCCACCACACCCTGACAACTCAGACTTCCTCGCGCTTGTCCCGGCGGAAGATCTTGGAGCCGAGCCACACCACGGGGTCGTACTTGCGGTCCACGACCCGCTCCTTCATCGGGATGATCGCGTTGTCCGTGATCTTGATGTTCTCAGGGCAGACCTCGGTGCAGCACTTGGTGATGTTGCACATGCCGAGTCCGGCGGCGTCCTGCGCGAGCTGGCGGCGGTCGTTCGTGTCGAGCGGGTGCATGTCCAGCTCGGCGTACCTCAGGAAGAACCGCGGGCCGGCGAAGGCCTCCTTGTTCTCCTCGTGGTCGCGTACGACGTGGCAGGTGTTCTGGCACAGGAAGCACTCGATGCACTTGCGGAACTCCTGCCCGCGCTCGACGTCGTGCTGCATCATCCGCCGCTTGCCGTCGGGGTCGCGCGGCGTCGGCGCGAACGCTGGGACCTGCTTCGCCTTCTCGTAGTTGAACGACACGTCGGTCACGAGGTCGCGGATCACCGGGAAGGACCGCATCGGGGTGACGGTGATCGTCTCGGTCGGCTCGAAGTCGGAGAGCCGGGTCATGCACATCAGCCGCGGCCGCCCGTTGACCTCGGCGCTGCACGACCCGCACTTGCCCGCCTTGCAGTTCCAGCGGACCGCGAGGTCCCCGGCTTGGGTCGCCTGCAGCCGGTGGATCGCGTCGAGGACGACCTCGCCCTCCTCGACCTCCACGGTGTAGTCGCCGAGCGCGCCGCCGTCGGCGTCACCACGCCAGACGCGCATCTTCAGGTCGTAGCCCATTCAGTGCACCCTGTCCGATCCGCTCGTCATCCGATGTCCTCGAAGAGCCGCTTGAGGTCCTCCGGCATCACCGGCAGCGGCTGGTGGGCGAGCTCGACGGCTCCGGCCGTCTCGCTCCAGGTCAGCACGAGGTTCTTCGCGCCCCACTCCGGGTCGGGGGTGGGGAAGTCGTCGCGGGTGTGCCCGCCGCGCGACTCCTGCCGCTCGAGCGCGGCCTTCGCGATGCACTCGGAGACCATCAGCATGTTGGTCAGGTCGAGGGCGAGGTGCCATCCGGGGTTGTACTGCCGGTGCCCCTCGACGGTGAGCCGCTTCGCGCGCTCCTTGAGCTTCTCGATCGCGACCAGCGACTCCTCGAGCTCGTCGGCCCTGCGGATGATGCCGACCAGGCGCTGCATGAGGTCCTGCAGGTCCTTCTGGATGGCGTAGGGGTTCTCGCCGCCCTCCTCCTCGAAAGGCGCGAGCGCGGCCGCCGCCGCCTCCCTCACCGACTCGTCGGCCAGCTGCGGACGGCGCTCGCGGACCTTGTAGGCGTAGTACGCCGCGTTGTGGCCTGCCCTGCGGCCGAACACCAGCAGGTCCGACAGCGAGTTCCCGCCGAGCCGGTTCGAGCCGTGCATGCCACCGGCCACCTCGCCGGCGGCGTAGAGCCCCTCGACGAGGGACCGCTCGGTGTCCGCGTCGACCTCCACGCCACCCATCACGTAGTGACAGGTCGGGCCGACCTCCATGGGCTCGGCGGTGATGTCGACGTCCGCGAGCTCCTTGAACTGGTGGTACATCGAGGGCAGCCTGCGCCGGATGAACTCAGCGCTGCGCCGCGAGGCGATGTCGAGGTAGACGCCGCCGTGCGGTGAGCCGCGGCCGGCCTTGATCTCGGAGTTGATGGCGCGGGCGACCTCGTCACGGGGCAGCAGCTCGGGTGGGCGCCGGTTGTTCTTCTTGTCGGTGTACCACCCCTCGGCCTCCTCGATCGTGTCCGCGGTCTCGGCCTTGAAGAACTCCGGGATGTAGTTGAACATGAACCGCTCGCCCTCGGAGTTCTTGAGGACGCCGCCGTCACCGCGAACCGACTCGGTGACCAGGATTCCCTTCACCGACGGCGGCCAGACCATGCCGGTCGGGTGGAACTGCACGAACTCCATGTTGATCAGGCTGGCGCCCGCCCGGAGCGCGAGGGCGTGCCCGTCGCCGGTGTACTCCCACGAGTTCGACGTCACCTGGTAGGACTTCCCGATGCCGCCGGTGGCGAGTACGACGGACGGGGCGTTGAACACGACGAACCGGCCGGTCTCGCGCCAGTAGGCGAACGCCCCGCTCACCCGCCGCTCGCCGGTCGAGCCCGCGCCGGTCGAGCCTGTCGAGACCTCCTCGGTGAAGATCTCGGTGACCGTGCACTCCATGAACACGTCGATGCCCTGCGCGACCGCCCGCTGCTGAAGGGTGCGGATCATCTCCAGGCCGGTCCGGTCCCCGACGTGCGCGAGCCGCGCGTAGCGGTGGCCGCCGAAGTCGCGCTGCGAGATGAGGCCGTCCTTGGTGCGGTCGAACAGCGCGCCCCACTCCTCGAGCTCGATGACCCGCTCCGGTGCCTCCTGCGCGTGGAGCTGCGCCATCCGCCAGTTGTTGAGCATCTTCCCGCCGCGCATGGTGTCGCGGAAGTGCACCTGCCAGCCGTCCTCGGCGTACACGTTGCCCATCGCCGCGGCGATCCCGCCCTCGGCCATCACGGTGTGGGCCTTGCCCAGCAGGGACTTGCACACGATCGCGACGCGGGCGCCGGCGTCCTGCGCGGCGATCGCGGCCCGTAGCCCGGCCCCGCCGGCGCCGATCACCACGACGTCGTACTCGTGCGTCTCGTACCCGTGCGGCTCCGTCTCCTCGGCGGGGTCCATGCGGTTGCCCGTCATGGGATGTCTGGTGGACTCAGGCATTCAGAAGAACCTCACGTCGGTGATCGCGCCGGTCGAGAGCAAGTAGACGTACAGGTCCGTCAGCGCGACCGAGAACAGGGAGAGCCAGGCGTACTTGGGGTGGTCCCGGTTCAGCCGCGAGACCAGGGTCCACAGCCGGTAGCGGACAGGGTGCTTGGAGAAGTGCCGCAGACGGCCGCCGATCAGGTGCCGGCAGGAGTGGCAGGACAGGGTGTAGAGCCAGATGAGAGCGGCGTTGACGGCGAACACGACCGTGCCGAGCCCCATGTGGCCCCACTCGTGGTCGGCGTTGCGGAACGACAGGACCACGTCGTAGGTGAGGATGACTGCGATCACGGCAGACGCGATCAGGGCCCACCGGTGCGCGTTCTGGAGGATCAGCGGGAAGCGCCCCTCGCCGGTGTACTTCCCGTGCGGCTCGGCGACCGCGCACGCCGGCGGGGACAGCCAGAAGGCCCGGTAGTAGGCCTTGCGGTAGTAGTAGCAGGTCATCCGGAAGCCGAGGGGGATGACCAGGATGATGAGGGCCGGCGACCAGGTGAACCAGTCGAACGGCCTGCCGAAGTCGGCCGACCCCTCGACGCACTGCGCGCCCATGCAGGGCGAGTAGAACGGCGAGAGGTACGGCGAGGCGTAGTAGTGCTCGCCTGCGAACGCCCGCCATGTCGCATAGACGACGAACGCGGTGAACACCACGAACGTGACCAGTGGCGAGAGCCACCAGTTGTCCTGGCGAAGCGTCTTCTCTTGTAGTTGGGCACGACCAGGGCTTGTCACGCCTGTCGACATGTATCTGCCTTTCGGTTACGGCGCGTGCTGAGCCTCTGACTGCGCGTCGTGCCACATGCTGTCGTCGTACGTGTCGTCCGGGATCTCCACCAGATCGTCGCGGTTCACCGCGGGGTGATGGCCCGGGGCCGGGCCGCCGAGCTCGTCGAGGTCGGCCTTCAGGCGGTCCACGTCCGACATCAGCCGGCGTACACCCAGGGTGTCGCCGTACTCGCTCCGCACTCGCTGTGCCGCCGCCGTCAGCAGGGCGACTGCCTCGCGCGTAGCGCCTACCGCATCCTGTGCCATCTCAGGCCTCCGTGACTCGGATCACACGACTTCCGCCCCGAGTGTTGCGCGGATCCGCTTTTTCCGAAAGGGGGCACGCGGAATACATTCCCGTTGAGTCGGCCCTCCGGGGGTGTTCACTCGGCCCTCCCGCGAGTTTCAGTCGGCCTTCCCGCGAGCCGGGCCCCATATTGGCCGACTCAACGCCCCGGCAGGGCCGACTCAACGCCCCGGGAGGGCCGACTCAACGCCCCGGGAGGGCCGACTCAACGAAGGGCGAAGAGCTCCTCGAGGACCGCGGCGACGCCGTCGTCCTCGTTCGACGGGGCGATGTGGTCGGCGAGCTCCCGCACCAGCGGGTGGGCGTTGGCCATGGCGTACGACGTACCCGCCCACTCGAGCATCGGAAGGTCGTTCGGCATGTCCCCGAAGGCCAGCACCTGAGACGGCTCGACGCCCAGCTCCTCGCAGAGCAGCGCGAGGGTGCTCGCCTTGCTGACCCCGGCCGCGCTGATCTCGACGAGCGCGCCGATGGACGACCAGGTGGTGGTGGCCAGATGGCCCACGTGCGACTCGACCTCCTCCCAGAACTTCTCCGGGTCGAGCTCGTCGTGGCGCGCGAGGAGCTTCACCGCGGACGCGTCGAGGATGTCCGAGAAGGGCCCGACGCGGAGGGGGGCGGAGGTCCACGACGACGGCTTCTGCCGGTCGGTGGGGTCGGCCGGCGGCGGCACGCGCGGCATGAAGTCCTCCTCCTTGGCGAAGCCGTCCAGCTTCTCCAGCGCGAAGGTGGTGCCGGGGATCGCCGAGCGCAGGATGTCCACGACCTCGAGCCCCACGTCGACGGGGATCGTCCTGGCCGTGCTGACCGCGCGCGCGTGGACGTCGTACACCACCCCGCCGTTGGAGCAGACCGCGAGCCCGTGCCCGCCGACGTGCTCCCACAGGTCGTCCATCCACCGGACCGGGCGGCCGGTCACGAACACGACCGTGACGCCCAGCTCCTCCACCGCGGTCAGGGCGTCGCGGGTGCGCGAGGTGACGGTCCCGTCCGTGTGGAGGAGGGTCCCGTCGAGGTCGGTGGCGACGAGCTGGGTCACGCGTTCAGGCTAACGTCATCCGAACTGGTCGCCGAAGCCGCCGGAACGTATGACGTCCTCAGAACCAGCGGCTGATCTCGTGGGCCGCGCCGTCGTTCCCGACCGTCTCGGTGACGTCGTCGGCGGCCTCCTTGACCTCCGGCGGCGCCTGTCCCATCGCGACCCCGCGGCCTGCCCACTGCAGCATCTCGATGTCGTTGCGGCCGTCGCCGATGGCGAGCACGTCCTCACGGGCGACGCCGAGCCGCTCGGCCACGATCTCGAGGCCGCTGGCCTTGGTGACCCCCTCCGGCGCGAGGTCGAGCCATGCGGTCCAGCCGATGAAGTAGTTCGTGCCCTGCAGTCCGAGCTTCTCGGCGAGCCTGACGAAGTCCTCGGAGGTGGAGTCGGGGTCGCGGATGATCACACGGCTGACCTCGCTGGCCATCATCTCCTCGATGGGGGTCAGGATCATCTCCCCGTCGAGCTCGCCCGCCGGGAAGTGCCGGTTCACCCGGTAGCCCACGCCGTGCTCCTCGATGGCGACCGCTGCCGCCGGCACGTGCTCGAGCACGGCCTTGACCGCCTCGCGGGCGTCGAAGGTCACCTCGGAGACCACCTTCATCGGCGGGAACGAGAAGGTCACCGCGCCGTTCGAGGCGACGGTCAGCACCTTCGTGCCGGGGTCCCGGGGCAGGTCGAGGTGCCGGAGCACGAGGCTCATGCCCAGCGGTGCGCGACCGCTCGCGAGCACGATGTGACAGCCGGCGTCGATCGCCCGGTCGAGGGCCGCGCGGACCGCCGGGGTCGTCTCGTCTGCGCTGAACCCGTTCTCGGGCTGCGGGATCAGGAGGGTCCCGTCGATGTCGAGAGCGATCAGCCTGGGTCGGAAGCTCACTTGTTCACAGGCTCCAGCACCTCGCGCCCCTGCAGGTAAGGCTGCAGAGCCTTCGGGACGCGGACCGAGCCGTCCTCCTGCTGGTGGGTCTCGAGGATCGCCACGATCGTGCGCGGGATCGCGACAAGCGTCCCGTTGAGGGTCGCGAGCGGCTTCACGCCGTCCTCGAAGCGGCCGCGGATGTCGAGGCGCCGGGCCTGGAAGTCGGTGCAGTTCGACGTCGAGGTGAGCTCGCGGTACTTCCCCTGCGTCGGGATCCACGCCTCGCAGTCGAACTTGCGCTCCGCCGACAGGCCGAGGTCGCCCGCCGCCGTGTCGATCACCCGGTAGGCGAGCTCGAGCTTGCCGAGCCACTCCTTCTCCCAGCCCAGCAGCCGCTGGTGCTCGGCGTAGGAGTCCTCGACCGTGGTGTAGGTGAACATCTCGACCTTGTCGAACCAGTGCACGCGGATGATCCCGCGGGTGTCCTTGCCGTAGGAGCCTGCCTCCTTGCGGTAGCACGGGCTGAACGCCGCGTAGCGCATCGGCAAGGACCCGGCGTCGAGGATCTCGTCCGAGTGGTACGCCGCCAGCGGCACCTCCGACGTACCGACGAGATACATGTCGTCGCCCTCGATGCGGTACACGTCGCTCGCGGCCTGGCCGAGGAAGCCGGTGCCCTCCATGGCCCGCGGCTTCACCAGCGCGGGCGGGATCATCGTCGTGAAACCGGCGTCGCGGGCCTGGTCCATCGCCATGTTGACGAGCGCGAGCTCGAGGTCGGCCCCCACCCCGGTGAGGTAGTAGAAGCGGGCACCCGACACCTTGGCGCCACGCTCCACGTCGATCGCGCCGAGGATCCGGCCGAGCTCGACGTGGTCCTTGGGCTCGAAGCCCTCGGCTTTGAAATCTCGAGGAACGCCAACATGTTCGAGCACGACGAAGTCGTCCTCACCGCCCGCGGGCGCCTGGTCGGCGGCGACGTTGGGGATGGCCATCAGCAGCTCGCGGTAGGCCTGCTCGGCCTCCGACTGCGCCGCCTCCGCCCGCTTCACGTCGGCGGCGAGCGCCTTCGTGCGCTCGAGCAGTGCCTGCTTCTCGTCCTTCGGGGCGGACGCGATCTGCTTCCCGAGCTGCTTCTGCTCGGCCCGGAGGCGCTCGAACTCCGCGATCGAGGACCGGCGCCGCTCGTCGGCGGCGAGGGCCGCGTCGACGACATCGGCGGACAGGCCGCGCTTGGCCTGGCCAACACGGACGCGGTCTGGGTCTTCACGGAGGAGTCGAGGATCAATCACCCACAAAGGATATCGGGCGGGGTCACACCGTTTTGGGGTTCTGCCTTTCGGGCCTCCCCCACGGGACCTCCGGCCCTCCCGCCGCGGTCGGCGAGAGTGACATTCTTCGGGCTAGGAGGGCAGGGAGGTGCGTCATGGGCAGGAGGACCATCGGGCCCGTCGACACGATCTGGCTCAACATGGACCGGCCCAACAACCTCATGATCATCGACTCGGTGATGTTCTTCGAGGGACCCGTCGACTGGGAGCGGCTGGCCGCAGTGACGCGGCGGCGCATGATCGACAGGTACCCGGTGTTCCATCAGCGGCCCGTCCAGTCGCGGACCCACGTCGGCCCGCCGCACTGGGAGGACGACCCCGACTTCGACATCGAGCGGCACATGGTGCGGGTGACCCTCCAGAGGGGTGACGACGCCGCGCTCCAGCAGTACATCGAGCAGTTCATCCCGGTCCCCTTCGACCGCAACCACCCCCTCTGGGAGATCCACCAGATCGACGGGTACCACAAGGGCGCCGTCGTCTACACGCGCCTCCACCACGCGCTGGCGGACGGCATCGCGCTCGCGCGCGTCCTGCTCTCGCTGACCGACGACACCCCGGACGGCGACCTGGTCGCGGAGGCCGAGCTCGAAGAGGCCCCGGCCCCCATGGGCGTCCTGGAAGGGGCGCTGCGCGTGGTGGAGGCGGCAGGCTCCGCGGTTGGCGCGGCGGCGACCGCCGCGGCCCACATGGTCAAGGACGTCCCGCGGCTGTTCGACCCGCACCTGGCCGGTGACGCGTTCACCCAGGCGGAACGGACCGGGGCGATCGCCAACAAGCTGCTCCTCGGCCCCAAGCCGCACGCCCCGTTCAGCGGAGTCCCCACGGTGGCCAAGCGCGCCGTCTGGTCCGAGCCCTTCCCGCTTGAGGACGTCAAGCGGATCTGCCGGATGAGCGGCGCGACCGTGAACGACGTTCTCATGTCCGCTGTCGCGGGCGCTCTGTCCACCTACTGGGTCGAGCACGACGGCGAGCCCGAGGACGTCACCACCATGGTTCCGGTCAACGTGCGCCCGTTGGACCGGCCGCTGCCGAAGGAGCTCGGCAACCAGTTCGCGCTCGTGCTCGTCAAGCTCCCGACCGGCGTCCGGAGCCCCTTCGGCCGGATCGCGGAGACCAAGCGGCGGATGGACGTCATCAAGCACTCGCCCGAGGTGGTGCTCACGTTCGACCTCATCAAGGCGATCGGCAGGAGCGGACCGGAGCTCGAGCGGTTCCTGGTCAACTTCTTCGCCGCGAAGGCGATCGGCGTCACCACCAACGTCCCGGGCCCGACGATGACGAGGTACCTGGGCGGCGCCAAGATCGCGGGCTCGATCGCGTGGGTGCCGCTGTCGGGCGACCAGACGGTCGGGGTCTCGATCTTCACGTACGCCGGGTCCGTCCTGGTCGCCTTCAAGGTCGACGCGGCGCTCGTCCCCGACCCGGAGAAGCTGCTGGAGGCGTTCGACGCGGAGATCCAGGAGCTGCTCCGGCTGGCGCACGCCGTCTGAGGCTCGTGCACGCCGTGTGAGGTTCCGGGCGCGGTAGCAGTCATACTGGACGACTGACCTGCCCCTTGACGTCGTGGAGTACCGTGCCCGATCGCACACGCACGAGGAACCGCCTGCTGCTCTGGGCCGGCCTCTGCCTCGCCATCCTGGTCACCCTCTCGACGATGGTGAGGCTGGAATGGCAGGCGCTGAACGAGCTCGACACGGCCGTCGGCAGGGGCCCGCAGGGCTGGACCTCCCGTCACCCGCTGGCCTTCGACTTCTTCGACCTGGTGGAGCTGGTCTTCCAGAACCTCCCGATGACGATCTACACCGTGGTCCTCGTCGCCGCGCTGCTGAGCCGCCGGCACGTGCGGCCGGCGCTGTGGACCGTCGGGGTGATGGTCGGTGCCGCCGCGACCACCTTCACCCTGAAGCGCTTCTTCGAGCGGGACCGCCCGGTCTGGAAGGACCCTATCCACGCGCTCGACAGCTTCTCCTTCCCGTCGGGACACTCCTCGGGCATCGCCTCGGCCATGGGTGTGGCGATCGTGCTGACGATGGTCTTCGTCAGGCGCCGTCGGTTGCGGCAGGGGCTGATCGCGCTGTGGCTCTCGCTGGCCCTGCTCGTGGGAGCGGACCGGATCTTCCTCGGCGTGCACAACCTCTCGGACGTGCTGGCCGGGTTCTGCGTCGGCGCCCTGTGGGTGCTGGTGGGGATCGTGGTCTACGACCCGACGCCTCGCTCTCGTCCCGTCCAGTCGGCCCCCAGCGGCGTGCGCACGCCGAAGCGGCTGGCCGTCGTACTCAACCCGATCAAGGTCGACGACGTCGCCGCGTTCAAGGCCATGGTCGAGCGGATGGCCACGGAGTACGGGTGGAGCACGACGGACTGGTTCGAGACCACCATCGAGGATCCCGGCCGGTCGATGGCCGAGGACGCCGCCGTCGGCGGGGCGGACCTGGTGGTCGTCTGCGGCGGTGACGGGACCGTGCGGACGGTGTGCGCCGAGCTCGCGGGCACCGGCGTCCCGGTCGGGGTGGTCCCGGCGGGCACGGGGAACCTGCTCGCCCGCAACCTCAACATCCCGCTGTACCTCCAGGCGGCGGTCGACGTGGCCCTGAACGGCCAGGACCGCGCGATCGACCTGGTGGCGGTGAGCGGCGATGCCATCCCCGAGGACTCGCACTTCATGGTGATGGGCGGGATGGGCTTCGACGCCGCGATCATGGAGGGCGCGAGCGACCAGATCAAGGCCAGGATCGGCTGGCTCGCCTACTTCGTCGCGGGCTTCCGGCAGCTGCGCTACCCGGCGATGAAGGTCGAGATCTCGATGGACGACGCGCCGTTCACCAAGCACAAGGTGCGCACCGTGGTCATCGGCAACGTCGGGTACCTGACGGCCGGCATCCCGCTGCTCCCCGACGCCGCGATCGACGACGGCGTGCTGGACGTTGTCCTGGTCGCGCCGCGACGGTTCCTGAGCTGGCTGCCGCTGGTGTTCCGGGTGATGAGCAAGGGGAAGCGGGTGGACGAGTCGCTCGACCGGATGACCGGCAAGAAGGTGACCATCCGCGCGGCGCACTCCACCCCGCGCCAGCTCGACGGCGACCCCATCGGACCGGGCAGGGAGATGCACGCCACGTGTGTGCACGGCCGCCTCCTGGTCCGAGTCCCCCGCTGACCCGTCACTTCTGGCCCGGTTTCCGCGGCGTGTCGCGCACAGCTTGACGGCTCGGCTTGACGGCTCGGCCGAACTCAGCGGGGCTCGAGCACGAACACCGGGATCACCCGGTCGGTGCGCTCGGCGTACACCGCGTAGTTGGGCCAGGTGCCCTGCATGACCTTCCACAGCCTGTCGCGCTCCTCGCCGGAGACCTCACGCGCCGTCACCGGGATGTGCCTGCCTTCGTGGCTGATCTCGGCGTCCGGGTGTGCGCGCAGGTTCAGGACCCACACCGGCAGCGACGGTGCCCCCCAGCCCGAGCCGGCGACGAGGAACCGCCCGTCGTACGGCACGCACAGCAGCGGCGTGGTCCGGGGCACCCCGCTCCTGCGCCCGGGGACGGTGAGCATCAGCTGAGGAAGGCCGGCGATCGCCAGCAGCCCGAAGCGGTCGCGCGTGAGGCGGTGGACCGCCTTGTCCGTGGCGACGATGTAGCGGAGGTACCTCGGGAGCCAGCTGAGCCTGCCGACCCTGATGGCGAGGGGGGTCAGGACGTTCACGAGCGCATGCTACTGAGCGGTGGCGCTACCGTGGCGGTGTGACAACAGTGCGGACGTTCACGTCGTCGGTCCTCGGGCCGGCCGACCGGGGCAGGGAGTTCGGGGAGCACCATCGCGAGGAGGTCGCGCGCACCGTCGCGGCGTACCGCAGGCTCTTCCACGCTCGCGCCACCAGGCCGTTCGACGTGGACTTCTGGGCCGAGCGGGCCTGGCAGCACATCCGCGACATCGCGCCGGAGGCCTCAGACGAGATCCGGGGCATCGCGGAGGGGGCCGGTCTCCCGGTGCGGGAGATCGCCGCGCTGAACGCCCGCACCGAGCTGCTCGCGATCGCCGACCCGACCGGCGTCGGCGATGGCGAGTGCTCGACCGTGGTCGCCCTACCTCCGGGACGCCCGCCGGTCGCCGTGCAGACGTGGGACTGGTACGACGCCATGTCGGAGAACTGGCTGCAGTGGGAGATCCCGCACCCCGACGGGCGGGTGGTGCGGACGGTGACGGAGTACGGCGTGCTCGGCAAGATCGGTGTCAACTCGTACGGCGTCGGCGTGCTGTTCAACATGCTGCGCCACGCCGACGACGCGGAGGACGACCTCGGTTTCCCGGTGCACCTGCTGAGCAGGCACATCCTCGACACCGCCCGTGACCTCGACGAGGCGCTGCTCGCGACATCGTCGGTGAAGACCTCGGCGTCCACGTCGCTGACCGTCGTGGAAGGCCGGCCCGACACCGGCCGCACGGTGTCGGTGGAGCTCTTCCCAGGCGGGCCGGGCCTGGTCGAGCCGGAGCGCGACGTCCTCGTCCGCACGAACCACTTCGTCTCCGCCGACGGCAAGGGCGGCTGCCTGGCGAGCACGATCGGCCCCGGCAGCGAGATCCGCCGGGCGAAGCTCCTGTCCAGCTTCGAGAAGAGGCCCCCGCAGTCGGCGCGCGAGGTCGTGGACGCGATGCACGACCACGCGGAGGTGGGCGGGGTCTGCGCACACCCGGACCAGAGCCTGGACCCGGTGCTCCGGCACGCGACCCTGGCCACGGTGGCGGTCGACGCCGCCCGAAGCCGACTCCACGTCACGCCCGGCGGCCCCTGCGCGTCGCGAGGCGGCGGACGAGCAGGCTGACGGCTTGGATCGGGGCACCGGTTCGCCACTTTCGGTCACACGGACGGGTTCGGTCGTCTGCGCCGGAGAGGGACTCGCCACTCCGGGTCAAAGGGACCGAAAGTGCCGCGTGTAGGCGCACTCAGGCGGTCTGGGCGAACTTGATCGCCTCTTCCTCCTCCGGCGAGAGCGCCTGGTCACAGGACCACGAAGTGACGTTCTTGGCGTAGGTGCGCGCCTCGCTGCGGCCGTGGATCGAGGTGAGCACGACCCCGTTGCCGCTGTCGTCGAGCAGCGCCATCGACCACGACAGGTGGCCGCCCATGTCCCCGAACGCGTCGTACCGGACCACCGCGAGGTGACGCAGCGCGTCGGCGACCTCCATCCGGAGCGCATGGACCTCTCCACGCAGGCCCTCGACGTCGAGGGGAAGCTCGGCGGGCTTCTTCCGGGACCGGGAGTGGCGGGGCCGGGTACGCCGCAACGCGGCGACAGCGACGACCAAAGCGATGACCGTCATCACCAGGAGGGCGATGACGAGCACGGTGAGCAGCAGAGTTGTGTCCATCGCACCTGAGCCTAATCGGGTCGGTCAGCGACCGGAGCGAAGGCGCGCGAGCCACGCCGACGCCTCGTTGAACTCACGGTCCGACGTACCCGTTCGCACCGTGGGCGCGACGCCGTCGTGGCGCTCGTAGGAGCCGAGGAAGCGGACGTCGGCGCAGACCCGGTGCAGCCCCATCATCGCCTCGCCCACCCGGGCGTCGTCGATGTGTCCCTCGCAGTCGATGGAGAAGCAGTAGTTGCCGAGCGCCGCACCCGTGGGGCGGGACTCGATGCGGGTCAGGTTCACCCCGCGCATCGTGAGCTGCTCGAGGATCTCCAGCAGGGCACCGGGGTGGTCGTCGCGCATGAAGGCGACCAGCGAGGTCTTGTCGGTGCCACTGCGGGGAGCGGGCATCCCGGGTCGGGAGACGAGGACGAACCGGGTGAGGGCGTCCGGGTTGTCCCCGATGCCCTCGGCGAGCGCCTCGAGCCGGTAGTGCTCCGCCGCCACGGGGGCGGAGATCGCGGCGTCCCAGTGCGACGCCGCGTCCGTCACGGCAGCGGCAGCCGCGGCGGTCGACGTGGCGTGCACCACCTCCGCCTGCGGGAGGTACAGGGCCATCCACCGCCGGGTCTGTGCAGCGGCATGGGGGTGCGTGGCGACGACCTTGACGTCCTCGAGCGCGGTGCCGGGCCGCGCGAGCAGCGAGAACGCGATCGGGACGGTCATCTCGCGTGTGATCATCAGCGGCTCACCGGTGGCGAGCTCGTCGAGGGTGACCGGGACCGACCCCTCGACGGAGTTCTCGATCGGGACCACTGCGCCGTCGGCCTCGCCACCTCGCACGGCGTCGAGGGCGAGCGTCACGGTGGCGCAGGGCTGCAGGTCCGCTCTCGATGCGGCGGGCAGCGACCGCAGCGCCTGCTCGGTGAAGGTCCCCTCGGGGCCGAGATAGGCGTAGCGAGCGGGTGGTACTCCAGGTGGCGGCGGTGGCACGCGACACACTCTAGGCGAGATAGATTCAGGCCCATGAGCCACAAGCCAGTCGCCGATCTCGGGTACGCCCGGCTCGACACCGATCGGGCTGCGCGCACGGGCGACCCGGAGGTGGTCTACGGAGCCGGGAAGTCGCCGAAGCAGATCGTCGAGATCCTGCACACGCTGCACGAGGCACACCCCGAGCGGGCGGTGCTCGCGACCCGGCTGACCGACGAGGCGATCGCCGCCGCCGTCGACCAGCTGCCCGACGTGGAGGTCGACGAGGTCGCCCGAGCGGTCACGCTCGGCCCGCTCCCCACGGCGCGGGGGACGGTGGCCGTGGTCTCCGCCGGTACGTCGGACGCGCCGGTCGCCGCCGAGGCAGCGCTCACCGCACGCGTCTACGGGGCAGGCGTGAAGCTGGTCAACGACGTCGGGGTGGCCGGTCTCCACCGGGTCCTGGCCGCCCGTGACGAGCTCGACTCCGCCCACTGCCTCGTCGTGGTGGCCGGGATGGAGGGCGCCCTGCCGAGCGTCGTGGGAGGGCTCACCGGCGTGCCGCTGGTGGCCGTGCCCACGAGCGTGGGCTACGGAGCGTCCTTCGGGGGGATCGCTGCCCTCCTCGGCATGCTCAACTCCTGCGCGCCCGGCGTGACGGTGGTGAACATAGACAACGGCTTCGGCGCCGGCGTCTTCGCGGCCAGGGTGGCCCGGATGGCCGCGACCGGCGCCCAGGCGGCAGGCACGACCGAGCCGACGTCGGCCGGCCGGGAGGCGACGCCGTGATCGGATGGGTCGACGCCGGCTCAGGGGCCAGCGGAGACATGCTCCTCGGCGCCCTCGTCGGCGCCGGCGTCCCGGTCGAGGTGGTCGAACGGTCCGTGCACGCGGTCGCCCCCGAGCACGTCGCGATCACGCCGGAGCACGTCACCCGCAACGGGTTCGCCGCCACCCGCTGCCACGTGGAGGTGGCCGACAGCACCACCCACCGGACGTGGAAGGACATCGCCGCGCTCCTGGCGGACGCCGACCTGGACGAAGGGGTACGCCACCGCGCGCACGCCACGTTCGAGCGTCTCGCCGAGGCCGAGGCGAAGGTGCACGGCGCCGCCGTCGACGACGTGCACTTCCACGAGGTCGGCGCCCTCGACGCCATCGCGGACGTGGTCGGGGTCTGCGCCGGGCTCGAGCACCTCTCGCTCGACGAGCTGGTCGTCTCACCGGTCGCGGTCGGCTCCGGCAAGGTCAGGGGTGCGCACGGCTCGATGCCGGTGCCGCCTCCCGCCGTCGCCGAGCTGCTCCGGGGCGTCCCGTCGTACGCCGGACCGGTCGCGATGGAGATGTGCACGCCGACCGGAGCCGCCCTGCTGACGGCGAACGCCACGTCCTACGGCCCGCAGCCGCCGATGTCCGTGCACGAGATCGGGCTCGGCGCCGGCGGCCGGGATCCCGAGGGCCACGCGAACGTCCTGCGGCTGTTCGTCGGCGACCCGGAGTCTCGACAGGCTCGACCAGCGGGGGATGCTCGACCAGCGGGGGCTGACGAGGCCCCGCACGGCACGAACGCGCCCGTGCTGATGGAGAGCAACATCGACGACCTGGACCCACGGCTGTGGCCGCACGTCATCGAGTCGCTGCTGGCGGCCGGGGCGTCGGATGCCTGGCTGAGCCCGATCGTCATGAAGAAGGGCCGCCCGGCACACACCCTTCACGTGCTGGTCGCCGGGGACCGCGTCGAGCGGGTGCGGGGCGAGATCTTCCGCCATACCTCGACGATCGGCCTCCGGGTGGTCCCGGTCGGCAAGTTCGCGCTCGACCGGGAGATGCATACCGTCTCGGTCGACGGGCACCCCGTCCACGTGAAGCTCGCGCTGCACGACGGCGAGGTCGTGAACGCCCAGCCGGAGTACGACGACGTGGCCGCCGTCGCGAACGCCACGGGGCGGCCCGTCAAGGACGTGCTCGCCGAGGCCGTCGCAGCGGCCCGTCACATCACGCGGAACTAGACACGGCCTGACACCACACCCCACGAGGAACCCTCACCCACATGGACCTTGCCGTCGTCGCCCTGACGTTCGCCGCGATCTTCGTGGTCGAGCTGCCGGACAAGACGTTCATCGCCGCGCTGGTGCTGTCCACGCGCTACCGCCCGCTCCTGGTCTGGGTCGGCGTGGGGCTCGCGTTCCTGGTGCAGACCCTCATCGCCGTCACCGCGGGCCAGCTGGCCACCCTGCTGCCGGAGACGCTCATCAAGGGCGTGGCGGCCGCCATCTTCCTGGTCGGCGCGGTGCTGCTGTTCCGGTCCGCCCCCGGTGCCGACGAGGAGGAGCTGGAGACCGAGGACGAGTACGCCGCGAAGGCCACCGAGTCCAAGACCGGCCTCAAGGCGGTCGTGGCCTCCTTCCTGCTCCTGTTCGCCGCCGAGTGGGGCGACCTGTCCCAGCTGCTCACGGTCAGCCTCGTGGCCAAGCACGGCGACCCGCTCAGCGTCTTCGCGGGGGCCTGGGGGGCCCTTCTCGCGGTGTCCGGGCTGGCCGTCCTGTCCGGCCGCTTCCTGCTCCGCTACATGAAGCTCTCGGTGCTGCACTACATCGGCTCGGCCGTCTGCCTGGTCCTCGCCGGGGTGACGGTGTACGAGATTCTGGGCTGACCCGCGAGGCGGTTAGGCTTCGACCTATGACCAACGGTGGCGCGACGGAGCGCTCGGACAGGACCCACCAGGCGGACAGCGAGGTCGGCCGGCTTCGCACGGTGATGCTGCACCGGCCCGGCCCGGAGCTGAAACGGCTGACCCCCCGGAACAACGACAAGCTGTTGTTCGACGGGATCCCGTGGGTGAGCCGGGCACAGGACGAGCACGACGCGTTCGCGCAGGCGCTCCGGGACCGTGACGTCGAGGTGCTCTACCTCACCGAGCTGCTGGTCGAGACCCTGGAGAGCGAGACCGCCCGGGAGCATGCCATCGCGGGCGTCATGGCGGGCCTCCACCTCGGCGACACGCTGCGGACGTACCTCACCTCCGCGCTGCACGACCAGAGCCCCGCGGAGCTTGCCGCGTTCCTCACCGCCGGCGTGCGCAACGACGAGGTGCGCGGCGGCCACGGTCTGGTGACCAGCCTGCTGACGCACGACGACTTCCTGATCGACCCGCTGCCGAACCTGCTCTTCACCCGTGACTCCAGCGTCTGGATCCAGGACCGGGTGGCGATCACCTCGCTGGCGATGCCCGCCCGTGAGCGCGAGACGCAGCTGACCGAGCTGATCTACACCGAGCACCCTCGCTTCGCGGGGACACCGAGGATCCATGGCTGGCAGCACGAGCACGTGGAGGGTGGCGACGTACTCCTCCTGGCTCCCGGCGTGATCGCGGTGGGGGTCGGGGAGCGTACGACGCCCGCCGGCGCCGAACGCCTCGCCCGGCAGGTGTTCGCGGCCGACCTGGCGCACACCGTGCTCGCGGTCCCGATCACCCAGGAGCGGGCGACGATGCACCTCGACACCGTGTGCACGATGGTCGACGTCGACAAGATCGTGATGTACCCGAACGTCGCCGACCACCTCCAGGCCTACGCGGTGACGGTGAAGGACCGCAACGGCGAGTCGGACCGGGACCTCGTCCTCGAGGTGGCCGAGGCGCAGCCGTTCCTGGTGGCTGCCGCGAAGGCGATGAGCATCGACACCCTCCATCAGATCGACACCGGCCTCGACCCGGTCACGGCGGAGCGGGAGCAGTGGGACGACGGCAACAACACGCTGGCGCTGGCGCCCCGGGTCGCGGTCGCGTACGAGCGGAACGTCGAGACCAACAGCCGTCTCGAGGAGGCAGGCATCGAGGTCGTGGCGATCGCCGGCTCCGAGCTGGGGTCGGGCCGTGGCGGCCCGCGGTGCATGTCCTGCCCCATCTCCCGCGAGCCGCTCTAGCAGCCGAGTTGTCAGGGCGTGGGGTTGCCCTGACCCCCCACGCCCTGACAACTCTTGGTAAAACCGGCATATCCCCCGCTCTTCTCGCCCACACTCCTGGGAGGAACGACCAGACGTGGGGGAAGCATGGCGGGCAAGCACCGGGGTGAGTATCGCGACGAGGGGGACTACGGGGACACCGTGTCCTTCGGGCGAGGTACGCCCGGCAAGGACGATCCGCCCGAGACTTCCGAGGCTCCCCAGGACTTCGAGGCGTTCGAGATCCTGCAACCGTTCGAGCCCGACGCACGGGACAAGCCGGCGGGCCGCGGCAAGAGGTTCCTCATCGGCGGCCTCGTCGCGGGCCTGGTCGGCGGTGTCGCGTTCGGCGGCATCGCGGTCGGCATGTTCCTCTCCGGCGGCGGGACGCAGCCCGAGGACGTCCTGCCGGCGGACACCATCGCGTTCGCCCGGATCGACCTCGACCCGTCCGCGGGCCAGAAGCTCAACGCGGTGCGACTGCTCGACAAGTTCCCCTCGCTCGACGCGAAGGGTGACGACCTCAAGGCGACGCTGCTCGAGGACATGTTCGACGACAACCCCTTCGGGATGAAGTACGACACTGACATCGCGCCCTGGATCGGGGACCGTGCCGCCGTCGCCGTACTCCCCGCGCCGGGAACCGAGGACGAGGTCACTGCCGCCGTCGTGGTCGAGTTCACCGACGAGGCCAAGATGCGCGCCGCTCTCGACAAGGTCCAGGCGAAGATCGACGAGAACGTCGCCGGGTTCGAGGACGGGTCGATGAGCGGAAGCGCCACGGCCGGCGCCCCGAACGCGGACTCTCCCGCCGCTTCCGCGTCGGCCTCTCCCGTTCCCGGCACCGACCCGAACGCCGTCTCCCCCGAGCCCGAGGTGATCTCCCCGGAGCCCGGCGTGGTCACCACCCTCGAGCCCGAGGTGGTCTCCCCGGAGCCCGGCGTGGTCACCCCCGAGCCCGGCGTGGTCACCCCCGAGCCCGGCACGGACCCGAACGCGGACTCCGGGAGCCAAAGCAGCGTCACGGCGGGCACGCCTGCGCCCCAGAACCAGAGCAGCGTCTCGGCAAGCACGCCTGCACCCGCAGACCAGAGCAGCGTCTCGGCGGCCACGCCTGGGCCCGCAACCTACCGGCCAGAGGAGACGAAGTTCGCGTACGCCGTACGCGACAACTACGTGTTCATCGGCGAGCGGCAGGCCGTCCTCGACGACGCCGTCAAGTCCGACGCGGTGCTGGCGGACGACGCGACGTTCGCCGCCGACAAGGACGCCATCGACGGCGAGGACCAGATCGCCCTTGCCTGGGCGGACATCGCCGACGTCTACGGCGTCCTGTCCGACCATGAGAAGCAGGAGTTCACCGAGATGTTCGGCGACGCCAGCGCCACCGGCAGCGTCGTGCTCGGCGTACACGTCGAGCCCGACTACGTAGAGGCGACGGGCAAGCTGCACAACTTCTCCCCGGCCATCTCCGGTTTCGCCGCGGGGACACACCCCGGCACCGAGCTCGTCCGCGGGATGCCGGCGGACGTCACCGGCGCGGTCTCCTTCACGGGCCTCGGTCCGGCGCTGGCGGAGTTGTGGGGCAGGTACGAGTCCAGCGACTTCCTCGACCTGCAGTCGGCAGCCGACGAGCTGCACCTGCGGCTCCCGGAGGACCTGGTCGCCGTCTTCGGCGACGAGTTCGCCTTCGCGATGGAGACCTCACACGACTCGTTCGACTACGCGGCCCGGGCCCGCACAGACGATCCAGAGCGCGCCCAGGAGGCGATCGAACCTCTGCTCGACCTGACCGACGACATCACGACGGTGCCTGCCGAGGGTGGGTACGCGGTTGGCACCGACGCCGGATTCCTCGACGTGGCCGCCACCGGCACCGGCGGGCTCGGCGAGGACCCGCTGTTCACCAGCGCAGTCCCCGATGCGGAGAAGGCGTCCAGCGTCCTGTTCGTCAACCTGGCCGACGTGTTCGCCGCCTTTGGCGTGGACGAACCGGACCTGAAGCCGCTGTCCACGCTCGGCCTGGCCGCCTTCGGCGACAGCAACGACGCCGGGTTCACTCTCCGGGTCACGATGAAGTAGCCGCGGTCCGACGGGAAGCCCGACTCCAGCGACGACCGCGGTGCGCGGCTGCCATCTCGCACTCGTTCGGCACGTTTCGCAGGTCCAGGAGCCGCAAGGCCTGCGGAACGTGCCAAACGGACTCCATGTGATGCAGCGGCTGGAAGCGGGCGCTAGTCGACAGCCTCGAAGGCTCCGGGCTGGTCGAAGGTCCTGGCGCGGTCCACAGGCCAGATCAGCGCGAAGACCCTCCCGACCACGAGGTCAGCCGAGACCATGCCGCCGTCTGCGTCTTGGAGGTGGTAGCGCGAGTCCCGTGAGTTCGAACGGTGGTCGCCCTGGACCCACAGGTAGCCCTCGGGGATCTGGACCTTGAACTTGATCAGCGATGGTTTGTCGCCGCGGGCGAGGTAGTCCTCCTCCAACGGGCTGCCGTTCACGACCATGCGGCCCTGCTTGTCGCAGCACATGACGGTGTCCCCGCCGATGCCGATGACCCGCTTCACGAGATGGCCGCCCGTCGGGTACAGCCCGACCGTCGCGAGGGCCTTGGTGAGGGGAGTGTTCGCTGTGGTCACCTCGGACGGGTCCAGCCACCCGCCGGGGTCTGCGAACACCACGATGTCGCCCCGCGCTGGGCCGTCCCCGTCCCATCCGGAGACCTTCTCGACGAGGATCCGGTCGTTGCGCACCAAGGTGTCCTCCATCGAGCCGGACGGCACGTAGAAGGCCTGGAGCAAGAACGTCTTGACGACGAGGGACAGCAAGAGTGCGATGCCGAGCAGAAGCACCAGCTCCTGCCAGAGCGGCCGCGATCGCTTCTTCGCGCGTCGGCGTACCGCCACAGGCTCACGCACACTGGTCGCCACTACCGATCCCCCGTTCGTCACCGCGCGGTCGTCCGCGCGGTCGGCGTGCTTGTGGGTGTAACCGTAGGGCAAGCGGTCACCGCCGGTACGCGCCACCGCGCACAATTTGCGTGCACCCAGCGCGACCGCCGCGCGCAAGCTGGACGGCGCCGGAAAACCGGCCGGCCCAGCCACGTGTTTCGCGACTGGAGGGCGCCCGGGCATGAAAAAACCCGGCCGTTGCTGACGGGGGATACAACAACGACCGGGCACTGATAAATGTACGGATGCAGGGGGTCTGGATCAACCGGATCCGGGCAATATGACGCAGGTCATGCCCGAAAACGGCGGTCTGGTCTAGTCATCTTCACCGGATCGTGAGTTGGCGGTTTGCGAGGCCCGATCTTGCGGAACGCTGCGCCGGCGTCAGCGGCGTGTCATCGGCCAGCGCCTCGTCCAGATCCTTCGCGAACTGGGCGGCCGGCTTCTCGAGAACCTCCGCGCCGGTCCCGACCGGAAGATCCCACACCGGGACCAGCAGACCGTGCGCTCGGAACATGCCGACCAGGCGCGACCCCTCGGCAATGTTGTCCTTGCCCGCGACATGCAGCCTGGCGAGCGCCGAGAGCAGCGCCTCCTCGTCGTACGGCATCACCCAGCGCAGGTGCTCCTTCGTGCCGACGTTCGTCCAGTACGCCGCCTCCACCGACTCCAGCCGGACGGTGGGGTTGGCCGCGGCGTTCGCGCTCTCCAGCGCCGCGCTCATCGAGCCGGTCGGGTCGTCGACGTCGGCGATCCAGAAGTCGAACCCCTCGTGCACGGTGACGTCGAGCGGCTCGTCGGCGATCAGGTCCTGGATGCGCGGACCCTCACCCGGCGGGTCGGTGAGGCCGACCGCCGACCCGGGCTCCGCCTCGAGAGCGCGCTCGAGAACCGCCGCGAGGTCACGGCCCGGGTCACCGAAGTTGTGCTGGACCTGCAGCGCCAGCCAGATGGTGCCGTCCTGCCGCACCAGCGCAGGAGCGGCCATCGGCAGGAGCGAGCAGAGTACGACGGAGCGGTCGGTCTTCACGGTGTCCGCCAGTCGCAGCGGCGCGGTGGCCGCGGGGACGATCTCACGCAGGGCGATCACGTCGCACTCGCCGGCGATCCCCTCGAACGGACGTGCGACGTACCGCTGGGCCGGACCCGACGGGCTGCCGTGGCAGGCCTTGTACCGGCGCCCCGAGCCACATGGACACGGCTGGCGAGGCCCCACCTCACCGGCGGGCGTCGCAGACTCGCTTCGGGTTTTGACTCGTGACCGCTTTCCCATGACGGGAAAGGCTACTTGAGGGCTGCGCTCAGTCCATCGGGAGCACGGCGTGGACGGTGGACTTCGAGCGCGTCTGCTCCGCCCACCAGGAGATCGCCAGCGTCTCGACGATGGCCATGCCGCGACCGGCGAGCGCGGAGGCAGGTGCGTTGACCTTGCGCGGGCGAGTGGGGCTGCCGCCGTCGGTGACGGAGAGCTGCAGACCGCTCTCCTCGGGGGTCCAGGTGATCAGGATGTTCCCGTCCGGCAGGGGCTGCGCGTGCCGGATGGAGTTGCCGACGAGCTCGGAGATGATGACCCGGGCGTCGTCGATGGTGTCGGAGGAGCCGCCGTTCTCAGACATCCAGAGCTTCAGCTGCTGCCGCGCGACGGAGACCGAGGAGGCCGCGAACGGCACGCGCATCGTCACCGGGGCGTGGTCCGATCGCATCGTGCGTGTCACCACGCTTACCCACCTCTATCTGTCCGGATCGTCGCTGGTACGGGACGATGTTTCCCAACAGTTATCTCGCCAAACTCACCCACGGAGGTGAGAAAGGGCGATACCCGGCGTGTCTGTGATCACAGCCTCCACGCCCAGGTCGACACAAAGGTCGAGATCTTCGGGGGTGTTGACTGTCCACACGTGGAGTCGACGCCCGGCTCTACGAAGTCTAGTCGCAAATGTCCGGTTCTCGCGGAGCAGGTCGATTCCCGGGCCCGCGATCCAGTTGTCGTCCACCAGAGTCCGCGTCACCTGCCACGTGTACAACCGGTCGATCAGCATCACGACCTCGAGGTCGGGCGCGAGCCTCCTGACCCGGTTCAGCGCCGTCCACGAGAAGCTCATGACGCGTGCGGGGGAGCCACGACCGGCCAGGCCGAAGGAGTCGAGAAGGCCGATCAGCCTGCGCTCGACCAGCCCGCCGTACCTCGTCGGATGCTTGGTCTCGATGGCGAGGTCGACGGGTCGGTCGTAGTCCCGCACCATCTCGAGGAGCCGCTCGAGGGTGAGCACCTTCCGGCCGCCCTCGTCGAGCTCGGGAGCCTCGTCGTCCAGGTCGGCCCAGGGGTTCTTCCACGACGCGAAGTCGAGCTCGTCCAGCTCGGCGAGCTCCATCGTGGAGACGATCCCCTCGGCGTTCGCCACGCGGTCGACCCGGCGGTCGTGCACGCAGACGAGGTGACCGTCGGCGGTCAGGCGTACGTCGCACTCCAGCCCCTCGGCTCCCTCGTCGAGGGCGGCAACGTAGGCGGCCAGGGTGTGCTCGGCGTTGACGAGGCTCGAACCGCGGTGGGCGAACACCAGAGGCCGACCCTCCGCGCGCGGGACCTGCTGCATGTGAACATCGTGGCACCCGTGGCGGTCGTCACGGCGGATTGATCCGCGAACGGCCGCCCGCACGTCCTCATCCCGGGAAAAATCCGTTGGTGGCCGCCGACCGTCCGTGGTGTCATCGAGCCGTCCACCTGTCATCGACACCCGGAGATCACGATGCGAGCAGCCTTCATGCCCCGCCAGGTAGCCACCCACCGAACGGACGTGAAGGCCATTGAGAACCCTGAACCTGGGAATCGTCGCGCATGTTGACGCGGGCAAGACCAGCCTGACCGAGCGGATCCTCTTCGAGGCGGGCGTCCTCGACGAACCCGGCACCGTCGATGCCGGCAACACCCACACCGACACCATGGCGCTGGAGCGGCGCCGCGGCATCACGATCCGATCCGCGGTCGTGTCGTTCGTCGTCGACGACGTCACCGTGAACCTCATCGACACCCCCGGGCACGCCGACTTCATCGCGGAGGTGGAGCGGGCCCTGGCAGTGCTCGACGGCGCGATCCTCGTCGTCTCTGCGGTGGAAGGGGTGCAGGCGCAGACGCTCGTGCTCTTCCGGGCGCTGCAGCGGCTCGGCATCCCGACCCTGTTCTTCGTCAACAAGGTCGACCGTGCCGGGGCGCGGCCCGACGCCGTGCTCGGCGAGATCGCCGCACGGCTCGGCCCCGTCGTCGGTCTCGGGACCGTCGCGGCGCCCGGCACACGTGACGTGTCGGTTCGAGAGATCCACGGCGACGATCCCGGCCTGGTGACGCGGCTGACAGAGGTGCTCGCCGAGCACGACGCCGAGGTGATGGAGTCGTACGTCGGTGGGGACGGCGCGTGTGCTCTGCCCGACCTGATGTCGCGACTGGCCGACCAGACCAGGCGCGGTCTCGTCCACCCGGCGTTCTACGGCTCGGCGATCACGGGCGCCGGCGTGCCTGCGCTGATGCGGGCGCTCACCACACTCCTGCCGGCCGTCGCCGGCGATCCGGACCAGGACGCATCCGGTGTCGTGTTCAAGATCGAGCGCGGGCCTGGCGGCGAGAAGATCGTCTACCTCCGGCTCGGGACCGGCACCGTCCGCATCCGTGACCGGCTCGACCTCGGCCACGGCCATCGCGAGAGGGTGACCTCGATCAAGGTCTTCGGCCCCGGCGGACCGGCTCCGGCCGACGCGCTCAGAGCCGGTCAGATCGGGCAGCTGCGGGGGCTGGACCTGGCCCGCGTCGGCGACGTCGTCGGAGCGTGGGGGGCTTCGGCGTCGACCGCGCAGTTCACCCGGCCGTCACTGGAGACCGTGGTCGATCCGGTCGTCACGGGGGCCAGAGGGGCGTTGCATGCGGCGCTGGCGAAGCTCGCGGAGCAGGACCCCCTGATCGACGTACGCCAGGACGACAGCCGCCAGCAGATCGCGGTCTCGCTGTACGGCGAGGTGCAGAAGGAGGTGATCGGCAGCCTGCTCGCGACCGAGTACGGCGTCGACGTCACGTTCAAGGAGTCCACGACGCTCTGCATCGAGCGCGTCAACGGGACTGCCGCGGCCGTCGAGCGGATCGCCGTCGCACCGAACCCGTTCCTCGCCACGGTGGGACTGCGGGTCGAGCCGGCACCTATCGGCGCCGGGGTCGGGTTCAGGCTCGACGTCGAGCTCGGGTCGATGCCGCCGGCGTTCTTCGCCGCCGTCGAGGAGGCGGTCCGGAGCACCCTCACCCAGGGGCTCCATGGCTGGGACGTGCCGGACTGCACCGTCGTGATGACCCACTCCGGCTACTGGGCGCGGCAGAGCCATTCCCACGGCACCTTCGACAAGAGCATGTCGAGCACCGCGGGCGACTTCCGGTCTCTGGCACCGCTCGTGCTGATGGAGGCGTTGCGATCGGCGGGTACGACGGTCTGCGAGCCGATCCACCGCTTCGACCTGGAGCTCCCGGAGGACGCCTACGCCGTCGTACTCGCGACGCTCCCGAAAGTGCATGCGACGCCGCTGGAGACTGCGCAGCGCGGGGACATGCTCGTCCTTCGCGGCGACGTGCCCGCAGCCTGGGTCCACCAGCTGCACCAGCGAGTGCCCGACCTGACCCGCGGGGAGGGCCTGCTCACCACCGACCTCGACCACTTCCGTCCCGTCATCGGCACGCCGCCGTCCCGGGCGCGGTCCGACGACGACCCGACCGACCGGGTGAACTACCTCAAGGTCGTCGCCCGGCGCGCGGGGCGGCGGTGACCCTGCCGCTGCAGCTTGCGCGGTGCTGTGGACGGTCCTGCGGTGGCGTACCGCTTGAGAACGGGCTGTAACCCCGATTTACACGCCGCCGTGGCGACGTCAGACGTGCTGGGCCCGCAGGAACTTGCCGAAGTGCGGGACGGTGAAGGCGACCGTGCCCCGCTCGGAGGAGTACACCAGGCCCTTCTTGATCAGCCCGTCGCGGGCGGGCGAGAGGCTCTGCGGCTTGCGGCTGAGCGAGTCCGCGACCTGGGCGGTGGTGACCGAGCCGTCGTCGTTGTTGGCGCCGAGCTCGGCCATCGCGCGCATGTAGTCACGTTCCGCGGGGGTCGCCCGGTCGTAGCGGGCGCCGAAGAAGCCGATCGCCAGCTCGCCCTCGGCCTCCGGCGCGGCCTCGTGGACGTCCGCGACGCGGATCGGGGTCTGGACGGCGACGTCCCAGGTCACCTTGCCGTAGGCCTGCACGAAGTACGGGTAACCGTCGGTCAGCCGGTACAGCTCGTCGAGCGCGTCCGGCTCGTAGTCGACGTCCTCGGTGCCGGCCGGCACGAGCAGGGCACGGTCCGCCATGTCGCGCGGCAGCCGGTCGACGTTGACGTACCGGAAGAGCCGCTCGGCGTACGACTTGCTCGCCGCCAGCGCGACCGGCAGGTGCGGGAGTCCGGCGCCGACCACGACGAGCGGCGCACCCTGCTGGCTGATCTCGTGGCAGGCCCCGCAGAGCGCGGCGAGCTCGGGGATCGGGATGTCCTGCATCTCGTCGATGAACAGCCCGATGCCGACGCCGAGGTCCCGGGCGAGGTCGGCGACGTCGGTGAAGAGCTCGATCAGGTCGAGCTCGAGGTCGCCGGAGTCGGCCCGGCCTTTTGTGGCCGGCACGTCGGTCGGCGGCTGCCAGCGGATCCCCTTGCGGTCCTCGAGGCGGGTGCGGAGTGCGAAGGACTTGAGCACCCCCGCGACCGCGTCGACGTGCTCGGGGTCGCGGTGCCGGTGGGCCACCTCGCGCACGGCGGCGTGGACGGACTGCGCGATCGGGAGTCGGAGCGACTGGTCGGGACGGGCCTCGATCTTGCCCGTCCCCCAGGCACGCTTCACCGCCAGGCTGCGCAGCGCGTTCAGCAGCACCGTCTTGCCGACACCCCGGAGGCCGGACAGCACCATCGACCGCTCGGGACGGCCCGCGGCGACGCGCTCCAGGGTGACCTCGAACTGGCGGAGCTCGCGGTCTCGGCCGGCGAGCTCGGGTGGGCGCTGCCCTGCGCCCGGGGCGTACGGGTTCCTCACTGGGTCCACGATGGGACTGTATCGCCCTGTCTAACCGAAATCGTAGATTTCGCTAGCGAGTCCTATCAGCGGATAGATCGGGACAGTCAGCCGGCGATGTCGTCGGCGGCGTGCAGGGCCGGCAGGAGCGTGGTGTGTGCGTCGGCGTACGCCCGCGACAGCCCGTTCCGGAGTACGTCGATGAGGTCGGGCACCTCGTCGATCCGCAGCCGGAACGTCCCCGAGCAGATGCCGTCCCGCCACAGGGAGAGGACCACGAGCCCTGCCTCGGTGTGCCACGAGACCCTCAGGGTGCGCGCCCCGCCACGGGCGTCGAGGAAGACCTCACCGGCGGCCGGGAGGGGAGATGCGCTCTGCATACTCGTCATTCTGCGCACTCACCAGCGGCTTGTCAGCAGAACGTTTCGGTCATAAAGGATCCTTTACCGCGCCTATATTGGACCTGTGCCCGAGCTGCCGGAAGTCGAGGCCCTCGCGCTTGACCTGCGCGGACGGCTGAAGGACCGCGCCATCATGCGCATCGACATCGCCGCGTTCAGCGCGCTCAAGACGTTCGACCCACCCCTCTCGGCACTGAACGGCCTGTTCGTCGACGACGTGGTCCGGCACGGCAAGTTCCTCGACATCTCCGCCTCCGGGCTGCACCTCGTCGTCCACCTGTCCCGGGCCGGATGGGTGCGCTGGCGCGACGAGGTCCCGAAGCTCCCGCCCAAGCCCAGCAACAAGTCACCGCTCGCGGCACGCGTGGTCCTCGACGACGGCTCCGGCCTCGACATCACCGAGGCCGGGACGCAGAAACGGCTCGCGATCTACGTCGTGCGCGACCCGGAGGCGGTCCCCGGCATCGCACGGCTCGGGCCGGACCCGCTGTCGGACGAGTTCACGATCGACGTACTCCGGGCGATCCTCACCGACGCCGGGCGCGCGCAGATCAAGGGCGTGCTGCGGAACCAGGGCACGATCGCCGGCATCGGGAACGCCTACTCCGACGAGCTGCTCCACGCCGCCAAGATGTCGCCGTTCAAGCCCGCCTCCGGGATCGACGACGGCGAGCTCCAGGTGCTCTACGACGCGATCCGCGGCGTCCTCGGCGAGGCGGTCGACCGCTCCCGGGGCCTCGCCGCGTCCGAGCTGAAGGGCGAGAAGAAGAGCCACCTCGCCGTGCACGGGCGCACCGGCCTGCCCTGCCCGGTGTGCGGGGACACCGTCCGCGAGGTGTCGTTCGCCGACTCGTCCCTGCAGTACTGCCCGACCTGCCAGACCGGCGGGAAGCCCCTCGCCGACCGACGGATGTCGAAGCTGCTCAAGTAGTTTGGGGACATGGACTACGGCCCCGTACCCACCGTCGACATCACCCGCGTCCCCGACCCGCTCCCGGAGGGCCTGCACGTCCTCGACGTCCGCGAGCAGGTCGAGTGGGACCACGGGCACATCGAGGGGGCGAAGCACATCCCGCTGATGGACATCCCCTCCCGCCTCGACGAGCTGCCGGAGGAGCAGACGCTCGTGGTGTGCAAGATCGGCGGCCGCTCCGCGCAGGCCGTGGCCTTTCTCCGGGCGCAGGGCCGCGAGGTGGTGAACCTCGAGGGCGGGATGCTCGACTGGTTCTCCGCCGGCCGGCCCATGGTGAGCGAGAACGGCGCGGACCCCAGGGTCGTCTGACCGGACTCAGGCGAAGGCGGCCGGCAGCGGCACGTCGTGCGTCCGCCCGAGCAGCCGCAGGTACGCCGGGCGGGGCAGCTCCACCACTCCCAGTGAGGCGAGGTGCTCGGTCTGCCACTGCACGTCGAGCAGCCGCCGGTCGGCGTACTCGTCCCGCAGCAGCCCGACCAGGCCGACCAGCGCCACCTTCGAGGCGTCCCGGACCCGGTGGAACATCGACTCCCCGGCGAACAGGCCGCCCGTCGCCACGCCGTACAGACCGCCCACGAGCTCGCCGTCCTGCCACGCCTCCACGGAGTGCGCCCAGCCGAGGTGGTGCAGCTCCGTGTAGGCGTCGATGATCTCCGCGTCGATCCAGCCCGAGTCGCGGGACGGGTCGGCGCAGGCCTTGATCACCTCGTCGAAGGCGGTGTCCACGCGGACCTCCATCCTGCGGACGGACTGCCGCAGCGACCGGGACACTCGCAGCCCGTGGAGTGGCAGGATCCCGCGATGCTGGGGCGACCACCACAGCATCGGCATCCCCGTCTCACCAGCAGGCATGGGGAAGAGCCCGCTGCGGTACGCCGACAGCAGCGTCCCCGGCTCGAGGTCTGCGCCCATTCCGACCAGGTCGTCGTCATCGGCGGTCGCCAGGTCGGGGAAGACCCAGCCGGTTGAGGGTGGTTCGGTCGGCACCGTCCCATCTAATAACACTTGTGGTTCGTCGTAGGGTTCAACCAGCAGTTCCCGTCACGGCACGACCCCCGGAGGCGACATGGGCATCGGCGGCTCGCTCGGCAAGTCGCTCGCACCGCACGTCCACAAGATGGCGCCAGAGCTGACCGCCAACTTCGTCCACGAGGCGCTGCACCGCGCGATCCACGGCGTCGGCCCCCTCCCCGGAGCGGCGGCCGCCGCCGACAAGCAGCTCAAGGAGCAGCGCGGAGACGTGCACGCCGCGATCCACGAGGTGATCGAGAACCACGTCCGCTACGCCGGGGCGCAAGGGTTCGTCACGAACATCGGCGGGCTGGTCACCGCCGCTGTCACCATCCCCACCAACATCGCCGGGCTCGCGATGCTGCAGGCCAGGATGGTGGCCGGCATCGCCCACCTGCGCGGGTACGACCTCGCCGACCCCCGGGTCCGGGACGCGATCCTCGCCTGCATGCTCGGTGAGGACACGGTGAAGTCACTTGTCAGGCGGAAGAAGATCCCCGCCCCGCCCATGGCGATCGCCACCGCCCCGGTTCACGACCCACACCTGGACCGGGTGATGGCCGCCGAGGTCACCTCGGAGCTGCTGACCAGGGTCGCCGGCAAGAAGGCGGCTGCGACCGTCGCCCGGCGGGTCCCGGTCGTCGGCGGCCTCGTCGGTGCGGGCGCGGACGGGATCTCCACCTGGAGGATCGGCAGGTACGCCGACCGCGAGCTGCTGCCGCGCACCCTGCGCTGAGGGGCGGGTGCGGCCAGACGGGCCCTGCGGCTGCGGACGGACCAGGCAGCTGGGGCCGGACGGGCCCTGCGTCAGCGGCGAGCCGGGCATCGCAGCCTGCGCTGACGGCGGCGCCGGCGGCCAGTCCGCATCCACTGCCCGGCGCGCCAGGCGCCGCCTGGCCCGCCCGGCTGACTGCCGACCTGGTCCGCCCGGCGACGCAGGTCACCCGGCACCGATCGCCCGGCCGCCGCGACCATGGTCCGTCCGGCATCGGTCACCCGGCGCAGGCCTACTGGCCGCGGAGGCGACGGGCGGCGCGGCCTACCTTGGCGGAGAGCTGGGCGTTGGGGTCGGGACGACGGGCGGCCTCCTCGGTCATCGCCGCCAGCGCCTCGATCGCGGCGGAGGCCACGTCGGTCGGGTTCGCCCGGTCCGGGTTGGCCCACTTCCGGCCCTCCGGCGGAGGAAGGGGGCGAAGCTCCTCGAGGTCGCCGACCACGTCGATGCCGGACCCCTCGACCCACTCGACCCACCGCTCGGAGACCTCCTCGGCCCACGGGTAGAGGCGTGGAGGCAGGGTCGCCCGCTCCATGTCCTTCCGGTGCGCGAGGGTGCGGTGGGCCAGCAGCTCCTTGACCAGCGACTGCGCATCGCCGAAGTCGAGGTCGGACTTCCCCAGCTTCGCGTTGAGCCGGCGCAGCACGGTCGTCTCGGCGATACCCAGCGAGGGGTTGCCCTGCAGGCTGTCCTCGGGAGCCCACGACGGGTCGATGCCGAACACCTCACAGAACCTGAGCCAGAGCTGGTCCTTCGGGGCGCCCGCCTGGGGGACGGTCACCAGGTGGACCCGCTCGGGAGGTAGGCCCGCGCTCCATCGGCTGAGGACGTCGGGCAGTCCCTGCACCCTCCAGAACCAGAGGTCGGAGTTGGTCTGCGGGCTGTTCTCCACCTTCTTCAGGAAGCGCTTGTACGTCCACTTCCGGCGGTGCTTGATGCTCTCCTGCCACTCGGCGGGGATCTGGCGTGCGAGGTCCCGAGCGGAGTAGACGATGTGCACCTCGCTGTCCTCGAGGTCGTCCATCGCGCGCCTGATCTGCTCCGACGTGGCTGCGGCGAGGATCTCGTGGTCGATGATGACGGTGTCCTCGAGCCGGCGTACCCGCTTCACCAGGGTGTCCCACTGGCCCACCGCGTCCTCGCGTCGGCCACCCCAGGGAACGTCGATCAGGTCGAGGGCGGGCTTGAAGTGGCTGGCCAGCAGACCCAGCGGGTAGTGCACGCCATGACTGGCCAGCTCGTCACGGTTCTGCCGCAGGCGGTCCTGCAGGTACGTCGTCCCCGTCTTCGGCGCACCGACGTGGATGAAGACACGGCGAGTCATGCGGGCATTGTGCCTTACGGCCTCACGATCCTGACACGCTCACGGGGTCGACAGGGCAGCGACCACCCGCGACGGGCTCGGCCGGCCCAGCTGTCCGGCCATCCACACGCTCGTCGCCACGAGCTGCTCGAGGTCGACACCGGTCTCGATGCCGAGCCCCTGGAGCATCCACGCCAGGTCCTCGGTGGCGAGGTTTCCCGTCGCGCTCTCGGCGTAGGGGCAGCCGCCGAGCCCGCCGGCCGACGCGTCGAACGTGGTGATCCCTGCCCTGAGCGCGGCGTAGGCGTTCGAGAGCGCCTGGCCGTACGTGTCATGGAAGTGCATGGCCAGCTGCTCGTTGGCGAGTCCGGCGTCGTTGAACGCCCGCAGCAGCGCGGTGACATGTCCCGGCGTACCCACCCCGATCGTGTCGCCGAGCGACAGCTGCGAGGCGCCCAGGTCGAACAGCCGCTTGCCGACCTTCACCACCTGCTCGACGGCGACGTCGCCCTCCCACGGGTCGCCGAAGCACATCGAGACGTAGGCGCGGACGTCCATGCCCGCCTCGCGGGCCCGCTTCACGGTCGGCTCGAACATCGCGAACTGCTCGTCGAGGCTGCGGTTGAGGTTGCGCTGGGCGAAGGTCTCGGTGGCGCTGCCGAAGATCGCGATGTGCTTCACGCCCTTCTCCAGCGCCCGGTCCAGACCTCGTTCGTTGGGCACCAGCACCGGCATCGGCACGGTCCCCCGGTCGAGCCTGTCGAGACCACGGTCGGCGACCAGGTCGACCAGCTCGGCCGCGTCCGCGAGCTGGGGGACCCACTTCGGATGGACGAAGCTGGTCACCTCGACGATCGGAAGCCCCGCAGCGACGAGGCGCCGGATGAACTCGGCCTTGGTCTCCAGGGGTACGACGGTCGACTCGTTCTGCAGACCGTCGCGGGGCCCCACCTCGTAGATGGTGACCCGGCCGGGCAGACTGCTGGGCAGGCTCTCGTCGCGGACGACCTGTGGCTGTCGCATGGCTCTAGTCTCCCTCCCCACCCCGCGGGACGTCATACGTCCTGGTCGCCGGAGGTCTCGTCGCGTATGACGTCCTGGGGTTCGACGACGAACAGCGTCGCACCCAGCGCCACCTGGTCACCGGCCTTGGCGGCCACCGTCGTGACGATGCCCGCGAGCGGCGCCTTGAGCGAGAGCTCCATCTTCATCGCCTCCATGACGCCGAGGACCTCACCCTCCTCGACGGCCCGGCCCTCCTCGGCGGAGACGGCGAGAACCGTGCCGGGCATCGGGGCCAGCACCGTCCCGTCGGTCCCGGCGTGGTGCCCTCCCGGACCGAACGCGTCGGGCAGGTCGAAGCCGAACGTGTTGCCGACGTACGCGACGTCCACCCGGTGGCGCCCGATCCGGACCGCACCCTCGTGGACGAGGTCGTCGATCTCCAGCCGCAGCACCCCCGGGTCGGAGGCGATCGGGTGCACGCGCCAGGTGCGGTCGCCCGCGGAGACGGACCCGGCCGGGTCGACCCGGAAGAGCACGGTCTCGCCCTCCACGACCAGCTCGACCGGGGTCGGCGCCGCCGGACCGGCGAGCCGCCAGCCGTCCGCCGACCCGAACGGGTGGCTCGGGTCGACGTCCTGGGAGGTGGCCAGCGCCCAGGCGCCGAGCACCGAGGCGGTCTCCAGTCCGCGCGGGCGGATCGCGTCGGGGTGGGTGTCGAGCCAGGCGGTGTCGATCTCACAGTCGCGGAAGGCGTCCGACGCGGCGAGCCCCCGCAGGAACCCGAGGTTCGTGGTGAGCCCGAGGATCGCGGTGTCGTCGAGCGCGGTGACGAGCGTGCGGCGGGCGGCCTCCCTGGTCGCGCCGTGCACGATCACCTTGCCGAGCATCGGGTCGTACGACGTACTCACCGACTGTCCCGACTCCAGAGCGGCGTCGATGCGCGCACGGGGCGACCAGCGGACCCGCTCCGCGACGCCCGCCTGCGGCAGGAAGCCGTTGAAGGCGTCCTCGGCGTAGACCCGGGCCTCGATCGCGTGACCGGACAGGGCGACCTGGTCCTGGCGGAACGGCAGCCGCTCGCCGGCCGCGATCCGGAGCTGCAGCTGCACCAGGTCCAGCGCCGAGCCGTCGACGGTCACCGCGAGCTCGGTGACGGGGTGCTCCACCTGGAGCCGGGTGTTCATCTCGAGGAAGAACACCTCCTCCCCGGAGACCAGGAACTCGACCGTGCCGGCGTTGGTGTAGCCGACCTGCTCGGACAGTGCGACGGCCGACTCGGTCAGCACCCGGCGTACCTCGTCGGAGATGGTCGGGGCAGGAGCCTCCTCGATCACCTTCTGGTGCCGCCGCTGGGTGGAGCAGTCGCGCTCGAAGAGGTGGACCACGTTGCCGTGGTGGTCGGCGAGCACCTGGACCTCGACGTGGCGGCCGTGCTCGACGTACCTCTCGACCAGGATCGTGTCGTCGCCGAAAGCGCTGCGGGCCTCACGCTGCGCGGCGGCGAGCGCGTCGGCGAAGTCGGCCGGGTCGCGGACGATCCGCATGCCCTTGCCGCCACCGCCGGCCGCGGCCTTCACCAGCAGCGGATACGCCGAGTTGTCAGCACGTAGTGGGGCCAGAGCGCCCTCACCCCCTGACACCTCGGCGCTGGGTACGACCGGGACACCGGCGGCGATGGCGATGTCGCGCGCGGTGTCCTTGCGGCCCATCTGCTCCATGACCTCGGCCGTCGGCCCGACGAAGGTCAGGCCGGCCTCGACCACCGCCCGCGCGAACGGCGCACGCTCCGACAGGAAGCCGTACCCGGGGTGGATCGCGTCGGCGCCGGTCCTGCGCGCCGCGTCGAGGATCGCGTCGATGCTGAGGTAGGACTCCGCTGCCGGCGTGGGCCCGATCCGGACCGCGACGTCGGCCGCGCGCACGTGCGGCGCCTCGCGGTCCGCGTCGGAGTAGACCGCGACGGTGCGCAGCCCCAACTCGCGCGCGGCCCTGATCACACGGATCGCGATCTCGCCGCGGTTGGCGACGAGGAGCGTGGAGATGTTCATCGTTCCTCAGTTCTGAATGTGCCGGGCATCTGCGGGGCTCGCAAGCTCACTCCTCGACCCGGCGGTTCCTTGACTTTGCCGGGCGTCTGCGGGGCTCGCAAGCTCACTCCTCGACCCGGCGGCTTTACATCCGGAAGATGCCGTAGGACGGCTCGGGTATCGGGGCGTTGGCAGCGGCTGCGAGGCCCATGCCGAGGACTCGTCGCGTGTCGACCGGGTCGATCACGCCGTCGTCCCAGAGCCGGGCGGTGGAGTAGTACGGCGAGCCTTGTTGTTCATACTGCGTTCGGATCGGTTCTTTGAACTGCTCCTCGTCCTCCGCGGACCAATCACCACCCTTGGCCTCGATGCCGTCGCGGCGGACGGTGGCGAGCACGGACGCCGCCTGCTCCCCGCCCATCACGGAGATCCGGGCGTTGGGCCACATCCACAGGAAGCGCGGGTCGTACGCCCGGCCGCACATGCCGTAGTTGCCGGCGCCGAACGAGCCGCCGATGACGACGGTGAACTTGGGTACGACGGAGCAGGCGACCGCCGTGACGAGCTTGGCGCCGTCGCGCGCGATGCCGCCGTTCTCGTACTCGCGGCCGACCATGAAGCCGGTGATGTTCTGCAGGAAGACCAGCGGGATGCCGCGCTGGTTGCACAGCTCGATGAAGTGCGCGCCCTTGAGGCTCGACTCGCTGAAGAGGATCCCGTTGTTCGCCACGATGCCGACCGGGTAGCCCCAGACCCGCGCGAAGCCGCACACCAGGGTCTCGCCGTAGAGCGCCTTGAACTCGTGGAACCTCGAGCCGTCGACGACCCGGCTGATCACCTCGCGCACGTCGTACGGCGTCCTCGAGTCGGTCGGCACCACGTCGTACAGACCGTTCGGGTCCTCGGCCGGCTCCTCCGGGGTGGCCTGCTCGAGGGACGGGGCCTCGCGGCGCTCGAAGGTCGCGACGATCGACCGGACGATCGCGAGGGCCTCGGCGTCGTCTGCCGCCAGGTGGTCCACGACACCGCTCTTGCGCGCGTGCACGTCGCCGCCACCGAGGTCCTCGGCGGTCACCACCTCACCGGTCGCTGCCTTCACCAGCGGCGGACCGCCCAGGAAGATCGTGCCCTGCTCCTTGACGATCACGGTCTCGTCGGACATGGCCGGGACGTACGCCCCGCCCGCCGTACACGAGCCCATCACCGCCGCGACCTGTGGGATGCCCTGCGCGGAGAGGTTGGCCTGGTTGAAGAAGATCCGGCCGAAGTGCTCCTTGTCGGGGAACACCTCGTCCTGCATGGGCAGGAACGCGCCGCCGGAGTCGACGAGGTAGATGCACGGCAGCCGGTTCGCGCGGGCGACCTCCTGCGCGCGAAGGTGCTTCTTCACCGTGACCGGGTAGTAGGTGCCGCCCTTGACGGTGGCGTCGTTGGCGACGATGACGCACTCGCGGCCACTGACCCGTCCGATGCCGGTGACGATGCCCGCGCTGGGGACCGCGTCCTCCGCACCCGGGCCTCGCCGGGCGTCTGCGGGGCTCGCAGGCTCACTCCTCGACCCGGCTGTACCTGGATCTCGCCGGGCGTCTGCGGGGCTCGCAGGCTCACTCCTCGACCCGGCGTACATCCCGGTCGCCGCCAGCGGGCTCAGCTCGAGGAACGGGCTGCCGGGGTCGAGCAGCTGGTCGACCCGGTCGCGTGCGAGCAGCTTTCCGCGGTCGAGGTGCTTCTTGCGTGCGGCCTCGGAGCCGCCCTGGCGTACTGCGGCCAGGCGGTCGCGGAGATCGTCGACCAGTACTTTCATGTCGCCGGCCACTGCGCCCTCCTCCGGACGTCATACGGGGTGGTCGCCAGAGCGACCGTAACGCATGACGTCAGTGTTAATGATCGTTAACGTCCGGTTCATGTTAAGCGACCCCGCGCGGTCACCGCCACCCTGGGCGCCAGTGAACCGACCGGATGTGAATGATCGCTAACCTTCGTGCTCTAGGGTGGCCGTATGTCGTCGCGCCGGGAGCAGATCCTCGCCACCGCGGCGGAGATGTTCGCCGAGCGCGGGTTCCATGGCGTCTCCGTCGCCGACCTCGGCGCGGCCTGTGGCATCTCCGGGCCGGCGCTCTACCGGCACTTCACCTCCAAGGACGCGATGCTTGCGGAGATGCTGGTCTCCATCAGCGAGGAGCTGCTCGAGGTCGGCCGCGAGCGCGTCGCCGAGTCCTCCGGACCGCGCGAGGCACTGCGGGCCCTCGTGGGCTGGCACACCGACTTCGCGTTGAACAACAAGGCGCTGATCGTCGTACAGGATCGCGACTGGTCCTCCCTCCCCGAGGACGCCCGTGAGCGCGTGCGCACCCTTCAGCGGAGGTACGTCGAGCTCTGGGTGGACCAGCTGCGGGAGATCCATCACGGCCTCGTCGCCAGGACGGCCCGCGCCATGTCCCATGCCGTGTTCGGCCTCCTCAACTCGACGCCGCACAGCGCCGTGCTCCCCGAGCCCGAGATGCGCGCCATGCTCGAGCAGATGGCCCTCGGCGCCCTCGGAGTACCAGCCGCCCGCCCAGGACTGCGACTCGTTCCGGGTCCGGCGACTCGTCCGGAACTGTTCGAGCTCGCGGGCCGCCGATTTGTGAGCGTCTGGCTGTCCCGCGGGCCGTGGAACAGCCCAACGCTCACAAACTATCGACCTGTGAGCGTGGGTCCGGGCACGTCGAGGTGGCGCGCCAGGTTTGTGGCCGTCAGCCCGCGTTCTTCAGCGCATCCTCGAGCGCGGTGAGCACGAGGAGCGCGGCGTCCGGCCGTGCGTTGTGGCCCATGAGGCCGATCCGCCACACCGTGCTGGCGAACTCCCCGGCACCTGCACCGATCTCCAGGTTGTGCCGCTCCAGCAGGTAGCGGCGTACGGCGGCAGAGTCCGCGTCGTCGGGCACGCGGACCGCGGTCAGCTCCGGCAGCCGGTAGCCCTCCTGCGCGAACAGCTCGAGCCCCATCTCCTGCAGGCCCTGCTGCAGGATCCGCCCGGCCTCGGCATGACGGGCCCAGACGTTCTCCAGGCCCTCGTCGAGGACCCGGCCGAGCCCGGCGTGCAAGCTCGCGACCATCGCGGTGGGCGCGGTGTGGTGGTAGGTCCGGCCGCCCTTGCCCTCGGCCTCGCCGACGTAGCCGCCGAGCAGCCCGAGGTCGAGGTACCACGAGCGCGGCCGCTCCACCCGGCGCTCGAACGCGCGGTCGTTGATCGTGAACGGGGCGAGTCCCGGCGCGACGCCGAGGCACTTCTGGGTGCCGGCGTACCCGATGTCGATGCCCCAGTCGTCGGCGCGGAGCTCGATGCCGCCGATCGAGGTGACGGCGTCGACCAGGAGGAGCGCGTCGGGCAGCCGCTCGTCACGGCCGGCGCCCAGGGCGGCGATGTCGGAGCGGACGCCGGTCGAGGTCTCGGCGTGGACCGCGGCGATGACCTTGGGGTTCGGGTGCGCGGACAGCACGCGATCCACGTCGACCGGCCTGCCCCACTCGTGCTCGACCGGCACGACCTCGGCGCCGCATCGGGCCGCCACGTCGCACATCCGCTGGCCGAAGAGGCCGTTGACCGCGACGACCACGACGTCACCCTCCGACACCGTGTTGACGAAGGACGCCTCCATGCCGGCCGACCCCGTCGCGGACAACGGCAGGGTCCGCTTGTTCGTCGTACCCCAGACCTCACGGAGCCGGTCGCAGGTCTCGTCCATGATCCGCAGGAACTCGGGGTCGAGGTGCCCGAGCAGCGGCAGGCCGAGGGCTGAGGTCGCCTCGGGGTAGGGGTTGCACGGCCCTGGGCCGAAGAGCTTGCGGTCGACGATTCCGTGCGTGGTGTGAGCCATACGCCCGAACCTACAAGACCGCTCCCGGGTTGAGGATCCCGTCGGGGTCGAGCGCGTCCTTGACCCGGCGGGACAGCGCCATGACCTCGGGGCCGAGCTGGTCAGGCAGGGCGGACTTCTTCGTGCGGCCCACGCCGTGCTCGCCGGTGATCGTCCCGCCCAGAGCGATCGCGCAGCGCATCACCTCACCGAACGCCTCCCTCGCGCGGTCGCCTGCGTCGGCGTCCTTCGGGTCGAAGACGATGATCGGGTGCGTGTTGCCGTCGCCGGCGTGGGCCACGACCGGGATCTCCACGGCGTACTTCTCCGCGACCGCCGCGATCTGGTCGAGCAGCTCCGGCAGCAGCGGGACCGGGACGCCCACGTCCTCGAGCAGCAGCGACCCGCGCATCTCGATCGCGGGGAACGCCATCCGGCGGGCGGCGACGAACAGCTCGCCCTCCTCGGCGTCGTCGGTGCTGAACACCTCCGTGGCGCCGGCCCGCACGCAGGACTCGTGCATGGCCTCGATCTCCGCCGACCGTGCAGCGGCCGGGGCGTCGGACTGGGCGATCAGCAGCGCGCCGGCGGAGCGGTCGAGGCCCATCGGCTTGAAGTCCTCGACGGCGTTGATCGAGGCGGAGTCCATCAGCTCGAGCATCGACGGGCGCAGCGTCTGACCGACGGCGACCACGGCGTTCGCGGCGTCGTTGACCGTCGGGAACGTGGCCACCAGGGTGGACCGGGCGCCCTGAGCCGGGACCAGCCGCAGGATCGCCCTCGTGACGATGCCCAGCGTCCCCTCGCTGCCGACGAACAGCTTGAGCAGGGAGAGCCCGGCGACGTCCTTGATCCGCCGGCCGCCGAGGGTGATCTTGCTTCCGTCCGCGAGGACCACGTCGAGCCCGAGGACGTAGTCGGTGGTCACGCCGTACTTCACGCAGCACAGGCCGCCCGCGTTGGTCGCGATGTTGCCGCCGATCGAGCAGATCTCGTACGACGACGGGTCGGGCGGGTACCACAGGCCGTGCTCGGCGGCGGCGCCCTTCACCTCCACGTTGAGGGCGCCCGGCTCGACGACGGCCACCCGTGACGCGGCGTCGACCTCGATCGCGCGCATCCGCTCCATGCTCACGACGATGCCCCCGTCGACCGCCGACGAGCCGCCCGACAGCCCGCTGCCGGCGCCGCGGGGCACGACCGGGATCCGGTGCTCGGCCGCCCACCTGACGGTGACCTGCACCTGGTCGGCGTCGGCGGGCCGGACCACCGCTACCGGCGTACCGGCGCCGGGGGCGCGCGACCAGTCGTGCCGGTAGTTCTCCAGCACCGCCGCGTCGGTGGCCACGGCGCCGTCCGGGAGCGCCTCGACCAGCTTCCGCAGCACGTCTGAGTCCATGGCCATACTCAACCATCCTCGACCGGCTCCCGTCTGCTGCGGTCCGTGGCGCGCCAGGGACGTCGGCGGGCGATGAGTCCCGGCCGCCGGAGAGATGGGCCGGCGGGGTCGGAGTGGAGTGCGACGGTCAGGCACCCGGTTCAGCCGCTTCGGCAGGTGGACGGTGTCGGGCGCCGGTGCGCTCGGCACCGATCCCGGCCGCGACGACACAGAGGATCCCGAGGACCGGGAGCAGGCCGGGCACCTGCCCCAGCACGACCAGACCGACACCCGCCGCGAACGCGGGCTCGAGCGCCATCAGCGTGCCGAACGCGCCGGCTGTCAGCCGTCTGAGAGCGAGCAGCTCGAGCGTGAACGGGATGACCGGGAGCAGGATCGCCAGGCCGAGGCCGGCAAGAAGCACCTCAGCGGTCAGCACCGGGGCCACCGACGGGGCGGCGACGGCGGTGGCGACCAGACCCGCGACCGGCATCGAGACCGCGAGCCCCTGCACGCCGGCGACCTGGTCACCCACCATCTGCGTGAGCAGGATGTACGCCGCCCAGCATGCCGCAGCGGCGAGGGCGAACCACACCCCGACGAGGTCGGTCTGCCCTCGCCAAGGCTCGGTGAGCAGCAGTACGCCGATCGCCGCAAGCGCCGCGAGCAGGCGGCCGCGACCGTGGCTGCGAAGAACCGCCACCCCGAGCGGGCCGAGGAACTCCAGGGCACTGGCGGTCCCCATCGGCAGGCGCTCGACGGCCGCCATGAACAGCAGGGTCACGCCGGCGGTCACCACCCCGAGCGCCACGCTGGCGGCGAACGACGACCGGGTGAACGTCGACGGCCGCGGTCGCAGCACGACGAGCATGATCAGACCGGCCCAGCCCAGGCGCAGCCACGCAACGCCGAGCGGCCCGACCGCGTCGAAGAGACCCACCGCTACCGCGATTCCCAGCTGCACGGCCAGCATCGACATGACCGCCATGGACACGCCTGCGCGAGCGCTCGCAAGCCGGGCCGGCTGCTGGCTCCCGCGATGCGGCGTGTGCTGGGTGAGGGGCTGGGCCAGGGGTGGGGACGTGGTGCTCATGCGGTCCAGTAGGCCAAGCGACAACCGTTCGCGTCCACGTGAGAAACATGGACAGATTGTTCACAATCAGTGGACAATCCTGTGGATGGAGACCCGCCGCCTCACCGTGCTGCTCGAGCTGTCCCGGCTCGGGTCGATGCGCGAGGTCGCGGAGGAGATGGGCACCACGACGTCGACGGTGTCGCAGCAGATCGCCGCGCTCGCCCGCGAGGTCGGGACACCGCTGGTCGAGCCCGACGGCCGGCGGGTGCGGCTCACCCCGGCGGGTCGTCGTCTCGCCGAGCACGCAGTGACGATCCTGGCTGCGGTAGAGGCCGCGCGGCTCGACCTCGACCCGCAGTCGGAGCCCGCGGGAACCGTCCGCGTGGCCGGGTTCGCGACCGCCGTACGCAGCTCGCTGATGCCGGTCCTCGACGAGATCGCACGGGCGCATCCCGACGTAAGGCTGCTGATCCACGAGCACGAGCCCGGCGAGGCGTTCGCGCTGCTGCGCACCGACGACGTGGACCTCGCACTCACCTACGACTACGACCTGGCACCGGCCGAATTCGACCTGACCGTGGAGTCGACGGCGCTGTGGACCGCACGCTGGGGCCTCGGCGTACCGGCGGCCGAGGCCGGGACCACCGGCGACGCACCCAGCGTCTTCGCCCACTTCGCCGACCGGGACTGGATCGTGAACTCCCGCAACACCGCAGACGCGGACGTGGTGCGCACGATCGCCGCGATGGCCGGGTTCGAGCCGCGGGTCAGCCACCGCGTCGACAGCCTCGAGCTGGTGCAGGACCTGGTTGCTGCCGGCCTGGGGGTCGGGCTGTTCCCCGCCGACCAGCCGACCCGGCCCGACGTGGTGACCCTGCCGCTCGAGCACCCGGAGGTGCGTCTGCGGGCCTACGCCGTGGTCCGGCGTGGACGCTCGGCATGGCCGCCACTGGCCCTGGTCCTCGCCCGCCTACGTGCGACGCTCGGACGATGACCGTCTCGAGCCGGATGCCCTGCACCCTTTGGGGGGTGGCTCGGTACCCTCGCGGCATGACTCTGCTGCAGACCCCGATAGCCCGGCTCGACGGCGCCCCGGCGACCCTCGGCGAGATCACCGGCGGCAAGGCTGCCCTGCTCGTCAACGTCGCCTCGAAGTGCGGCCTGACGCCGCAGTACACCGCTCTGGAGGAACTGCACGAGCAGTACGCCGGCAGCGGGTTCACCGTCGTCGGCGTCCCGTGCAACCAGTTCGGCGGGCAGGAGCCCGGCAGCCCTGAGGAGATCGCGGAGTTCTGCTCCGCGACGTACGGCGTGACGTTCCCGTTGACAGAGAAGGTCGAGGTCAACGGAGACAACCGCCACGCGTTGTACGACGAGCTCGTGGAGGTCGCGGACGAGCAAGGCCGGACGGGCGACATCACGTGGAACTTCGAGAAGTTCCTGCTCGACGCCGACGGCAAGGTCGTCGCGCGGTTCAGCCCCGGCGTCGTACCCGACGACCCCCAGGTGGTCGAGGCGGTCGAGCGCCTGCTGTAGGGGCCCCTCGGACGGTCAGCGGCGCGGGCCGAAGGCTGTCGCGATGGCGTCGACGATCTGCTCGGGCGCGTCTTCCTGGATGTAGTGCCCGGCCTTCTCCAGCAGCACCACCCGGGCCTGGGGGAACGTCGACGTCCACCGGGCAAGGACGTGCGTGCTGCCGAACGCTGGGTCCTTCAACCCCCACACCAGCACGATCGGCTTGTGCGCGAGGGTCGACCTGACTCGGCTCTCGACCTCCGCCAACCACGGTCCGGCCGCCCGGATCTGCCTTGGGAAGACCGCGATCCCCGTGCGGGACTCGGGTGTCGGGACCACGGCACGGTAGTGCTCGAACTCTGTCTCGGTGAGACTGGCCTTGAGTGTCCGCTTCATCAACAGGTCGACGAAGAAGTTCCGCTGGATGATGAGGGCCTGGAGGGGAGGCGAGCCCATCAGCAGGCTGAAGGAGCTCAGCATGACGGTGTCGGCGGGCCAGAACCACGTGTTCCCCATGACGAGACCGCGGATCCTCTCGGGCAGGCGGGACGCCACATCCATGCCGATCGGCCCGCCCCAGTCCTGCCCCATGAGCACCATGTCCCGCAGGTCGAGATGTTCGACGAGCTCCGCGACCACGCCGGCATGCTCCGCCGGGGTGTACCCGTAGGAGCCCCCGGGATGGACCGACAGCCCGAAGCCCGGGTAGTCCACGGCGACGCAGCGGAAACGGTCCCTCAGAGCACCCACGATCTTGCGGTACAGGAAGCTCCAGTCGGGGTTGCCGTGCAGGAGGAGCAGCGGTGGTCCCGCACCCTCGTCGATGTAGTGCACCGGGCCGACCGAGCTGGTCATCCATCGCGACTCGAACGGGAAGTGCTCCCGCGACGGAACGAAGTCGACGATGCCACCGGGTCGCTCCATGGAAGGCTCCTCCGCATCAGGGTCGCCCCTCGAGCCTAGGTGCCGGGCGGCACCGCTACCAGGGAACCGGGCGCGGCTTCGGCAGGCCCGACCGCGTCTACCGATCTTCGGAGACCAGGGGCGCCGTCCGGTCGGTCACGAGGTTGTTCACGAAGTAGAGCGCGAGCCCGATCGCCAGCATGACGCCGCAGTACTTGAGCGCACCCGGGTCGGTGACCGCGGTGTTGACCAGCAGCCCGGCGTTCGTGACCAGTCCCGCCCACAGCAACACCGTGGGTGCGCGGAAGTGCTCGTGCTCGACCTTCTCCTTGCGCAACACGAGCGCGGACACGCACACCAGTCCGTAGACCGCGATGAGGAACAGGACCGTGACGGCAGCGAGTCGTTCCACGTCAGCGGTGAGCAGCAGGCCGATCACGATGGCGGTCGTGAAGACGATCGCCACCCAAGGCGTCTGGCGACGTGCGTGAGTGCGGGCGAAGATGCGGGGTACGACGCCCTCCTTGGCCATGCCGTACATGATGCGTGACTGCGCGACGAGGGCGACGAGAGCGGTGTTCGTGACCGCGACCAACGCGATGGCTGCGAAGACCAGCGGCGGGATCGGGAACGGCCCGGCCTTCACCACCTCGAGCAGCGCGCTCTCGGATCCGGCGATCTTCTCCGTCGGCGCCACCATCGAGGCCACGAACGCGATGAGCAGATACAGCACACCGGCCACCGCCATGCCGCCGAGCAGCGCTCGGGGGAAGACCTTGCTCGGGGTGTGAGTCTCCTCCGCGACGTTCGCGGCGTTCTCGAAGCCGGTCATCGAGAAGAACGCGAGCGCGGCACCGGCCAGCACCATCATCATCTCGTTGCCGTCGCCCTTGAACTCGAAGGGTCGGCTGAAGTCGGCGTTGCCCTCGAACAGCACGGCCGCTCCGACCGCCAGCACGATCACGAGCCCGGTGATCTCGACCAGGGCCATCAGCATGTTGGCCTTCACCGACTCGGAGATGCCGCGGAAGTTCAGCAGCGCAAGGACGACGATGAACCCGATGGCCACGAGCGTCGTCGGCGCGTCGAGGAACTCCTTGAAGTAGCCACCGCCGAACACCAGCGCCAGGGCTCCGGCGGCCGCGATGCTCGCGCTGATCATGCTGAAGGTGACGACGAACGTGAAGAAGCGGTTCTTGAACGCCTTGGAGACGTACAACGCCGCGCCCGCGGCTTGCGGGTACTTCGTGATCATCTCGGCGTAGGCGAAGCCGGTCAGCATCGCCACGGTGACACCGACGACGAACGACGTCCAGAACGCGCCGCCGACCTGGAGCGCCATCACACCGATCAGGGCGTAGATGCCGGAGCCGAGGACGTCTCCGAGAACGTAGAAGAACAACAACCTCCCGGTAATGGACCGGTTCAGGTCCTCACGCTGGCCGGTGGCGTGAGCCGCCTGGTGGGTGGTCTGGGACATATCGTCTCTCAACCCCTTGGGTACGGATGTCGCTCGTCGGTGTTTCTTGACGCTGCCCAGAGTGTCCAGATTGTCCGTTTTTCAAACGTTGAGAGAACGAGGGACTTGTCAGTCGCTCAGTACCAGACGGCGAGCGACGGCTCGGACCGTCGACCCGGACCCGGCCGCCGTAGGGCATGACGAGCTGCGGGTCGGTGTGTCCGATGTCGAGGTCGAAGACCGCCAACGCCGTGGGGTTGTACTCCTCCAGGGCCCGCATCACCGCGGCCCGCTGCGCCTCGGCGTACGCCGTCCGCTCCTCGACCGACGTGGGCGGCCGGAAGAGGTCCCAGGCCTTGGCCCGGCCGAACAGCACCGCGCCGAAACTCCCGAGCAGGCCGCGTTCGCCCATGTTCCGCAGCATGCGGTAGACCTCGACGTCGCCCGGCAGCTCCTCCGACGTCTCCAGGAACAGCACGTCCGCCTGTACCTCGTCGACGCGACCCGCCGCCAGCATCCAGTGCAGGACCTCCAGGTTCCCGCCCCACGCCACGCCATCGACGACGCTGTCGGCGTTGACCCACTCCCACGGCCGTGCCTCGCGCGTCACCGGCTCCAGTGCGAGGTTCGCGGGGTCCTCCCAGTTCCGGGTCTCGTCGCAGAACTCCGAGGCGCAGCCCAGCTCGAAGGGCCCGGCTTCGAAGAGCGCAGCCCGCAACGACGCCGCCGACATCGGGTGCAGCCCACGAGGCCTGCCGAGGTGCATCATCACCGACCCGCCGTGGTAGCCCACGACGCCGGCCTCGAACAGGAGGTGCAGCAGGTTGGTGTTGTCGCTGAAGCCGAAGAACGGCTTGGGGTTGGCGCGGAGGACGTCGGCCGGCAGGTGGGGGATGACCGTGATCTGGTCCTCGCCGCCGATCGAGGCGAGCACCGCCTTGATCGACGGATCGGTGAACGCGTCCACGAGGTCCCGCGCGCGGTCCCGCGGCGGAGCGTCCATCCTGCGCGTGGTCGGGTACTCCACCGGCTCCAGGCCGAGCTCCGACCGCAGCCGTTCGAGGCCGAGGTCGAAGACGTGCGGGAACAGTCCCGGCAGCCCGCTGGCCGGCGACAGCACCGCGACCTTGTCGCCCGGCCGCGGCTTCGGCGGGTAGTACGGCGCCCCGGCCGCCTCGGTCCGCTGGTTCATCAAGGTATGTCGTCGAACCGGCACTCCCCACGACGTGCACGCCATGGGGAGTGACGGTTCACCTGCATACCTTGGGGAAACACCCGCGCCTCGGCCGCTCTCACCAGATGCGGATGCGGTTCTCGGGGTCGAGCCACAGGCCGTCGCCGGGCCGCGTCTCGAACGCCTCGTGGAACTCGTCGAGGTTGCGCACGATGTTCGCGCGGAACTCCGGCGGGCTGTGCGGGTCGATGGTGAGGAACTGCTGCTCCTGCTCCTTGCGCCGCTTGGTGCGCCACACGTAGGCCCAGTTCATGAACAGGCGCTGCGAGCCGGTCAGGCCGTCCGTCTCCTCGGGGTCGTCGCCGTCGAGGCTGATCAGGTAGGCCTTGTGCGCGATCGTGAGGCCGCCGAGGTCGCCGATGTTCTCGCCCACCGTGAGCGCACCGTTGACCTTCTCACCCGGCAGGTTGCGCGGCTCGAAGCCGTCGTACTGCTCGATGAGCTTGTCGGACTTCTCCTTGAACGCGGCGCGGTCCGCCTCGGTCCACCACTCGTTGAGGTTGCCCGCGCCGTCGTACTGCGACCCCTGGTCGTCGAACCCGTGGCCGATCTCGTGCCCGATCACGGCGCCGATGCCGCCGTAGTTCTCGGCCGCGTCCGCCTCGGGGTCGAAGAACGGCTTCTGCAGGATGCCGGCGGGGAAGCAGATCTCGTTCGTGCCGGGGTTGTAGTAGGCGTTGACCGTCTGCGGGAGCATGAACCACTCGTCGCGGTCGACGGGCGAGCCGATCTTGTTCAGCTGCCGGTCGGTCTCGAACGCGGCGGCTGCCGCGACGTTCGCCATCACGTCGTCCGAAACGATCTCGAGCGTGGAGTAGTCGCGGAACTTCTTCGGGTAGCCGATCTTCGGGTTGAACGTCTCGAGCTTCTCGAACGCGCGGCGCTTGGTGTCCTCGCCCATCCAGTCGAGCTTCTCGATGTTGCGCCGGTAGGCCTCGGTCAGGTTGGCCACCAGGTCGTCCATCAGCGCCTTGGAGGTCGGCGGGAAGTGCCGTGCGACGTACACCTCGCCCACGGCCTCGCCGAGCGCGCCCTCGACCAGGGAGACGCCGCGCTTCCACCTCGCGCGCAGCTCGGGAGTCCCGTTGAGAGTCTTGCCGTAGAAGTCGAAGTTCTCGGCGACGAAGGCCGAGGGGAGGTACGGCGCGGCGCGCCGGATCACCCGGATCGCGAGCCACTCGCGCCAGTGCTCGACCGGAACCTCCTCGAGCGCCTTCGACAGGTGCGTCATGTAGCTCGGCTGGCGGACGATCGTCTCGGCGAACGTCCCGTCCTTCGCGCCGAGGCCCTCGCCCCAGGCAGTCCAGTCGAACGTCGGGGCGAGCGAGACGAGCTCGTCGAGCGAGGTGAGGTTGTAGGTCTTGATGACGTCACGGCACTCGGCGCGCTCCCAGTGCCCCTGCGCGAGCCGGGTCTCGACGTCCATCACCAGCTGCGCCGCCTGCTCGGCGTCCTCGCGGCCGGCCAGGGCGAACATCCGGGTGAGGTGCCCGACGTACGCCGTGCGGATGTCCGCGAACTTGTCGTCCCGGTAGTACGACTCGTCCGGCAGCCCGAGCCCGCCCTGCGTGACGTTGACGAGGTACCGGTCGGAGTTGCGGTCGTCGGTGTCGACGTACGACCCGAACAGGCCCGAGCCGCCCCCGCGCTCCAGCTCGCCGATGAACCGGGCGAGCGCGCTCACGTCGGCCACCTCGGCGGCGGCGCGCAGCGCGTCCTCGATCGGGGTCAGGCCGAGCTTCTCGATGCGCTCCTCGTCCATGAAGCTGGCGTAGAGGTCACCGATCTTCTCGCCGTTCTCGCCGCCGACCTTGCCCTCGGCTGCGTCCTGGATGATCTCCTTGACCCGCATCTCCGCCTCGTCGGCGAGCATCACGAACGGGCCCCAGCTGGACCGGTCCGAGGGGATCTCCGCGGTGTCGAGCCACTGCCCGTTCACGTGCCCGAAGAGGTCGTCCTGGGGCCTGATCGCGTGGTTCATGCCGTCTTTGGCGTCGTCGAGAATCGTCACGCCCGCCACCCTAACGCGGCTGCCCCCACCCGGGTGGGTGCAATGATCGGAACCATGAGCGAACAGGCAACTGTGACCGTCAAGGACAACCCGGACGAGAGCCGTTACGAAGCCTGGGACGACTCCGGCGTGGTGGCCGGCTTCGCGCAGTACAAGCTCAGAGACGGGCTCGTCATCTTCACCCACACCGAGGTCGACGACGCGTTCGAGGGCCGCGGCGTCGGCTCGACGCTGGTCCGGGCGGCCCTCGACGACGTCCGCGGGCGCGGCCTTCAGGTGCGTCCTGTGTGCCCGTTCTTCAAGTCCTACATCGAGCAGCACCCGGAGTACCAGGACCTGCTCGTCGCAAGCTGACCTGTCTCACGGCCCGTCAGGTGCCCGCGCCGGGTGGAGGCTTCGGGACCTTCGCCTCTGCAGTGAGGTTCATGCCCGGCGCACCGTGGGCGCATGAGACCAGTGGTCAAGACTGCCCGGGGCGAGCTGCGCGGCAGCGTTGCCGACGGTGTGTACACGTTCCTGGGAGTTCCCTTCGCGGCACCGCCGTCCGGAGCGAACCGGCTCCGTCCGCCCCAGCCAGTCGAGCCGTGGGACGGCGTACGTGACGCCACCAGGTACGGACCGGCACCGCCTCAGGTCGCACCTCCGGAGAGCGCGGGGTCCGACTGGGACACCGCCGTGACCGGTGAGGACTGCCTGGTCCTCAACGTCTGGACGCCCGACCCTGGCGCGGCCGGGTTGCCGGTCATGGTGTGGATCCAGGGTGGCGCCTTCGAGATCAGCTCGACGGCGGCGTACAACGGCAGTCACTTCGCCCGCGACGGCGTCGTGTGCGTGGTCGTCAACTGGCGTGTCGGGGCCGACGGGTTCCTGTATCTGGGTGACGGCATCGCGAACCTCGGGCTGCTCGACCAGGTCGCGGCCCTGGAGTGGGTGCGGGAGAACATCGCCGCGTTCGGCGGTGACCCGGGGACCGTCACGGTCTTCGGTGAGTCGGCCGGCGCCATGAGCATCGGCACCCTGCTCGCCATGCCCCGCGCCGCAGGGCTGTTCCGGCGGGCGATCGCGCAGAGCGGCGCGGCTCATCAGGTGTCCCCGGCCGAGACCGCGTTGCGGATCGGGCGGTACCTCGCCGAGAAGCTGGGTGTCCCGCCGACCCGAGAGGCGATCGCCGCGGTCCCCGTCGAGCGACTGCTCGCGGCGCAGGCGGAGCTGCAGGCAGAGCTTGTCGCCCATCCCGACCCGGACCGCTGGGGCGAGGAGATGGCGGCCCACATGATGCCGTGGCAGCCGGTGATCGACGGGGAGGTCGTTCCTGGTCCCCCGCTCGAGCGGATCGCGGCCGGTGCCGGCGCGGAGGTCGAAGTCATGGCCGGCACCAACACCGACGACTGGCGGATGTTCCTTGTCATCACCGGCGAGATCGGCCAGATCACCGACGAGATGCTGACCGGACCCGTCGACGTGTACGGCCGTCACAGTCTTGCCGCCTACGGGCTCCCGGCCGAGACGGCGCTCGCGGCGTATCGAGCGAGGTATCCGGAGGCCGGCCCCGGTGACCTGCTCGCGGCGGCGCAGACCGACTGGTGGGTGCGCATCCCGGCGATCCGCCTGGCAGACGCCCACGCGAACGCCACCTCCGGCACCTACATGTACGAGTTCGCCTGGCCTGCACCGGGCCTCGGCGCGGTCCACGCGATCGAGATCCCCTTCGTCTTCGACACCCTGGGCAAGGACGCCCGGCTCTTCGGGCCGCTGCTCGGGGAGGACCCGCCGCAGGAGCTCGCGGACACCATGCACGCGGCCTGGGTCTCCTTCGCCACCAGCGGCGACCCCGGTTGGCCGGAGTACGACCTCAGCCGCAGGGCGACGATGCGCTTCGACACGACGTCACAGGTGGCGGACGATCCCCGATCCTGGGAACGCTCCCTGTGGGAAGGCGTCCGCTAGCCTGCCGAGTCGGCACGGCGCCGCGGGTGTCGCTCACCGCAGCGTGAGCACGGACTTCCCCAGCGTGCGCCGCTCGGCCATGTCGGTCAGAGCCCGGCGCACCTCCTCGAGTGGGTACGTCGTCCCGACCGGCGGGTCGACCACGCCGGAGTCCATCATCGGCAGCAGCTCGTCCCACTGGCCGCGCATGAAACCGGGCCGGACCATCGCGTAGGCGCCCCAGCCGACGCCGCGCACGTCGATGTTGTTGAGCAGCAGCCGGTTCACCTTCACCTCGGGGATGCTGCCCGCGGCGAACCCGAGGACCAGCAGCCGGCCGAGCGTGTTGAGGGAGCGCAGCGAGTCCGTCATCAGGTCGCCCCCGACCACGTCCACGACGACGTCCACGCCCTTGCCGCCGGTCAGCTCCTTCACCGAGCCGAGGAACCCGTCGACGAGCACCGCGTCGTCGGCTCCCGCCGCGCGAGCGACCTCCGCCTTCTCCTCGGTCGAGACGACCGCGATCGTGCGGGCGCCGTACCCCTTGGCCACCTGGAGGCAGGCGGTGCCGACCCCTCCGGCGGCTCCGTGGACGAGCACCGTCTCGCCCTTCTGGAGCCGGCCGCGGGTGGCGAGGGCGAACTGCGCGGTCAGGTAGTTCATCGGCAGCGCCGCGCCCTGCACGAACGACATGCCTTCGGGCAGCGGGAAGATGCTCTCCGGACCGAGGGCCACGACGTCCGCCCCGCCGCCGTACGGCAGGCAGCAGGCCACCCGGTCACCGGACTCGAACCCCGACCCCTCGGGCGCCTCCCGCACCACGCCCGCGAAGTCGACGCCGAGCGTGAACGGCGGCTCGGGCTTGAGCTGGTACTGCCCGGCCGACAGCAGCAGGTCGGGGAAGCTGACCCCGAGCGCGTGCACGTCGACGAGCACCTGCCCGTCGGCCGCGGTCGGCTCCGGTACGTCGACCACGTCGACGCCCTGCGGACCCTCGAGTCGGACAACCTGGACAGCACGCATACGAGACAGCTCCTAAGGGCTCGGGTGTCCCGAGTATGTCGCGACCCCGAGGGCCGGCCCTCGGCCCGTCCGGGACCTGGGCACCTGCCGAAGGGGCGGCCTACCGAGGGCGGACCAGGGCGGCGAGCTCGAAGTGCATCGGGTCGGTGTAGTCCCAGTCGCCGCCCCAGGCGAAGCCCCACCGCTTGAAGATGTCCACGATCCGGGGGTCGATCTCCCCGGCTGTGCCACGGTGGTTGCCGGAGACGTTGAGGTCGACCGCGATGCCCCACGTGTGCAGCGACAGGCCTCTGGTGGGGTCGCTGTCGATGAAGCGCGGGACGTAGCACCCACCGAAGTCGCCAGGGTCGACACTGCTCGCGAGGCCGGAGTCGACGACCTCCTGCAGTGCGGCCCTCAGCTGTGGAAGCAGGACCCGGTGACAGGTGACGGAGCCCAGGATCGGCACGTCCTCGGTGCGGATGTTGGCATCCACCCACGACGCGTCAGGGTCGACGGAGCCGTCCTCGTAGTACCGGTAGCTGAACGACCCGACCGCCTCGGCGACCGAACCGCCGGTCAGGAACGCGGTCTGCCTGCCCTCGGTCGGAGGCGTGCGGCTCAGCGCCCCCACCATGGCGCGACGTCCCGCCAGCTTCTCGAGGTCGTCCTCGACCTCGGACGCAGCCGACCCCTCGCGCACCGAGACGAGGACGGCGTTCCCAGGGATCATGCCGAGCTGCCGTCCCCGCGCATGGTTGACGACGGCGTCGATCCGCGGGGCCATCGAGGCGTGCGCGCCGACCCGCAGGCCGACCGCCGACTTGTCGTTCCCCAGCATCATCTGGCTACCGAGCGGCTGCCGCAGGTCCTCGGCCACCTCCGGCGAGATCGCCAGGTCGCCCTCCGCGACCCGTTGCCAGACCGCGGTCATCCGGGCGGCGCGCCCAGGGGTGAAGCGGCGGTACGTCGCCGGGTCCACCGACCCGATCGTGAGCACGCGGCCGCCAACGACGGCAGACGCCAGCGACACGGACTCGGTGGCACGGACCCCAGGCGTTGCGCCGATGCGTCGCAGGAACGAGCGCGGCAGCGTCCCACTCCCGAGCACCAGCAGGTCCGCACTCACCGGTCTCGCGCGCAACGGCCCCGGGTCCGCGACCGCGAAGCTTTGCTCCCCCTGCCCGGCCGGAAGGGGTTCGAGCACCCGCGCCTCGGTCGCCGACGACATCCGCTCGACATCGCGGTCTCCCAGGGAGCAGCCGCCCAGGACGACCGCCAGCACGACGACGAGCGTTGCGACCGGCAGGGCGTTCCTCGCCCTCACCCCGTCGTCGCGCCCGTGTCGGCCGAGCCCACCAGCCGCCCGAACTGCGGAGGACGGCAGACCCGGCAGGGCGTCAGCGCGCTGCCCATGATGTCCGTCAGGGGCACCAGGCGGGCCTCCTCGCGGGCCTCCGGCAGCGCACAGTCGACCTGGTGGTAGGACGAGCTGCCGGCGACGACGTACCCGCCCGGTCCGAACGCTCCCGGTGTCCCGTCGCCCCCCGGCCCCGTGGTCTCCAGCGCCAGGGCGAGCCGCTCGAGGGCGGCCTCGATCCGGGCGCGGTCGGTCCGCTGGTTCTGTACGACGATCATCGCCGCGCCGACGACCACGATCGCGAGCCCGGCGATGCCGCCCGAGATCAGGTACGGGAACTGCGCCGGCACGAAGTTGTTGCTCGCCGCGCCGTTCCACCCGAAGAAGACGGCGAGGAAGCCCATGAGGCAGAGCCCCACCCCGAGCTGTCCTCCGAGCCGACCGAAGTTGTTCTGCATGACGAGCTCCTATGCCCCGAGGTACGCCTCGCGGAGGTTGACATCGTGTATCTCCCGCCCCACAGCAGTGTGGGCCAGGGTTCCCTTCTCCATGATCAGTGCCCGATCCGCGAACGGCAGGGCGCCGGCGTTCTGCTCGACCATCAAGACGGTGGTGCCGTCCTCCTTGATCCGGGAGGTGACCTCCCAGACCGTGCGCGCCACCGTCGGGCTGAGCCCCAGCGACGCCTCGTCGACCAGGAGCAGCCGCGGCCGCGACATCAGGGCCCGCGCGACCGCCAGCATCTGCTGCTCCCCACCTGACAGTGTTCCAGCGAGCTGGTCCTCGCGCTCGGAAAGTCGCGGGAAGTAGTCCAGGACCAGGTCGAGCTGGTCCCGGACGGCTCGAGGACTGCGCCGCTGCGTCCACGCCCCGAGCCTGAGGTTCTGGAGCACGGTGAGCCGCGGGAACACGCGGCGCCCCTCAGGGCAGAGCGCGATGCCGCTGCGGACCCGTGCGGACGGGGACCGACGGCCCATCGCGCGGCCGTCGAAGGAGACCCGTCCCGACTGGGGCCGGAGCAGCCCCGCCACGGTGCCCACGGTCGTGGTCTTGCCGGCGCCGTTGAGCCCGAGCAGGACGCAGACCTCGCCCTCCTCCACCACGAAGCTGACCCCGTGCAGCACGGGGTGCGCGCCGTACCCGACGACGAGGTCCTCGATCTCCAGCAGCGCCATCAGACCAGCTCCTCGGGACGGCGGGCGGCCTGCTCGCGGATGTGCTCGCGCTCGACGGCGTCCTCACCCATGTAGGCCCGGACCACGTCCGGGTGTCGGCGGACGTAGTCGGTCGTGCCCTCGGCGAGCACCTCACCGAAGTTGAGGCAGTAGACGTAGTCCGACACCCGCGTCACCAGCGGGACGTGGTGGTCGATCATCACGATCGTCACCCCGAACTGCCGTCGCAGCTCGAGCAGTGTGTCGCCCAGCGCATGCGCCTCCTCCGGGCCCATCCCCGAGCCCGGCTCGTCGAGCAGCAGGATCTCGGGGTCGGTGGCGAGCACGGCTGCCAGCTCGACCCGCTTGAGTACGCCGTACGGAAGGTCGGCCACTCGGGAGCCGGCGAGGCGCTCGAGGTCGAGCAGGGACAGGATCTGCTCGGCGCGCTCACGGACCTCCCGCTCCACCGCGAAGGAGTCCGGCGACCCGAGGATCCCCGCCCAGGGGTCGTATCCGACGTGCCGGTGCTGGGCTGTGACCAGGTTCCGCAGGACGGTCTCCGCCTTGACCAGGCCGACGTTCTGGAAGGTCCGGCCGATGCCGAGGGCGGTACGCCGATGGACCGGCAGCCGGGTGATGTCCCGCCCGTGCAGTCTCACCGCGCCCGCGGTCGGGGCGTAGAACCCGGTGACGCAGTTGAAGAGGGTGGTCTTGCCGGCGCCGTTCGGCCCGATGATGCCGACGATCTCCCACTCTCCGGCCTTGATGCTCACGTTCTTCAGCGCCTGCACGCCACCGAAGTGGATGGACAGGCGGTCGACCTCAAGCACGGACATCGTCGACCTCCACCTCGCGCGCGGCGCCGGCGTGGAGGTCGAACCGACCGCCCCGCATCCACTGCGCCAGGGGCGCGACCTGCTGGCCGATGCCGCCCGGGAACCGGGTGATGGTGAGCAGCAGAAGGATCGGGCCGACCACCAGTCCGACGAACTCGGACGGGAGCCCGACCACGCCTTCGAAGAAGCCCTCCAGGTGCAGGATCTCGACGAGCTTCCCGCTGCCGAGCACCGCGAAGAACGCCGACCCCAGGACCACGCCGACCCGGTTGCGCAGGCCGCCCACGACCGCCATCAGCACGAACAGCAGCGCCTTCTGGAAGTTGAAGGTTCCGCTCACGATGAGCTCCTCGTGGTGCGCCCACAGAGCGCCCGCGATGCCCGCGAAGAGTCCGGACACCGTGAACGCCAGGAGGATGTAGGCGTTGACGTTGATGCCGTAGGTGGCGGCGACCCGGGGGTTCTCACGCAGCGCGTTCAGTGCCCGGCCCGCCTTGGAGGTCGTCAGGCGCCAGTCGAGGTACCACACCACGGCGAGGAACCCGAGGCACACGAAGTAGTAGGCGTAGCCGGACTCGAACCCGACCGGCCGGGCGGCGGCCTTGCCCGCGTCGCCACCGGTGACCGCGGTGATCTTGAACAGCGACTCCTCGGCGAACGCGCCGTACGCCAGCGTGACCAGCGCGAAGTACAGGCCGGTCACCCGCAGCGAGACCGCGCCGAGCACGAGCGCCTGGACCGCACCGAGACCGGCCGCGACGAGGACCGTGAACCACAGGCTCAGGCCGTAGTCGGTGGCGAGGTACGCCGACGTGAACGCGCCGATGCCGACGAACGCCTGGTGTCCCAGCGAGATCTGTCCGGCGTAGCCGAGAAGCACGTTCAGCGAGAGCCCGACGATCGCGAAGATCACCAGCATCGAGATGTCGTCGATGTCGGCTACCCCCACCTCGAAGGGCGAGAGCACGTTCACCGGTAGGCAGAGCACCAGCCAGGCCAGGGCGGCCCAGAGCAGACCGCGCATGACCCGGCCGCGGGGTGAGGGGCGGAAGTGCCCGGCGGCGTCACGGCCCTCGACCGCATCCTCGACCACTCCTCGGCACCGTCCTCGACCGCGTCGGCGGGATCGGCGACGGGCGCGATCTCCTGGGTGTCGTCGACCTGTGTCATGCGGTGGCTCCTCGTCCGACGAACAGGCCCCGTGGGAACAGCAGCAGCGAGCCGAGGAGGAACACCAGGAGTACGGCGGCCGAGGCACCCGGCAGGGGGAGCAGCACCGACAGGTAGCCGAGCTGCTTCACGACACCGACCACCAGGCCGCCGACGAGGGCACCCGGCATGCTCCGCATCCCCGCGAGGATCGCCGCCATGAACCCGGGCAGGAGGGCCGCACCGCCGCCGAGGGTGAACCAGCCGGCGCTGAACGTGGTGAACGGCCCGGCCAGGATGCCGGCCAGACCCCCGAGCAGCGCGGCGATGCCCCAGGTGAGCATCGAGATCCGGCGGACGCTGATGCCGACCAGCTCCGAGGCCACCGGCTCCTGCTGCGCGGCCTGCACCGCGAGGCCGGTCGGCGACCGGAAGAAGAGCCACAGCGCCACCGCGACGATCGCGAGCACCAGCAGGGTCAGGAGCTGCTGGGCGGTGACCTTGGCTCCCGTGGGGATCGAGAAGAACGCCTCGTCGACCGGCGGCATGACCATGATCAGGGTCTCGTTGAAACGCCAGAACTGCAGGCCGATCGCGGCCAGCGCGACGCCCGCGGTACCGACCAGGAGGGTCACCTTGGACGCGTTCCGCAGCGGACGGATCACCAGCGCCTCGGTGAGCAGACCCATCGCCACGGCGACCGCGAGGCCGAACAGGATCGCGTGGAGGTAGGCCCACTCCCACAGCACGTGCGCGGAGTACGCCGCGAACAGCCCGGTGGTGCCGAACTCGGCCTGCGCGAAGTTGAACACCCCGGAGCCGCGGTACACCAGGACGATGCCGAGGGCCACCAGGGCGTAGACGCTGCCCTGCAGGACGCCGATCACGACGGCGTTGGCCAGCTCGCTCAGGAGGCTCACGGCCGCTCGTTCATCCGCTTGGTGACCCACTCGCGTGAGCCGCAGTCGGCCTGGAGCAGGTGCATCGCCGTGCCGCCGAAGCGGCTGGAGTAGTTCGTCGCCGGGAAGACCCCGGAGTTGAACGAGCGCACCCGCGCGATCGTGGCCATGAAGCTCTCCCGGGTGAGGTTTCGGCCGGTCGCGTGGAGCATCAGCCCGACGGTCTTGGTGAGCCCGTACATCGCGGCTCCGATGTCGTCCGGCTCGGCACCGGCGGACCGGCGGTACGCCGAGACGAACTCGTTGTTCCTGCGCATCACGTCCATGCCCGGCATCGGTGAGTAGAACATCGAGCCGGCGATGTTCGGACAGCCGGCCGAGGTGACGATGTTGAGGCCGTTGGTGAGGCCCGGCCCGATGAATGTCACCGTGCACCCCATCGACTTCGTCACGTTGAGGAAGCTGCTCGGGCTGGCGTTCCAGACGACCACGTCCGCGCCGCTGGTGCAGATGGCGGTCGCGACCGCCGGGGCGTCCGCCTCGGTCTTCTTCGGGATCCGGCGGGCGAGTGCCGGCTCACCGGAGACGCCCTTGCCCGCGGCGAGGGCACGGTCGTAGAAGGAGTTCAGGCTGTCGTTGTCGGCCACCACGAGGCCCCACTCCTTGCCCCGGAACTCGTTGCCCATGAGCCGCGCGAGGAGCGGTACCTGCTGCTCGTAGGTGAGGCTCGCCGCGAAGTACGTCGGGAGCGAGCCGAGCGAGCCGAGGCTGGGCCGGGTCTCGTGCACGCCCCCGGAGACGTAGGGCACGCCGGTGGCGGCGGCGTACCTGGCGCACGCGTCGATCTGGTCCGCGCCCGCGCCGCCGATGAGCATGAACACCTTCTCCTGCTCGGCAAGCTCCTTGCACTCGGTGCGCGCGGTGTTCGGGTCGAAGTGGTCGTCGCGGAAGAGGATCTCGACCTTGCGCCCGTTGATGCCGCCCTTGGCGTTGACGCTGTCGAAGTAGACCTTCACCGCTCGCTGGAACGAGGTCTGGGGCACCGCGGCGGCTCCGGTCACCGGTGCGTGCAGCCCGATCGTGATCGTCTTGTCGGTGACCCCGGTCGTGTCACCGCCGGCCGTGGCCTCGGCACCGGGGGCTGCCGCGCTGCCGCCGGAGCGCGACGTGGTGCCACCTCCGCCGGATCCCGCGCCACCCCCCGAAGCGCCGCCACCGGCACCGCTCGATGCCCCTGCCTGGCCGCCGAGGTCCGCGGCACCACCCGGGCCGGCCGGGCCCTGCGCACCGAGCGCCGGGTCTCCGCCTGCCGGCCCGGCCATGCCGTCGGCCGCTCCGAGCTGCCCCTGGCCGGCGTACATCTCGCTCACACCCGGCTTCTGTCCGCAGCCGGCGGTCACCGCGGAAGCCAGCAGGAGGGCGAGGACCGCGGTCCGGGTCTTGGACGCGCGCATCAGCCGCCGATCCTTCCCGCGACCTGCGACTTCGCCCGACGGAGCCGGTCGAGGGCCCGGCTCACCCCGTTGCGGCTCCCCGTCCCCACCGCCGGCTGGGCGTCCGGCCCGAGCGCCAGCATGGCGAGGTACGCGAGTCCTAGCGCGAACAGCAGCAGCGCCCACCCGCCGGCTGGTATGCCGGAGTACCACGGTGTCACCGAGGCCGGGGCCGCGACCGGCGTCGTCTCGGCCGCCGCTGCGGGTGCGGCCGCGGCGGCCTCGGCCGTGGTCACGTCGCCGGCGGGGAGGTCCGCGGGTGGAGCCGCCGCCCCGATGCCCGGGCTGAGACCGGCACCACCGGACGCAGCCCCGAACCCACCACCGGATCCGGCTGCGGCCGGCGGGGCCGGAGGAGGAGTGCCCGCCGCCGAGCCGCCGATTGGTGTGCCGGCCGGTGGAGCGGAGCTCGTCACGACCTTCAGGCCGATGCCCTTCTCGGCCGGCCCGTCGTACGCGACCTGGAAGCTCACGGGGGCGTCGACCGCCTCCACGAGCACGATGGACGTCGAGGCGGATCTCGCGTCGGCGGACCACAGCGCGGCGATCGCCGTGAGGTCGAAGGTCCACACGCCGCTCTCGTCCCGGACCCCGGCAGCCTGGCCGAGGTCGCAGTCGTAGCCCGGCCGCGACTTCCACGCCGCCGCGGCGCCGTCGGGCCAGAACGCCTCGGTCACCGGGCAGGCGACCACCCCGGCCCCGTCCCGGTTGACGTTGGCCTTCGGGTCGGCGCTCTCCCTGAGCACCAGCACCGCGGACTCGACGAACGAGCCGGGACGGGCCGAGATGGCGAGCTCGATCGCGCTGATCTTGTCCGGGTCGCCCGCCGTGGCCGCGACGGGGAGGGCGTCCTTCGGCACGTTCGGCGAGGGCGGCTGCGGCGGCGCCGCCACGCCCGGGTCCACGGCGGGGTCGTTGGCGGCCCACCACCAGCCGGTCTTCACGACCTTGGCACCGGACTGGGTCCCCGGCTTCACGCCGGGCGAGGCCGCGCCGGAGGAGAGCATGGCCGCCAGAATCGTCACGACAACCACGGAGATCGGCCTGAGAGGGGACATGCCTCTCCTCATTCCTGGGGACGTTGCGCCCCGTCGGACAAGTCAACCCACCCTCGCGGTGACAAACGAGACTTGGGTCACAGGGTTACGCGAACGAGCAGAGGTACCGCGACTACTTCCACGTCTACGGCCTGACCCATCCGCGGTGCCTGCCGAGCCGAACCGCCTTACATGGCATCGACACAGCACCAGGTCGGACACCCACGCCTCCTCGGCGGCCTCGCGGGCCTGCTCGCCGGAGCGGCCGCGGTCGCCGCGTCGGAGACGGCATCGGCCCTGCTCACCGGAGTCCCCTCGCCACTGCTCGCCGTCGCCAACCGGGCGGTCGACGCTGCGCCGCGGCCGGTGAAGGAGTGGGCGATCACGACGTTCGGCACCGCCGACAAGGCCGTCCTCGTCGGCGGGGTCGTCGCCACCGTCGCCGTGTTCGCCATCGTCGTGGGAGCCGTCGGCGTCCGGCGACCACGAGCCGCGGCCGGGGCGTTCCTGGCACTGAGCGCGGTCGCCGCGGCCGCCGCGCTGACCGACCGCGCCGCCACCGCGGGGCCTGCGACCAGGCTCCTGCCGGTCCTGGCCCTGGTCGGCGTCGGGCTCGGGTCACTGCTGGTCCTGCTGCGAATCCTGCGTGCCACTCCCGCACCCACGGAACCCGGCCTGCGCGACCGGCCGGGTCGGTCTGAGCCGCACGACCGACCCGGCCTTCCCTCTCGTGTGACCGGCGACGACGTCCCACCCGCGTTCGACCGGCGCGCGTTCCTCGCGGCGGCCCTGGCGGTGGGGGCGGTCGCCGCCGCCGGCGGGGTGGTCAGCAGCCGGTACGGCGGGCCGGCAGCCGCCGCGTCACGGGCGGGGGTCCGGGTCCCCGTGCCCGACAGCCCCGCGCGGGCGGTACCGGCCGGGGCGAGCCTCGACATCCCCGGCATCACGCCCTACCTCACCTCGAACCGCGAGTTCTACCGGGTCGACACCGCGCTGCGCGTCCCCGACGTCCCGGTCGACACCTGGCGCCTGCGGGTGCACGGCCTCGTCGACCGCGAGCTCGATCTCTCCTTCGAGGACCTGCTCGCCCGGCGGCTCGTCGAACGACGGGTCACCCTGACCTGCGTCTCGAACGAGGTCGGTGGCAAGTACCTCGGGAACGCCACCTGGATCGGCGTACCCGTCAAGGACCTGCTCGAGGAGGCCGGCGTCCAGCCGGGCGCCGACGCGGTGAAGTCCACGAGCGCCGACGACTTCACCGCGGGTACGCCGCTCCCCGTGCTGCTCGACGACCGCGAGGCGATGGTCGCGGTGGCGATGAACGGCGAGCCGCTGCCGCTCGAGCACGGGTTCCCGGCCCGCCTGGTGACGCCGGGGCTCTACGGCTACGTGTCCGCGACCAAGTGGCTGGTCGACCTCGAGGTCACCCGGTTCTCCGACTTCGAGGCGTACTGGACCACGCGCGGGTACGCCGCGCAGGCGCCGATCAAGACGTCCTCGCGGATCGACGTACCCCGCTCGTTCGCGAGGGTGAAGGCCGGACCGACGCCGGTGGCGGGAGTCGCCTGGTCCCAGGACCGCGGCATCGACCGGGTCGAGGTCAGGGTCGACGGCGGCGCCTGGGCCGAGGCCCGGCTCGCCACCGAGGACAGCGTCGACACCTGGCGGCAGTGGGTCTGGGAGTGGGACGCCACGCCGGGCAGCCACAACCTCGAGGTGCGGGCGACCGACAAGACGGGCTACTCGCAGACGGCGGACCGCGCGCCGATCGCGCCGGACGGGTCCACGGGCTGGCACAGCGTCGCCGTGACCGTCGAGTGACCAATCCACCGGGCACCGGGCGACGAACCCCTGACAAGACGACGGGACGTCACAACCCGCGAAGCAGAAACCCCCAGAGCAACCGACAGGAAGGAAGCATCATGCGCTCCATCAGGAAGGCGGCGATCGCCGTCGCGGCGGTCTCCGCCCTGGCCATGACCGCGGCGTGCGGAGCCGACGACACCGAGGCGGCCTCGGGCGACAGCAACGCCACGCAGACCGACGAGAGCACGCCCATGGACGACTCCGCCGGTACTGACGACGGCGCGGCCGACTCCGGCATGGACCCGGCAGCCAACCTCGTCGGGCCGGGCTGCGCGGCGTACGCGAAGCAGGTCCCCGACGGCGCCGGCTCGGTCGACGGCATGGCCCAGGACCCGGTGGCCGTGGCCGCGAGCAACAACCCGCTCCTCACCACGCTGGTGTCCGCGGTGTCCGGGAAGCTGAACCCGAAGGTCGACCTGGTGGACACGCTGAACGGTGACGAGTTCACCGTCTTCGCGCCGGTCGACGACGCCTTCGCGAAGCTCCCCGCGGCGACCGTCCAGGCCCTGGCGAAGCCGAAGAACGCCGACCAGCTGTCCACGGTGCTCACGTACCACGTGGTCCCCGGTCAGCTCGCGCCGTCGGACATCGTCGGTGAGCAGAAGACGGTGGAGGGCGACACCGTGAAGGTCACCGGCTCGGGCGACAACCTCAAGGTCAACGACGCCAACGTGATCTGCGGCGGGGTCCAGACCGCCAACGCGACCGTCTACCTCGTCGACTCGGTGCTGATGCCCTCGATGTGACACCTGCCGGCACGGCAAGGCAGTGGCCCCGGCAGATTCAGCCGGGGCCACTGCTGTCGTGTCGGTCAGAACCCCGCCCAGGCACGATCCTTGCAACGCCGGGCGCCGGTTTCCCGTCAAGACCTCGCCCGGGCACGATCTTTGCGGCGCCGGGCGCCGGTTTCCCGTCAAGACCTCGCCCAGGCACGATCCTTACCGCGCCGGCCGCCCGAACCCCGTCAGCCCTGACGTCCGAGGACCCGCGCCGAGATCCAGGCGATGTCCTCCGCGGTCCGAGCGGGCGACTTGCCCGGCTGCATCACGTGACTGAGCACCAGCCGCACGATGGTGTCCAGGGCTACTGCGAGCTCGGGAGTGCTCAGGCCGAGGTCGGGGAACCGTTCGGGGATGCGCTCCGCGATGACGGCTGTCGCCGCCTCGATGACCGGCTCGGAGTGCGTGGTGAGCAGGGGGAGCAGCTCGTACGTGCCGCCGTGGGCGGAGGAGAGCACGGCGTGCAGCAGGGGGTTGTCCTGCGCCATGGTCAGGATCTTCTCCGCGGCCGAGCGGATGGCGACCACCACGTCGTCGTACCGGTCGAGCTCCTCGGCCACCACCGCGAGGAACCGCTCGAGCTCGCGCAGCACCAGCGCCTGCCCGAGGGCCGGCTTGGACCCGACCTCGTTGTAGACGGTCTGCCTGCTCACGCCGACGAGGGAGGCCAGCTTGGCCATGGTCACGTCGGACCAGCCGGTGTCGCAGGTGATCTGGGAGGCGGCCTCGAGGAGCCGTTCCCGGATGCCGACGGGGTCAGGTGGCAGGGGTTCCGTCGACATGCCGTCATCCTATGCGCGCCCGGGTTTCCCCAAGGTATGCCGTCGAACCGGCACTTCCCACGACGTGCACGCCATGGGAAGAGCAGGTTTCCCTACATACCTTGAGAAACCTCCGCCCGCACGAAGTCGACCTTCTCGCGTACGCCGCAGTCGGGGCAGCACCAGTCGTCGGGTACGTCGGACCAGGGTGTGCCCGCGGGAAAGCCCTCGTGCTCGTCGCCGGCCGCCTCGTCGTAGACGTACTCACAGCTCGTGCAGACCCACCTGCTCACGCAGCGGCCTCCTCGCCCGACGGGACAGCGGCAACGGCGCCGTACTTCGCGAGGACCTTGTCGCGCTTGCCCGGCTGGATGTTCGCGAGCCGGATGTCGCCACCGAAGTGGTCGAGGACGCGGGGGTCCATCACCTTGCGCCACAGCGGCGGGAAGAGCGCGAGCACGATCATCCCGGCGTACCCGGTCGGCAGCACCGGTGACTCCTCGAAGTCACGCAGCGTCTGGTAGCGGTGGGTGGGGTTCGCGTGGTGGTCGCTGTGTCGCTGCAGGTGGTAGAGCAGCACGTTCGTCGCGACGTTGTTGCTGTTCCAGCTGTGGCTCGGCCGCACCCGTTCGTAGCGGCCGGTGCCGTCCGGGCCGGTGCGCTGCCGGCGCATCCCGTAGTGCTCGAGGTAGTTGACGACCTCCAGCAGCATGATGCCGAGGAAGGCCTGGATCACCAGGTAGGGCAGGATCCCGAGGCCGAAGACGGCCAGCAGGGCACCCCACAGGACGACCGACATGAGCCAGGCGTTGAGCACGTCGTTGCGGATCGTCCAGTGCGACTGCTGGCGGCGCTTGAACCGTGGCTGCTCCAGGCGCCAGGCGCTCTTGAGGGAGCCCACGACGGTGCGGGGGAGGAAGGCGTAGACCGACTCGCCGACCCGTGAGCTCGCCGGGTCCTCGGGGGTGGCGACGCGGACGTGGTGGCCGCGGTTGTGCTCGATGTAGAAGTGGCCGTAGAACGACTGCGCGAGCGCGATCTTCGCGAGCCAGCGCTCGTGCTTCTCCTTCTTGTGGCCGAGCTCGTGCGCGGTGTTGATGCCGATCCCGGCGACCGTGCCGACGGTCAGCGCGAGCCCGAGGTTGCCGACCAGCCCGAGGCCGGCGTACGCCCACATCCAGGCTGCCCACACGAGGGAGGCGTACTGGATCGGGAGGTAGAGGTAGGTGATCCAGCGGTAGTACCTGTCGTTCTCCAGCGCCTCGATCATGTCGTCCGGCGGGTTGGTGCGGTCCAGGCCGGCGAGGAAGTCGAGCACCGGGATGATCCCGAAGACCAGGATCGGGCCGAAGAACCAGAACAGGGTCAGCCCGGTGAGCTCGACGAGTCCCCAGCCCAGGAAGGGCAGCGTGGGGACGAGCAGCCCGAGCAGCCAGAGATACCTCTTGCCGTCGGTCCACCCGACCGAGTCCTCGCTTGTCTTCCCAACCGGGTCATCGACCGGTTTCCCGACCATCGCGTCCGCCATGACAACCTCCGAGAGAGTGGTTTACAAAACCATAGAGAATGTAAAGTGGCGTGACAAGCGGCACACTAGACCAGTGATCACCGTCGCGGCCCGACGCCGAACGCGCGTACGCTGCTCGATACTCACGAAAGCCGCAATGCATGACATTTCCCCTTCGCGGGAACCGGTTCCAGTCGGACCCGGCTACATCGAAGGGCAGCACCCATGTCATCGGCAGAGCAGCAGCGGCCCCAACAGAGGGCGGAGAGCGCACCGGCGAAGAAGGACAGGACGCACTATCTGTACCTCGCGGTGCTGGTGGCGGTGGCCCTCGGCATCGCGGTCGGCTTCCTCGCGCCTGACGTGGCGGTCGAGCTCGAGCCGCTCGGCGAGGCGTTCGTAGGCCTCATCAAGATGATGATCGCGCCGGTCATCTTCTGCACGATCGTGCTCGGCGTCGGCTCCGTGCGGAGCGCCGCGCAGGTCGGCAAGGTGGGAGGCCTCGCGCTCGGCTACTTCCTCACCATGTCCACGGTCGCCCTGGCCATCGGCCTGCTCGTCGGCAACATCCTGGACCCGGGCAGCGGCATGAAGATCACCGACGAGACCGCCGCGGCGGGGGCCGAGGAGGCCTCCGGCGCTTCGGGCAGCACGACCGACTTCCTGCTCGGGATCATCCCCGACTCGCTTCTGTCCGCGCTCACCACCAGCGAGGTCCTGCAGACCCTCCTGGTGGCGCTGCTCGTCGGCTTCGCACTGCAGACGATGGGCCGTCCCGCGGAGCCGATCCTGAACGCCATCGGCCACTTCCAGCGACTCGTGTTCCGGGTGCTCGCGATGATCATGTGGGCCGCGCCCGTCGGCGCGTTCGGTGCGATCGCGGCCGTCGTGGGGGACACGGGTGTGGACGCGCTCAAGAGCCTCGCCGTGATCATGCTCGGCTTCTACGTCACCTGCATCCTGTTCGTGTTCGTCGTGCTCGGTCTCCTGCTCAAGCTGGCGACCGGCGTCAACGTCTTCCGGCTGCTGAAGTACCTCGGCCGCGAGTTCCTGCTGATCGTCTCGACGTCCTCCTCGGAGTCCGCGCTGCCGAGGCTGGTCGCGAAGATGGAGCACCTCGGCGTGGACAGGCCGACCGTCGGTGTCGTGGTACCGACCGGGTACTCCTTCAACCTCGACGGCACCGCCATCTACCTGACGATGGCCTCCCTGTTCATCGCCCGCGCGATGGGCGACCCGCTGAGCATCGGGGAGCAGGTCTCCCTGCTGCTGTTCATGGTGATCGCGTCGAAGGGCGCCGCCGGGGTCACGGGCGCCGGACTGGCGACCCTCGCCGGCGGTCTCCAGTCGCACCGGCCGGACCTCGTGGACGGCGTCGGGCTGATCGTCGGCATCGACCGGTTCATGTCCGAGGCGCGTGCGCTGACCAACTTCGCGGGCAACGCCATCGCCACCGTCCTGATCGGCCGTTGGACCGGCGCCCTCGACCGGGAGCGGCTCGAGGAGGTCCTTGCGGGCATGGCCCCGTTCGACGAGCGGACCATGCTCGACGAGCACGAGGAGCCGATCGATCGAACCATGCAGACCGAGCGCGAGCACGAGCCCGCCCGCACCTGAGGAAACCCCGCGGCGTCCGGGTGCGCGTGACGTATAGCGCGCGCTCACCCGGACGAGGGGTCACTCGGGCTCGTTCTCGGACTTCCCGCCGATCGTGAACGGGGTCCGGAACCCGGCGTACATCAGGTGGGCGATCAGCCCTTCGGCGGCGTGCGGCAGGTTGTGGCAGTGGTCGATCCACACGCCGGGGTTGTCGGCGACGAAGGCGACCTCGAAGGTCTCGTCGTCCGCCACGGTCAGGGAGTCCACCCACCAGGGGCTGCCGGTCGCGGGCTCGCCGTCCCGGCTGAGCACGACCGCGTGGTGGCCGTGCAGGTGCATCGGGTGGTCGTCGCCGCTGTGGTTCTCGATCGTCATGCGCACCACGTCGCCCTGCTGCACGGTGAACATCGGAACGTCCGGGAACAGGTGGCCGTTGACGGTCCACCACATCCCGGGCCGCCCGTCGTGGAACCCGGGCCGGCGGCCGACGGAGTACTCGAAGCTGCGCGTCGCGTCGTCGGGGTCGAACCCCAGCTCGGCCGGCGAGCCGTAGGACAGCATGTCGAGGTACTCCCGCGGCTGCTCGGACTGGCGGACGGTGGCGTCGTCGCCGAGCACGACCGCCGCGCCCCCGCCGATGTCCACGCGAGCGCCTGAACCGTCGTCGGGCATCACGACCTCCAGGTCGGCCCGTCCACCGGCGGCCAGGAGGACCGCCTTGCCTTCGACGGGGGTCGGCTCGTGCAGGTCGTACCCGTCCACGGCCAGCACCCGGTAGGACGGCCCGCTCACCCACACCGGTGTCGCACCGTTGTCGGTGTTGACCACCCTGACCCTGACGGTCTGCCCCGGCCCGGCGTCGAACGACAGGTCGCTCTCCTCACCGTTCACGGTCCGCCTCCCGCCGTACAGGTGCGCCACGGCCGTGACGTCGACGACGTCGGGGTCCGCGCCACCCGTCGAGCCGGCTCCCTCGGGGGTCACCACGATCGCGCCCAGGAGGCCGTCCTTGACCTGCTCGTGCGAGACCTGGTGGGAGTGGTACCAGTAGGTGCCGACCTGGTCGACGACGAAGCGGTAGGTGTACCGGCCGCCGGGCAGCACCGCGTTCTGCGTGACCCCGGCGACCCCGTCCATCGAGTTGGGTACGTCGATCCCGTGCCAGTGCAGCGTGATGCCGTCCTCGACGTTCTCGTTGTCGAGCCGCACCTCGACGAGGTCACCCTGCTCGGCGTGGATCGTCGGCCCGGGCGACTGGCCGTTCACGGTGTAGCCGGAGAAGCTGCGTCCGGACGCGAGCTCGAACGTCTCCTTGCGGACTGCGAGGTCGACCCTCACGTCCGCCTTGCGCGCCGGGTCGACGCCGAGCCCCGCGATGCTCATGCCGCCGGCGTGCGCCCCGGGATGACCGGTGCCGTCCTCCGGGCGCGGCCCGCCGCCGAGGTCGACGTACCCCATGTCCATCACGGAGTACTCGTCCGGCAGCAGGCTCGACCACCACATCCACCCCAGCGGCACGAGGATCGCCGCGGTGGCCAGGCACGCCACGAGCACCCGGAGTCGACTACTCATGGACGTGCCCTACGGCTCGAGAAGCTGCCGTGTTCAGACCATCTCGCGTTGAGACGTCGAGGCGGCCTCCGCCGTCACCCGGTTCACCCGCATTCCCGCCATGACCGCGAGCGAGAACAGGATGAGCGCGTTGATGCCGTGGAGTGCGCCGATGTAGGCGCTCTCGTGCCCGAAGATGCCGAGGGACACCTGGACGACGACCGCGAGGATCACGAAGCCCGCCCACTTGGCGCCGCCGGGGACCTTGGCGAAGAAGGAGAGGATCAGGAAGATCAGCGCGAGCAGCGGGATGATCATCATGCCGTTGATGCTGTGGACCATGAAGCCGGCCGCCCCGGTGAAGGTGAGGTCACCCTCGAAGATGTCCTCCCCGGCTGCCTTGTCGAAGACACCACCGTCGTCGACCCAGATGCCGAGGCCGGCCACCGCGAAGACCATCATCGATGCCTGCACCACGACGCCGAGCGCGATGAGGTATGCAAGAACCTTGTAAGCCGTCTGCATTTCACAACCCCTAGGTCGAGTCGAGGACACCGGCGGCGTCCGAACCTTTCGAGATTGGGCCGTGACGCAGGTCACGTGCAAGACAATTGTGGCCCCAGGGAGCAATCTGACCCGAAATGACTACCTGGCAGGCCGTGGGCACGACCCTCTCGGGCTGACCCGTTCCCGGACAGACCCTGGCGTCAGCGGCGGGAGAACGTTCTACTGGTCGGCATGCCTGCCTCCGGGATGCGTGCCCAGGTCGCCGAGTCGTGGTACCGCTCGGCCGCCGCCGGTGTGCACGCGGACACCGTCGACGCCCCGATCACCCTGCCCACCGACACGCTGGGCGACTACCGCGAGGCGCACCCGCTGGCGCAGGTCTTCCCGGTGCTCGACGACGTGCTCGGACAGGCGGCCCGCGACTGTGACGCGGTGATGGCGGTCTCCGACGCTGCCGGACAGCTGCTGTGGGTCTGCGGCTCGCCGCAGGTGCTGCGTCGGGCCGAGTCCATCGGGTTCGTGGAGGGCAGCAACTGGGACGAGCGGGTCGCCGGCACCAACGCCCCCGGCATGGCCCTCACGCTCGACCAGCCGGCCAGCGTCATCGGCGCGGAGCACTTCCGGCGCTCGGTCCAGCGGTGGAGCTGTGCCGCCACGCCGATCCACGACCCCGCCTCGAACAGCCTGCTCGGCGTCCTCGACATCACCGGCGGTGACCAGATCGTGGTACCCCAGACCATGGCGATGGTGCGCGCCGCTGCCCGGATGGCCGAGGCGGAGCTGGCGCGCGAGCTCCTCTCGCGTCGCGGCACGGAGGTACGGCGGACCGGTGCGGGTCTCGCGGTCACGCTCGAGGCGCTCGGCCGCAACGAGTCGCTGCTCGCCGTGGACGACGGACGAGGTCAGGCGTCACGACTGCGACTGAGCCCGCGTCACAGCGAGATCCTCCTGCTGCTCGCCTCCGCGCCGCGGGGCCTGTCCGGCGACGAGCTCGCGGTGCTGCTCTACGAGGAGGACAACACCGCCTCCACCTTGCGCGCGGAGGTCAACCGCCTGCGGCAGCTGCTCGGCGAGGAGCTGTTCGCGTCGCGCCCCTACCGGCTCGTCGCGGAGCTCACGGCCGACTGGCTCGCCGTCGAGGCACACCTCGCGGCCGGGGACGTGGCTGGGGCCTTGCGGGCCTACCGCGGACCGCTGCTGCCTCGGTCGACCGCGCCGGGCGTGGTGCGACTGCGCGAGGACGTCGAGTCGTCCCTGCGCCGGGCGGTGCTGGTGAGCGACGAGCCGGACCTGATGTCGACATGGACGCGGTCCTCGTGGGGAACCGACGACTACGACATGTGGAAGGCGCAGGCCGCCGCGGTGGGGCCGGGATCCCCGCTGCTGCCTCTCGTCCAGGGGCAGATCGCCCGCCTCGACCGGGAGCTCGGCCTCTGACGACTTGTCAGGGGGTGAGGCGCCATGGCGCGCCGTCGCCCGACAAGTCGGCTGCAACGTCGTTGCAACGTTGCACTTCCTAGCGTGTGTGACCGCCATCACCCACACACGTTTGGAGCTTCCCATGACGGTCTACTCAGCGCCCGGCTCGTCCGACTCCCTGGTCTCGGTGAAGAGCCGCTACGGCCACTTCATCGGCGGCGAGTGGGTGGACCCGGTCAAGGGCGGCTACTTCGAGAACATCTCTCCTGTCAACGGCAAGGCGTTCACCGAGATCGCGAGGGGAACCTCGGAGGACGTCGACGCCGCCCTGGACGCGGCGCATGCAGCCGCCGACTCGTGGGGGCGCACGTCGCTAGCGGAGCGGTCGAACGTCCTGCTCAAGATCGCCGACCGGCTGGAGCAGAACCTCGAGATGCTCGCGGTCGCCGAGACCTGGGACAACGGCAAGGCGGTCCGCGAGACCCTCGCTGCCGACCTGCCGCTGGCGGTCGACCACTTCCGCTACTTCGCCGGCGTGCTCCGCGGACAGGAGGGCAGCAGCAGTGAGATCGACGAGAACACCGTGGCCTACCACTTCCACGAGCCCCTCGGCGTGGTCGGCCAGATCATCCCGTGGAACTTCCCGATCCTCATGGCGACGTGGAAGCTCGCCCCGGCCCTGGCCGCAGGCAACGCGGTGGTGCTGAAGCCGGCCGAGCAGACGCCGTGGTCGATCCTCAAGGTCATGGAGCTGATCGCCGACGTCCTGCCCGCCGGAGTGGTGAACGTGGTCAACGGCTTCGGGGTCGAGGCCGGCAAGCCGCTCGCCTCCTCGCCGCGGATCGCGAAGATCGCCTTCACCGGCGAGACCACGACCGGCCGCCTGATCATGCAGTACGCCAGCCAGAACATCATCCCGGTGACGCTCGAGCTCGGCGGCAAGAGCCCGAACGTCTTCTTCGAGGACGTGGCCGCCGAACGCGACGCCTTCTACGACAAGGCGCTCGAGGGCTTCACCATGTTCGCGCTGAACCAGGGCGAGGTCTGCACCTGCCCCTCCCGGGCGCTCGTCCAGTCGTCGATCTACAGCGACTTCGTGCCCGACGCGATCGCCCGCGTGGAGAAGGTCAAGCAGGGCAACCCGCTCGACACCGAGACGATGATGGGCGCGCAGGCCTCCAACGACCAGCTCGAGAAGATCCTGTCCTACCTCGACATCGGCCGGCAGGAGGGCGCGAAGGTCCTCACCGGCGGTGAGCGCAACATCCTCGACGGCGACCTCGCCGAGGGGTACTACGTGCAGCCCACGGTGTTCGAGGGCGACAACTCCATGCGCATCTTCCAGGAGGAGATCTTCGGCCCCGTGGTCTCCCTGACGAGCTTCGACGACGAGGCCGACGCCCTCAAGATCAGCAACGACACGCTCTACGGCCTCGGCGCGGGCGTGTGGAGCCGGGACGGCGCGACGGCGTACCGGATGGGCCGCGGCATCAAGGCCGGCCGGGTGTGGACCAACTGCTACCACCAGTACCCGGCCCACGCCGCGTTCGGTGGCTACAAGCAGTCCGGCATCGGCCGCGAGAACCACAAGATGATGCTCGACCACTACCAGCAGACCAAGAACCTGCTGGTCTCCTACTCGCCCGACGCCCTGGGCTTCTTCTGATGCCTGCACCCACAGCGTCCCGCGTGGACGTCACCGGTGAGGCGGCGGAGCTGCTCCGCCGCCTCACCGAGGCGCACGGCCCGGTGATGTTCCACCAGTCCGGCGGGTGCTGCGACGGCAGCGCGCCCATGTGCTACCCGCTCGGCGAGTTCATCACCGGCGACTCCGACGTACACCTCGGCGACCTGGCCGTGGAGGGCCTGGACGCACCGGTCCCGGTGTGGATGTCGAAGGCGCAGTACGAGTACTGGAAGCACACGCACATCACGATCGACGTCGTGAAGGGCCGCGGCGCGGGCTTCTCGCTCGAGGCGCCCGAGGGTGTCCGCTTCCTGATCCGCTCGCGCCTGCTCACCGACGACGAGCTGACGTCCTTCGGGCTCGTCTAGTCGAAGGTCCAGCCTCACCTAGTCGGAGTCGACCTCGGCCAGCCTCTTGAGGCGGGCCATCGCGTCGGTGGTCTGCCGGGGCAGCGCCACCTTGATGATCGGCCAGAACAGCCTGCCGAGACCCTTCGTGCGGATGTCGATCGTGTGGGTCAGCCTGGTGGATTCGTCCACGGGACCGGGCGCGGCCACGAAGTCCACGCTCACGTCCATCATCGAGTCGGTGTAGAGCATCGCGATGTGCTCGTCCGGCTCGTACGCCGTGATGCGGCCGTCCATCTCACCGGTCCGACTGCCGTTCTTGTAGTGGTACTTCAGCTCGGTGCCGACCGCGTTGGGCCCGTCGGACAGCTTGTCGACGCCGGTGCACCTGTTGAGCCACTCCGGGGTGCGACCGACGTCGTCGAGGATGGAGAAGACCTCGGACCGGGATGTGTCGACCTCGACGGTGTGGGTGAACTTCGGCATGTCCGAAGTATGCCTCCCGGCTCACCCGGGAGCGAGCAGCCCCGACGGCTCCGCGTGGGCCTTCCCGACGATCTCCCAGCCCGACGCCCCGAGGGTGACCACGGCTACCGGGAAGATCCCCAGGTTCTCCTTGTCGATGTGCTCGGCGAGGTCGGCCATCATCGCCTCGATCGCGTCCGCGAAGCCCGGCGAGTCCACGTCGAGCGCCGCCAACGTGGCGTCGAAGTCCGTGTGTTCCCCCTCGAGCGCCGTCACCGCTTCCTCGAAGTCCCCCTGCGCCTTCAACGCCGCGAAGACGCCGCGCTCCTCCCGGCGTACGTGCCTCTCCAGCAGCTCACGAAGCTCGGCGTACGTCGCCACCGCGGCTGCCCTGTCTCCCCGCGCGAGGTGCCGACGAAGGGAGCCGCCGAGGTCGAGCAGCTCCAGGTGCTCGTCCATCAGCTCCGCGATCGGCTCGACGCCCCTGCACCCGCAGTGCTCACACACGGTCCTGCTCCTCTCTCGCGCTCGAGGCTCTCGGCATCGGCCTCGGGCGCATACCTGACCAGGGTCGCGGGAACGGGCCGGTCATGGCAGGGAGGCAGGTCCCAGAGTTAAGGGACCTTCGTCCCTGAGACGTCGAGGTCACGGTTCGGTAACGTCGACGGCGGTGAGAAAACGGGGGAGGGAACACATGCACGAGAAAGCACAACAGACCGGGAGCGAGCAGGACGAGAAGGTCCGCGCTCGCGTCGCCAGCCATCGGATGCCCGCGGGGCCCGACTACTGGCCGGCGTCGTCACGGCCGTCCGCGAGGTCGACGTCCGCGTCAACGTCCGCGCCGGGGCCCGCGTCGAGGTCCCAGTCGAGCCACCGGCGTCTGAGCGTGACCCGGGACGACGTCTGACCGACCCGTCGTAGAACGACGTGAACATTGAGCCGTTGTGACGTTCCAACCGCCCGGACCGGGTGAGTCTTCCCGTCCGACTACGCGGGAGGCTGAGCGCGATGCGACCGGCAGCCCGCCGGCGTCGTCCCAGGGGAGGGAGCCCGCCGATGCGCAGAGGTCAGGCAGCCGTCGGGAGCGCCGTGTTCTTCGTCGTGGCACCGCTGATGGTCGCGGGCGTCCTACCGTGGTGGATCAGCCGCTCCGACACCTGGCGCTACGACCCACCGGGCTGGACCCGCGTCGTCGGCGTGGTGCTCGTGGTCGCCGGCGTGGCGGTGCTGGTCCACTCGTTCGTTCGGTTCGTGGCGGCACGGGGAACCCCTGCACCCGTTGCGCCGACAGAGCGCCTGGTCATCGACGGGGCGTACCGGTTCGTGCGCAACCCGATGTACGTCGCCGTCGTCACCGTCAGCCTCGGACAGGGCCTCGTCCACGGCAGCGGGCTTGCACTCGCCTATGCGGGCCTGGTCTGGGCGGTCACCGCGAGCTTCGTCAGGCTCTACGAGGAGCCGGCCCTGCGACGCCAGTTCGGCCCCGAGTACGACACCTACCGCGCCGGTGTGCCCGGCTGGGTGCCCCGCCTCACGCCCTGGCCGGGTGACCCCGCGCCCTGAGACGGGTCAGCAGTGTCACCCGGCCGTCGAGCATGAGATTCCGATGTTCAGTCCCTGACCACCTGCGCGACGTGCAGCGTCACCATCCGGCCCAGGAGGGAGTCGCTGTCGAGCGTGTCCGGGTCGGATGCGGCGTACTCGCCCGAGACCGTGAAGGTGTAGCGGCCCGGTCCCGATCCCGACTTCCGCAGGCGGACGAAGGCGGTGGCCGTGCCCGATCCCGCCGTCGCGGACTCGGTGGTCTCGCCGATCACCTTCCCCTTCGGGTTCCTGACCACCACCGTGTAGCTCGTCAGGTTCGCGCCCAGCGAGGCTAGCGACGGGTGCGCGAGGCTCACCCTCAGCGCGGTCACGCCCTTCGTGACGAGCACGCGGTACTTCCGGCTGTCCGAGCCTCCCGCGGTGAACCGCGGTGCGTCGTAGGTCCAGAAGTCGCCGCGGCGGACCCGGAAGCCGTCGGTACGTCGGACCCGGCGGTCCGCCTCGGCAGCGGCGGCCGCGAGGTCCTTGCGCCAGGAGGGTCCACGGACCAGTGCCACGGCGCGGTCGAGGTTCACGTAGCCGTAGCCGACCTGCCAGAAGGGAAGGCGGCGCTTGCCGTTGTCGGAGGACACGGCAGAGGCCGTGGCCTGGAGCGCCAGCCGGACCTGCTTCGGGGTGAGCCGGGGCTGCGCCTGGAGCAGGACGGCGGCGGCACCGGCGACGTGCGGCGACGCCATCGACGTACCGGATGCCGACGCGTTGTCGCCGGGCGGGCACGGGCCGATGACGGTGCCGGTGCTGTCGCAGCTCGAGGAGATGTCCACGCCCGGCGCGGTGACGTCGGGGTGGACGACGCCGATCCGGTCCCTGCGGAACACGGTGTGCCCACCGGCGCCGATGAGCGAAGGACTGGAGTTGTCGGAGACCAGTCCGTTCGAGGAGAAGTCACCGCGCTTGCGGTCGACCGTCCCGGCGGCGACGGAGACCACCCACGGCGACTGGGAGAACGGGTTGAGGCTCATCTGGGCCTTCTCGGAGCCCGAGTTTCCGGCCGCGAACACGACCGTCACACCCTTCTTCGCCACGGCCTTGGTCGCGACGGCGACCGGGTCGCGCGGGTCGAACTGACGGTAGCTGTTGCCCCACGAGTTGTTGACCACGTCGATCCCGAGCAGGTTCGGCTGGTCGAGCATGTAGTCGTACGCGGTGACGACGGCGGTCGTGAACAGCACCGCGCCGATCGCGAAGCAGGCGAGGTCCGCGTCCGGCGCGACGCCGTACCTGCTGCCGTCCTCGACCGACGACGAGTCGGCGGCGATGATGCCGGCCACGTGCGTGCCGTGCCCGCTGCCGAGGTCGGTGTTGCTGTAGGGGCCGCGGTCCATCGGCACGACGATCGTGTTGGAGGAGTCCGGCGGGAGGTTGACGTACTCCGCGCTGACAAGGGAGACGTTGTGCTTCACGTGGTCCGCGAGGTCGGGGTGCGTCGCGTCGCAGCCGGAGTCGACGATCCCGACGGTGACGCCCTTGCCCGTCAGCCCGCGTGCGCGGAGCCGTGCCCCGCCCATCGCGTCGGTCGACTTGGTGTCGAGCAGCTCGAGCTTCTCGTCGGGGTAGACGTCGCTCGCGACGCCCTCGGCGACCGCGGTCCTCATCGCCGCCACCGGCCCCTCGACCAGGGCGAGCGGCAGGTGCTCCATCGGCTGGACGGTGAGGCCGAGTCCCTCGAGCAGCGACACGTCGGCCTCGGTCGGCACCGTGTCGAGGGTCGCGATCCCCTTGATGTCACCGCCGGACGGCAGCCGGGAGAGCCCCACCGTCCCCGGGGACGTGGAGGTCGCACGCGGGTCCGTGGGGGTAGCCGCCACCGGTCCGGACAGGGATGCTGCCAGGACGATGGCGCTGGTCAGTGCCGCGAGCGTGGTGCGCAGACCGGGTGGGGTCATCGGGTCCTCCAAGGGTCGGATGACCAGACAACGCAGGCCGGCGGAGCCGGTTACGCCCACACTTTGTTTCTTGACTTTGTGTGGATCGCTTGCCTGAGCCACGCGACGACTGCGCCGGCCCCAGCCCAGTCCTGTTCAGCAGTACGTCGTCCTGGCGTCAGAACTTCGACGAGCCCCCGCCGCGGCCGCCGCCGCCACCGCCTCCGAACGAGGACGAGCCACCACCGTGGCCACCCCCATGACCGCCACCGCCCCCGAACGACGATCCGCCGCCACCTCCGCCGAAGGAGGAGCCGCCGAAGCCGCCACCGGAGCTGAAGGACGACCGCTGCCGGTGTTCCCGGATGGCGCGGCGTGCGGCGGCCTCGGCCTCCTCGGCACGGGCTGCCGCCGCCTTCGCCAGACCCCGTCGGTTGTCCAGGTCAGCCGCGTTCACGGCCGCGAGCAGCAGCTGTTCGGCGTCCGCGGCCAGGTCCCTGGCCCGGTACCCGGCGTGCATCCGGCCTGCCATGGCGGATGCCGAGGACACCGCCGACTGCGCCAGCTGCATCAGCCGGTCGACCTCGGCGTACTCCCCGACGATGGTGTCGACCCGGTCCTGTTCGGCGCGGACCGTCGCGGCCAGGGCGGTGAGCGTCTCCTCGGCCACCAGCAGCCGGGGACGCGGCTGCTCCAGCTCGGAGCGCGCGTCGTCGAGGTCGTGGCTGAGCGTGTCCTCAGGGACGGGCCGGTCCAGGTAGGAGACCGCGGTGGCGTTGCCGGCCACGGACTCACGTAGCCGCGCCAGGGCTCCTGCAACGTCGTCCACGACAGTGGGCAGCGTGGCCTCCAGGTGGTCGAGGCGGTCGCGCCGCCCCGCGGGGGCAGCGCTGTTCTCGTCGACCACCGCGACGACGCGACGGGCCTCGGCCGCTGCGGCGTCGGCAGCATCGAGCTCCTGGACCTTCATCGACGAGCTCCGGTCCAGGTCGTCGAGCAGAGCCGGGAGCGTGGCGAGCTCGGCCACGGTCTGCGTCATCAGCGCACGGACGTCCTCGGTGCAGGAGGTGTGCCGGGTCTCCTCGAGGGTCCCGGTGACCGCGAGCGCGGCGTCCAGGGCCGACCGGGCACGAGACTCCTCGGCGCGAAGCGCGTCCAGGTCGGCGCGGAGCTGCTGCTGGTGAGCGGGGAGCCCGTCGACTGTCGAGTGCAGGGTCTGCACGGCGGTGAGGACCGCGTTCGCCTTCACCTCTGCGTCCCCGTACCGCAGCTCGGCGAGCAGCCGGTCGACCTCCGCGCACTCCTCCTCGATGCCGGGGAGGCTTGCTGCGAAGCCCTCGACGAAGAACCCCTGCAGCGTGCGCTGCGGGAGCAGCCGCTCCACCTGTCGCGCGAGATCTCGCACCTGCCCCACGAGGCCAGGCAGCGTCGCGCGGAGTGACTCGAGGTCGTCGAGCTGCGCCGTCACCTTCTCGAGGTCGCCACTCAGCGTCTGCATCGTCGCGGCGATGCCGGTCATCGCCTGCTCCGCGGCGACCGCCTCGGCAGTGCTCATCTCGGAGAGGGACTCGGCTGGAAACGTCTCGGCGGTGTCCACGTAGGTGACCATCACGGCGCGGATCTGCTCCGCGACGGAGCCGTTCAGCGTGCGGGTCGCGTTCAGCTTCACGTCGTCGACGCGAGGCAGCGCCTCCACCCGCGCACCGATGAACTCCCTGGCCTCGTCCAGCGCCACGAACGCGTCCGCCATGGTGTCCCGGGCGGCGACCGCCGCGGCGCGGGCCTGGCTGCGGCGACGCAGTCGACGGCGGGTGGCGATCCCGGCCCAGGTCAACGCGCCCACACCGGCGGCGCCCGCAGGAACGACCAGCGCCCCCACACCCGGACCGTCGGCGGGCGGCGACACCTCGACGTGGTCGACCGGGATCTGCCGTGGCCTGTGCTCCGGCCTAGGCCTGGGCTCTCGCGCCGGCAGCGGCGCGGTGTAGGCGGGGTCGATGACGCGGGCCACCTCGGTCAGCGCCGCAACCATCCCGCCGGTGTAGTCGTCGCGCTTGAACCGCGGGTTCATCATGTCCGCCTGGATGCGGGGCCACTCCCGGCCCAGCTGGGACTCGAAGGTGTCCGCGTAGTACAGGCCGGTCCTGCGGTCGCCGACGCTGACCGCGAGCACGACCAGGTTGTTCTTCCACGAGTTCCGCTGCCCCTGCCAGGAGTCGCAGCGCCGTTGCTCGGCCTCCATCTGCTTGTCCAGGTTGCCGTGCGGCACCCGCCGGTAGGCGATCACACGGACATCCGCGGCCTCGTCCTGCACCTTCCGCGCAGCCACGCGCACGGCCTTGTCGTCGAGCACGTCCGCGCGGTCGATGACAAGGGGGTCACAGGTGGGGTCCGCGGCGGCGTGGGCGGCCGGGGCGAGGAACACGGTCACGGCGGCCAGGACGCCGCCGAGGACAAGGGCCGGGACGAGCACCTGGAGCAGGCGGGGTCGCCGGGTTCGAAGGGCGATGTGCGGCATCGTGCGGTCACCAGTCTGCGGCGCAGTCGTGACTCCCGGCCGCACGCCGCACGCGGGTCGGGGGCTGCACTGTACTGCCTGGAACGACGCGCGGCCGGGTGAACCAGATCAGTCTGGTCCACCCGGCCGTCGTACGGACCACGCTCTCTCCGAGCGCGAGGTTCAGCCGAGCAGGTAGTCCTGGGTCTGCGGGTTCAGCATCGGCAGCTTCCGGGCCCCGGCCACGGCAGGATCGCCGAACCGCAGGGTGTCGAGGCCGCGGGAGATGTCGTTGGCCACGATCAGGCCGTTGTACCAGTACGTCGACCATGCGTTGGACTGCATGTCGTAGTAGCCGATCTCCCTGGGAGCCGCGGGGCTGGTCAGGTCCACCACCGACGTACCCGAGCCGTACGCCGACGACACGAGGATGTAGCGGTCGGCCAGGGGCACGTAGTTGAAGTTGTGGTACGTGTTCGTCTCGTCGCGCGGGATGCGCAGGTGGCTCAACGGCGTCGACGGATCGGCGACGGAGTAGGTCCAGATCGCGCCGTACGGCTCCTTCGCCGGACCGAAGTACTCATCACCGAACGTCACGTACTCGCCGTCGGGAGTGAACGCCGCGGAGTGCCAGATGTCCACGTCCGGGGTGTCGATGTCGGCCGTCACCACCGGTGCGAGCGGGTCGGAGATGTCCCACAGCTGGCCCTGGGACAGGCACGCGGCAGCCGCCGTCTTCTTGGGCGTCAGGACCGTGATGTCGTGACAGGCGAAGAACGGTTCCGCGCCGAACTGCTCACCGAACATGTCGATGCCCTTGATCGTCGGCTCCGCGACGACTCGAGCGTCTCGGCCTGCGGCGGCGTCGTCCCCGTCGACCTGGATCACGGAGATCCGCTCGAACGGCGCCTGGCAGTCGGGGCCGATACCGCTCTTCGACAGCGGGTACGACGCGACATAGACGTACGCCGTGCCGTTCTCGCCCGGCACGAGGGTGTTGGTGTGCGACCCGCAGTCGGTGCGGACCGCCTTGAGGAACTGTGGTGCGGCCGGGTCACTGATGTCGAAGACCCGCACCCCTTCGAAGGCTCCCTCCGTGGTCGCGGTGACGTTGCGCGAACCTTCGCAGCCCTCGGTGCTCTGCGGCGTGTCCACCGAGAGGAAGAGCAGGTCGCCGTACACCGTGACGTCGCCCTGCGGTCCGTTGCAGTGGACGTCGGCGATCTCGACCGGCTCCCCCGGGTCGGCCAGATCGATGACGCGGAAACCGCCGTAGTGGCCGGCGAAGGCGAGCGTGCCCTTGAACGCGAGGTCGGAGTTGACTCCTCCTCGGTGCTCGGCGGTGCTGAGCAGGTGCATGTTCTTGCTGTAGCCGTCGGCGGCGCTTGCAGGCGGTGGCGGCGGGATGCTGCCGTCGTCCCAAGGCTCGTGGGCGACTGCCGGGAGCGCTGTCGCGGCGCCGAACGCCGCGACAGCCAGCCCGATGAGGATGCGGGGGTGGCGCATGAGACCTCCAGGGTCCAGGAGCGCTCCAGGCCGGGAGCGCTCATGAGACTGCGCCCGGATCGGGCGCGGCGTCACGTTAGGAGCGCCGACGGCCTCGGGGCAATGGGTCGAAGCCGCGATCGGGGTGCAGGTGTGTGCGTTGCACAAACGTGCGCGAACACGCGCGCCTATCGACCGACGACCTTCTCGAGGGCGTAGTCGGCGGCCTGCTCGTACGTCATGGCCGACCCCTCTTGTCGGGCCGCCTCGAAGGCGGCCTGGCCCAGATGCTTCCTGGCCTGTCCGACCCACTCGCGGACGCGGGCGCTGTCGGGCGGGGAACCGCGCAGGCCGAGCGTCTGGCGTGCCGCGTCCACAGCCCCCGCGAGGCGGGCCACAGCCGTCCACTGGCGTTGCGCGACGGCCAGTCCCGCCGCCGACTCCAGGGTCTCCGTCACACCGTTCGGGTCCTGCCACTCCAGGAACCCGTCCATCGCGTCGCGGATGAGCGGGCGCGCGTGGGTGTGCTGTCCACCGAGCAGGTACGAGACGCCGAGGTTGAGCGAGGTGCAGGCAGCCCCCCAGTCGTTGCCGAGTGCCCTGTCCCAGGGGAGGTTCTCGCGGAAGATGTCCCGCGCCTCGGCCCACCTGCCCTGATGAAGGTAGGCAAGGCCGAGGTTGTCCAGCGCGTCGGTTCTTCCCGCGGTGTCGCCGAGGTCGTCGAAGATGGCCACGGCGGCGCGGAGGTGGTCTTCCGCCTCAGCCCCCCTGCCTGCGGAGTCCGCGACGATGCCGGTGCCGTTGAGACTTCGCGCCTCGCCGGCGCGGTCACCTGCCTGCCGGTAGAGGTCTCTCGCCCGAGCCAGCAGCTCCGTGGCGCGGTCCAGCTCTTCTCGCTGTTCGCTCATGATGGCCAACGTCAGAAGGGCAAGTGCCCTGGTCTCCGGTGGAGCGTCGGGGGCCATGGCGAGTGCTCGCTCGAGCCAGGCGCTGCCCTCCGTCGACTGTCCGTGGCCGTACCAGTAGTGGCCCATCGCGGCTGCCAGTCGAAGTGCGTTCTGGGCAGCCTCGGGGTCGTCGTCGCTGCGCACATCGAGCCAGAAGGAGAGGGCGGCGCGCACGTTGTCGTAGTCGCTCTGCACCCGTTCGATCTGGTCTCGCCGGGCGGGCGCGTGGGGCGGCAGGAGTTCCTGCGCCAGCGCGAGGTAGTGCCGGGCATGGCGGTCTGCCAGGCGCACGTAGTGGGACGGCTCCTCCTCGAGCAGGCCCGTCGCGTAGTCGCGGAGAGTCTGCAGCATCCTCACCCGCGGCTGGCCGTCGGGATCCTCGCGCTGGATCAGGAGGCTGTTGTTCACCAGCGCCGTGACCAACGACAGCGCGTCTCCCTCCGGCGCGATCACCGCCTCGATGCTCTCCAGGCGCGAACCTGCGCTGAAGACCGCGAAGTCACGGAAGAACCGACGCTCGCCGTCCGCGAGCAAGGCGTAGCTCCAGTCCACGGTCGCCCGCAGCGTGCGGTGACGGGCGGGCACGTCCTGGGTGCTGCTGGTGAGGAGCCTGAGCCGGTCCCCGAGCCTGCCGACGAGTGCCGTGGCGGAGAACAGCCGGACTCTCGCCGCGGCAAGCTGGATGGCCAACGGGAGACCGTCCACCAACCGGCACACCTCGGCGACGGCCGCCGCGTTCTCCGCCGTCAGCGCGAAGTCCTGCCGCACGAGCCGGGCGCGCGAGACGAAGAGCTGAACCGCCTCGGACTCGCTCACCTCCCTCAGCGAGGAACCCCTGGGCAAGGTCATCGGCGGGAGGGCGTACTCGTGCTCGTCGCGCAGCGCCAGCAGGACCCTGCTCGTCACCATGACGTGCAGGCTCGGGCACGCCAGCAGCAGGCCTGCCACGGCGGGAGCGCCGTCGAGCACCTGCTCGAAGTTGTCGAGGACCAGAAGGATCTTCTTGTCGCCGATGTGACCGGCGACCGCCTCGTGCGCCGACTCGTGTACCTCGAGGGGAACCCGCAGCACGTTGGCGACCGACGGCAGGACCAGGTCGGCGCGGCCGACATCACTGAGGTCGACGAAGTGGACCCCGTGTGGGAACTCGTCGAGCAGCTCGAGCGCCGCCGCCGCGGCGAGCCGGGTCTTGCCGGTACCTCCTGGTCCGGTCACCGTGATCAGGCGCGCCTGGGAGTCGACCACCAGCGCATGCAGGTCGGCCTTCTCCCGGCGCCGGCCGATCAAGGCGGTGGCGTGTCGCGGCACGTTGGTCGGTGGCCGCATAGCCCTCAGCGGCGGAAAGCTCCGGGGCAGACCGTCGATCTGGAGCTGCACCAGATGCTCCGGCTCGGCCAGGTCCTTGAGCCAGTGCTGACCCAGCTCATGGAAGGTCACCCCGGTCGGTGCGCGGTCGCGGACCAGGTCTCGTACCCGGGCAGAGATCAGCACCTGCCCGCCGTGCGCCGCGCTGCAGATGCGTGCCGCACGGTGCACGTCCATCCCCACGTACTGGTGGTCGACGACGAGTGGTTCCCCGGTATGGAGGCCCATCCGGACGAGAACGGGCTGCCCGTGCGGCCATGCGTAGGCGTGCAGTGCCCTCTGCGCTTCGGCCGCAGCGGCGATCGCCGACTGGGGCGAGGCGAAGCTGACGAAGAAGGCGTCGCCCTCGGTGTCGACCTCGACGCCGTCATGCGCGGCGAAGCTGTCGCGCAGCAGCCGGTGATGGGTGCTCAGCACCTCGCCGTAGTCGTCCCCGAGCCTGTCGAGCAGCCGCGTGGAGCCCTCGATGTCGGTGAACAGGAACGTGACGACGCCCAAGGGCAACAACCGATGGGACGCGCTCGACAGCTGGTCGGTCGCCACATTGCCACGATAGGCCCGTTTCCGGCCCGAACCACTGCCCCATCCGGGCTAGTGACGCGGCCCAGTCCTCCTGCCAGCATCGAGACATGCCCAAGCGATGGAGGGTCCTCTACTCCGGTGGCGTCTACGCCGAGTTCGCGTCGAACGAGTCGCGTGTGTTCCAAGAGGACGGTGGCCTGGGGGCCGACTACACCGACGTCGTGGCGGACGTGCTCGAGGTCGTCGCTGGTTCCCTCGTCTTCACCAAGAACGGCGCAGTCGAGTACGTCTTCGCGCCCGGCTCCTACTGGTTCGTCGTGCAACTCGGTCAGGCCTGACCTGCCTGACGGCCCAAGAACGACGACGGCCGGGTGAACCAGATCACTCTGGTCCACCCGGCCGTCGTACGGGATGGCGCTCTGTGTGCGCGAGGGGGGAGTTGAACCCCCACGCCCTTTCGGGCACACGGACCTGAACCGTGCGCGTCTGCCTATTCCGCCACTCGCGCCAGAAGCCCGCTCAGGTTATCCCACGGGAGCCACGGTCCCCAAACCGACTTCGCCGGACCGATACGATTCAGATGAGTCGGATGTGCCTCCGACGTCATTGTCATGCAAGATTGCGGGTTCATGCCGAACCCATCCGGGCATAACGACAGCCATGGACGACAGGCAGAGAGGAGGGGACGTGGGAGTACTCCAGCGGTTCGAGGACCGTCTCGAGCAGCTCGTCTCCGGTGCCTTCGCGCGCGCCTTCCGCAGCGCCGTGCAGCCTGTCGAGCTCGCCGCCGCTCTCCAGCGTGAGGTCGACAACTCCGCGCAGATCCTCTCGCGCGACCGTCGCCTGGTTCCCAACAACTTCCACGTCGAGCTCTCGCCCGCCGACCACGAGCGCCTCACGCCGTACAGCTCCACGCTGGGCACGGAGCTCACCGAGATGCTGCACGAGCACGCGAACGAGCAGAGCTACGTGTTCACCGGGCCGGTCTCCATCAGCTTCGACAAGGCCGAGGACCTCACCACCGGACGGTTCCGGGTCCGCAGCGCGGCGATCGCCAAGGTGACCGCGTCCGGCGGCCAGGGCGTCACCGACACCGCGGTACGTCGTGCCAACGTGGTGGTCGAGGTCAACGGCATGCGGCATCCGCTCGAGCCGCCCGGCCTGGTGATCGGGCGCGGCACCGACGCCGACCTGCAGATCAACGACCCGGGGGTCTCCCGCCGACACGCGGAGATCCGGGTGTTCCCGGGCGAGAACGTTCCCCAGGTAAGCCTGGTCGACCTCGGGTCGACCAACGGCACGCTGGTCAACGGCGCCCGGGTGCAGCAGGCCACGCTCGACGACGGGGCGAGCGTCAAGATCGGGAACACCACCATGACCATCCGCTACGTCAAGTCTCGGGAAGGCGGGCTGGATGTCTGAGCTGACCTTGATGCTCATTCGTTTTGCATACCTGGCGATCCTCTGGATCTTCGTGCTCTCGGCGATCTCCGTCGTGCGCTCGGACATGTTCGGCGCGAGGATCGACTCCACGCCCCGCGCGGAGCGTCGCGCACAGAAGCAGGCCGCCAAGAACCGCCCCAAGCCGCCCAAGCCGGCCCGGGGCGCGCCGACCCACGTCGCGATCGTCGAGGGCGCCAACGCCGGCGAGAACATCTCACTCGACGACGCGCCGCTGCTCATCGGGCGCGGCAGCGACGCCGGCATCCGCCTCGACGACGACTACGTCTCCACCCGTCACGCGCGGATCGCCGCCTCGGGGGACCAGTGGTTCGTCGAGGACCTCGGCTCGACCAACGGCACCTACCTCGGGTCGCAGCGGCTGACCCAGCCCACGTCCCTTCAGCTCGGGTCCAAGGTCCGGATCGGCAAGACCACACTCGAGCTGAGGAAGTAGGCGGTCCGCCCCTGTGAGCCCGATGAGACTGAGCCTCCGGTACGCCGCGCTCTCCGACGTGGGTCGGGTGCGCAAGGACAACCAGGACTCCGGCTTCGCGAGCGAGAACCTCCTCGTCATCGCGGACGGGGTGGGGGGCGCGGCCCGTGGCGACATCGCCAGCAGCACCGCCGTACAAAGCCTCCGTCGTCTCGACGCCCCTGCCCCGGACGACATGCTCGAGGCCCTGGCCGGCGCGATCCACCGCGCCCACGACCGCATCGCGGAGCTGGTCGACCACGACCCCGAGCTCGAGGGCACCAGTACGACGGTCACCGCAGCCCTGTTCGACGGCAACAGGCTCGCCATCGGACACGTCGGGGACAGCCGCGGCTACCTGCTCCGCGACGGGCGGCTGAGCCAGCTCACCAAGGACCACACGTTCGTGCAGAGCCTCATCGACGAGGGCAGGATCACCGAGGAGGAGGCGCGGGTCCACCCGCACCGCAACCTCATCCTGCGCGCGGTCGACGGAGTGCACGAGACCGACCCCGACCTGTTCCAGGTCGACCTCGCGACCGGCGACCGGGTCCTGCTCTGCAGCGACGGCTGCTCCGGGGTCCTCGACAACAACCGGCTGGCCGACATCCTGGGCACCGGGACCGTGGACTACGCGGTTGTCGAGCTCGTTCGTGCCTCGCTCGAGGCGGGCAGCGCCGACAACGTCACGTGCGTCGTGGCCGACGTCGTCGACGCAGCGGCCGCGGTGAACGGTGAGTCCGCGGCGGCGGCGACCGGCCCGATGGTCGTCGGCGCGGCAGCGGAGCAGCCTCGCAAGGCCGGTGCGACGTCGAAGAGCTTCTTCCGCGGGCATCGCAGCGGTGACACCGGGGAGCTCGAGCCGGTTCCGGGGGCGGAGAAGCAGGTCGACCCCGAAGAGCTGCGCTACGCCCCCCGCGAGCCACAACGATTCGTCTGGCTGCGCCGGATCTTCCTCATCCTGGCGCTCGCCGCGTTGCTGTGGCTCGGCGGGAGCGCTGCGTACTCCTGGACGCAGCAGCAGTACTACGTGTCGGCCGACGACCAGAACGTCGCCATCTACAAGGGGATCGAGGCGGACCTCCCGGGTGTGACCCTCTCGCATCTCTACAAGAGGACCGAGGTCACCCTGGACGCCCTGCCGGAGTACCGAGCCGAACAGGTTCGCGACGGGATCAACGCGGAGGACCTCGAGGACGCGCGCGACATCGTGTCGCACATCGGGGACCTCGCCCGGGTGTGCCCGACGCCGACCCCCTCCCCGAGCCCGACGAAGGAGCCCAGCGGGAAGGCATCGGAGTCCCCGAAGGCCTCGCCGACCAAGTCGCCGAGCAAGCGGGCGTCCGAGTCGCCGAGCCCCACCGCCTCGCCGTCGCCCACCCTCGCGCCACCTGACTGCGTGGAGGCGAAGTCATGAACACATCCAAGCCACTGATGGGTTTCGTGCACAGACGTCGTCGCGGTGCCGAGCTCTTCCTCCTCGTGATGAGCCTCGTGGTCGGCATCGGCGCCTACGCCGCGGTCGGCCTCGGAGTCGAGGGCACCGTCCCGGCCGACATCATCGGGTACGGCGGCTGGCTCGCGGTGCTCTGCGTGATCGCCCACATCGCGGTGCGCTACCTCGCGCCCTACGCCGACCCGGTGCTGCTCCCGGTCGTGGCCGCGCTGAACGGCCTCGGGCTGGCGATGATCCGCCGGACCGACCTGGCGGAGGGCACCACCTACGCCCGCAGCCAGCTGGTCTGGATGACGCTGGGCGTCCTCCTCTTCGTCGCTGTGCTCGCCCTCATCCGCGACCACCGCGCGCTGCAGAGGTTCACCTACACGTCCGGGCTCGCGGCCCTCGTGCTGCTGATCCTGCCGTTGCTGCCGGTGATCGGCACCGAGATCCACGGCGCCAGGATCTGGATCAACCTCGGCCCGATGAGCTTCCAGCCGGGTGAGATCGCGAAGGTCTGCCTGGTCGTCTTCTTCGCCGGCTACCTCGTCCTGCACCGCGACGCGCTGGCCCTCGCCGGACGCCGTGTGGCGGGCATCGACTTCCCGCGCGGTCGCGACCTCGGGCCGATCCTGGCCATGTGGCTGGTGAGCCTCGGCGTCCTGGTCTTCCAGAAGGACCTGGGCTCCTCGCTGCTGTTCTTCGGGCTGTTCCTGGTGATGCTCTACGTGGCCACCGAGCGGCCGGGGTGGCTCGTCGTCGGCAGCACCCTCTTCGCGGTCGGCTCGTACGTCGGGTTCCTGATGTTCAGCCACGTCCAGGCCCGGGTGGACTCCTGGCGGCACCCGTTCTCCAGCGATGCCGACAGCTACCAGATCATCCAGTCGATGTACGGCCAGGCGTGGGGCGGGCTGGTCGGCCGTGGCTGGGGGCAGGGCGACCCGACGCTGATCCCGTTCTCGTACTCCGACTTCATCTTCGCCGCGATGGGCGAAGAGCTCGGACTGACCGGTGCGATGGCGATCATCGTGCTCTACGGCCTGATCGTGGAGCGCGGCCTGCGCACCGCGCTGGTGTGCCGTGACGGGTTCGGGAAGCTCATCGCCACCGGTCTCGCGGTGGTCTTCGCCCTTCAGGTCTTCGTGGTGATCGGCGGCGTGACCAAGCTGATCCCGCTCACGGGTCTGACCACCCCGTTCATGTCCTACGGCGGCTCGTCGCTCGTGGCCAACTGGGCCATCATCGCGCTGCTGCTCCGTATCTCCGACCAGGCCCGTCGTCCGCTGCCCGCCTTCTCGGGCACGATGGACGACGACGCCACACAGGTGGTGAGCCTTCGGTGAACAAGCCGATCCGCACGATGTCCATCGTCAGCCTGGCGCTCTTCCTCGCCCTGCTGGTCAACTCGACGTACCTGCAGTACCTCAAGGCCGACGAGCTCAACTCCCGCAACGACAACAAGCGGGTGCGCGACGCGGAGTTCTCCCGCGAGCGCGGCGCGATCCTGGTGAGGGGTACGTCGATCGCGGAGAGCAAGCCCGTGGACGACGAGTTCGAGTACCAGCGGCAGTACCCCCAGCCGAAGAAGTACGCCCACCTCACCGGCTACTACTCCTACACCTACGGGCGCAACGCGGTGGAGCTCACCCAGAACGACATCCTGTCCGGGAGCGACCCGCGCCTGTTCGTCAACCGCGTCGTCGACATGTTCGGCAACAACCAGCCCAAGGGCGGCGACGTCACCCTGACCATCAACCCGAAGGCGCAGACCGCTGCGTACGACGGGATGCGGGACCTCGGCGAGAACGTCAAGGGGAGCGTCGTCGCGCTCGACCCCTCGACCGGGGAGATCCTGGCCATGGTCTCCTCCCCGTCGTACAACCCCAACGGGCTCTCCTCGCACAAGATGAGCACGATCACGGACGCGTGGGACCGGCTCGACAGCGACCCGAGCCGGCCGATGGTGAACCGCGGCATCCAGGAGATCCTGCCGCCCGGCTCCACCTTCAAGCTGGTCACCGCGGCCGCGGCACTGTCCAGCGGCCAGTACGACCCCGACTCGATGGTCCCCGGCGGAGCCCGGCTGGACCTCCCGCAGACGGACACCGACCTCGTCAACGAGAGCGGAGGGTCCTGCGGGAGCGAGAAGATCACCCTGACCCAGGCCCTCGAGGTCTCCTGCAACGTGTCGTTCGGCTACCTCGGGCTGACTCTCGGCGGGGACACCCTGCGGGAGCAGGCCGAGAAGTTCGGCTTCGGTGAGACGTACCTCGACGACCTGAACGGCCAGGCGGAGAGCCGGTTCCCCGAGAACCCGGACGAGCCGCAGACGGCTCTCTCCGCGATCGGCCAGTTCGACGTCGCGGCGACCCCGCTGCAGATGGCGATGGTGACCGCCGGGATCGCCAACGGCGGGACGGTGATGAAGCCCTACCTCGTGGACGAGGTGCGCTCGCCGAACCTCGACGTGCTCGACAAGACCGACCCGGAACCGTTGAGCAACGCCGTCAGCTCGTCGGTGGCCCGCGACCTGACCGAGATGATGGTCTCGGTCGTGGACCGGGGCACGGCGACCCCGGCTCAGATCCCCGGGATGGACGTGGCCGGCAAGACGGGCACGGCGCAGAGCGCACCTGACCGGCCGCCGTACGCCTGGTTCGTGTCGTTCGCGCCCGCGGACGACCCGAAGGTGGCGGTGGCGGTGCTCGTCGAGGACGCCGGTGTGGAACGGGACGCGATCTCCGGCAGCGGCCTCGCCGCCCCGATCGCGAAGCGCGTGATGGAGGCGGTGGTCAACCAGTGACCGACGACACCGTGGCCCTCAGCCCCGCAGGCGCCCCCACCGGGCGCTACCACCTCGACCATCGGATCGCGACCGGCGGGATGGGCGAGGTCTGGAAGGCGACCGACAGGCTCCTCGAGCGTGAGGTCGCCGTGAAGCTGCTCAAGCAGGAGTACGCCGACGACCACGTCTTCCGGTCCCGGTTCGAGGCGGAGGCACGCCATGCCGCCGCCCTGATCCACCCCAACATCGCGTCGGTCCTCGACTTCGGTGAGCAGCCCAGCGACGACGGGTCCGGGGTGTCGCGCCCGTTCCTGGTCATGGAGCTCGTTCCCGGCAAGCCACTGTCGGAGCTCCTGCAGGGCGGGCAGCCCGTCCCTCCGGACCGGGCCGCCACCCTGGTGGCCCAGGCGGCGGACGCCATCGCGGCCGCCCACGCCCTCGACATCGTGCACCGCGACATCAAGCCGGCCAACCTCCTGGTCACCCCCGACGGCACGGTGAAGATCACCGACTTCGGCATCGCCCGCGCCGCCGACGGTGCTGCACTCACCCAGACCGGGCAGCTCGTCGGCACGCCGCACTACATGTCTCCCGAGCAGGCCGAGGGCAGGCCCGCCACTCGTGCGAGCGACATCTACGCACTCGGCGTGGTCCTCTACGAGTGCCTGGCCGGACGGCGCCCCTTCCTCGGTGACACCCCGGTCACCACTGCCCTGGCACATCTGCGCGACCCCGCTCCGCCGCTGCCCGACGACATTCCCGTCCAGCTGCGGGCCGTCGTCGACAAGGCGCTTGCGAAGGACCCGTCGGACCGGTTCTCTTCCGGGGCCGAGATGGCCGCCGCGCTGCGAGGGGCTCCGGTGGCCGAGCCTCCCGGGGTACCCGTCGCCGCGGCGTCGGTCAGTGGGGCGTCGCCCATCGGGGTCGGCGCGGCCAGTCCCGACGCCACTCAGGTGCTGAGCATGCCGCGCAGCGACAGGCCTCGCCGTCCTCTGCCTGCCTGGCTGCCGTGGGCGGCGGCCGCCGTCGGCCTCCTCCTCGTCGTGGTCCTGGTGGGACTGGCGACCGGAGACGACGCGAGCAGCACCTCCGAAGACCCGGCTCCGGAGGAACCCGTGTCCCAGCAGGATGCCGCGCCGAAGCCGGACGAGCCCGCCGACGACCGCATCCGCGTGCGGGCGGCCAAGTACCTCGGCATGGACCACGAGGACGCCAAGGAGGATCTCGAGTCGCTCGGCTTCGAGGTCGACGAGGAGAAGGTCCCGGCCACCTCGCCCGACCAGGAGAAGGACACCGTCGGCGACGTGCGGCCCTCTGGTCTCGTCGATCCCGGAACGACGGTCACGATCCTCGTCTATGACGAGTACAAGGAACCCAAGCCTCCGAAGGACGAGTACTCCGACAAGCCCGGGAACTCCGAGAAGGGCCACGGCCATGGTCGGTCGGACCACGGCAGGAGACGACTGACGGCCATGACGACTGACACGAGATCCTGGGTGACGGGGGAAAACCCCCGCGACACAGCGAAGGGCAAGAGAGCGCTATGAGCAACGGACAGGCTCCCACCCGCGTCGGCGGTCGCTACGAGCTCGGCGAGATGCTCGGCCGAGGCGGGATGGCCGAGGTTCGCAAGGGCACCGACGTCCGCCTCGGACGTGTGGTCGCCATCAAGCGCCTGCGCACCGACCTGGCGAGCGACCCCACCTTCCAGGCCCGGTTCCGCCGTGAGGCCCAGTCGTCCGCGTCGTTGAACCACCCCGCCATCGTGTCGGTGTACGACACCGGCGAGGAGATGTCGACCGATGGCACAGACGTCTCCCAGCCGTACATCGTCATGGAGTACGTCGCCGGCCGCACGCTGAGGGAGATCCTCCGCGAGGGCCGCAAGATCCTGCCCGAGCGGGCACTCGAGATCACGTCCGGGGTTCTCTCCGCCCTCGACTACAGCCACCGCGCCGGCATCGTCCACCGCGACATCAAGCCCGCCAACGTCATGCTGACCCCGTCCGGCGACGTCAAGGTCATGGACTTCGGCATCGCCCGCGCCGTCGCGGACGCGTCGTCCACGATGACCCAGACGGCCGCCGTCGTGGGGACCGCCCAGTACCTCTCGCCCGAGCAGGCTCGCGGCGAGACCGTCGACTCCCGCAGCGACGTCTACTCGACGGGCTGCCTCCTGTACGAGCTCCTCACCGGGCGCCCTCCGTTCGTCGGCGAGAGCCCCGTCTCCGTGGCCTACCAGCACGTCCGGGAGCAGGCCGCGCCCCCTTCGTCGCTCGACCCCGACCTTCCGCCCGAGATCGACGCGATCGTGATGAAGGCCCTCGCCAAGCCCCTCGAGGAGCGCTACCAGAGCGCGGCCGCCATGCGTGCCGACATCGAGCGACACCTCGCCGGCAAGCCGGTCGTGGCGCCCGTCGTACCCATGGACGACGGCACCACGTTCATGCCGCAGACCCAGCCGCAGGACGCGACCACGACGTTCCCCGGCGGTCTGCCGGAGGCCGAGGACGAGGAGAAGCGGAAGAAGTGGCCGATCGTGCTGGTGGTCCTGGCCGTCCTCGCGATTCTCGGCCTGGCCGCCTACCTCGCAGCGTCGCTGATGAGCTCCGGCCCGAACGACAAGTCCGTGCCGAACCTGCTCAACATGACTCAGGCCCAGGCGGAGCAGCGGCTCCAGGACGCGGGGCTGGAGCTGGGGGCGGTGGACAGGAAGGCGAGCGAAGACGTGCCCAAGGGCAGGGTCATCACACAGGACCCCGACCCTGGTGAGTTCCGGGCCGAAGGCAGCAAGGTGGACATCACGCTCTCGACGGGCAAGCCGGACGTGGTCGTCCCTGACGTTCTCGGGCAGGACAAGGTCACGGCCCGCCAGACCTTGGAGGACCAGGGCCTGAAGGTCAGGCTCGTCAAGGAGGAGTCGGACGAGGCAGCCGGCATCGTCATCAACAGCGACCCGCGGCCCGCGACCCAGGTGTCGGCCGGCACTCTCGTGAAGCTGTACTACTCCGACGGGCCGGAGACCGTCCCGAGCGTGGTCGGCATGGACCAGAGCCAGGCCACGCAGGTGCTGAAGCGTCACGGCTTCAACGTGAGCGTCTCCTACGACTCCCAGACTCCCGCCGAGCGTGGCACGGTGCTCGAGCAGAGTCCCCAGGCGTACAGCGAGCAGCCGGCCGGTACGACGGTCCTCATCACGGTCTCGTCGTACGAGGAGCAGCCGACTCCCACCCAGGAGCCGACTCCGACTCCGACCCAGACCACGACGCCAGAGCCGACCCCGAGCCAGTCCCCGACCCAGTCGGAGTCCCCGAGCGACGGCGTGCTGTCCCAGAGCCCCTAGGTCGTGTTGACAGACACGACCTGCCGGCGGGCTCTGGCGGAGCTCTGCGTCAGAGGTCGCTCTGGTCCGGACGGTCCTCGATGTCGCCGGCCGGACGGGCGTAGTCGAGGTCGAGCGTGCCGTCGTAGGCAGGCAGCTCGACCTGGCCCTCCACCTCGACGGCCCAGCCCATCCGGTAGCGCTGGACGTACTGCTGGTAGATCTCGATGTACGGGTTGCTGTTCAGGCTCGCGAGCATCGACTCCGGGTCGCCCACAGCGGTGACGCGGTACGGCGGCGAGTACGGGATGCCGTGGAGCACCACGGTGTTTCCGACGCACTTGATTCCGGTGGTGGAGACGACCCGCTGGCCCTGGATCGTCATCGCCTCGGCCCCGCCGGCCCACATCGCGTTCGCCACGGCCTGGATGTCCTGCTGGTGGACGACGAGCTTGTCGACCTCGATGTCGGCGGTGTCGACCACCTCGTCTGGCGCGTCGTCGAGGGTGACCCTGAGGCCAGGTCCCCTCACTGCCTGCAGGCCGGCCGGCCGCCGCAGCGCGTGAGCTCGGTCCTGCGCCTCTTCGACAGCGGTGTCCCTGACACCTTCCGAGAGCGCCTCCACCTCTGCCGCCAGGTCGTTCCGCTCGGCGCGGAGCCGGTCCGCCTCGTCCTTCTGCTGCTCGACCAGCGTGCCGAGGTCGCCGTACCGCCCGGCCCGGAGGTCGGTGCCGTCGGAGCTGATCGCGCTCGTGACGAACAGGGCGCCCGCCACGACGAACGCAACGGGCACCAGCATCCGCCAGATGATGGAGCGGGTCCGGTAGGTCTCGAGGCGTCTCCGGAACGCCTCGGCAAGCCGTGTCTTCCACGCCTCTCGGTTCAACGGAGAGAAGCGGGGCGGCTTCGAGGGCTGCGTCATCGCGTGTGAGCCATTACGGGTGCGCTTTCGGTGGTAAGACTGTCCCCGACTACGCTAGCCGACATACCACAACGACCGCGTCGAGGAGTGACCAGTGGCTGAGTCGAGCCGAAACCAGGCAAGGACCCGAGGAACCGCGTCGAAGGGTCTAGCTGCCCGGGACCAGGGACTGCAGATCTCGGTCGTCAGGACGGCGGTCGCCGGTCTCCTGGCCGCCGTCGGCATCGCCTGGATCGCGGTGTACATCAACGTCGCCCAGGACGGCGAGAAGCTCACCTGGATGGGCGACCTGGGTCGCTGGAACTTCCTGATCGGCTTCGCGATGATCTTCGTCGGGCTCGCCGTGGCCGCTCACCCCTCCACGCCGCTGGGCCGTGGCCGCGGTGTCGTGGTCGGCATGCTCGGCTGCTTCCTGATCGGTCTGGTGTGGATCGTCGTCTACTACATGGCCGGCAGCAGCGGTGCGGTCCCGGTCGTGAAGAACCTCGACCAGTACAACCTCGTGGTCGGCATCGGCTTCATGGCGGTGGGGTTCGTCTACGCCACCAAGTGGGAGTGACAGCACCGAACACCTGTGAGCGGCCCTGTGGACAACTCGTCCCGGGGCCGCTCTTTTATCCACAGTTCGGGAATGACATGTGTGTAGTTTCATCCACAGTACTTATCCCCAGTGTGGATAACGGTGGATAACCGAACGTGAGAGCGAACGGTCCAGAGCCCGGATTCCCTCAGCCAAGCATGAGAGTCCGCGCCACGATGGCAGCGACGATGACGACGCCGACGGCGCTCAGGCCCGCGACCTGCCACACCGTCCGTTTGGCGCGGGGGGCGTAGGCGATCACGAACGCGATCACCGCACCGCCGACCAGACCACCGAGGTGGCCCTGCCAGGAGATGAGGCCACGTCCGAACACGGTGATCACGACGTTGAGGCCGAGCCACAGCAGCAGCTGGCTGACGTCGGCGTGGACCTTCAGCGCGATGATGAGCAGGGCGCCCATGAGCCCGAAGATCGCTCCTGACGCGCCGACGGTCGAGGTGTGCTCGCCGGAGAGCCAGTAGACGAAGGCGCTGCCCATCATCCCGGACAGCAGGTAGACCGCGAGGAAGCGCGCCCGGCCGATCGCAGCCTCGAGCTGGGGGCCGAGGATCCACAGGGCCAGCATGTTGAAGCCGATGTGGATGAGGTCGACGTGGGTGAACACCGACGTGAGCAGCTGCCAGTAGGCACCGTCGGCCACACCGTCGACCTGGAGCAGCGTCCCGTTCGGCAGCCGGAACAGCGCGCCCTCAGGAAGGAGGGCGAGCTCGTCGACCCACTTGCTGGACGCTCCTCCGGTGACGGTGATGAGGAGCCAGACCGCGACGTTGATGGCGATCAGGATCTGCGAGGTGAGGGCAGGGTTTCCCGACCGCTGACCGCCGTACGCCGTACGGCCTGAGCGTGTCTGCTTCCTGCCCTCGTTCACGCAGTCCGGGCACTGGAACCCGACGGCCGCCTGCCGCATGCAGTCAGGGCAGATCGGCCGCCCGCAGCGCTGGCAGCGGACGTGGGCCTCGCGATCGGTGTGCCGGAAGCAGACCGGAGCGCCCGGCGTGGACGCTCCGGCCGGCGAGGGGTCCGGAGGTTGCGTGCTCAGCGGCGTTCCACTTCCACCGACTCGATCACGACCTCGTCCACCGGACGGTCACCGGAACCGGTCCGGGTGGTGGCGATCGCGTCCACGACCTTCTGGCTGGCCTGGTCCTCGACCTCACCGAAGATCGTGTGCCGGTTGTTGAGCCATGGGGTCTCGCCCACGGTGACGAAGAACTGCGAGCCGTTGGTCCCCGGGCCGGCGTTCGCCATGGCCAGGAGGTACGGCTTGGTGAACTGCAGCTCCGGGTGGAACTCGTCCTGGAAGGTGTAGCCGGGGCCTCCGGTGCCGGTGCCGAGCGGGCAGCCGCCCTGGATCATGAAGCCTTCGATGACCCGGTGGAATCCGAGGCCGTCGTAGAACCTGCCGGTGGTCTTCTGGCCGGTCTTGGGGTCGGTGTACTCCTTGGTTCCCTCCGCGAGGCCCACGAAGTTCTCGACCGTCTTCGGCGCGTGGTTGGGGAACAGGTGCACGACGATGTCGCCGCGGTTCGTCTTGAGTGTCGCGTACAGCTCTTCGGCGGCCATGGCGCTGCCTTTCAGTCGTGATCTCTCGTCCGAAAACGATCTTCCCACGCGCTCCAAGGCCACTCGCCCTAGGGTTTGATTCACATGACGATGCAGGCATGATCAATGACAGGTTCGGGCACGGCTTGATGAGACGAACACGAAGAGAGGACACCTCGACGATGCCGAAGACCAAGTCGAAGTCGAAGCAGAAGAACATGCGCGAGCACGCAACCGAGCTGGCCGACAAGCTGGCTCCCCACGTCGAGTCTGCCCGCGAGAAGGCGGCGCCCATGATCTCGGACGCCAAGGAGAAGGCCGCGCCGGTGGTGGCCGGTGCGCGCGAGAAGGCGGCGCCCGCCGTGGCCGAGGCCAAGGAGAAGTTCGCGACCGAGGTGCTTCCCGTCATCACCGCGGCCATCGCCGCCGCGAGTGAGGCGACCGAGGAAGCCCGCGGCGAGGCCAAGAAGCGGGGCAAGGCGACGAAGGCTGCGCTCAAGGGCGAGGTCGAGGCGCCCAAGAAGAAGCACCGCGTCCGCCGGTTCTTCGTCGTGCTGGGCCTCGGTGGCATCGCTGCCGCCGTCGCGAAGATGCTCTCGGACCGTCAGGCGAGCACTGCCTGGCAGTCGTCGTACACGCCGACCCCTCCGTCGCCGCCGGTCGACGAGACCCCGACCGCGACCGCCGCGGCAGCAGCGGCCGGCCGCTCCACGACTGACGACGAGGGCGCCTCGGCACCGGACGAGGCGGCGGCCGACGCGGCCGACACGCCGCACAGGGCGACCACGCCGGACAACCCGGCCGAGGAGGTCAAGCTCGACAACAAGGAGTGAGTCCTGCGCGCTCAGTGAGTGCGCAGCCTCCTCGGCGGCAGATCCACCGGACGGTGCTCGTCGACCCATCGATCGATCTCCTCCCAGCGGGAGAACAACCAGTCGATGCGGTCCTCGCGCCCGTCCGGTATCTGTTTCCGGGGGATCCGCCACCAGCGCATGATGATCTGCTTGTCCATCGGCAGCTCACGCCAGAGGTCGGTCACCGTCAGCAGGTGGTCCAGACCCGTGTGCGCCACCAGGATCACGTCCGCCTCCGGCGCCGCGTCCATGGCCGCGATCAGGCCGCCCGGCCGTGGTGCGAGCACGTTCTGCATGTTCTCCGCCCGTCTCGCCATGGCCTCGAGGCCGAGCCGGCGGAGCTTCTCGATCGCCCGCTTCCGGCGTTCCGGCGTGAAGTTGCCGCCCTCCGGGAAGATCACGAACGCGTCGTTCTCGTCGAGGTCCGTCGCCAGCGCCCCGATCTGCCGCTCGACCTCGTCACCGTCGCCCTTGCGCTTGGGGTGCGGCGAGATGAACCGGCTCGGCAGCCGGCTGAGGATCACCCCGATGGCGGGGTCCCAGGCCAGCGTGTCCTTGAGTACGACGCGGGGCTCCCGGCCGTACCAGTGCATGAGGGCGTACATCAGCGTGAAGGAGTCGCCTGGGCCCGCATGCCGTGAGCACACGAGCAACGGCTCACCGGGAAAGGCATCCGGAGCCGGGCCCTGGGTGACGATCTTCAGCCGGAGCACGCGTCGGGCCTCCCTGAAGAAGATGACCAGGTAGGACTGGGCGATGTCGTAGTGGATCCGCTCGAAGTACGGCCGACGGATGAAGTACCCGAACCCCGAAGCGATCCACAGGCCGAACAGCTCGACCAGCATGATGCTCTCCATCACCAGGTGCAGCACCATCACCCACAGCAGCCGGAGAGGCCTCGCCCGGCCCGGGACCATCGGCGAGAGTACGGCGGCCAGAAGCAGCCACAAGGGAACCGTCGTCACCAGCAGGACCGTGAAGAGGATGAGGGCGGGGGCGACCACCACCCGCTGCAGGGCCTTCGTCACGGCAGGTGCTCCGCGAGGTAGCCGGTCGAGGCGTCGTAGGCGGCGTCGATCCGTTTCAGGACGGTCGCGAAGTCGCGATAGGCCAGCAGCGAGTCGTCCTTGGGGGACCCGCCGCCTGTGGGCAGCACATGAGCGCTGACGTCGGCCGGGAGTGCCGCCATCTCGCGGTTGAACCGGTGCCGGCGGGCGATCTCGAACGAGACCCTCGCGACCTCCCACGGCCTGCGCGGTGGCTTCAACGGCCGGTCGATGCGGCCGACCTGCAGGACGAAGATCCGTTTCGCGCCGAGCTCGACGGCGCGGCCCACCGGGATCGAGTTCACGATCCCTCCGTCCAGGTAGTGCTCGCCCCCGACCCGGGCCGGTCGTAGCAGCCCCGGCACGGCCGCCGAGGCGACCACGGCGTCGACGACACGGCCCTCGGTGAACCAGTGCTCGGCGGCCCGCTCGATGCTCGCCGCGCAGCACTGGAAGGGGACCGCGAGCTGGTCGAACGTGAGGTCGTCGAGCTCCTGCACGAGCCGCTCGCGCAGCGGCTTCGCGGAGTGGATGTGGGTGCCGGTCCGCACCACCTTGGTGACCTGCCGGACGGCACCGCCGCGGTAGACCTCGCGGTTGCTCGCGGCGCTCTCCCACAGGGCGACGAGCCGGTCGATCACGCCCGGCGTGGGGTCGGCCGCGACGAGCGCTCCGTTGAGGGCACCCACCGAGGTGCCGAGGATCAGGTCCGGCTCGACGCCTGCCTCGAACAGGGCCCGCAGCATGCCGACCTCGACGGCTCCGAGGACGCCGCCGCCGCCGAGGACGAAAGCGGTGTGGGGACGCACGCCGACGGGTCAGGGACTCCGTCGACGGGCGGCGCACCGGGTCGCGGGGGGGGCGGCGCGCGCCTCGGTGCCCTGCGGGGAGGACGGGCCGCCCAACCGGCTCCGCTCCTTCGTCGCTCCGCTGCCAGACCCATCCACGGTCGGCCCGTCCTCCCCGCCTGGCCCAGCCGCCGACTGGCCCCCACCGCTTGCCCGATCGCCGAACCGCCGCCGACCGGCGACGACGCGGCGAGCTTGGACCTCACGTCCGCGGTGGCGCGGTGCTCGGCCCAGAAGGACAGGATCGGGATGGTTCCGCTGACGAGGGTGACGATCGTGAACCTCAGGTCCCAGCTCGCCTTGCGGGAGAGGACGAAGGCCGTGACGAGGAAGATCATGTAGAGCCAGCCGTGCGCAACGCCGAGGTACTGCGAGATGTTCGCCGAGCGACTCGGCTGGCTGCCGTTGGGGGAGAGGTAGTGCAGGGGGAGGCCGATCAGACAGAGGATGATCAGCAGGACCCCGACGATGGTCGCCATGACGCGGTATGGGGTGAGTGCAGCCTTCACGGGCTCGACGGTACCCCAGCGGTCATCCTGCGGCTCCGGAGGTCGAGCCCGTCGAGACGGAGTCCGGGCCACCTGCTTGCTCCTTGCGGGAGCGGGCGACCTCGTCGGAAAGCCAGCGCCACCAGACGAACAGCGCGAACGCCCCGAAGACCCACCACTCGAGGGCGTAGAGCAGGTTGCGCAGCGCGGTGAACGTCTCCGGCTCCGGAAGCGAGTCGGGGGTCACCGCCTCGAGGCCGGGTTCGATGCCCGTCGTACCGGCACTCCCGTCGCCCCCGCCGGTCGCGTTCGAGCCTGCCGAGACCTCCTCCGCGATCACGTAGGCGCCGTACAGGTCCTGGTCGACGTGCTGGATCGCGTCCGCGACGCGCATCTCCTGCAGGACGTCGTCGTTCGGGTCGGGATCCTGCCGGCCGGACCCCTCGGGGGGCTGGAGCCAGCCGGTGACCCCGACCGCTCCCTCGGGCGGCGGGGGAGCCTGGTCCGTGCTGGGGGTCCAGCCGCGTACGACGAGCATGGCCGGCCGGTCAGCGCAGTCGCTCTCGCAGACGGCGACCGGGGTGACCACCCAGAAGCCTCGCCGCCCGTCGAGCTCACGGTCCGCCACGAAGAACGTCGATGCCCCGACCCAGGCGCCCTCGAAGCGGACCGGCTGACCGACCGCGTTGCCCGGGAAGGGGGCGTCGGGGGTCATCACGTCGTCCAGCTGGCGCGGGGCGGCGCTCGCCAGGTCTTTCGCCTCGGCGTCGCGTCGCGCCTGCCAGGCGTCGAACTGCCACAGCCCCAGCCAGACCGCCGCCGTCGCCGCCGCCAACGCCAGGAGGTGCAGCACCACCAGCCGGGGCGACATCAACAGGCGGAACACGTCGGTCAGCCTACGGTCCGTGTGTCACCATCCTGCGATGAGCCTCCGCGTGCACCACCTCAACTGCGCGACCATGTGCCCCCCGGCCGGAAAGGTGCCCGGGCTCATGGTGGACCGGTTGGTGGCGCACTGCCTCCTCGTCGAGACCGACGACGGGCTCACCCTCGTGGACACCGGCCTGGGCAGCGCGGACGTCGCCGACCCGCGCGGACGGCTGGGTGCATCGTTCGTGAAGGTCGCGGGCGCGCGTCTCGATCCGGCGGAAACGGCTGTCGCGCAGGTCAAGGCACTGGGGTACGACGCCGCGGACGTGCGCGACATCGTCGTGACCCACCTCGACCTCGACCACGCCGGCGGCATCGGCGACTTCCCGGACGCATCCGTGCACGTCTTCGGCGAGGAGCTGGACGCCGCCCGCCGCCGTACGAGTGTCCGCGAGAAGAACCGCTACGTCTCCGCCCACTGGGCGCACGACCCCAACTGGGTCGAGCACGCGACCGGAGGCGGGGACACGTGGTTCGGGTTCGAGTCGGTCGCCGTCGTCGGCGAGGACGTGGTGCTGGTGCCGTTGCGAGGCCACACGCGGGGTCACTCCGGCGTGGGAGTACGACGCCCGGACGGCGGATGGCTCTTCCACGCCGGCGACGCCTACTTCTTCCACGGCGAGAAGCAGCAACCGGCCTCGTGCCCTCCGGGGCTGAGGGCCTTCCAGAGGATGGTGGAGATGGACCGCCCCTCGCGGCTGTCCAACCAGCAGCGGCTCCGTGAGCTGCACGCCGCCCACGGGGACGAGGTCACCGTCTTCTCGGCCCACGACGCCGTGGAGTTCGAGGCACTCGCTACCGCAACGGACTAGACCGACTCGTCAGAGTGTGGGGGCGCCATGACCCCACCACGCGTGACAGGTCCGAATAGTGGTCTGACCACTTGACCACTTTCTTGGACCCTCCTTACGGTCCGGGACATGGCTCTGAAACCCGTGACGCGCCGCTCCGTCCCCGACGAGGTCTTCGACCAGATCCTCTCCGACGTGGTCGGCGGCGAGCTGCCGCCCGGTGAAAGGCTGCCGAGCGAGCGACGGCTGGCAGAGGTGCTCGGCGTCTCCCGGCCCGCGGTCCGCGAAGCCCTCCAGCGGATGACCCAGGCCGGCCTGCTCGAGGTCAGGCAGGGTGGCGCCACCCTGGTCCGCAACTTCCGCCGCTTCGCCGGGCTCGACCTGCTGCCCCGGCTGCTGGTGCGCGACAACGAGCTCGACCTGTCGGTCGCCCGCAGCATCCTCGAGGCGAGGCTTGCGGTCGGTCCCCATGTGGCGGAGCTCGCCGCCGACCGGTCGACCCCCGAGGTCTGCGCCGCGCTCGACGAGGCCGTGGACGCGTTGGCCACCGCCGAGGACCCCGTCGCCAGGCAGCTGCAGGCGCTGAGCTTCTGGGACCACGTGGTCGACGGAGCGGACTCGGTCGCCTTCCGGCTGATGTTCAACAGCCTCCGAGCCGCCTACGAGCCCGCGATCGAGGCCCTCGCCAACCTGATGGAGGCCGAGGTCACCCGCGTGGACGGCTACCGGACGGTGGCAGCTGCCATCGCCGCGCATGACCCCGACGCAGCCCGGCAGGCCGCCCAGGACCTGCTCAGCCCGATGACGACCGAGTTCATCAACGCCATCCGCGAACTGGAGGAACACTCATGACCGACACGCAGCCGGCCGCCGAGGCCCCGGACAGAAGGGCCCAGCGCCGCCAGGCAGATGCCGAGGCCGAGGCCCGCGCGCAGGCTCAGCTGAAGGCCGACGAGTCCAGGATCACCGGCTCCCGGCGAACCCTGGTCACCCTCGGCGAGGCCTGGCGCTCGTTCCTGCGGCACCCCTCGCCGTGGATGATCGGCTCGATGCTCGCGTTGTCCGTTGCGGCGCGACTCCTCGTCGCCGACTGGCGGTGGACCGACGCCATCGTGCCGTTCGTCATGATCGCGTCGTTCCCCCTCGTGGAGTGGGTGATCCACGTCTGCATCCTGCACTGGAGGCCTCGCGCGCTCGGCCCGGTCAAGGTCGACTCGCTGCTCGCCCGCAAGCACCGTGAGCACCATGCAGACCCCCGGGACATCCCGCTCGTCTTCATCCCGTGGCAGGTGCTCTGCTGGCTGCTGCCGGCGTACGTCCTCATCGCGGTGTTCGTCTTCCCGCGCCTCGGCCTGGGCATCACGTTCCTGGCCTCGGTCACGGCGCTCGGCATGGTCTACGAGTGGACCCACTACCTCGTCCACAGCGACTACCGCCCTGTGTCCCGGCCCTTCCGCGCGGTGTGGCGCAACCACCGCCTGCACCACTACAAGAACGAGCACTACTGGTTCACCGTCACCACCGCGGGTACGGCGGACCGGCTGCTCGGCACCTACCCGGAGCCCGCTGACGTGCCCTCGTCCCCGACGGCGAAGGCACTTCACGCGGACAAGCTCGCCTGACACCTACCGTCGTAGCCTGGTGCGCCGCTGACTGTCCGCGTCCTGGGGCATGCCGGGGCAAAGCGCCGTTCGCGTGAATCTACGGTTGCGTTCTGCTTACCGTCGATTCATGGGTTCCGACTTCTGGCTCGAGGGCTTCGTCGACTACGCCTCGCGGCCCTTCCGACAGGCGGCCCTGTTGGACTGGGTGTTCTGGATCGTGGTCCTGGGCTTCGGCGCGTTCTCCTTCTGGGCGCTGTGGTGCGAGCGGCGGGCCGACCAGGGACGCGCTGCACCTGCGTTCTCGATCCGGTTGTCCTGGCCGTGGCGCTGGTGGCGGCGTGCGGTTCAGAAGCAAGGCTCCGGCACCACGTAGGCAGCCAGGTCCCACGCGTCGGCGTAGAGTCCGGCGCGCTCCCCGGTGTCAGGTATCTGACAAACCAGCACTCGGCTGCCTTTCTGCCCTAGGAACCTGGAGAAGTTGAGATCGCCGAATCCTCAACCTGGTAAAGGGATCAGGGCCGTTCTGACGGAGTCGTACAGCCTGCGTGGCTTGCGCGCTTTGGGTGGGGTTGGTAAGAAAGGGATCTTGCGATTTTCTCGGGGCCTCACGGGTTGGAGGGACTCTTATGGCTACGCAGAACACGCAGGCGGCAGAGGGAGCCGTCAGCGACTATGACCGGGTCGGCGGTGGACCGGCGATCCGCGCGGTGGTGGACCGCTTCTACGAACTGGTGCTCGGTGACGAGCGTCTTGCTTCGTACTTCCACGGGACCGACGTTGCGCAGTTGAAGCGGCACCAGGTGCTGCTGATCTCGCAGGTGCTCGGCGGACCGGCGAGCTACGACGGACGTGATCTGCGCGAGGCCCACGACGGCCTGCAGATCACCCGTGACGCTTACGACCAGGTGGTTGCCTACCTGGCGCAGGCGTTGCAGGAGGCCGGCGTGGAACAGGAGATCATCGCCCGCGTGGGCGATGTCCTGGCTGCGACGCAGCGGGACGTCGTGGCGGCAGGTAACAGCTGACCTATGGATACCGCTGCTCTCAAGAGCAGTTGGGACCACGTCGCCGCTTCCGGCGACGAGGTTCCGCTGTTCTTCTACTCGCACCTGTTCTTGTCCCATCCAGAGCTCCGGCCGATGTTCCCGATCTCCATGTCGGCGCAACGCGACCGACTGGTCGGCGCGCTCGGTCGGATCGTCAGCAACGTCGACGAGCTCGCCGAGGTGACACCGTTCATCCAGGCGCTCGGTCGCGACCACCGGCGGTTCTCCGTGGTCGCGGAGCACTACGGCGCAGTCGGTGGCTCGTTGCTCGCCACCCTGAAGCACTTCCTCGGGTCGGCGTGGACCGACGAGCTCGCCGCGGACTGGGCGGCGGCGTACGGCGTGATCGCGAGGGTCATGGTCGAGGCGGCTGAGGAGTCGTCCGAGGAGACCCCGGCCTGGTGGGACGCCGAGGTCGTCACCGTGGAGCGTCGTACGACGGACATCTCCGTCCTGGAGATCCGGCCGGAGAAGCCGTTCGAATACCTTCCCGGGCAGTCGTTCGCGATGGAGATCTCCCAGCGTCCACGGCTGTGGCGGTACTTCAGCCCGGCCAACGCCCCCCGTGAGGACGGCTCGATCGAGCTGCACGTGCAGCTCGTCGACGGCGGCCAGGTGAGCGGGGCACTGGTCCGGTCCGTTCGGCCCGGTGACACCGTCCGGCTCGGGTCCGCGGTCGGTGACCGGCTGACACGGCCTGCGGGCGACCGGCGGGACCTGGTCATGGTCGCCGGCGGAACGGGGCTCGCTCCGCTCCGAGCCATCGTGGAGCAGGTCGACAACGAGTGGAGGACCCACGGCTCGGGCCCGCAGGTGCACCTCTTCCACGGGGTGCGCGTGCCATGGAGCCTCTACGACCGGATCCGGCTCAGAGGACTCGCCGAAGCACGGCCGTGGTTCGAGTACACCGAGGTGGTCTCCGACGACCCGTCGTACCCGGGCGCTCGCGGTCTGGTGGGATCCGTCGCGGCGCGCCAACGCTGGGATGGACGAGCGGCATTCGTGTGCGGCGGACCGCAAATGGTCAGCCACACCGTGAACGAGCTGTCGTCGGCGGGGATCCCGACCGATGACATCAACTTCGAGCAGTTCCACCACGTCGGCGCTGGCGACACCGCCGACGCTGCCCTCCAGGTCAGGTGAGTACACGTGACACAAACGAACGAGAACGTCTTTCCCTACTACCGGTCTCCGTCCGCGATCCGCAACGAGGCCTTCACCCACCGGATGCGCGGGCTGGACGAGGCGGAGGTCCGCGAGTACCTCGACCTGCTGGCCGACCAGATCCAGGCAGGCGACAGGGAGCGTGCGGAGATCCGCGCGGAGAACGACCGCCTGCGGTCCGAGAACCAGCGGCTGCGTGCCTCGGGGCAGGAGCAGCTCTCGGACGACGAGATCACCCCGCAGGCCGTGGCGCTCTTCAGCCAGGCCCAGCAGGTCGCCGACCAGCTGGTCGAGGAAGCAGTGCGTCACGCCCGGGACCTGATGACGTCGGCACGCAACCAGCAGCGCGAGATCCTGCTCGAGGCCCACAGGGCCGCCGAGGCGGCCGCCCGCGGTGCGGAGGTGGCAGGCCGGGACGCCGGGTCCGCGATCGCGGTGCCGTCCGGCTACACCAAGCCGGTGCCGGAGGTCGAGTACGTGCGAACCTTCGCCAAGGTGGCGCAGGTTCAGCTCCGCTCGGTGCTCGACGCGCTGACCGAACAGGTCGAGAAGCTCGGCGACGTACCCCACCTGGAAAGCGACGACCAGCCCTCCCGCGGCCGTGACACCGGGCAACCTGACACTGGGCAGTCCGATAACGGGCAGATCTTCCCTGAGCAGAAGACCTGGTGGATGGACGACTCCGACCAGTAGCCGGATCCCATCCCGTCAACCGGGGATTCGAATGCTTCTCTGGGAGCGGCGCCCAAACCGCCCCCCACAAGCGCGCGCTCTCGGGGAATGCCAAAGACCCTGTTCCTGTAGTGGAACAGGGTCTTTGTGCTTCCGTCTGGACCAGCCACGAGGGGCCGGCCGCTGACAGCGGATGCTTAGTAGCGGCGCTCGAGCACCCGGTTGGGCCGCGAGCTGTGCACGTGCATGATCACCGTCGCCACCAGGCTGACGAGCCCACCGACCATGAGGATCACGCCAAGCGCGCCGTCGAAGATGTACGGCAGGTCCAGGTCCACCGCCCACACCAGGACCGCTCCCGCGGCGAACAGGCCGATGCCGGATCCGACGCCGTTCTGCATCTGCCGCGTCTGCGGCATCGTCGAGGCGGCAAGGGCGATGATGCCGCAGACCATCAAGATCGCCCCGAAGGCAGACTCGTCGACATTGGGGAGGTCGACGTCGACCGCCCAGAAAAGTACCGCCCCAGCGAGAACGAATACGACACCTACTCCGGCGCCCATGGATCTTCCTTCCAGTTGCCCGAGAAAACCCGAGGGACTTTACACGCGCAGCCGCCTTCGCTCGACTCGCGCACTGGACCAGTCCACGGTTCGGGCTCGACGAGGGGGGTCGTCTTCGTCGCTGTCGTGGCCAATCACTGTTTCCCGTCTGCGCGGCGGCTTCTCGACCTCCCGCGTGCACGCGCCATCCGCGGCCGGCTGAGCAGGTAGGCGACGATCACGAAGCCGAGCACCGCGATGATCCGGTTCGGGTCGACCGCGGGGCGCCAGCTGACCTGGCCGTCCTTGATGACGTACGCCCCGGCCGGACGGCCGGTCATCCCGAAACCACCGCCCTCGCCCTGCTGACCCTTCTCGTCATGACCCGTGCCCCCGCCCGCACCACCGCCCACCGCCGCGGCGGGTATCACGGTGAGTCCGTCCTTCTCGTAGGGGTCGCCGTACACCCGCTTGACCGTGATCGCGTCCCTGGCTGAGCTGAGGACCTCGGTGACCTTCATGATCCCTCCTCACCGGCGCCGCTCGGTGGCAGCACACCCGAGCCCATGCTTCTGGGGGACCGGGTGGAGGGGAAGGGCTGAAGGTCCCTTCTCTGATGCGGCCCGCGCGGACCCCATGACCGACGCAGCCGCGTCATCACCCATGCGGGTCTGGAACGTCCGAGTCCGCGCTGCTGGCGCCGGTCTCACAACGGGCCTTCAGTGCCCTGTTCATCTGGTCGAACCCTTCGGCGGTGGCGCTCAGGCCTCCCCCGAACAGCGGCACGAGGAGTCCGGTGAACGTCTCTGACTGGGTGAGGCGGGTGCGACCTCCGCCGAGGTCGTGGAGGACGAAGGAGTGCGCCCCGTCGAAGATGCCACGCATCCCAAGGCTGCCAAACCAGGCGAACTCCTGGCCGGGCGTAGCTGCGGTGACCACCGGCTTGAAGGTCATAGCGCGTGCTTCCGGCGGCGTGATGCGGACTCGAAGGCGACTACCGACCGCGACTTCACCCGTGATCTCCCGGATGAACGGGTTCCAGTCGGGGTGAGCGGGAAGCTCGGTCAGCACGGCCCATACGCGATCCGGGCCGCAGTCGATCTCGATGCTGCGCTGGATGGTCTTGGTCATGACGTCACCTGCTCCTGTGAGTGACTCGCTGGGATGCGGGTCTGCGGCGAATTTCCAGACGCGGTCCGCAGCTTCTTCTGGCGTGAGGTCGGTTGTGTCGAGGACGAGATCTGCACGAGCGGTCAGCCAAGGGCGGGACTTCAGCTCACACCAGTAGCCCTCGTTCAGGACCGTCTGTATGGCCACAAGATGCTGATCCGTCACCCTGACCAGCTCGTCAACAACCTTTGGGGTGAGCCGCCGCCAGGACTCGAGCTGCTCCAGGTGATCACTGGTGGACGGTATCCGGTGTGGCCGAGGACGGCGCGCAGCGCCACGCCGCGGCGCCAGCTGCTCGACTGCACCTCGATCACCTGCCCACACCCAGGTTGACAGAGAGGGGTCACGTGACCCGTTGTGACGGCCGACACCCGGCGTACCCCACCAAACCCAGTCACCTTGACCCGTTGTGGCGGCCGGGGGCCGCCCGGCGAGCGAGCGTCCGGGGGCCGACGCCCGGTCGATCACCGTGAACTGCCGCATCGTGGGTCGCGAGACCGCCCTCGGGCCCGAACGTGACCGCAGGCAACGCCGCCGCCACCAACCCGTCCGCCGCTCTCCGGAGCACGAGGGTCACCGGATCCGACACGGCGGCAGGGGCGGCGCGAAGCACCCGCCGCTGGCGTCGGAAGCCGTCACCATCACATTGCCGACATGGCGCTACCTCGTGGCGCTGCTGGCCGGCGGCGGCACCGACTGCGGCTCGACCCGAGCACCGGACCAGTGTTCACGGCGCTGTCTGGGGACCGGCCTGGTCGTCGTGCCGGTGCCCTGCCCGACCCCCTCCGACCGGCCTCCGCGCGCCGGGGTCGCCGACTCGCCGAGCGCCCTGAGCGCGGCCGTCGTGTGGGACTGCACCGTCCGAGGGCTGCATCCGATCAGCTGCGCGGTCTCGTTCTCCGTGAGGCCCTCGTAGTAACGGAGCGCCACCACGGTCCGCTGGCGGGCGGGCAGCGCGGCGACGACCGTCCATGGCACGACCAGCTCCGACGAGGGGTTCTCGCTCGAGGTGAGGACGATTCCTCCCACCTGCCGGTCGTGTGTCGCGGATCGCTGCTCATGCCTGGCACCTGGTGCGATGGCAGCCCTGACCAGGGACCTGCGGACGTGGCCTTCCGCCACTCCGGGGCGCTGGAGCTCATCCCAGACGGCGTAGGCACGCTTCAGGGCGGTGCGCAGCAGTTCCTCCACCGCGGCGTCGGACCAGGCCAAGAGGAAGGCCAGGCGGTAGAACTCGGGCCAGTGCGCTGCCACGAACTCGACGTACGACTTCTCGGGCATGAGTTCCCCTCCACCCTTTCGCACGGTCGAGGCCCTCTCCCGGTTCAGCCGGTGCCGAAGAAATCACGCGAACAGACCACCAGCGACTGGCCGACGCCGCCTCTTAGCGCCGTCCCGGCGTACGGTTCGAAGGACCCCGAGACGAGTGCAACCCTTTCCGGTGAGAAGACCAGCTTCGACGCACTGTCAGGATCGACGTGCGGCGGCATGGGACTCGACCGAGCCGGCGACGTCATCGCGCTACGGCTGTACTGCGGCAGAAGCGACGGCGGGTACGACGAGCGGATGCGACTGATTTCCGGGTCTGGTGAGCCGATCCTCACGGTGCTGGGAAGAGGCGTCGTCGCAGGTGCGCTCACCCACGACTACGTCTCGTTCATGGTCCGTCAGGGCAACGGCGCCGGGACCTTTGTCTACGACCTGCGGTCCGAGGAGCTGCTGCGGATCTCGGACAGCGCGGTGAGCGAGGACCCGATGCTGACCGGCGAGGGCGACCTGCTCACCTGGGCGACTCCGATCGACGGCGATCGGGGGGCGAAGCTCTGGGTGGCCGAGTTCGAGTGAGGCCTGCGCATCTCTCCCGCCCGGCGCAAGGCTGTCGCATCAGCTCGTTCGGTGTCCGAATGTCGCAGCCCACCAGGCTAGGCCGACGTATGCGAGTGCTGGTGCGCGCTTGGCGTTGCGGACCGAGTCCGGGAGCGACGGCGCGCTTGATTACTCCAGTTGTGGTGCGGCGGAAATGCCCTGGATACTGCTGTACTTTCCTGGGGTACGGACACGACAAAGCCCCCTCTCCGGACCGGAAAAGGGGCTCTGACCTGGGGTGGAGCCAAGGGGACTCGAACCCCTAACCCCCTGCTTGCAAAGCAGGTGCGCTACCAATTGCGCCATGGCCCCCGAGGGAGGGCTGTCAGGCCCTGTCGACGCTGTCCGTGGCCTCGGCCCAGAGCGCCTGCTCCTGCTGGCCGGCCTTGACCTTCTTGCTCGCGACCACGGCTGCTGCTGCTGCCAGGATGACGAGAATCCACTTCTTCACGGGTGTCCCCTTCTGTCGCGAGAGCGATGGTGGTGGGCCTAACAGGACTTGAACCTGTGACCTCTTCCTTATCAGGGAAGCGCTCTAACCGTCTGAGCTATAGGCCCGTTGCGGCCATGGACCGCTGCGGCGCCTGAGTGGCACCGCCGGGGAAGATTACCTCATCCGGTCGGCGCGTCCCAAACCGAGACGAACCCCGGACTTGGACTGTCAGTGCTCGTCCTCCGCCAACGTGACCTCGATGCCTCCGAGGAGAGCAGCAGCGAGGTTGTAGAGGAACGCACCCAGTGTCGCGATCGCCGTGATGAGGACGACGTCGACCACCGCCACGATCAGCGTGAAGCCCATGATCCGACTGGTCCCGACGTAGTCCTCCACGTCGAAGCCGGCGCCCGACTCCCCGCCGAGCACCTCCTGCACGGTCTGGTTGATCGAGTCCCACACTCCCGCGGCACCCAGAACGGACCAGACGACCGCGACAGCGATCACGGTCACGATGCCGAACGCGATCGACAGCAGGAAGGCCGTCTTCATGATCGACCACGGGTCGACGTGGGCCAGGCGTAGGCGGGCCTTGCGGGGTCCCCGAGGACGTCCGGCCCCCCCGGTCTCCCTGCTGGTCGATGTGCTTGTCGACGGACGGGTCGGTGCGCCGGTCGTCGTACCCCGCTGCGCACCCTGCTGGGGGTACATCGGTGTGGTGTCCGACGGGGTGCGGCTCGCCGACGACGCGACCGCGCTACCAGCGGCAGAAACCGCAGCCGACACCCTCTCTGACAGCGGGCGCCTCGAGGTCGTCCCCTCGGCCTGCCCCTGGTCGCCTCCCCTGGGAGCGTTCTGTGGGGGAGTGTTCCGCTGGGGACCACCCTGCTGAGGCGCGTTCCGCTGAGGCTCGCTCTGCTGAGGAGCGCTCTTTTGGGAAACGTCCTTCTGGCTTGCCTCCTGCTGGGGACTTCCCTTCTGAGCGCCCGTCTGGGCCGCTTCCTTCTGGGTCGCGTCCTTGGTCGCGTCCTTCTGGGCAGACTCCTTCTGGGCGGCACCACTCTGGGGAGCACCCTGCTGGGCAGTTCCGGGGCCGCTCAGGGTACGCCGGGGCACCAGCGGGGTGTCGTCCGTACGACGGTCAGCCATCAGGTCTCCTCGGTCTCCGAGCCGGAGTCGTTCGCTTCGGTCGACGGTGCTTCTGTCTCGTCGGCCGGTGCCGTAGAGGCACCGCCGTCCTCGATTGTCGCACCCTCGGCGGATTCGTCCTCGACCTGCTCGTCTTCGAGGTCCTCGATCTCGGCGGCGCGCTCCACGCTGCGGGCGACCACAGCCACACTGTCCCCGTTGCCGACACCGACAAACCTGACGCCCTTGGTGTCGCGGCCGGTGGGGCGCAGGTGCGCGTCGATCGCGCTCCGGGTCACCTGCCCGGACGCCTTGATCGCGAGCACCTCGTCACCCTCGACCACGATGAAGGCGCCTACCAGGCTCCCGCGCTCGTCGTCCTGCTTCATCGCCTTGATGCCGATGCCGCCGCGGCTCTGCAGGCGGTAGTCCGAGATGCGCGTGCGCTTGGCGAAGCCGCCGTCGGTGATCGTGAAGACGTACTGCTCCTTGACCTCCTGCTCCTCGATCGGCGCTCCGGTCTCGTGCGCGGTCTCCTCGGCAGCCTCCTCGGCCGCGACCTGCTCGGCACGGATCACCGACATCGACAGCAGCTCGTCGCCCTCGCGGAACTTCATCCCCGTCACGCCTGACGTGGCGCGGCCCATCGGCCGCAGCTGCGAGTCGTCGGCACGGAAGCGGATCGACTGCCCCTTGCGTGAGACGAGCAGGATGTCGTCCTCGGAGTCCACCAGCTCGGCGCCGATCAGCTCGTCGCCGTCCTCGCGGAAGTTGATGGCGATGACGCCGGCCTGCCGCGGGCTGTTGTAGTCGGCCAGGCGGGTCTTCTTCACCAGCCCGTTGCGCGTGGCGAGCACGAGGTACGGCGCCTGCTCGTAGTCGCGGACCGCGAGCACCTGAGCGATCTTCTCGTCCGGCTGGAACGACAGCAGACCCGCGACGTGGCCGCCCTTCGCGTCACGCGACGCCTCGGGGAGGTTGTACGCCTTGGTGCGGTAGACCCGTCCCGCGGAGGTGAAGAACAGCAGCCAGTTGTGATTGCTGGTCGCCATGAAGTGCTCGACGACGTCGTCGCCCTTGAGCGCGGCGCCGCGCACCCCCTTGCCGCCCCGCTTCTGGGTGCGGTACTGGTCCGCCCGAGTGCGCTTGGCGTAACCGCCGCGGGTGATGGTGACGACCAGGTCCTCGTCGGGGATCAGGTCTTCCATGGAGAGGTCGCCGTCCGCCGCGATGATCTGGCTGCGGCGGTCGTTGCCGAACTTCTCCACGATCGCGGTGAGCTCGTCGGAGACGATCTGACGCTGCCGTGCTTCGTTGGCGAGGATGTCCTCGAGGTCGGCGATGATCAGCTCGAGCTCCGCGAGCTTGTCGACGATCGCCTGGCGCTCCAGCGCCGCCAGCTTCCGCAGCTGCATGTCCAGGATCGCCCGCGCCTGGATCTCGTCGATGTCGAGCAGCTCGATCAGCCCGTTGCGGGCGTCCTCCGCCGTCTGCGACCTGCGGATCAGCGCGATCACCTCGTCGAGCGCGTCGAGCGCCTTGACCAGGCCGCGGTAGATGTGCGCGTCCTCCTCCGCCTTCTTCAGCCGGAAACGGGTACGCCGCTGGATGACCTCGATCTGGTGCGTCACCCAGTGGGAGACGAACTGGTCCAGGGTCAGCGTGCGCGGCACACCGTCGACGAGGGCGAGCATGTTCGCCGCGAAGTTGGTCTGGAGCTCGGTGTGCTTGAACAGGTTGTTCAGCACCACACGGGCGACCGCGTCGCGCTTGAGCACGACCACCAGGCGCTGGCCGGTGCGCGAGGACGAGTCGTCCCGCACGTCGGAGATGCCCTGGATCTTGCCGGAGTCGGCGAGCTCGGCGATCTTCAGCGCGAGGTTGTCGGGGTTGACCTGGTAGGGCAGCTCGGTGATCACCAGGAGCGTGCGGCCCCGGGAGTCCTCCTCGATGTCGACCACCGCGCGCATCGTGACCGAGCCACGACCGGTGCGGTAGGCCTGCTCGATGCCCTGACGGCCCACGATCAGCCCGTTGGTCGGGAAGTCCGGGCCCTTCACGCGCTCGAGCAGTGCCTCGAGAAGCTCCTCACGCGAGGCGTCCGGGTTCTCCAGCAGCCACTGCACGCCGGACGCGACCTCACGGAGGTTGTGCGGCGGGATGTTGGTGGCCATGCCGACCGCGATGCCGGCCGAGCCGTTGACGAGGAGGTTCGGGAACCGCGCCGGCAGGATCACCGGCTCCTCCGAACGACCGTCGTAGTTGGGTGCGAAGTCGACGGTGCCCTCGTCGATGTCGCGCACCATCTCCATCGCCAGCGGCGCCATCTTGCACTCGGTGTACCGCATGGCGGCCGCGGGGTCGTTGCCCGGCGAGCCGAAGTTCCCCTGGCCCTGCACCAGGGGCGCCCGCATCACCCACGGCTGCGCCAGGCGCACCAGGGTGTCGTAGATCGCCGAGTCGCCGTGCGGGTGGTACTGACCCATCACGTCACCGACGACGCGGGAGCACTTCGAGAAACCGCGGTCCGGCCGGTAGCCGCCGTCGTACATGGCGTACAGCACCCGCCGGTGCACCGGCTTCAGGCCGTCGCGCACATCCGGCAGCGCACGGCCGACGATGACCGTCATCGCGTAGTCGATGTACGACCGCTGCATCTCGACCTGCAGCTCGACGGGCTCGATCCGGCCCGCCGGGCCGCCCGGCGTACCGCCTTCGGTGGTGTTGTCAGTCACTGGTCATCTCTCTGGCTCGCAGTTCGGTCCCGTCGGTCAACGTGGGCATCAGATATCCAGGAACCTGACGTCCTTGGCGTTCCGCTGGATGAACGACCGGCGCTGCTCGACGTCCTCACCCATGAGGACCGAGAACATCTCGTCGGCCTGGGCCGCGTCGTCGAGGGTCACCTGGAGCAGCAGACGCTGGTCCGGGTCCATGGTCGTCTCCCACAGCTCGTCGGCGTTCATCTCGCCGAGACCCTTGTACCGCTGGACCGGGTTGTCCTTGGGAAGCTTCTTGCCCTCGGCCTGACCGGAGCGGAGCAACGCGTCGCGCTCGGCGTCGGAGTAGACGAACTCGTGCTCGTGCGGCTTGTTCCAACGGAGCCGGTAGAGCGGCGGCTGCGCGAGGTAGACGTACCCGTGCTCGATCAGCGGCTTCATGAACCGGAAGAGCAGGGTGAGAAGCAGCGTCCGGATGTGGTGGCCGTCGACGTCCGCGTCGGCCATCAGCACGATCTTGTGGTACCGCACCTTCTCGATGTCGAACTCTTCGTGGATGCCGGTGCCGAGCGCGGAGATGATCGCCTGGACCTCGTTGTTGCCCAGCACCTTGTCGATACGGGCCTTCTCGACGTTCAGGATCTTGCCCCGGATCGGGAGGATCGCCTGGATGCGCGGGTCGCGACCACCCTTGGCGGAGCCGCCCGCGGAGTCGCCCTCCACCACGAACACCTCGCACTCGGCGGGGTTCGTGGACTGGCAGTCGCTGAGCTTGCCGGGAAGACCGCCGCCACCGAGCAGCCCCTTGCGGCTGCGGGCGAGGTCGCGGGCCTTGCGTGCCGCGATGCGGGCGGACGCCGCGGCCTGGGCCTTGCGGACGATGTCCCTGCCCTCGGCGGGGTTCTTCTCCAGCCATTCCCCGAGCTGTTCGTTGACGACGCGCTGGACGAAGCCCTTCACCTCGGTGTTCCCGAGCTTGGTCTTCGTCTGGCCCTCGAACTGCGGCTCGCCGAGCTTGATCGAGATGATGGCGGTCAGGCCCTCGCGGACGTCGTCGCCGGAGACCCGGTCCTCCGGCTTCTTCATCAGACCCCAGTCCTCGCCCGCCCTGTTGACCAGGCTGGTCAGGGCAGCGCGGAACCCCTCCTCGTGAGTGCCGCCCTCATGGGTGTTGATGGTGTTCGCGAAGGTGTGCACCGACTCGGTGAAGGTGGTGTTCCACTGCATCGCGATCTCGAGGCTCATCCCGTCGCCGTTCAGCTCGGCCTCGAAGGAGATGATGCTGGGGTTGGCCTTGTCCTTGCGGCGGTTGAGGTGCTCGACGTAGTCGATGAGACCCCGGTCGTAGCGGAATCGCTGCTCGAGGGCTCCGTGCCCGTCGGAGCGGATGTCGCCGGCGCCATCGTGCTCGACGTCCGCGGGTTCGTCGGCCACGGCCTCGGCGATCTGCTCCGCCTGCTTGCGCTCGTCGCGGACGATGATCTCGAGACCCTTGTTGAGGAACGCCATCTCGCGGATCCGGTGGGTGATCGTCTCGAGCGAGTAGTTCGTGGTCTCGAAGATGTCCTTGCTCGCCCAGAACGTGATCGTGGTCCCGGTCTCGTCGGTCGCCTCGAGCTGCTCGAGCGGACCGTCGGGCTCGCCGACGGTGAACGTCTGCCGCCAGTGGTGGCCGCGGTTCTTCACGTCGACCTGGACCCTCGAGCTCAGCGCGTTCACCACCGAGACGCCCACACCGTGCAGACCGCCGGAGACCTTGTAGCCGCCACCACCGAACTTGCCGCCCGCGTGGAGCATGGTCAGCGCCATGGTGACCGCGGGGATCCCCTCGGTGGGGTGGATGTCGGTGGGGATACCGCGGCCGTTGTCCTCGACCCGGACCCCTCCGTCGTCGAGCAGGGTCACCCGGACCTGCGTGCAGTAGCCGGCCAGGGCCTCGTCGACCGAGTTGTCCACCACTTCCCAGATCAGGTGGTGCAGGCCGCGCTCGCCGGTCGAGCCGATGTACATGCCGGGACGCTTACGGACCGCCTCGAGCCCTTCGAGCACCTGGATCGCGGAGGCGTCGTACTTGCCCTCCTCGACGGCGTGGCCCTGACCCTGGGGTGCCAGCGCGGCCGCGGTCTCGGCAACTTCGTCCGCCGAGAGGCCGGTGCCGGCCTGGTTGGTGGGCGTCTCAGAGCTTTCTGCTGGAGCCACGAGGTACGTCCTCTTCGATACTCAGGCTGCTCCGGTCGGGCCCGGTGGTGTCCGGGTCTCGTGAACAGCTGGTGACATAGCGAAGGCCGACCCCGGACGGGGAACCGACCCAAATTGCAGTATACCCCGCCACGCCCCGGATTCGAGGTCTCCATTCACAGGGGCCGGGGGTGAGTGTCGTGAGAGATGGCGATTCCCGGCCTCAGAGGGCGGTGGAGACGCCCGAACAGGGGCGGATCCGTGTCCCCATACGCGGGTGGGGCCGGGAGAACGGCTGTGGACGGCCCACGGGGACAGCGCCCGAACCGGGTGAGATCACCCGTATGTGTCGCGTGGTCCGCGCCCGTCCCGGACCGACCTCGGACCCCGTCGCCAGGTCGGACCGCTCGGCCCCACGACGTCGATGACGGTGACCGTCCCCGTCCCGAGCTCCTCGTTCAGGCGACGTACGACCGTCGGTGCGAGCAGCCGCATCTGCGTCGCCCACGCCGTCGAGTCGGTGCGCACCCGCAGCTTTCCGTCCGCGAACGACTCGGGCCGGCAGTGCTGGGCGACCTCGCCGCCCACGAGGTGGTCCCAGCGCGAGAAGACCCCGTGGACACGTACGTCGGTGCCCCACCCCTGCTCGGCGATCAGGCGCCCGATGGTCGAGTCGAGGAGCTGGGGGTCCCTCTCGTCGGGGTGCGCACCAGACGTCCTCGGGTCGGTCCGCGCGGGGCGGCTCCCGGGGCGGGCCGGCTTGGCCTTCCTGCGAGGCGCCCGTTTCGCGCCGGCGAACGAGCGGGCGATGCTCCGGGCAAGGTCGAGCCCGGTCGCGTCGTGCTCGTCGAGGCTCTCGGGCGGCGGCTGCGGGCCGTTCTCCTCGCGGTCGCCGGGCTCGTCGCCGCTGTCGGCACGGGGTCGGTCACTGTTCACGGGTCACCTGTCCTCCCGCGACCTGCACCCGCGCGCCCGCGAGTGTCTCCGGGATGTCCGCGGGGACGGCCGCGGTGACCAGCACCTGCTCGGCGCCCGCCACCATCTCGGCCAGACGCTCGCGGCGTTCCGTGTCGAGCTCGGCGAACACGTCGTCGAGGATCAGGATGGGGTCGTCGCCGCCGGCCCTCAGCAGGTCGTACGACGCCAGCCTCAGCGCCAGCGCGAACGACCACGACTCACCGTGGCTGGCGTAGCCCTTCACCGGCAGCGGTCCCAGCATCAGCGTCAGCTCGTCGCGGTGCGGCCCGACCAGGCTGACCCCCCGGTCGAGCTCGTCGCCGCGACGCCGCTCGACCTCCTCCAGGATCGTCTGGGCGAGGGTGTCCCGGTCGGTGTTGGGCACGTCGTGCCCCGTCGCGGGCTCCGGGAGCTCGAACGAGGGCTTGTAGGTGATCGTCGCGTCCGAGCGGGTCGCCCCCCGGGCAACCGCCTCGTAGGCCTTGCCCACAAGGGGTTTCAGCTCCTCGACCAGCGCGAGACGCGCGGCCAGGAGCTCGGCCCCGGTGCGGGCGAGGTGCGAGTCCCACACTCCCAGGGTCGACAGGGCTGCCTCGACCCGCCCACCGGAGGAGCCGCCGGAGCCGCTACGACGGGCGGCGCCGGCGGTCTTCAACAGGGAGTTGCGCTGCTTGAGGACCCGGTCATAGTCCGAGCGCACGCCCGCGAACCGTGGCGCCCGCAGCACGAGCAGGTCGTCGAGGAACCGCCGGCGCTCGGACGGGTCGCCCTTCACCAGCGCCAGGTCCTCGGGGGAGAACAGGACGGTGCGGACCATGCCGAGCATCTCGCGGGCACGGGGGAGCGGGGACTTGTTCACCCGCGCCCGGTTCGACCTGCCCGGGTTGATCTCGATCTCGAGCAGCGCCTGCCGCTCGTCGCGGACGACAGCAGCGCGCACGACCGCCTGGTCGGTGCCGTGCCGCACCAGCGGGGCGTCACTCGAGACCCGGTGCGACGAGAGCCGCGAGATGTAGTCGATCGCCTCGACGACGTTGGTCTTGCCCTGCCCGTTGCGTCCGACGAACGAGGTCACGCCGGGGTCGAGGGCGACCTCCGTGTCGGCGTACGACCTGAAGTTGTGCAGTGAGAGGTGGGCGACGTGCAACGGAGGAGCACGCCCTAGCTCTCGCCAGCGGATGAGCCGGACCCGGTGTCCGCGGTGGTCGGCGGTCCCGCCTGGACATCACTGCTGGTCGCCGGCGCCTGGGTCTTCACGGCGTGGCCGCCGAACTGGTTGCGCATCGCGGCGACCGCCTTCATCGCCGGGCTGTCGTCCTGACGCGAGGCGAACCGGGCGAAGAGCGATGCGGCGATCGCGTTCATCGGCACCGCGTGCTCGATCGCGGCCTCGACGGTCCACCTGCCCTCACCGGAGTCCTCGGCGTACCCGCGGATCCCGTCCAGGTTCGCGTCCTCGTCGAGGGCCTCCACGAGCAGGTCGAGCAGCCAGGACCGGATCACGGTGCCCTCACGCCAGGAGCGGAACACCTCGGTCACGTTGTCGACCATGTCGACCTTGTTGAGCAGCTCCCAGCCCTCGGCGTAGGAGTGCATCAGGGCGTACTCGATGCCGTTGTGGACCATCTTCGAGAAGTGACCGGCCCCCGTCTTCCCGGCATGGACCCAGCCGAACTCGCCTTCGGGCTTGAGGGCGTCGAAGATCGGCTGCACGACCTCGATGTGCTCGGCCGCACCGCCTGCCATCAGGGCGTAACCGTTCTCCAGGCCCCAGACGCCACCGGAGACGCCGCAGTCGACGAACCCGATGCCCTTCTCCGCGAGCAGCTCGCCGTGCACCAGGTCGTCGGTCCAACGTGAGTTGCCACCGTCGACGACCACGTCGCCCTCGTCGAGCAGGTCCTTGAGTGCCCGCACCGTGTCGCGGGTGGGGTCACCGGCAGGGACCATGACCCACACGACCTTGGGTGAGGGCAGCCCCTCGACCAGCGCCTTGAGGCTGTCGACGTCACGAACCTCCGGGTTCTGGTCGTAGCCCACGACGGTGTGGCCGGCGCGGCGCAGCCGCTCGCGCATGTTGCCGCCCATCCTGCCCAGGCCGACGAGTCCGAGCTCCATGTTGCGTCCTCTCCCCGAGTGCTTTCGTCGTCAGGCTACCGACCGTGCAAGTCCCGGCGTCCCGCCGGTCGTGGCGGGTCAGGAGAGCAGACGTCGCGGCATGAGCAGGTAGCGGAACGCGGTGTCGGCCTCGCCGTCGAGGCTTCCGGCCCCGGACATCACGACCGGCTTGGATGCCTGGGTGAAGGCCAGCTCGACGACGGGAGCCTCGATCGCGCCGAGCCCGTCGAGCAGGAACTGCGGGTTGAAGCCGGTGGTGATGTCGTCGCCCTTGACCGCGGCCTCGATCGACTCGGAGGCCTGCGCCTCGTCACCGCTTCCCGCGTCGAGGGTCAGGACACCGTCGCTGAAGGCGAGCTGCACCGCGGTGTTGCGCTCCGCGACCAGCGAGACGCGCTTGACCGACTCGATCAGGGAGCCCTTGTCCACGCGGGCGAGCGTGAGGTGTTCGCTGGGGAACAGCGAGCGGACCTTGGGGAACTCGCCGTCGAGGAGCCGGGTCGTCGTACGGCGGACCCCGCCGCCGGCCGCGCCCTCGAAGCCGATGATGCCCTCGCCGGTCCCGGAGCTGGCGAGGGCCAGGGTGACCTCGCTCCCGGCGGTCAGGGACTTGGCGGTGTCGGCGAGGACCTTCGCCGGGACCAGGGCGGCCGCCGAGGCGTCTGTCGACGCCGGCTCCCAGGAGAGCTCGCGGTGCGAGAGCCGGAACCGGTCCGTGGCCAGCAGGGAGATGGCGTCGCCGTCGATCTCGATCCGGACGCCGGTGAGGACCGGGAGCATGTCGTCACGTCCGGCGGCGGTGACCGCCTGCGCGACCGCGGCGGCGAACACGTCGCTCCTGACCGCGCCGGTGGCCGCCGGCATCTCCGGCAGCGCGGGGTACTCCTCGACCGGCATGGTCTGCAGGCTGAACCTGGCGGAGCCACAGGTCAGGGAGACCTTGGCACCGTCGATGGTCATCTCGACGGGCTTGTTGGGCAGGCTGCGGCAGATGTCGGCCAGGAGCCGACCGGAGACCAGGGCACGACCCTCGTCGGACACGTCGGCCGGAAGGGTGGCGCGCGCGGAGGTCTCGTAGTCGAAGGTCGAGAGGATCAGCCCGGAGGCGTCGTCGGGGGAGGTCTCGATGAGCAGACCGGCCAGTACCGGGACGCTAGGGCGAACCGGAAGGCTGCGAGCAGCCCACGCGACGGCATCGGCAAGGACGTCGCGCTCGACGCGGAACTTCACTGGTGTTCGCCTCCATGGGTGATCAGAGTTGCGGAAGTGCATCCTGCCATGCGCGGGCAGGCTGCGGCAGCGGTAGTGGGTATCTCGTGAAGCCCCTGTCGTGGGGTCCGGTTTGGAGTCTGCCACCGCCCGGGGACAGCGGTCGATCGGGGTTTTCCCCAGAAATCGGCAGGAGAGAAGTTCACGGGCGGGAGACCTGTAACTAGTCCCATAGTCTTCGTAGCAACGGTGGATACTGTGGACAAGTGGTGTTTCCGCAGGTCATCCCGGGTTTTTCCGTCCCGAGCCCATGTGGACGAGCTGTTCGGAACCACAAGGACGGTGTGTACGACGGTGCGGGCATCCGTGGATGCACACAGGTTTTCCACACTCTGTTCACGGCCAAATGACAAAACTCCACACGACGATCCCCAGGAACAACCTGTAGTTCGGGCCCGTCGGGAGGGTGGGTTCACGGCTGCCGGGCCTGTTGCTTGATCCGGTTGGTGAGCTCGGTGACCTGGTTGTAGACGCTGCGCCGTTCCGCCAACAGCTGACGGATCTTCTTGTCGGCGTGCATGACCGTGGTGTGGTCGCGCCCACCGAACTGCTGCCCGATCTTCGGGAGGGACAGGTCGGTGAGCTCGCGGCACAGGTACATCGCGATCTGCCGGGCGGTGACCAGGACCCGGCTGCGGCTCGAGCCGCACAGGTCGTCGATCGAGAGCCCGAAGTAGGCGGCCGTCTGCGCGATGATCAGAGCCGCGGTGATCTCGGGCTCGCCACCCTCGGGGATGAGATCCTTCAGCACGATCTCGGCGAGGGTCAGGTCCACCGGCTGGCGGTTGAGGCTCGCGAAGGCCGTGACCCGGATGAGCGCACCCTCGAGCTCGCGGATGTTGGTCTGGATCTTGCTCGCGATGAACTCCAGCACGTCCGGCGGGGCCGTCATCCGCTCGGTGGCCGCCTTCTTGCGGAGGATCGCGATCCTGGTCTCGAGGTCCGGGGGCTGGACGTCGGTGATGAGACCCCACTCGAACCGGTTGCGGAGCCGGTCCTCGAGCGCTTCGAGTCGCTTGGGCGCACGGTCGGAGGTGATGACGATCTGCTTGTTGGCGTTGTGGAGGGTGTTGAACGTGTGGAAGAACTCCTCCTGCGTCTGGATCTTCCCCTCCAAGAACTGGATGTCGTCGATCAGCAGGACGTCGACGTCGCGGTACCGGCGCTGGAAGGTGGCTGCCTTGTCGTCACGGATCGCGTTGATGAACTCGTTCGTGAACTCCTCGCTCGACACGTAGCGGACGCGAGCCCCGTTGAAGAGGCTGCGCACGTAGTGCCCGATGGCGTGCAGGAGGTGGGTCTTGCCCAGCCCGGAGTCGCCATAGATGAGGAGTGGGTTGTAGGCCTTGCCTGGCGCCTCGGCGACGGCGACCGCCGCCGCGTGCGCAAAGCGGTTGGACGAGCCGATGACGAAGGTCTCGAAGATGTACTTCGGGTTCAGCCGGGTCTCGAGCACGCTGCCGGCCGGCTTCACCGTCGGCGCACCGCTCGTGGGTGGCAGAGGCGTCGGGACGTCAAGTGGATTTGTCGACAAGTCGATCTGTCGGTTCAGCGACATATCGTCATCGTGGTCACCGACGGTCATTGCCGGCTCGGGGCGCTCGTGTCGTACCGGAGGCGTCGGAGCCTCCAGCTCGGGGTCGACGGTGACCGCGAGTCGGACCTGCACCCCGAGAGTGGCGGTGAGGGAGTCCTCGAGGCGGGTGCGCAGCCGGCCCTCGAGCTGGTTCCGGGTGAACTCGTCCGCGACCGCGATGATCGCGGTGTTCTCGTGGAGGGTCACCGGCCGGCTGGCCGCGAGCCAGGCGCGCTGGTTCGGGGGGAGGTCTTCGACCAGGGTGCTCCAGACGGAGGCGAGGTCGTTGCGGGAGGCACCTGCCGCTGAGCCGTTACCTGTGGTCGGTCGTGCGTTCTCGTCCACGCGGGTCTCCCCACTCCTATCCACGTTCGTTCGACGGCCGTCGAGCGGGTGTGTCCTCGGCGGCATGGTGAACCTGCGATGTGGACCACTTCTGGTGGTCCACACCTTTGTCCACAGGGTGTGCATGTCGCCCGGAGTCTGTTCGAGCGGGCGACCGAGACCGGTCGACCCGTCCTCCCCGAACCTCTGTTTGACCAGGTCAGAGGCGCATTGTCCGGAGCCACACCGTGGTGTGGACAATGTGGGTGATGCTGGGGAAATTCGGCCGCGGGGAACCTCGGGCAGCGCTGACGCTAACAAGCACGTCACCTGTGGATCAAGCGGTTGTCCACAGGCGATGGTAGGGAATCCCCAGGGTACTTGGGGTGTGTTTGCGAAGATCCGCCGGAGTGTCTGCTTGGCATCGTCCTCGGCGCATGACAGGTTGGGACCGTTTTCCCGTCTTCCGTATGATCTGAAGCGGAGAACCGGGCTGAGTTTGACCCCTTACTCCAACACCGCGTACCGTTATGCGGTCGAACCGGTGTCGACCGGTGCCGCATGTCCACGGAGAACCGTCGCAGGCCGCTCATCGAGTGGCAGTGGGGGATCGCCGCGGGTGGGCGGTGCCAGCCGAACAGGCACAAGCACTGTCGTCTGACCCGGTCCGTGAACAGACTCGACAACACCCCGACACCGGAGAGCATCTCGTGAGCAAGCGTACGTTCCAGCCGAACAACCGTCGCCGGCACAAGGTGCACGGTTTCCGCCTGCGGATGCGCACCCGCGCCGGCCGCGCCATTCTGGCGTCGCGCCGCCGCAAGGGCCGCAACCGTCTGGCCGCCTGACCAGCTCCTTCCCCGGTCGTTTGACCGCCTGGTCGACGAAGGGGCAGCCGAGGTGCTGACGCGGACCAACCGGCTCACGTCGAGCCAGTCGTTCGCTCACGCGGTACGCCGGGGTAGGCGAGCAGGCACGAGAACCATGGTTCTCCATCTAGCCGTTGCACGAGAGAAGACTGCCGATGCTCCAGCTCAGGTGGGCTTCGTCGTGAGCAAGGCGGTGGGACCGGCCGTGACCCGCAACGTGGTGAAGCGCCGACTTCGACACATAGCCCGGCAACGAGTCATGTCGTTGCCGGGCTCTGCTGTGCTCGTGGTCCGTGCGCTTCCGGCCGCGGGTTCCGCGTCGTACCCCTCGCTTGCCGCCGACTTCGACTCGGCGCTGACCCGCTTGCTCGAACGGGGACAGTCAGCCGGGGCGTCGTCATGAAGTACCTCCTGATCGGGTTCCTCCGGCTGTACCGCTTCCTGATCAGCCCGTTGTACGGCCAGGTGTGCCGCTACCACCCGTCGTGCTCGGCGTACGCGCTCGAGGCCGTGACCGTTCACGGCAGCATCCGAGGCAGCTGGCTCGCGGCGCGCCGACTCGCCCGCTGTCACCCGTGGGCGGCCGGCGGGTACGACCCGGTGCCGCCCAGGTCTCCTCGTTCCGGCGAGGACCACAGTTCCCATGCCCACCAGCCCCATCAGACTCGAGGAGCCTGAGTGTTCGAATTCTTCGGTGCCGTCGGCAGCTTCATCATGGAGCCGCTGTACTGGGTCACCTCCGTCATCCTCACCGGCTTCCACAGTGTCTTCGGGAGCATCTTCGGCGAGGGCTCCGGCTGGGCGTGGGTGTTGTCCATCGTGGGCCTGACCCTCGTCATCCGTGCGGCACTGATCCCGCTGTTCGTGAAGCAGATCAAGTCGAGCCGGAACATGCAGCTGCTGCAGCCGAAGGTGAAGGAGCTGCAGAAGAAGTACGGCCACGACCGTGAGCGCCTCTCGCGGGAGACGATGGCGCTCTACAAGGAGACGGGCACCAACCCCTTCGCCTCGTGCCTGCCGATCCTGCTGCAGATGCCGATCTTCCTTGCACTCTTCCGTCTGCTGGACCAGGCCGCGAAGGAGAAGCCGAAGGGTGTTCTCACGCTGGAGCAGGCCCAGGACTTCGGTGAGTCGACGATCTTTGGCGCACACATCGCCGACACGTTCTTGTCCACAGACAGCCTCAACGTTCGGGTCCTGGCGCTCTTCCTGGTTCTGGCGATGACCGCGACCACCTTCCTCACGCAGCGCCAGCTGATGAGCAAGAACATGCCGGCCGACGCCATGTCGGGTCCGTACGCCCAGCAGCAGAAGATGCTGCTCTACGTGCTCCCCCTGGTGTTCGCCGTCGGTGGCATCGCGTTCCCCATCGGCGTCCTGGTCTACTGGACCACCTCGAACCTGTGGACGATGGGCCAGCAGTTCTACGTGATCCGCAACAACCCCGCTCCCGGCACGCCGGCCGCGGCGGCGAAGGCCGAGCGGGACGCGCACAAGGCGGCCCGCCACGGCAAGCCGGTCGAGCCCGCCGCCGGGGAAGAGGTCGCCGAGCCTGAGCCGCCGAAGCCCATTCAGCGACAGCAGCCGAAGAAGCAGTCCCGGAGCAAGCGCAAGGGGCAGAAGCCGAAGCCGGGCCAGAGTCCTGACCAGGCGAAGGGCAACCCCGGCCCCGATCCCGACGCCGACGGAGATGACGCGGCAGGCTCCGGCAAGCCGACCAGCTAGACCACACCGACCTCAAGACCAAGGAGTACGACGTGAGTGAAGAGATCACGACAGAGGGTGAAGCATCGGCCGCAGAGCCGGAGGCCGAGAAGCTGAGCAAGGTGGAGCTGCTCGAGCAGGAGGGCGACATCGCGGCCGACTACCTCGAGGAGCTGCTCGACATCGCCGATCTCGACGGCGACCTCGACATGGATGTGGAGGGTGACCGAGCCGCGGTGTCCGTCGTGGGCGGCGATCTCAACCAGCTGGTGGGGCGCAACGGCGAAGTGCTCGAGGCGCTCCAGGAGCTGACGCGGCTCGCGGTGCACCGGGAGACCGGTGAGCGTTCACGGTTGATGCTCGACATCGGTGGGTTCAGGGAGAACAAGCGCCGGGAGCTCGAGAAGCTGGCGGCGGACACGGCCGCAGAGGTCAAGGAGAGCGGTGACCCGGTTTCTCTCGACCCGATGACCCCGTTCGAGCGGAAGGTCGTGCACGACGCGGTTGCCGCAGCTGGGCTGCGATCGGAGTCCGAGGGCGTCGAGCCTCGGCGACACGTCGTCGTCCTGCCTGCCTGACCAATGCCGACGTACGCAGAACGATTCGAGATGGTCTGTTAGTGAACGACGCTGTTTCACGTGAAACACCCCCTGCGCCGCCAGAGGCAACGGGGGTGTTCTCGTCTTCATTGCCGGTTGCCGAGCGGTACGCCGAGATGCTCGCGACGGACGGAGTCCTCCGTGGTCTGATCGGTCCGCGCGAGGTGCCTCGCCTCTGGGAGCGACATCTTCTCAACTGCGCCTTGTTGGAACGGGCGATTCCGGCGAATATGGATGTGTGCGACATCGGGACCGGCGCCGGCCTGCCCGGAGTGGTTCTGGCGATCTGCCGCCCCGACCTCTCCGTGACGCTCGTGGAACCGCTTCTCCGGAGGACGACGTTCCTCGGGGAGGTGGTCGAAGGTCTGGGCCTGGAGAACGTCGAGGTGGTCAGAGCCCGTGCGGAGGAGCTCCATGGCCGGCGCGACTTCTCGGTCGTCACGTCGCGGGCGGTTGCGCCGCTCGAGAAGCTGCTGGCGTGGTCCATGCCGCTGGTGCGCCAAGGTGGCGCGCTCGTCGCGATGAAGGGGTCGTCCGTGCACGACGAGATCAAGGAGTCCGAGAAGGCGCTTCGCAGGTACGGCGCCGGCGAGGTCTCGGTGCTGACTCTGGGAACCGAGCTGTTCGATCCCCCGACCACGGCGATCCGGGTCGAGGCTACGAGGCCTTCCCTACTAGATTTGGGTGATAGCTCCCGTGTGGACACGAAAGGCTCCAAGCGGAAGAAGCGGAAGAACCGGGGAGGGGACACCAGTTGACCACGTCTGACGATGCTCGAGAAGTGCCAGGTGTCGGCGGGTACGAGTCGCCCGAGGCCCGGGTGGCTGTCGCTCAGGGTCTTGGGTGGCCGAATCCTGCGCCCGAGCGCCCCAGTTCTGGCCTCGGATGGCCCGCTGACGAGAGATACCCACAGAATCCACAGATTCATCCACAGCTGGGGGTGTCCTCCCAGGGGCCGGATGTTTCACGTGAAACGCTTGGCGTCTCAGAACTCCCACAAGGGCTGGTTTCACGTGAAACAGACATCCCACCACCTCCCATCGACCAGACCCCCGAGGAGACGATCGTGACCCAGTCCGACCCCATGGATTCCGGACCCGGTCTACAGGCCGTTCCTGACGCCTCGTTGTACCGAACGGCGGGGGAGATTGCGGCTCACGTCGCCGACCTCGACGACGGGTCGACGCCGATGGCGCGATCCGTGGAGCACGAGCTCCTGGTCCGTGAGGGTCTCCGACTCCGCGAACCGCTGCCGCGACCAGACCGAACGCGGGTCATGGTCGTGGCCAACCAGAAGGGTGGGGTCGGCAAGACGACGAGCACAGTCAACATCGCGGCCTCACTTGCCCAGCACGGGCTGCGCGTCCTGGTTGTCGACCTCGATCCCCAGGGGAATGCCTCCACGGCGCTCTCGATCGACCATCACCGAGGTATCCCCTCGACGTACGACGCGCTTGTGGACGGCGTCCCCTTCACGGACATCGTCCAGCCGGTCCCGGAGATCGAGAACCTGTTCGTCGTTCCCGCCACGATCGACCTCGCAGGTGCGGAGATCGACCTCGTCAGCCTGGTTGCGCGCGAGAGCCGGCTTCGCAAGGCGATCCTCGCCTACCCTCCGGTCTTCGCTGAGGGTGAGGACCGCCTGGACTACGTGCTCATCGACTGCCCGCCTTCGCTGGGGCTGCTCACGCTGAACGCCCTCGTCGCGGGCGACGAGATGCTCATCCCGATCCAGGCGGAGTACTACGCGCTGGAGGGTCTCGGGCAGCTCATCGAGACGGTGGAGATGGTGAAGGCTCACCTGAACCCCGACCTGTTCGTGTCGACCATCCTTCTCACCATGTACGACGCACGAACCCGCCTGTCGGCTGGAGTCGCCGACGAGGTTCGCTCCCACTTCGGGGACCAGGTGCTCCGCACCGCGATCCCACGGTCGGTCCGGATCTCCGAGGCGCCGAGCTATGGGCAGACCGTGATGACCTACGATCCGGGCTCGGCCGGCGCCCTCAGCTATCTCGAAGCAGCACGGGAAATGGCCCTCAAAGGAGTAGACGCATGAACCAGAAGCCACAGCAGCGCCGCGGCCTCGGTCGTGGCCTCGGGTCGTTGATCCCGACGGCACCACCCGCCACCCATCACGCTCCGGACAGCACGGACCGCGCTGAGGCTTCCTCGCCCGGGTCAGCGGGCAACGGCGGGCCGGTGCCGGCGCAGCCCGGGCAGGATTCCTCGGCGACGGGAGGTCAGGCCGGGAACGGTGCCGCGTCGGGCGCTCCCCAGACCGGCGCCCCCGGCGACGGCCAGGCCGATGGGCAGGCAGGCGTCGAGGGCATGGCCCCTGTGGCCGGGGCGTATTTCGCCGAGCTTCCGGTCGGGAAGATCTCTCCCAACCCGCGCCAGCCCCGCCAGGTCTTCGAGGAGGAGGCCATGGCGGAGCTCGTGCACTCCGTGAAGGAGATCGGGCTCCTGCAGCCGGTCGTGGTCCGCAAGACCGGAGACGACGCCTATGAGCTGATCATGGGCGAGCGCCGGTGGCGAGCCATGCAGGAGGCCGGCCTCGAGACCATCCCGTCGATCATCCGGGAGACCGGGGACGACGACCTGCTGCGCGACGCGTTGCTGGAGAACCTGCACCGAGCCGAGCTGAACCCGCTCGAGGAGGCGGCGGCGTACCAGCAGCTGCTCGACGACTTCGGATGCACCCACGAGGTGCTTGCCTCCCGGATCGGGCGCAGCCGTCCGCAGATCACCAACACGCTGCGGTTGCTGCGGCTCTCGCCCGCGGTGCAGCGACGGGTAGCGGCGGGCGTGCTGTCCGCGGGCCACGCCCGCGCACTCCTCGCGGTCCCCGACGCCGACGTCCAGGACCGGTTGGCTGCTCGCGTCATCGCGGAGGGCATCTCCGTCCGCGGCCTGGAAGAGATCGTCGCCGTCGGTGAGTACGGTCAGGAGCGGAAGCCGCGACCTCGGGCGAAGAAGCCGACCGCGCCGGCACTGGTCGACCTCGGGTCACGTCTCTCCGACCGGCTCGAGACGCGGGTGAAGGTGGATCTCGGAAAGACCAAGGGCAGGATCACCGTCGAGTTCGCCTCGATCCCCGACCTGGAGCGAATCGTCGCCATCATGGACCCGCGCAACGACAGACCGGTTTAGCGATAGGTCGCTTTGTCGACAAACCGATAAAGCGATGAGGCGACAAGTCAGTGAGTCGAGGTACCGGCGAACCCACGCCGGTACCTCGCTGTCGTTCTCGGGCGCCGGGATTCAGCTCACTCCCCTCGCGCGACCTGCACTTCCCTGGGTGAGCTCACCGAGGGGAGTGCCGGTTCAGCAACAGACCTTGGGGAAGCGTGGACGGGAGGGGCCAGTGTGTGGGTCGGCCTACCCGAGCGCGCGCGAGCGGCGGCGACGCCACCGCAGCACACTCAGCACGGCCGCCCCGGCAGCGCCTGCCACGGTCAGGAGCAGGCCGAGCACCTGGCCAGGGGGCCGGTAGGTGAGGGTCAGCGTGCTCATGTCCGCGCTCTCCGGGACCTCGACGGTGATCAGGCCCGCGGCGTCGGGGCGTACGTCGACCCGGTGCCCGTCGACCTCCGCCACGTACCCCGGCCACGCCAGCCTCGCGAACGTCAGGGTCCGGGGGCCGGAACCCGTCGTGGAGTACGACACCCGTTCGGTGTAGTGGCTCTCCTCGGTCGCGGACGACACGGCAACGTCGGGCGACGCTGCGCTCAGCCTGCTCTCGGGCCACGGCTGCGGACCGACGCGTCGCAGCAGCCAGGCCCGGTCCTGGCGCTCGACCGACCACTCGGGCCCTGGTTGCGGCTTCGGGGCCAGCGACCTCTGCACGGCGATGGTGTCGACCTTCATCAGGTCGACGAGGGGAGCTTCCTCGGGCTTCACGGGTTCCCAGACGTAGCGGAAGCCGCAGGCGTTCGTGACGGCGTTGTAGTTCATGCACAGCCGTTCGGTGAAGTCCCGGTAGCCCATGCCGGAGTAGTTGTTCACGGCGTCGACGCCGGCGACGTGGTACATGCTGCCGAACAGGAAGTTCGACCAGTGCCGCTCGAGCTTCTCCTCCGACCTGTGCCGGATCCGGCCGACCTCGGCGAACTGGAGGAACGTCCCGTCCCGGTCGTCGAAGTGCTCCTGAAGGCTCGAGACGTCGTGCGGGAAGTGCCAGCTACCCGCACTCTCGTTCTCCGGGATCAGCAGCGTCTGGGTGGAGAGCACCACGCCGGTCCCGACGGTGAGCACGGCGAAGACGTTGAACGGTCGGGTTCCGAACCAGCGGTGGACGGCGAGGAGGACGCCGGTGAGGACGACCAGTACGCCGGCGCCGATCAACTCCTTCGCGTTGCCCTCCGGGACCTCCGCCCAGACGAGGTACGTCGTGAAGGCGACCAGGCCCGCGGACCAGGCGGTGCGCTCGCGCCAGCGGTCGCGGCACAAGCCGTGGGACAGCAGGACCGCCAGGAGGACCGCGAGCCCGAGGTAGAGGTACTCCACCAGGCGCAGGGGCCAGCGGAACATCCACAGCTTCGACGGCGTCAGAGTCAGCAGCAGGTAGGCAGCGGAGAAGACGGCGACTCCGCTCAGCAGACGCATCTGTCCGCGGAGGGCGCCGAAGCGGAGCCAGGGCAGCAGTGGGACCACGAACCACGCCAGGTAGATCGCGGGCACGCTCATCGGGTCGTTGAAGGTGCGGATGGACGGGAGGTACGTCGGCGAGCTGAGCTGCAGGAAGTCGCCGGGTGACGGGCGCATGAAGCCGCTGTTGCCGAGGGGGTCCAGCTGCGCGCGGACGGTGAGGGGCACGGTCTCCATGAGGGGCAGGAACACCAGCGGCAGGACAGCGGCGACGCAGGCACCGAGCAGCAGCGTGCGGACGAGGCCGCGCTTGTTCGAGGTGAGGCCCGCCTCGACCACCACGGCGACCCCGATGACGACCACCGCCACGACCCCGTAGGGGTTGCCCTGGGTGACGGCGAGTGCGCCCACGAGGAAGCCCCACAGGGTGCTCATGGTGTCGCGGGCCACCTTGCGGAACGCCCACCACACCCACGGGACGTAGGCGAACGCGACCAGGCCCGAGGCCCACGTGGCAGCGTCCCAGTAGACGGTGTACCCGGTGAACGGCACGGCGACCGCCACGGACGCTGCCGCCCAGGCGGCAGCGCCGTACTCACGGGTGAGCAGGTAGGTACCCAGCGCCAGCAGCGTCATCAGGGCGCCCTTGGTGACGGCCGCGGCCACCAGGAGGTCCGGCAACGACGAGGTAGCGAGCCAGATCAGGACGTTCAGCGGGTTGTAGACGCCGAACAGGCTCTCGGCAGCGTAGTTGCCGCCCGCCCAGGCGCCCGGGTCCATCAAGGGCGGCCACGCACCGTCGCGGGTGAGCTCACCGAGGTGGAACCAGGTCGGCAGGAACTGCGACCCGCTGTCCCCCCGGACGTAGAAGAACTCGCTGCCCAGGAGAGGCGGAAGCATGGAGTAGAGCGCCGTGACCAGGCAGACGCCGAGCGGCCACATCCAGCGCGTCGCCCGGCGGCCCTCCGCCGCCGCCGGGTGCGTCACCGGTTCGGGCCCCTCCCAGAGTTGCGCGGGAGGATCGTCGGCCCGGTCGTCGGCCCGGTCGTCAGCCCGGTCGTCAGCGCTGTGCTGTCTCTGTACCTTCACGTTCCACCTCTTCGCGGTACGGGTCGGTGAGCCGCCCGAGCATGATGTGGTGCGCGACCACGTAGGTGATCGGGATGGCCACCAGGGCGACGGGTATGGGGGCGATCCGCTCGTCGACGCCGAGCCATCCGACCATCAGGCGCATCCCCACCGTGGTGATGGTGAAGTTGGCGGCGTTGGACAACGGGAAGAGGGCAAAGCTTCGCCAGTGCGGACGGATGTGGAACGTCACGTAGCAGTTCAGGAAGTACGACCCCACCATGGCGACCAGGAAGGCGACCACGTGGGCGACGAGGTACGGCAGCACCAGCCGCAGGGCCAGGTAGCACCCGTAGTACACCCCTGTGTTGACGGCGCCGACGGCGGCGAACCGCAGGATCCGGGACAGGTTCACTCGTCGCCCGGGAAGTCACGCACGAGGCGGGGCCCGGACGTGCGGGAAGGGTAGGAGCGTGCCGGGCCTCCGTTCTGCGGGATGTGCTCGTGCTCCGGGCCGAGGAGTGCGGTGACCGGCATCGCGGGCCCTTCGCTGCTCTCCTTGAGCAGGAAGTGAGGCCGCCGCTTGGTCTCGGCGTAGATCCGCCCGAGGTACTCACCGATCACACCCAGGAGGATCATCTGCACGCCGCCGAACCCCACCACCGCGGTGATCGTGGTGACGTAGCCCTCGACGGGGTTGCCGTAGACCATGGCGTCCAGGAGCACCCACAGCATGTAGAGGAACGCGATGGCGGACACGACGGCACCGAGGTGGATCGCCATGCGGAGGGGCCGGCTGTTGAACGACACGACGCCGTCGATGCCGTAGTTCAGCAGGTCGCGCATCCGCCACTTGGTCTCACCCGCGGAGCGGGCGACGTTCTGGTAGTCGACGACGGCGGTGTCGAAGCCGATCCAGGAGAACAGGCCCTTCGAGAAGCGGTTGTACTCACCGAGCGCGAGGAGTGCCCGCACCGCCGTACTGCTGAGCACCCGGAAGTCGCCGACGCCGTCCTCGATCCGGACCTCCATCAGGTTGTTGAACGTCCGGTAGAAGAGGCGGGAGGCGACGGTCCGCATCGGAGCATCCCCGGTGCGAGTACGACGGGCGACGACCTGGTCGTAGCCCTGGTCGAGGAGCGGGATCATCTCCGCGAGCAGCTCGGGCGGGTGCTGGAGGTCGGCGTCGATGATCGCGACGGCGTCCCCGGAGGCCTGGCTCAGGCCGGCCAGCATGGCGGACTCCTTGCCGAAGTTGCGGCTGAGGGCGAGGTACCGGAAGCGCGAGTCGTCCGCGGAGGCCTCGCGAAGGATCTCCAGCGTCTTGTCGCGGCTGCCGTCGTCGACGAGGACGACCTCGAAGTCGGCCGTCAGCGCGCCCAGCTGTTCCTCGAGGACCTCGAGCAGCCTGCTGAGCGACGCCTCCTCGTTGTAGCAGGGAACCACCACGGACAACTTCAACGTGTCTACCCCCATCCGTCCAAGGCAGCCACACACGACCACTCCTGGACCGGGCGGGGCGGCCGCCTACACCCTCGACGCCGATCAGGGTACCCCTGGGGTCAATGGATATTCGTGTGACTCGCGTGGCGCGGGAGGCACCGCGGTGCGACCCCGCGGGTCAGTCGGATCCGGCTGCGGCCCTCCGGGCCCGACGTCGCTCGGCCCGTTCACGCTTCTCCGCGGCGTCCAGCTCGGCGGCCCGCTCAGGGGTGGGCGCCGAGCCGCCGTGCGAGGCGGGAAGCCACCACGACCCGGGGGGCTGCTCCTCGGCGGGGTACCCGCGGATCGTGCGGTCCAGCAGGGTGCTCATGGCGGAGCGGAGCGCCGCGGTGTCGGCGACGGGGTCGACCCCCTCGGGCCGCAACGGCTCGCCGACCGCGATCGCGATCGTCTTGCCACGGGAGAAGTCCTTGGGGTGGTCCTTGGTCATCATCCGTTGCGTGCCCCACAGGATCACCGGGATGAGGGGTACGCCGGCCTCCGCGGCCATCCGGGTCGCGCCGCTCTTGAGCTCCTTGATCTCGAAGCTCCGGGAGATCGTGGCCTCGGGGAAGATGCCGACGACCTCGCCGTCGGCCAGGTAGCGCAGCCCTTCGCGGTAGGAGCCGAGCCCCTCACCCCGGTCGACCTCGATGTGGTGCAGGGACCGCATCACCGGACCGCCGATCCGGTGGTCGAAGATCTCCTTCTTCGCCATGAACCGCACCAGCCGCTTCGACGGCTGGGCGGCGAACCCTCCGAAGATGAAGTCGACGTAGGACACGTGGTTCACCGCGAGCAGGGCCGGTCCCTGACGTGGGATGTGCTCGGTGCCGTGCATCTGGAACCGGAGCCCCAGCGCCTTGAAGGCGGCCTTGGCCGTCCAGACGATCGGGGGGTAGGTGAGGTCGCGCACGGGCAGCTCCTGGTCGGTTAGGTCGCGGATCGGTCGACTGCTGAACGCACGAGGTCGGCCATGAGTTCTCCGAGGTCGAGCCCCGCGGCCTGGACCGACAGGGGAACCGTCGAGGTCTCGGTGAGGCCGGGTGCGACGTTGACCTCGAGGAACCAGACGGTGCCGTCGGCGTCGATCATCAGGTCCGACCGGGAGAGGTCGCGCAGTCCGAGTGCCTCGTGCGCGGCGACAGCGACCCGGGCGCACTCGGCGGCGAGCTCCTCGGACAGCTTGGCGGGCACGACGAACTCGGTGCTCCCCGCGGTGTAGCGGGCGGTGTAGTCGTAGACCCCTCCGTCAGGCCTGATCGAGACGACGGGCAGGGCACGCGGGCCGTCGCCGGTGTCGACCACCGGCACGGCGACCTCGTCGCCCTCGACGAACTGCTCGACGAGGGCTGTGTCGCCGTAGGCGAACGCGCCGACCATCGCGGCCGGGAGGTCCGTCGCGTCCCGGACGACCGTGCAGCCCAGCGCGGAGCCGCCCTTCGCTGGTTTGACGATCAGCGGGAGCCCGATCGACGCGACGATGTTCCGCATGACGGCGGCGGCGCCGAGCTCGCGGAACGTCTCGTGGGGGAGCGCCAGGCTGCGTGGCGTGTTCAGGCCGGTGCGTGCGACCGCCGCCTTCGCCACCGGCTTGTCGAAGGCCGCCCGGCACGCGGAGGGGACGGATCCGACGTACGGGACCCCCAGCAGCTCGAGCACCTCTCGCAGGGCACCGTCCTCGCCGGTCTCGCCGTGGAGAAGCGGGACCACGCAGGCCGGCGGATCCTCCTGGAGCGAGGGCAGGAGCGAGGCGTCGACGTCGCGTTCCTCCACGTCCGCACCCCAGTCGCGCAGCGCCTCCGCGACGCGCCGTCCGGACCGGAGAGACACGTCGCGCTCGTGGGACAGTCCGCCGGCGAGGACGACGACGCGACCGAGGGCAGAATCCATGGGCACGGGCTCCTGATCAGGTGAGGTCGGTGTTGGGTGCTTCGTAGCCGCGGGGGGTCACCGGGCCGGAGAGCCCCCGTCCGGTCCCGAAGGTCTCGCGCAGCTCGAGCTCCTCCTCGATCACCCCGACCAGCCGGCGCACGCCCTCGCGGATCCGTTCGGGTGTGGGGTAGCAGTACGACAGTCGCATGCTCTGCGCGCCGAACCCGTCGGCGAAGAACGCGGTGCCGGGCACATAGGCGACACGCGCCGTCACCGCCCGCGGCAGCATCGCCTTGGCGTCCAGGCCGTCCGGCAGGGTGACCCACACGTAGAAACCCCCGCCGGGCACGTTCCACCGGGCAGCCGCGGGCATCATGTCCTCGAGCGACGAGATCATCGCGTCGCGGCGTTCGCGGTACATCTCCCGGAACTGCTTCACCTGGCCCAGCCAGTCGTGGTTCGACAGGTACGCCGACACCGCCATCTGGGAGAACGACGGCGGGCACAGGGTCGCCGACTCCTGGGCGAGCACGAGCTTCTCGCGTACGGCGTGCGGGGCCAGCGCCCAGCCGACCCGGAAGCCGGGTGCGAACGTCTTGGAGAAGGAGCCGAGGTAGATCACGCCGTCGGCCTCGTCCGCCCGCAGCGCCCGGTAGGGCTGGTCGTCGAACCCGAGCAGGCCGTAGGGGTTGTCCTCGAGGACGAGCACGTCGGCCTCGCGGCAGATCTCGAGGATCTCCGAGCGTCGTTCCCGGGACAGGGAGACGCCTGCGGGGTTGTGGTAGTTCGGGATCGTGTAGAGGAACTTGAGGGTCCGCCCGGCCTGCTTGACCGACGCGATCGCCTGGCGCAGGGCCTCGGGGACCAGGCCGTGCTCGTCCATCTCGGCGTGCACGACGTCGCACTGGTAGGCCCTGAACACGCCGAGCGCTCCGACGTACGACGGCGCCTCGCAGATCACCACGTCACCGGGGTCGCAGAAGATCCTGGTGACCAGGTCGACCGCCTGCTGCGAGCCGACGGTGACCACGACGTCGTCGGGGTGCGCCTCGATGCCCTCGAGCCGCATCACGTCGCAGATCTGCTCCCGGAGGGTGGGGTCGCCCTGGCCGGAGCCGTACTGCATCGCGGTGGGGCCGTTGGTGTGCACGAGATCGTTGATCGCGCCGCCGACCACGTCGAGCGGCAGACCGGAGATGTTGGGCATCCCGCCGGCGAGGGAGACCACCTCGGGGCGGCTGGCCACGGAGAAGAGGGCGCGGATCTCGGAGGCGGTCATCTCCTTCGTGCGCGCGGCGTACCGGTCCACATAGCTGTCGAGCCTGGTCGCGCTGCGAAGGATCTCTCCGGACATGCACCCCTCCTCTGCTGGACTACTAGGATGGATCATCAAGGCAGGCACGGCTGTATTGGGGTCACGACATGGGATGGCTGCGCAGGATCGTCACCGGGCTGGGCCTGGCGGTTCTCGGCGTCGTCGGTGGTTTCCTCGGCAGCCTGTTCCGTAGGCGCACCCCCTCCGGTCGAGCCACCGACCAAGGCGCTCGGCCCGCGGACGGTTAGCCATGGCCCGCCGGATCGCGCGCCTCACCCTCGACAACCTCGACGACCTGCCGGAGGGCTGCCGGTCGTGCGTGTTCTGGGAGCTGGACCCGGTCCGGCGAGAGCGCGCCGTCACCGGCGAGGTGAGCGCCTCGGAGAAGGAGAGCTGGGTCTCCCACGTCCTTCTCGAGTGGGGCTCCTGCGGCCGGATCGCGTACGTCGACGGCGAACCCGCCGGGTTCGTCCTGTACGCGCCGCCCATGTTCGTGCCCGGCGCCCAGTCCTTCCCGACCGCGCCGGTCAGCGAGGACGCCGTCTTGCTGATGACAGCGGTGGTGTATCCGGAGTACGCCGACGCGGGTCTGGGCCGGATGCTCCTGCAGGCCGTGGCGAAGGACCTGATCAAACGGGGCGGTATCCGGGCGATCGAGGCGATCGGTGACGTCAAGTCCCCCCGGAACCGCTACGGCGGGTGCGTGCTGCCGGCGGACTTCCTGCTCCGGGTCGGCTTCAAGACCCACCGGTCGCACCCCAGGTACCCCCGCATGCGCCTCGACCTGAAGTCGGTGCTCACCTGGCGCGAGGAGGTCGAGCAGGCGCTCGAGAAGCTGGTGGGTGTGGTCAGGCCACGCCCCCGGCCCGTCCGGCCGGCGGCCGAGCGGCGCGACTAGGCAGTATTTGAGGCACTGGCCTGGTGTCAGCGCTGGTCCGGCCCTGGCGGATGGCCTCACGGAGGTCGCCGAGCCGCAGCATGCCCGTCTTCGTGTCAGCCTCTGCGGACAGGTAGACCCGCTGCACCGCGACGACCACGGCCTCGGCGACCACGTCGCGGAAGTCGGGGTCCGAGAGCCGAGCGGCGTCGCCCGGGTTGGTGATGTACCCGACGTCGATCCGCACGGCCGGCATCCGGGTCCGGCGGAGGAAGTCCCAGGTCTTGGCGTGGATGCGCAGGTCGGCCAGGTCGGTGCGGGCGACGATCTCGCGCTGGACGAGGCTGGCGAACCGCTCGCCCACCGAGGACCGGATGTCGTGCGAGTCGAGGCCGAAGAAGTACGTGGACACCCCGCTCGCGTCCGGGTTGGGCGATGAGTCCAGGCAGAAGGAGACGCACAGGTTCGCGTCCGTGCGGTTGGCGAACTCGGCGCGCTCGGCCTGCGTCGGCTCCACGCTGTCGTCCGCGGGGTGCGTGAGGTAGGCCTGCACGCCGGTGGCCACGAGCCGACCCTCGACCCGCTTCGCCAGGTCGTTGGTGACCTCGGTGGCCCGCCGACGCAGCTCCGGGTCGCTGGCCCGCGCGGGCGCCGCGTCGATCACGACCACCTTGCCGGTGAGCTGGGGACCTGCCCTGCGGATGCGCTCCTCGGCGCGCAGCGCGTTGGGCTGTCCGCCCGTGACCATCGGAGCCAGGCGTGCGAGAGCCTTCAGCGTGGCCGGGCCGCACGTGCCGTCCGGCGGGATCCCGATGTTGCGCTGGAAGTCGCGGACACCCTGTTCGGTGCGATGTCCGAACACGCCGTCGACGCGCCCGACCTTGAAGCCGAGGTCGAGCAGCCGCTGCTGCAGAGCCACCACGTCGTCCCCCGACATCGGGTTCCCGGGAACATGGGTGAGCAGCCTGTCTCCGAGGTTCCACCGCGCCTCGTCGAGGCGGCGGTAGGTGCTCGGGCCGACGACGCCGTCCACGGTCAGCCCACGCTCCTGTTGGAAGGCGCGGACCGCCCGGTCGACCTGTTCGTCGAACCGTTCCGGGGAACCGCCCTCGTCCCTGGGCCTGGTGAGCAGGTCCAGGTGGGTGAGGCGGGAGCGGATGTCGGACACCGCGTCGCCGGTGTCCCCGATCCGAAAGCTCGGAGCTGCGGTGTGTACGTCGGCCACGCGGCCTCCTGGCTGTGGGTATGAGACCGGGGTCTCATACCCCGGGCCAGGGTCTACTCAAACAGACGCGGGGCGACTGTTTGAGGTTGCCACCCGGATCCGCAAGAAATGAGAGCGGGCCGGCCCACTCGAGGTAGGCCGGCCCGCTTGTCGCAAGGTCCGGTCGCTCAGGCGATGAACTCGCTGAGCTCGTTGAGCAGCGCCGCCTTGGGCTTGGCGCCGACGATCTGCTTGACGACCTCGCCGTTGCTGTAGACGTTGAGCGTCGGGATCCCGGTCACGCGGTACGTCGACGGGGTGACAGGGTTCTCGTCGACGTTCATCTTGACGAACGTGACCTTGTCGCCGTGCTCACGGCTGAGCTCCTCGAGGATCGGGTGGACCTGACGGCACGGGCCGCACCACTCGGCCCAGAAGTCCACGAGGACGGGCTTGTCGGACTTCAGGACCTGCGCTTCGAAGTCGGAGTCGGTCACTGCTTGCATCTCGGCCACGAGGTCTCCTTCGGAATGTTCGGTGTGGTTACCAGTCAACACCGTGACCCGGACATTTCTTCCCGTACAAACGTTCCGGGACACACAGTCGGGGGTCCGGGGCACACGGTGGGGTCTGTCAGGCGCCCGCGACCTGGACCTGCTCGGTCAGGACCTCGGCCGCGACGTCGGACGAGTCCGTGCTGGCCGCGTGCTCGAGGTCGGAGAGGAAGCGCTCGGCGTCGAGGGCAGCCGCGCAGCCGGTGCCGGCCGCGGTGACCGCCTGACGGTAGTGGTGGTCGACGAGGTCGCCGCAGGCGAAGACGCCGGGCAGGTTCGTCTTCGTCGAGGGGTGGTCGACGAGGACGTACCCCTCCTCGTCGAGGCGGACCTGCCCGTGCAGGAGCTCGGACCGCGGGTCGTGGCCGATCGCGATGAACAGGCCGGTGACGTCGAGGTCACGCTTCTCCCCGGTGACCGTGTCGACCAGGGTGACCCCGGTCAGCTTGTCCTCGCCCAGGACGGCCTCGACGGAGGAGTTCCAGGCGAACTCGATCTTGGGGTCGGCGAACGCGCGGTCCTGCATGATCTTCGAGGCGCGCAGCTCGTCCCGCCGGTGGATCAGGGTGACCTTGCTGGCGAAGCGGCTGAGGAAGGTCGCCTCCTCCACTGCCGAGTCGCCGCCCCCGACGACCGCGATGTGCTGGTCGCGGAAGAAGAACCCGTCGCAGGTCGCGCACCAGCTGACGCCGTGCCCGGAGAGCCGGTCCTCGTCGGGGATGCCGAGCTTGCGGTAGCCGGAGCCCATGGCCAGGACCACGGCGTGGGCACGGTGCTCGTTTCCCGAACCGTCCTTCACGACCTTGATCGCACCGGTCAGGTCGACGTCGGTCACGTCGTCGGTCACGAGCTCGGCGCCGAACCGCTCCGCCTGTGCACGCATGTTGTCCATGAGCTCAGGACCCATGATCCCGTCCCGGAAGCCGGGGAAGTTCTCCACCTCGGTGGTGGTCATCAGCGCCCCGCCGGCGGTGACGGAGCCCTCGAACACCAGCGGCGCGAGGTTGGCGCGCGCGGCGTAGACCGCCGCGGTGTACCCGGCGGGTCCCGAGCCGATGATGATGACGTTGCGTACGTCCTGATCCGCCATGTGGTTCCAAGCTCCTCGTTGAGGGGGTCTGCGGACCGCCGGGTCGGCGGGCCGGGCCCTGTCGATGGGCACAACCGATCCTAGGTGCGGGACATTCCCCAGGCACGTTTGGGCGCACTGTGCCCGCAATGTCCGTGTCTACCGGTCCTCGACCGTCGTCTCCGCGACGGGGGTGGAGGGGTCGTGGCATCCGAACACCTCGGCCGCGCGTTCCCCGTGCTGCGGGGCGCGCAGGACGAGCACCGAGCGGGCGCCGTCGAGGCGAACCACGACGACGTCGTCCCCGGCCCGGGTGGCGGGGGCCGCGCACGTGGACCGCTTGGCGGCCCTGCCATCCACGTCGTCCTTCGTCTGCGCGGGGCCGAGCGAGAAGTCCACGATCCGCTGGGCGTCCACGGTGAGTGATCCGGTCCGGAGCCGTGGCAGCTGCCGGCCCGCGACCGACAGGTCCACGTCGTGTCGGCCGGGTGACGAGGGAGCCGGGGCGGCCTCGTCGGCGGACTCCTGGCGGGCGGCGGCCGATCCGGCGTCCGCCTGGTCGGCCGCGGGCATCGAGCTCTCGGAGTCGGAACCGCCCCCGCCGCCCAGCACATTGCCCACGCCGAGCCCGACCACGGACACCGCCGCGGCGGCGACGAGCAGCTTCGGCCAGAGGCGGGATCGACGCGTCGACAGGTCGGTGACCTCGGGCGTCTCGTCGGGCGTGTCCTCGGGTGCGGTCCGGTCGGCGACCAGCCCCGCGAGGACGTCGTCGAGGCGCGCGGCGACATCCGGTGGCATGGCGGGCGTCTCCTCACCGGCCTCGGCGAGCAGGCGGCGCACCGCCTCCTCCTCGTCAGACGTCACGGTTCGTCACCTCCTCGGGGTGGTCGGGCTTCATCGGTTGGACGCGGTCGTCCGGATCGAGGTTCCCGGCGCGCAGTCGGCCCAGCAGGGGCGCGAGCTTCGCGCGGCCCCGGGAGCAGCGGCTCTTGACCGTGCCGGTGGCGCAGTCGAGGATCGCCGCGGCCTCGTCCACGGAGTAGCCCTGCATGTCGACGAGCACGAGTGCCGCCTTCTGGTCCGGGGGCAGGGTGTCGAGGGCCTGGAGCACGACGGTCCGGCGCTCGCCCTCGAGCACCGTGTCGACCGGGTCCGTGGCATCGGCCGACCCCGACGTACTGGTCGCCAGGCTGCCACGGCCGGCGTACTCCTCGAGGTCGTCGGGCAACGGGTCGGCGAGCCGCACCTTGCGTCGGCGCAACCGGTCGAGGCAGGCGTTCACCACGATCCGGTGCAGCCAGGTGGTGACCGCGGCGTCCCCGCGGAACGAGTCCGCGCGGCGGAAGGCCGAGACGAGGCCGTCCTGGAGCGCGTCGGCCGCCTCCTCGGGGTCGCCCGTCGTACGCAGCGCCACCGCCCAGAGGCGGTCGCGGTGACGAGCGAAGAGGACGCCGAAGGCCTCGGGGTCACCGTCGAGGTGTGCGGCGAGCAGCGCGCGGTCGTCCGGCGCGTCAGGCCCCTCCCCCGAGGTATGGGTCATGGGCGTACGACGATCTCGGCGATCTGTCCCTGGTAACCGCCACCGCCCGGCGGCAGGGAGGTGAGCCAGACGACGAGGTACTGCGTGGTGACCGGCTTGTCGAGGTCGAGGTCGATCTGGGTGCCGGCGTTGTCCGCGGAGGCGACCTGCCGGAGCCCGTCGGTGCTGGTCGGTGTGCCGGCGCCCTCCGGGGCGGCGAGCAGCTCGACGCTGTTCGGCTGGCCGATCATGGTGAGCCGGACCTGGGACACGTCGACGGGCTCACCGAGGTCGACCAGCAGGCCGACGCCGTCCTTGAGCAGGCCCAGCTGTGGGTTGCCGTAGTAGCTCATGGTCTGCCAGGCGGTTCCCGGCTTCCCGTCGATGGCGAGCGCCGCCGACTCGGGGTTCTCGTCGTACGGCGGGTCACCCTGGGGGTCGAAGTCGTCGACCGAGGCGATCGAGTGCGGCTGCGCCGGCTGGTCGTCCGGCTGCTGGGCGGCCGCGTCCTGCCCTGAGCTGCCGGCGTCGTCGGTGGAGCTGCGCCCGAGGTTGAACGCGACGATGACCGCGAAGACGAGCAGCAGGCAGGTCGCCACGATCACTGCGAGCCGGAGCCAGCTCTTGCCCGCGTCCCTGCGTGGGCCGCCCCGGGCGTCGTCCATGTCGGGTCCCCACACCGGCGGAAGCGAACCGGTGCCGTGGCCGGACCGCTGGCCGGTCCAGTCCTGCCCGGTCCACTGGTGCTGGGCGCCGGAACCGGTGTCCGGGTCTCGGCGGGTGGCGCTCCGCGGCGGCCCGTCGGCGAAGAGCGGCTTGGGAGCGGGCTCGGGCAGCGGAGGGGGAGGCGGTGGCGCCGCGCGGTGGGCACGGCCCTCGCCGTGCGACGTCCCCTCGCCGGAGCCCGGGGAGCGCCAGCCGACGCCGCCCTCGTCGTCGTGGAACACCGGAGCCCCCGCCTGCGTCGCCTCGGGGTCGGCCGGCTGCTCCGTGGCCGTCGCCTCGGGCTGGACGGAGTCCGCGTCCGCTGAGCCGTCCGTCGTCCGGGCCGCCTCAGCGGGTTCGGCCGTCGCGCCTCCGAAGGTGGACGCCTGCTCGCCGGTGGGCGACGCTTGGACGTTCGGAGCGGCACCGGAGGTCCCGAGGCTCTCCGCAGGGTTGTCCGGGGTCGCGGACGCCGTCCCCTGGGCCCCCCACTGCACGGCCTGGGTGGCGAGGTCGTCGGCCCTCAGCACGGAGGTCGCTTCGTAGCCGACCTGGGCCGCGCCCGCGGGGTCGCCGACGAAGTCGCTGAGCGCCGCGCAGATCTCGTGTGCAGTCTCGATGTGGACCCCGGCGTGCGACCCGGGGTTCAGGACCCGGTCGCAGATGGCGTCGAGCGGACGCGGAATCCCGGCCCGGACCTGACGCGGCCGCAGCGGGTGGCCGTGCTCCCGGGGTGCGTCGGGAAGCCGGGTCTGCGTCGAGCCCGGCCACCGCCCGACCAGGGTGGCGTAGAGGAGCGAGGCGAGGTTCTCCACGTCGGACTCGTGCTCGCCGACGGGTTCGGATCCTTCCGCGGACGTCGGGCGGCCGGAGAGCACGGCGTCGACGACGAAACCGATCAGCTTCACCGAGCCGGCCTCGGTGACCATGACGTTCTCGGGGACCAGACGGCCGTGCGCGACTCCGTAAGAGTGGGCCTTGGTGATCGCCTCGGCGACCTCCTTGACCAGCCACGCGGCACGTCGTGGGGGGAGCGGGCCCTCGGCCAGCATTCGGTCCAGGGAGACGCCGGAGCCCCACTCGTTGACGGCGTAGACGAAGCCGTCCTCCTCCGCGGCGTCGAGCACTCGCAGGAAGTGGCCGTCGGTGACGGTGGCGGAGGTGCGCGCCGCGACGAGGAGCGCACCCGCCCTCGGGTCGTGGGCGTCGACCACGTTGACGGCGACGTTCCGGGCAAGGGTCAGGTCGGTGGCCCGCCAGAACTTCGCCCCCTCGGTCTCGCTGAGGAGGTCCTCGAGCCGGAAACGCCCAGCCAGGACGGTCCCGGGCCCGATCGACTTGTCGGCCACGTCCCTCCTTGCTCGGTTCCTGAGCGCGTTCACTGTCGAAACTACATGCTATTGGTGCGGGCTACCGACGCAGACGCTTGGTCACCAGCTCCATGACGCTTGTCACCTCGGTGATCCGCATCAGCCGCGCGAGCAGCAGGAACAGCGGCACGTCGATTCCCGTCACCACGAGCAGGCCGACGAGCGCCCGGACCTTCCCGTCGCCGTCGGGCCAGGCGAGGTCCAGGCCGTACCTCGCGGCCCACGCGACACCCGCGGCCACTCCGGCAGCAGTGAGGAGCCGGCCGAGGAAGCGCATCAGCACCGGGGTCTCCAGCCCGCCGAGCAACCGGCGCAGCAGTGCGTAGGACACCACCGCGCCCACGGCGTAGGCCCCGGCATAGGCCACGACCAGCCCCGAGGCGGTCTGTTCGGAGGACACTGCGCGGGTGACCACGACGGCAAGCACGATGTTCACCGCCGCGATCACGCACTGCACCCAGAACACGGTCCGGGTGCGCTCCAGGGAGTAGTAGCCCCGCAGCATCAGGTAGTGCACGGTGAAGAACACCAGCCCGACGGCGAAGAGCGACAGCGGGCCCACGTAGTCGACGTACGACTCCTTGTTGGCCAGCCAGCCGAACACGACGTTGGCGAGGTCCCGCGAGACGAGCGGCAGCAGCATCGCGAAGGGGACGATGAGGGTCAGGCTGGTCCGCACCGTGGACGCCACACCGCGGCTCACCCCCGCGAGGTCACGGTCGGCCGCGTGCGCCGACAGGCGCGGCAGGATGGCCGTGGCGAGCGAGACGGTCACCACCGAGTGCGGGACCATCACGAGCAGGAAGGTCTGCGAGTAGATGGTGTAGCCGGTGCCGGGCTCCCCGCCGCAGAAGCTCGCGGCGGAGCCCCCGGAGGCCAGGCGTACGACGACCGTGTAGGCCACCTGGTTCACGATGACGAAGAGGACCGTCCACAGCCCCAGCCGCATCGTGTGCCCGAGGCCGGTTCCGCGGAAGTCGTACCGCGGCCGGTAGGTGAAGCCGGCTGCCTTGAGGTACGGCAGCAGCACCAGGAACTGGACCACGATGCCGAGAGTCGAGCCGATGCCCAGGAGCAGCTCCTGCGCCGGCGTGTACGCGCCGAGCTGGTCCTTCGCGGGACCGAACACGAACAGGTAGATGAGCAGGACGGCCACCGCGATGACGTTGTTGGCGATCGGCGCCCACATCATCGGGCCGAACTTGCCGCGGGCGTTGAGCACCTGACCGACGAGGACGAACATGCCGTAGAAGAAGACCTGCGGCAGGCAGTACCGGGCGAAGGCGATGACCGACTCGCGTTGCTCGGCGAGCTGGGGAGTGAAGAAGCACGGGTCCAGGAAGAGCCGCATGAGCCACGGCGCGGCGACGACCATCAGCACGGTGACGACGCCCAGGAACAGCGCCGCCAGGGTGATGATCCGGTTGGCGTACGCGTCGCCGCCGTCCTTGTCGAACTTCATCGCGCGCACCAGCTGCGGCACCAGGACGGCGTTGACCACGCCGCCGGCGAGCAGGATGTAGAGCATGTTCGGGACGGTGTTCGCGATGTTGAAGAGGTCGGCGTGGAGGAGGGCTCCCAGGGCGGCTGCCAGCAGGACGCTGCGGACCAGACCGCTGAGCCTGGACACGACCGTGCCCGCGGCCATCACCGCGCTCGCACTGAGGACGCTGGTGCGCTCCGCCTTGTCGGTGGCCCCGCTGTCGGACGGCCCGTCCTCGGTGGGCCCGCCGTCGGTCGGCCCGTCGTCGGTGGGCCTGGGGTCGCTCGGCCCCTCCGGAGGCTCCTGGCTCACTCGCTCTCACTCCCGGATGGCGGAACTGGGTTGGACCTGCGCTCGCCGATCCGCCTGGTGATCCGGATGGCGATGGCGACGAAGAGTATGGCTGCGCCCACGCCCATGATGATCCAGATGACCAGACCGACCTGGCTGCTTCGGATGCTGAGCTTGGTGGACCCGCTCAGCTGGTGACCCTCGCTGGTCGTGGGCACGAGGGTCACGGAGTACACGCCGATGTTCGTCGAGGTGGCCTTCAGGCGGACCGAGGCTCGCTGGCCGGGACCGAGGGAGACCGGCTGGGGTTGCTCGATGAGAAGGCCGTCGCCGGCGGTGTCGGGGCGGATGCCGACGGTGACCGGCTGGTCCAGGTCGTTGACGACCGTGACCTGGAACGTGCCCTGCCCGCTCGACATCGTCACGAACGGCGGTCCGTCGATGCTCACCCTTGCCATGAGAGACCTGATGTACTCCGAGACCCTGCGCGTGGCGACCACCCCTCTGTGCCGGCGCTCCCGGGCGTGAACCGACGACGCGAGCATGGCGGTCTTGGCGAGTGCCTCGTCCACGGTGTCGTTGCGGGTCAGCAGGGCCGCGAAGGCGACCCCGGTCGCCCGGAGCTCGTCGCTCACGAGGAGGTTGGCCGTGGGGAGCTCCGCCCGCAGGCTTGCCCGTGGGTAGGCGAGTGGGGCGTCGTACTGCTTGTCGGGGCCGCTCACCGCCCCCGCCACCGCCGTGGCCGACGTGAGGTCGACGGTGTGCAGCCACGGGACGTCCAGCCCGCCGAAGAAGTCGGCCGAGCGCCACTCGGTGCCCGGGTCCCACAGCTGCGGGGTGGTCACCACGAGGGGCTGGCTGTCGGCTCCAGTGAGGGCGTGGACCGCTGCCTCGCTCAGGATCCGCTGACGCAGGGCGAGGGCACCGAACCGGGGAGCGGGTGACGGGCCCCCGTTGCTCACCGAGGAGCTCGTGAGCACCGCGTCGTGGCCGTTCTCGGTCTCGATCAGCGACGTCTCGGCCCCAGGGGCGGCCCGGTCGGAGAGGAGCAGGGTGGTGTCGGGGTCGAGGGCCTCCAGCGCGGCGTTGGGGATGCGTCCGTGCGGAGGGGCGACCACCGGCGCGGACTCGATGCCGAGGTCCTCCATCGTCGCCGTGCTCAGGTCGACGGCCTGCCGGTAGAGGTCGTTGAAGTCGTTGCGCAGCATCGCGGCCACGTCGGCGTCCCCATAGGGGACGGTGAGGACGTCGTGCAGCCCGGTCGTCGCCGTCTCGTCCACGAGGCTGTTCAGCCAGTCCGCGGCCTCCACCGCCTCGGGTGAGGGCTCCACGGGCAGCTCGTCGTCCGATCCCGACGTGTCCTCGGGCGAGGGCTCACCCGCGCCGTCGCTCGGGCTCGGTGACGGGACGGGAGCCGGTTCTTCCGAGCCGTCCGTGGGGGCGGTGTTGAAGGGCGGGTCGTCCGCGGCGACCGATACCGCGGCGTCGACCACGGCCGGGTCGACGACCAGCGTGGTGGGTGTCGAGACCGACGTCCCGAGCAGGTCCATCAGGCGGCCGAGGCGACCGTTGGCCGAGAGGTCCCGCTGCCAGCGCTTCAGGTTGAAGAGCGTGCCGTCGGTCCGGCGTCGCAGCTCTCCCTTGACGGGGACGACGAGGGAGACGGAGGCACTCGGTCCGCGGTTCCGCATCAGAGGGAGGAAGGACCGGGCGCGACCGTCGGCGACCTCGTCCCGGCCGTCCTCGTTGGCGCCGAGGACGTGGACCCCGAGCCAGTAGACACCTGGCTGTGCGTCGGGCGGGATGGGGAGCGCCTGGCGTGGCACGGACAGGAAGTAGGTGGTGCTCTCCCCGGGCGCGAGGTCGCCGATCTCGTCGTAGTGTCCCGCCGCGCAGCAGATCCGCTGTCCGACCTCGCTCGCCGGATCCGTCTGGCTCGCCTCCGTCAGCTCGTCCCCGGTGGTCATCGGGGAGTCGGAGGTGAACATGTACGCCCTGAGATCGGTCCAGGTGCTGTCGGAGCGGTTGGTGACCTGCCCCGCGATGGTGATGTCGCCCCGCCGGGGGACGGTGGAAGGGGTCAGCGCGTCGATGGAGACCCTGAGCGGGGTCGCCTCCTCCTCGACAGCCTCGGCGGACCCCGGAAGCCAGGCGAGGCCCGCTGCGACCAGACCCGTGGCAAGGCATGCCACGAGACGGGTGAGAGGGGGCCGGGTCACGCGGTCGATGCTAACGGTCGGTGCATGCGCAACTAGAGTTACCTCCCGTGTCCGACCAGCCTGAAGCCACCCTCCGGATGAGCGACGCGCAACGTACCGCCGTGCGCGAGCTCCTGCGCATCGCGCCCGTCATCGACGAGCTCGGGGTCCGGTTCGTCGGCGCCGGAGAGCAGATCGCGCTGGTCGGCGGGCCGGTTCGCGACGCGATCCTGGGCCGGTTGCACAACGACCTCGACTTCACCACCTCCGCGCGTCCGGAGGTGACCGAGGAGCTGCTCACGGGCTGGGCCGACGCCACCTGGGACGTGGGACGCGCGTTCGGGACCATCGGGTGCAGGAAGGGCGACTGGCAGGTCGAGATCACCACCTACCGGTCCGAGGAGTACGACCCGACCTCCCGCAAGCCGATGGTCGACTACGGGCACTCGCTGACCGGTGACCTCGGCCGCCGCGACTTCACCGTCAACGCCATGGCCATCTCCCTCCCCGATCGGGTGTTCGAGGACCCCTTCGGTGGCCTGGTCGACCTGGCGCACGGCGTACTCCGCACGCCTGGCAAGCCCGAGGACTCGTTCTCGGACGACCCGCTGCGGATGATGCGGGCGGCTCGCTTCGCGGCGCAGCTCGGGTTCGCCGTCGCGCCGGAGGTCGTCGCCGCGATGACCGCGATGGCGGAGCGGATCTCGATCGTCTCGCCCGAACGGGTCCGCGACGAGCTGGTGAAGCTGGTCAAGGCCCCGTGGCCCCGACGAGGCCTGACCCTGCTCGTCGAGACCGGGCTCGCCGAGCACGTCATCCCGGAGCTGCCGGCGCTCGCGCTCGAGCGCGACGAGCACCACCGCCACAAGGACGTGTACGAGCACACGCTCACGGTGCTCGAGCAGACCATCGACCTCGAGCACCGGCTCGGCGGCGGGCCGGACTTCGTGGCGCGGTTCGCCGCCCTGATGCACGACGTGGGCAAGCCGAGGACCCGGCGGTTCCAGCAGGACGGGACGGTCACCTTCCACCACCACGACGTGGTGGGCGCGAAGATCACCCGCAAGCGGATGAAGGCCCTGCGGTTCTCCAACCACGACACCGACGCGGTGGCGAAGTTGGTCGAGCTGCACCTGCGGTTCCACGGCTACGGCACGGGCGAGTGGACCGACTCAGCGGTACGCCGCTACGTCCGCGACGCCGGCGACCAGCTCGAGCGGCTGCACGTCCTGACCCGGGCGGACTGCACCACGCGGAACAAGCGCAAGGCCGACCGGCTCCGGCGCACCTACGACGACCTCGAGGCCCGCATCGCGCAGCTCGCCGAGCAGGAGGAGCTGGCCTCGATCCGGCCCGACCTCGACGGCAACCAGATCATGGAGATCCTGGGCATCCCGCCGGGACGTGAGGTGGGCGAGGCCTACAAGCACCTCCTCGAGCTGCGCATGGACAACGGCCCCATGTCGCACGACGAGGCCGAGCAGGCGCTGCGGGAGTGGCACGCCTCCCGGATCTGAGGCTGCTTCATCAAGGTATGCCGCCGAACCTGCACTTCCCATGGCGTACATGTCCAGGGAGGTGCAGGTTCGTCCAGGGAAGTGGTCGGCGCCTCCACACTTCGTGTTCCGAGGACCCGCCGTTCGGGACGCCCGTGTGAGCCAAGCCGCTTAGGCTGGCCGTCATGAAGAGTGAGCTGTTCGACCAGTCCAACCTCGAGGTCACTCCCGACCAGCGGTTCGCGCTGCAGAACGGGCACATGCTCCGGGTGTCCCTCGGGCCCGACGTGCTCGCCGTCAAGGGCGCGATGGTGGCCTACCAGGGTCAGATCCAGTTCCTGCACGAGAAGTCCGGCAGCATGGGCAAGCTGCTGAAGAAGATGGTCACCAGCGAGGACATGCCGCTGATGCGCGTGTCAGGCCAGGGTGAGGTCTTCTTCGCCAACGAGGCGGGCTACGTCTACCTCGTCGAGCTCGGCGGAGACGGGATCAGCGTGAACGGCCGCAACCTGCTCGCCTTCGACTCCGCACTCCAGTGGGACATCAACCGGGTCAAGGGCGCCGGGATGATGGCGGGCGGGCTGTTCAACACCACCGTCTCCGGCACCGGCACCGTGGCGCTGTGCACGGTCGGCAAGCCCGTCGTACTCGACTGTTCGCAGCAGCCGACGTACGTCGACGTGCAGGCCGCCGTCGCCTGGTCGGCCAACCTGGTCCCGAACGTGGTGTCGAGCATGAACATGAAGTCGATGCTGCGCGGCGGCTCGGGCGAGGCGTTCCAGTACGCCTTCCACGGCCCCGGGTTCGTGGTCGTGCAGCCTTACGAGTTCGTCGCCCCGTCACAGGGGTCGGGCAGCAGCGGAGGCGGGAGCGGCGGCCTCTTCGGCTGACGCTCGCGCCGGCCGGTTCTCAGGCGCTCGCCCGGAGGCCCTCTCCGTCCAGCAGCGCACGGTACTGCTCGCCGTACGCAGCAAGCGCCCCGTCGTCGAGGGTCCGCGCGCCGTGCACGACCAGTGGTGCGGCGAGCGTCATCCCGCACAGATGTGCGGTCGCATCGATCGGGCGGGTGCGGTGGGACATGGTGCCTTTCGGGGTGCGGCGAGAGGTCTGACGGTGCTGACAGGCGGGTCTGGCTAGAGGGTGTGCAGCCGGGGTACGACGTGTTCGCCGAGCGCTCGGACGAAGGCGACCGGGTCGCCCTGGAGTGGCATGACGTGGACCTCGTCGACGCCGAGGCCGGCCAGTGCGCGCATCTCCTCGACGAAGGCCGCGCCGCCGGATGCGTCGGGCCCGACCAGCCCGTTGTAGAGAACGGTGCGGCGGATCTCGTCGTACGCCCGGCCCTCCCGCTCGCACCACTCGCGCAGGACGCCGAGCTTGTGTGCGACCTGGTCGGGGCCCGCACCGCGTCCGGCGAAGACGTTGCACGCGTCGGCGTACTTCGCGACGAGGCGCAGCGTCTTCCGCTCGCCGCCGCCGCCGACCATGATCGGCGGGTGCGGCCTCCGAAGCGGCTGCGGTGAGTTGATCGTCTCGGCGAGCTGGTAGTGCTTGCCGTCGTACGGGCCGTCGTCGTCGCTCCACATCTGGTGCACGATCTGGAGCGTCTCCTCGAGCCGCTCGAAGCGCTCGGCGAGTGGCGGGAAGGGGACCCCGAGCGCCAGGTGCTCGCGCTCGTTCCAGGCCGCCCCGATGCCCAGCGCGGCACGACCGCCGGAGAGCACGTCGAGCGTGGAGACGATCTTGGCCAGCAGCCCCGGGTGCCGGTAGGTGACGCCGGACATCAGCAGCTGAAGCTCGACGGTGTGGGTGTGCGCCGCGAGAAAGCCCAGAGCGGTGTAGCCCTCCAGCATCGGCTCGGTGACGTCGCCGAGCATGTCGAGCTGGAGGTAGTGGTCCATCAACGACAGGTTGTCCACCCCGGCGTCCTCGACGGCACGCCCCACCGCAGCCAGGGTCGGACCGATCGACTCCGGGCCGCCGGGGAACGTGAAGTTCACCAGGTGCACGCCCAGTCTCATGCCTGCTCCTTCGCGTCGTGGTCGAGGTTCCTGGTGTGTTCGATGCGGACGAGCTCGGCGCTGACCTGCCACAGCCGCGCGGCGGTCGTCTCGTCGTAGCTGCGCGCCGACGACCTCTTCGCCTCCGAGTTGACGAAGTACCTGCCGCTGACCTCCGCGACGTCCGGGGACGACGCCAGGTGGACCGAGGTGGCCGCCCCCTGTTCGGGCGACTTCATGAACGGCCTCACGACCGGCAGCATGAGCCGCATCCAGCGACCGCTGTCCTCCTGCCCGAAGGCGGTGTCCACGACGCCGGGGTGCAGCACGTTCGCGGTCACCCCAGTGCCCTCGGTCCGCCGGGCCAGCTCGTAGGTGAACAGCACGTTGGCCAGCTTGGACTGGTTGTAGGCGCGCTGGCCGTTGTAGCGGCGCTCGCCCTGGAGGTCGTCGAAGTCGATGCGGCCCATGGCCTGCGCCCCCGACGAGACCGTGACCACGCGAGACGGAGCGCTCTCCTGTAGCCGTTCCAGCAACAGGTTGGTCAGCAGGTACGGCGCGAGGTGGTTCAGCGCGAAGGTGTGCTCGAGGCCGTCGGCGGTGGTGTGCCGGTGCGCCCAGTAGCCGCCGACGTTGTTCACGAGCACGTCCAGCCGGGGGTACGCCGCGAGCGCCTCCCCGGCCAGGCGGCGTACGTCGGACTGCGCGGAAAGGTCGGCTACGAACACGTCGACGGCGTCGTGGCCCGCCGACCGGCGGATCTCCTCGGCGGCGCGCTCCGCGCGGGGGCGATCCCGTCCGACGATGCCGACCCGGGCCCCGAGCCGGGCAAGCGCATCGGCGGTGGCACGCCCGATCCCACCGGTGCCACCGGTCACGAGCACTGTCCTGCCCCGCATAGGGGCCTGGGTCGTCATGTCAGCGAACGACCTTGAAGTTGAACGCAGGGGTGCCGAGCGAGCCCCAGAGGCGGAGCCAGACCGGCAGGATCATCTCGGTGCCGCGGGCGGTGCTGATGTCGCCGAGGTCGATCACGTCGGTGTGCCCCATGCTGGTGAGCAGCTCGGTCACGGTCTCCTTGGCGCCGGCGTCGTCGCCGGAGACGAACACCGAGTGGTCGCCGTCGGCGAGCTGCTTGGGGTCCGCCATCAGGTAGGCGTTCATCGTGTTGAGCGTCTTGACGACCTTGGTCGCAGGGAAGGCGCGCTGGATCTGCTCTCCGAGGGAGTCGGTGTCCTTCACGAAGAGGGTCGGCGGCATGCCCTGGGAGAAGTCGAGCGGGTTGGCGATGTCGACCAGGACCTTGCCGGCCAGGTTGTCGGCGCCGGCAGCCTCGAGGGCCTCGAGCGAGACGCCGCCGCCGGTCGCGTTCACGACGAGCTCAGCCGCGGCCGCTGCCTGCTCGAACGTGGCGACGGTGATGGCCGGGTGCTCCGCCGCCCAGGCGCCGAAGCCGGCGTTGCCCATCGCGTCGGGCTCGGTGCGGGCCAGCGTGGCCTGAGGACTCCGGGTGCCGATGGTGACGTCGTGACCGAGGGCGTCGAGCCGGGCGGCGATGGTCTGCCCGACCATCCCGGTGCCGAGAACGGCGATGTGCATGGTTGTCTCCCGTGGATCTGTGGTGAGGGTAGACAGGTCTGTCTACCGATACGGAGACGCTAGCAGACGGATCTGTCTACCTGCAAGGTGGAAGCAGACAGATCTGTCTGTTTGAATGGGGTCATGACGACGACACAGCCTGCGCCGCGCGTGAGCCAGGCGCGAGAGCGGATCCTGGACACGGCCTTCCGGCTCTTCTATGCCCGAGGCATCCGGGCTGTGGGTGTCGACACGATCATCGCCGAGTCCGGGGTCGCCAAGGCCACGTTCTACAAGCACTTCCCGGCCAAGGACGACCTCACCGTCGCGTATCTCGACAAGGTCGACGCGGTGTGGACCGGCCAACTGCGGAGCGCCGCCGTGGCCGCCGGTGACGATCCTGCCGACCAGATGGTCGGACTCTTCGACGCGCTGTCCACGGCCTGTCGGCGCGACGGGTACCGCGGGTGCGCGTTCATCAACGCCGCCGCCGAGGCCGTCCCCGGGTCGCCCGTGCACGACCGCACGGTGGCGCACAAGCAGCAGGTGCTGGACTGGGTGCGCGAGCTCGCGACCGCTGCGGGTGCGGCCGACCCGTCCGGCCTGGCGCGTGCCCTGACGCTGCTGCTCGACGGCGGGCTGGCGAGCGGCTCGCTCGACGCGAGTCCGGAGGCTCCGGCCGTGGCCAAGAGCAGCGCGCGGGTGCTCGTGGACGATGCGCTGGGGCGACGTACTGACTGACAGAAATTGAAATCTGTCATCCCATCATCTATCGTGATGGCATGACGACTTCCCTTCTCTCCACCCGCACTCTCGGGGCCGACGGCCCCTCCGTCTCCGCCCTCGGCCTGGGCCTGATGGGCATGTCCGACCTCTACGGTCCCGCCGACGAGTCCGAGAGCATCGCCACCATCCGCGCCGCCCTCGACGCGGGCGTGACCCTGCTCGACACCGGCGACTTCTACGGCATGGGGCACAACGAGATGTTGCTCCGCGACGCCCTCCGTGGGCGTGATCGTGACCAGGTCACGATCAGCGTCAAGTTCGGGGCTCTCCGCGCTCCCGACGGCTCGTGGAACGGAGTCGACACCCGCCCGGAGGCGGTCAAGAACGCGCTCGCCTACACCCTCCGCCGCCTCGGGACCGACCACGTCGACATCTACCGGCCGGCCCGTCAGGACCCCAACGTGCCCATCGAGGAGACCATGGGCGCCCTCGCCGAGCTCGTGAAGGCCGGCTACATCAAGCACATCGGCCTCTCGGAGGTAGGCGCGGACACCCTCCGTCGCGCCCACGCCGTGCACCCGGTCGCGGATCTGCAGATCGAGTACTCCCTGGTCTCCCGGGGCATCGAAACGGACATCCTGCCGACCGCGCGTGAGCTGGGGGTCGGGGTCACCGCCTACGGCGTGCTCTCGCGCGGGCTCCTCTCCGGGCACTGGCGGGCCGACCGCGACGTGCGGGACTTCCGCGCGCACCTGCCGCGGTTCACCGGCGACAACCTGACCCACAACCTCGGCCTCGTGGAGCGGCTGCGCGAGATCGCCGCAGCCAAGGACGCGACAGTGGCGCAGGTCGCGATCGCCTGGGCGCTGACCCGGGGCGAGGACATCGTTCCGCTGGTGGGTGCCCGTCGGCGGGACCGGCTGAGCGAGGCCCTCGGCGCGTTCGAGGTCGAGCTCACCGCGGCGGACCTGTCCGCGATCGAGGCCGCGGTGCCGGCCGAGGCAGTTGCCGGGACCAGGTACGACGCGATGCAGATGTCGTTCCTGGACAGTGAGAAGTAGGACCGGGAGAAGTAGCCTGACGCCCATGCCCGAGCCCCTCAGCCAGGAGAGCATCCTCGACACAGCCGAGGAGGTCCTGCGCCGCTTCGGCCCGGCCAAGACGACCGTCGTCGACGTGGCGCGAGCGCTCGACGTCAGCCACGGCTCTGTCTACCGGCACTTCCCGAGCAAGGTCGCGCTTCGCGACGCGGTGACCGAGCGCTGGCTCGCCCGGGTGTCTGCGCCTCTCGAGGCGGTGGCGCACGGCCGGGGCAAGCCTGCCCGGCGGCTGCGGCAGTGGGTCGAGCTGCTCGCGAGCACGAAGCAGGACATGGCGCGCGAGGACCCCGAGCTGTTCGCGACGTTCCGGCAGCTCACGACCGAGGCGCGCGAGGTGGTCGACGCCCACGTGGACCACCTCGCTGCCCAGGTGTCCGCGATCGTCGCGGAGGGGGTTGCGGCCGGCGACTTCGCCGAGGTCGACCCGGCCCGCGCAGGCCGCGCGGTGCTGCAGGCCACCGCGCTGTTCCACCATCCGGCGCACGCCGGCGAGTGGGACGACCCGCGGCTTGCGGAGCACCTCGACGCGGTGTTCGCCCTGCTGATGGACGGGTTACGGCCGCGCACCTGAGCTCGTGGTCGGTCCGACGGGCAGGTCGACGCGCTCCGGACGACGTCCCTCGGCCAGCCTGCGCGCCAGGCTTGCCACCGGCCTCGACGTGACCAGGCGGTTCACGACGAGCCCGGACCGGACGGCCAGCATGCTGTTCGGGGTCATCGCCCTCAGGCCACCTGGCGGCAGCTTCTGCGACCTGGCGACCCGGGGCCGCATCCACGCCTCGTAGCGGGCAAGCGCGCCGGGAACGTCGGCCGGCGTACGCGCCAGCTCCACAGCCAGTGCGCAGCCGCCGACGACGGCCATCGCGGTTCCCCGGCCGGTCAGCGGGGAACCGCAGTGCGCCGCGTCGCCGAGCAGCGCCACCCGACCGTGGGACCAGGACGGCAGGGTGACCCGGCGAAGGTCGTCGAAGTAGAAGTCCGGTGCCTCGGCCATCGCGTCGACGAGCTCGGGGACCACCCAGCCGGTGTCGGCGAACGTGTCGCGCAGGAACCGCTGCTGCGCCTCGGTCGTACGCAGGTCGGACCGCTCCTCGGTGCGGACGAACATCAGCGCCATCGCCGCACCCGGCTCACTGCCGTCCCGGAGCCCGACGGTTCGTGCTCCGGGGAAGGCGCAGAGCCGGAACCAGCCGTCCTGGGGCAACGGGGCCGGGACGGTGAAGAAGGAGGCGTAGCCGCCGAGGTAGGTGGAGTCGTCAGGCTCGTCGCCGAACACCATCCGCCGGGTCCGGGAGTGCATCCCGTCGGCGCCGGCGACCACGTCGAAGGTCTCCCGGCTGCCCGAGGCGAGCACCGCCTCCACGCGGTCGTCGTCCTGGTGCAGCTGGACGACGTGGTCGCCGTATCGGTAGTCGACGCCCTCCAGACCCGCGAGCAGGACGTCGTTGAGGTCTCCACGGGAGATCTCGAGGTCGACGACCCCGCTGCGGTCGCCGAGGAGGCCTGCCGGCATCCGGGCGGCGTCGCGGCCGCGAGGGTCGACGAACAGCATCCCCTTCTCGTGCGCGCGCCGCTCCTCGACGGTCGCGAGCAGGCCCATCCGGCCGAGCACCTCGCGGCTGGAGCCACGCAGGTCCACGAGCTGCCCTCCCGGTCGGGGCGCGGCTGCCCGCTCCACGACGGTGGGCCGGTGGCCGAGGTGGTGCAACCACCAGGCGAGCGTGTTGCCGGCGATGCCGCCGCCGCAGACGAGGACCGAGAGGGACATCGAAGGCTCCTAGAACTGTGTATGTCATAAACCGTTTCGAGGACGCTAGCATGATCCGCGTATGCCGTACACAGAAAAACGGGAGGCCAGTTGCCAGGCATCGAGATCCCCCGGACCCTGGCGACGTTGTGGGGCCGGGACACCGCGGGCCGGCGCGGGCCGAGGCCGGCGCTCACCCTCGACAGGATCGCCGCCGCGGCGGTCGCGGTCGCCGACGCCGACGGGCTCGCCGCGGTCTCGATGAAGCGCGTCGCCGAGGCCGTGGGGGTGAGCACGATGGCGCTCTACCGGTACGTCGACAGCAAGGAGGACCTGGCCACGGTGATGCTCGAGCAGGTCATCGGCGCGCCTCCGGACGTGAGCAGCCGCGACTGGCGCGACGCGCTCGCGGAGTGGTGCCGCGCCTACCGTGCCGTGCTGCTGGCGCACCCCTGGGTGTTGCAGCTGCCCCTGAGCGGGCCGCCACTCACGCCGCAGCAGCTCGGCTGGATGGAGGCGGCACTGCAGGCGACTCGGGCAACCGGGCTCACCGGGCAGGAGCGGCTCCAGGTGCTGCTGCAGGTGAACGTCTTCGTGCGGGGCGACGCCGCGCTCGGTGTCGCGCTCGCGTCAGCGGCAGCCGAACGGGCCGATGCCGGCTCGTCGATGTCCGCGACCTGGGCCGGCCTGGTCACCGAGCTCGCCGACGAAGCGACCTTTCCCGCGGTGAGGGAGCTGGTCGCCGACGACGAGTTCGCGGAGGACGACGACCCGGTGGAGCAGTTCGAGTTCGGACTGCAGCGGATGCTCGACGGTGTCGCGCTGCTCGTGGACGCGCGAACAGGCTCAGACGGGGGCTAGCCGCCGGGTGCGCCGGGTGGCGGCTCCGTAGGCGACGGCGGTCAGGGCGTAACCGCCCGCGACCACGAGGAGCACGGCGTACGACTTTCCGTTGTTGGGAAGTACGACGGCCGCCACCGCCGCCGCGGCCACGAACATCACGTTGAAGACCACGTCGTACAGCGAGAAGACACGCCCCCGGAAAGCGTCGTCGACGCCTTCTTGCACCATGGTGTCGACGCAGATCTTGATCCCTTGAGAGGCCAGGCCGAGGAAGAACGACGCGATCAGCAGTGCCGGCTCGGTGAAGAAGGCTCCCGGCACGAGCTGGGTGAACGCTGCGGTGCCGAGGAGGATGAGGATCCAGGGGCGCAGGCCGATCCGTTCAGTCACCACCGGGGTCACGAACGCGGCGGAGACGAAGCCGGCCCCGCTGACGAGGATCGCGATGGCGATGCCTCCGAAGGCGGCGTCCATGTCCCCGGCGTAGAAGTAGTTGCGGTAGAGCAGGATCAGCATCACCGTCGAGATGCCGTAGAAGAAGCGGTGCGCCCCGATGGCGGCGAGCCCGAAGGACGCCTTCCGGTGGGTCAACAGGTGCCTGACTCCCTCGACGAGACCGAGTGCGACGTGGCGCGCAGCCTCCCGGACCGCCGGCCTCGCAGGGTCGTAGTCCGGGCCGAGGAGGTTCCGGGGGATGCGCAGGGCCAGTGCGCCGGCCACGCCGTACAGCACGGCCGCGGTGACCAGGACGGCCACGTCACCGTCGACGCCGAGCGCGTCCCACAGGCTCTTGCCCGCCGTGCCGACGCCGAGGCCGAGGATCACGGCGAGCGTGCCGCTGGTGGGGGTGACCGCGTTCGCCGTGACCAGGTCATCGCGGTAGACCACGTGCGGCAGCGACGCCGAGAGCCCCGCGAGCAGGAACCGGTTGACCGACAGGCAGGCCAGGATGATCAGGAACAGGACGGGGCCGTGCAGGTCCGCCGCGAACCCGAGGGCGAGGAGCAGGACCAGTCCGACCCGGAGGAAGTTGGAGGCGGCGAGGATCTGGCGTCTGGACCAGCGGTCGAGGAAGACGCCGACGAACGGCCCGAGCACGCTGAACGGCAGCAGGACCGTGGCCAGCGCGCCCGCGATCCCGATCGGCGAGGGCTGTCGCTCGGGGGAGAAGATGACGTACGACGCCAGGGCGACCTGGAAGATCCCGTCGCTGAACTGGCTGGAGATCCGGACCGCGAAGAGTCGGCGGAACCACTTCCCCCGCAGCAGGTGCATCAGGTGCCGCGCTGCGATCATCGCGTCGGCTCCTTCCTGGACCTGCGCATGTGTTGTCGACCCTCTCCTCGTGGTACCACCTCTGGAGGGTCCTTAACCCCGATTTCAAAACAAGAAGGGACCCGGTCTACCGGGTCCCCTCTCCTTGTGCCGGGTCGGGCTCAGCGCTCGACCTCGCCGCGGATGAACGCCTCCACGCTGGCGCGGCCCTCGTCGTCGGGTCGCTGCACGGGCGGGGACTTCATGAGGTACGACGACGCCGACAGGATCGGTCCGCCGATGCCGCGGTCGAGGGCGATCTTCGCGGCCCGGATGGCGTCGATGATGATGCCGGCGCTGTTCGGGGAGTCCCAGACCTCGAGCTTGTACTCCAGGTTCAGCGGGACGTCACCGAAGGCACGGCCCTCGAGGCGGACGTAGGCCCACTTGCGGTCGTCGAGCCACTGGACGTAGTCCGAGGGGCCGATGTGCACGTTGCGGGCGCCCAGGTCGTGGCCGAGGTTCGAGGTCACGGCCTGGGTCTTGGAGATCTTCTTCGACTCGAGGCGGTCCCGCTCGAGCATGTTCTTGAAGTCCATGTTGCCGCCGACGTTGAGCTGGTACGTCCGGTCCAGCACCACGCCGCGGTCCTCGAAGAGCTTGGCCATCACGCGGTGCGTGATGGTGGCGCCGACCTGCGACTTGATGTCGTCACCGACGATCGGGACGCCGGCGTCCTCGAACTTCTTCGCCCACACGGGGTCGGACGCGATGAACACGGGAAGGGCGTTCACGAAGGCCACGCCGGCGTCGATGGCGCACTGGGCGTAGAACTTGTCCGCCTGCTCGGAGCCCACCGGGAGGTAGGAGACGAGCACGTCGGCCCTGGTCTCCCTGAGCACGGCGACGACGTCGACCGGCTCGGCCTCGGACTCCTCGATCGTCTCGCGGTAGTACTTCCCGAGGCCGTCGTACGTCGGACCGCGCTGCACGGTCACGCCGAGCGGGGGCACGTCGGCGATCTTGATCGTGTTGTTCTCGGAGTTGTTGATCGCGTCGGAGAGGTCGAATCCGACCTTCTTGGCGTCGACGTCGAAGGCAGCGACGAACTCGACGTCGGAGACGTGGTACTCGCCGAACTCGACGTGCATGAGACCTGGCACGGAGCCAGTCGGGTCGGCGTCGCGGTAGTACTCGACACCCTGGATCAGGGAGGTGGCGCAGTTGCCCACTCCCACGACTGCTACTCGAACCGAACCCATCGGGCTCTCCTTATTCCTATGCGTTTTCCGTTGGTTTGCTGTCCAGGGGATGCTTCTTCAGGCCTGCGGTGCGCTCGGCGTTGATCAGCTCCGAGAGCCAGCGCACCTCCCGCTCGACGGACTCGACGCCGTGCCGCTGGAGCTCCGTGGCGTAGCGGTCCATCTGCTTCTGGGTGCGCTCCAGCTGTGCCTGAACGCGGGAGAGCCTCTCCTCCAGACGAGTACGACGACCCTCGAGGATCCGCAGCCTGATCTCCATGTCGGTGCGGCTGAAGAACGCGAAGCGGACGTCGAAGTTGTCGTCCTCCCACGCGGAGGGTCCGACCTCCGACATGAGACTCGTGAAACGCTTGTCCCCCGACTCCGTGAGCTCGTAGACGATCCGCTGGCGCCTGCCCATGCCGACCACCCCGTCCGGCGAGACGCCGGACTGCTCGGCGATCCAGCCCGCCCGCAGCATCTTCTTGAGTGCTGGGTACAGGGAGCCGTAGGACAGCACCCGCCCCCATCCCAGCACCGCGTTCAGCTGTTTGCGGAGCTCGTAACCGTGCATGGGTGACTCGTGCAGCAGTCCAAGCACTGCCAGCTCGAGGGTCTCGCCACGACGGGTCACGGGGTCACCTTCTGTTCACGGTTTTCTATCGGACGCATCTATCGTAGCGATATATCGAGGACGCGCGAACCCCCTTCTGACGCGTTGGGTCCATCACACCGTGCGTTATCTGTTCGGCAGGGGGAATATTCACAGTTCGGCTTCGCCCGTACCCTGCTTAGTGCAGTTGTCCCGATATCACCCGTCCGGAGAGTCCCTTTGAGTGGAGAGCGCAAGGCAACGCGTGCGTCCAACGCGCCCCGAAGCCGGAAGAAAACCCCGAAGAAAAGCCTCGGTCGGCGCATCCTCAAATGGGGGTTGCTTGCCTCCCTGGTCGGCCTGCTGCTCGGCGTCGCGGCCTTCGCCTACGGCTATGCGGCCACCGACATCCCGGACCCCAACGAGGACTTCCAGACCCAGACCTCGTTCGTCTACTACGACAACGGCAAGACCGAGCTCGGGCAGTTCTCGACCCAGAACCGGCAGAGCGTCCCGCTGAGCGAGGTCCCGCAGCACGTCCAGGACGCGGTGATCGCCGCGGAGAACCGCACCTTCTGGACCGACAAGGGTCTCGACCCCAAGGGCATCGTCCGCGCCGCGTTCAGCAACGCGACCAGCGGGTCCACCCAGGGCGCCTCCACCATCACCCAGCAGTACGTCAAGGTGCTCTACCTGTCGCAGGAGCGGACCATCACCCGCAAGGTGAAGGAGGCGTTCCTGACGCTCAAGGTCCAGCAGCAGCAGTCCAAGGAGCAGATCCTCCAGGGCTACCTGAACACCATCTACTTCGGTCGAGGCGCCTACGGCATCCAGGCGGCCGCGGAGGCGTACTTCGACAAGGACGCCAAGGACCTCACGGTCCGTGAGGGCGCCGTCCTCGCCTCGGTGCTGAACGCCCCCAGCTACTTCGACCCGGCCGAGGGCAAGGACGCCCGGGACCGGCTGGTTCCCCGCTACGAGTACGTCCTGGGCGGGATGGCCGAGATGGGGGCGATCGAGCCCGACGTCGCGGCCAAGGCCGCGCAGAAGCTGCCGAAGTTCCCGAAGATCGAGGTCGAGGACCAGTACGGCGGTCCCGAGGGTCACCTGCTGATGCTCGTCAAGCAGGAGCTGCGTGAGGAGGGCTTCTCCGACGCCGAGATCGAGGGTGGTGGCCTCCACGTCACGACGACGTTCTCACGCAAGGCCCAGCGAGCGGCCGAGCAGGCGGTGCGCGAGGAGCGTCCCAAGGAGAACGCCAAGGGCGTGAACATCGGTCTTTCGGCCGTGGAGCCCGGTACCGGCCAGCTGAAGGCGATGTACGGCGGCCGCGACTACGTGCAGAACCAGCGGAACTGGGCAACGACAGGCCGTCAGCCCGGCTCGACGTTCAAGCCCTTCGCGCTCGCGGCCGGCCTGATGGACGGCTTCAGCCTGTTCGACGAGTTCACCGGCAAGACCGTCGAGTTCGACGACGGCGGCGAGGTGAACAACGAGCACGGTGAGGAGTACCCCGACGTCAACATGATCGAGGCGACCGAGAAGTCGATCAACACCGCCTATGTCGACATGACCATGCAGATGGAGGACGGGCCGCAGAAGGTGATCGACGCCGCCGTCGCCGCGGGTCTCCCCGAGAACGCGCCGGGCCTCGTCCCGGACCCGACGATCACCCTCGGCACGGCCGACATCAAGCCGGTGGACCTGGCCAACGCCTACGCCACCCTGGCCAACGAGGGCAAGCGCAACGACTGGTTCGTGATCAAGAAGGTCACCAACGGCAACGGCGAGGAGCTGTACCGCCACAAGAACCACGAGGAGGAGGCGTTCCCCGAGGACGTAAACTCCAATGTCGTGTTCGCGCAGCGGCAGGTGGTCAAGACGGGCACCGGTAAGGCGGCCCAGGAGCTCGGCTGCCCCGTGGCCGGCAAGACCGGCACCGCCAACCTGCGGCCGAACGACCCGGGCGTCACGTCCGCGTGGTTCGCCGGCTACACCCCGAAGCTGTCCGCGTCGGTGATGTACGTCCGCGGTGCGGCGGGCACGAAGAACCTCGACGGCGTGGGTGGTATGGAGGACTTCTTCGGAGCGGGCTACCCCGCCCAGACCTGGACGACGTTCATGCAGAAGGCGCTCGCGAACCAGGAGTGCGAGGAGTTCCCGAAGGTCGAGTGGGTGAACGGCAGACCGACGCCGTCGCCGACCCCGACCCCGTCGCCGACGCCGAGTGAGTCACTCTCGCCGACCGAGTCGCCGACCCCGACCCCGACGAAGACCCCGGGCCCCAAGCCGACCCCGCCGGGGCAGGTGTCGGAGTCGCCGACCCCGACCTACAGCACGGAGCCGTCCCCCACCGGGGATACGACCCTCCCGTGGCCGGGCAACAACGGCAACGGGAACGGCGGCGGTGGTGGAGGCGGCGGCTCGTCGCCCACGCCGTAGTGGGCGAGATCGCGCGGCCGTCGCTCGACGACCCGCTGGTCACCTCGGCGAGCGAGGTCATCGGCGGGCCGGTCGGTGACCGTGCCCGGCCCCACCCCTGGTGGACGCCGGTCCGCGTCGTGCTCGCCGTCGCCTGTGTCGTGCTCGCCCTCGGCATGGTGCAGAAGACGCCGTGCGTGAAGAGCAACTGGGCCGACACCGAGCTCCGGTACGCCGCGATGTGCTACTCCGACGTGCCCTATCTGTACGTGGCGCGCGGGTTCGCGGAGCGCAGCGTGCCGTTCAGCGACACCGAGGGCCGGTGGGACGTGATGGAGTACCCCGTCGGGATCGGGTACTTCGCGTACGGCGCGGCGCTGGCGACCCACGCGCTCAGCGGCTGGCCGGACATCGGCGCACGGCAGGCACTGCCGGCCGACGAGGTCTACGCCGCGCCAGGCGTCGGCGACGAGACCGGCCGGTACTTCGTCGTCACCTCGGTCCTCCTGGCCGCGGTGGGCTTGCTGGCGGCGTACTTCATGGCCGGTGCCCACCGGGGCCGGCCGTGGGACGCGATGCTGTTCGCCGCCTCGCCCGTGCTGGCGCTCTCCGGGCTCATCAACTGGGACCTGCTGGCGGTGGCGATGGTCGCCGGCGCGTTGTGGGCCTGGGCCAGGGGGCGGCCCGTGCTGAGCGGTGTCCTCATCGGTCTGGGCGCGGCGACCAAGCTCTACCCGATGTTCATTCTCGGAGCGCTGCTGGTGGTCTGCCTGCGGACCCGCAGGATGCGGTCGTTCCTCCTCGCCACCGGGGCAGCGGCCGTGGCCTGGTTCCTCACGAACCTGCCCGTCCTCCTGTACGGGTACGACGAGTGGAAGGTGTTCTGGTCGTTCAACTCCGACCGCGGCGCTGACCTCGGCTCGCTGTGGCTGGTGTGGCAGCAGGCCGGTCACACCGTCACGCCCGACCTGATCAACACGGTGTCGTGGGTGTTCTTCGTCGGCGTCTGCCTCGCCGTGTTCGCACTCGGGATGCTGGCGCGCCGTACCCCCCGGATCGCCCAGCTGGCGTTCCTGATCGTCGCCGGCTTCCTGCTGGTGAACAAGGTCTACTCGCCGCAGTACGTCCTGTGGCTGCTGCCGCTGGCCGTGCTCGCCCGTCCCCGCTGGCGCGACATTCTCATCTGGCAGGCCGGCGAGGTCGTCTACTTCGCGGCCGTCTGGCTCTACCTGGGCGGCTTCACGGCCTCCGGCGTGAGCGGGGTACCCGACCACTTCTACTGGGTGGCGACCGTGGTGCGAGTGCTCTGTGAGCTGTACCTGGTCGTGATGGTGGTCCGCGACATCCTGGTCCCGTGGCGGGACCCGGTCCGGGAGGACGGGCTGACCGACGACCCGATGCACCCCGCGCCCCCCGATGAGAAGTCAGGCGTGCTGACGCTGCAACGGGAGGAGCCCGTCAGCTGACGAGGATCTCGTCGAAGCTGGTGGTCGTGAACCGCACGCGGACGTCGACCTCGTCGCCGATCTCGGGCACCCGGCTCCCGTGGGGCAGGAAGAGCATCGACGCCTGCATGTGCGGGGGCTCGGCGAAGAGCCGCTGCTTGCCGCCGATGGTGTACGGCGAGCGCACGAACCCGGCCGCGTCGAGCCCGCCCTTGGCGATCGCCGCTGCCCGCTGCTTCAACGTCGCGCCCGACGTGGGGGCCTCGAGGCCGATCCCGTGCGCCGTCCCACCGGAGACGACCAGGATCGTCCCGGGCCTCGGTGCGGTGCGACCGCGGTAGCCGAAGACGTCACCCCGCTCGACCGGGTGTACGTCGAGCACGTGCGCCTTCACGTTCAGGGCGCCGCGGTCGCCGAGCCACAGGGCGGTGCCGACACGCGGCCGGAACTCGAAGTCCGGGTACGCCGCCCGCAGCGTCGACAGCTCCGCATCGGTCAGGTGTGAGACGTAGACGCGTCTGGTCAGCAGGCCGGCCGCCACGATGTCGGTCATCAGCCGCTCGAGCTCGGGCAGGTGCGTGCCCTGGGCCATCGGCATGTGGACCGCGACGCCTTCGACGGCCACACCGCGGCCGCGCTGGTCCGACCGCGGTGACAGCTGCGTCGCGGCCTGCCGCAGGTCGTGTGCCGAGAAGCCGTGCCGGCGCATCGAGGTCATCCGCTCGAGCACGACGCGGGGCCGGTCGTCCCGTGCGGCCAGGACCTGCAGGTCCTCGAGCCGGCCCACCGTGTGGACCACGTCCGGCCCGTAGGTGACCCGCTCCTCGAAGGGGCGCCACGGGGTCAGCACGAGCACCGACCCGTCGTACCGCAAGGAGGCTTCCGGCACCTCGTCGTAGGTCCCGACGGCAAGGGTGTCGACGCCGAGCCAGGCGGCCTTGCGGGCGAGGCGTCCGATGCCGAAGCCGTAGCCGTTCCCCTTGGCCACGGGAACCAGTCCCGGGTGCGACCCGAGCATGTCCTTCAGGTGGGAACGCCAGCGGTCACCGTCGACGTAGAGAGTCAATGACACGGTCGGTGGCTCCTTCGCCTCAGCCTCGGCGCTTCATGTACAGGTCGAAGGCCTTGTAGACCAGCGGGTTGATCGGCAGGTCCCACTCGCCGGCGTACTCGACAGCCTCGCCACCGGTGCCGACCTTGAACTGGATCAGCCCGACGTGCGGGTCGTCCGGGTCGAGGGTGTCGGTGATGCCGCGCAGGTCGTAGACGTCCGCGCCCGCCTCGAGGGAGTCGCGGATCATCGCCCACTGGATCGCGTTGGAACCGCGGACGTCGCGCTTCTCGGTGGAGGAGGCGCCGTAGGAGTACCACGTGTGCCCGCCCACGCGCACCCAGATGGTGGCCGCCACCAGGTCGCCCTCGTGCCGGGCCAGGTAGAGCCTGATCCGGTCCGGCTCCTCGGCGAGCAGCGCGGTGAACATGGTCTGGAAGTACGACAGCGGCCGCGGGGTGAAGTGGTCGCGCTCAGCGGTGTGGCGATAGAGGTCCCAGAAATCCTCCAGACGGGCCTTCAGGTCGTCGTCCGCGGTTGCACGTGAAACCTCGACGCCGGACTTGGTGGCCTTCTTGATGTTGCGGCGCCAGAGCTGGTTCATCCCCTTGAGGACCTCGTCCTCGGAGCGGGGGTTCCCGGACTCGTCGCACAGGGGGATCTGGAAGTTGTACTGCGGCTGGCCGGCCGCGAAGCCACCCTCGACCGACTGCAGCCGCCAGCCGAGCTCGCGGAGCTGCGACACGACGTTGGCGCCGACCTGGGAGCGCTCCGACGGAGGGATGTCGCCGAGCTTCGCCACGGCCTCGTCGGCGACGCCCTTCTTGACGGCGTCGGCGGTCCAGCGGCGGGTCACCACGGGCGGCCCCATCCGGACGCCGAACGCGCCCTGGTTCGCGAGGTGCCTGGTCATGGGGGCGAGCCAGTCGGAGAGGTACTCGCTGGCCCAGTCGACCATCGGCCCCTCGGGCAGGTAGGCGAGGTACCGCTTCACCTTCGGGAGCTGCCGGTAGAGAACCAGCCCGGCCCCGACGACCTCGCCGCTCTCGTCGAACCAGCCGATCGACTCACGCCGCCACTCGCTCTTCACCTCGCCCCAGGCCGGGGTCTGCAGGAAGCTCGCCGAGCGCTGCGACCTGATGAAGTCGAGGTGCTCGGCGGGCGTGATGGTCCGGACGGTCAGGGTGGGGGCGTTCACGGTCATCGAGGGTACCCACTTTCGGTGGTCAGCCTTACGGCCGCGGGGCCCTGCCGGACCCGGAGCCCGGCCAGGTCGGACGCTAGAGGCGTTCGCGGAGCCAGGCGAAGTCGGCCCGATGCTCCTCGGCGCCGCCGGGAGTCTCGACGACGACAGGCGCCCCGGCGTCTCGGACCACCGCGGCGAGCTCGTCGGGGTCGATCTGGCCCTGGCCGAAGTTGGTGTGCCGGTCGGCGCCGGAGTCGAACGCGTCCCGGCTGTCGTTCGCGTGCACCAGGTCGATGCGGCCGGTGATCGCGCGGACCTTCTCGACGACAGTCGTGAGGTCGTTGCCTCCGGCATGGGCGTGGCAGGTGTCGAGGCAGAACCCGACCATCTCCGCCCCTTCGGCACTCGAGATCGCGTCCCACACCCGCCCGATCCGGTCGAGGTAGCGGGTCATCGCGTTGGTGCCGCCCGCGGTGTTCTCGATCAGCAGCGGCACCTTGATGTCGGTCTGGTCGACCGCCTTGCGCCAGTTGTCGAAGCCCTTCTCAGGATTGTCATCCTGGTTGACGTGGCCGCCGTGGACGATAAGGCCCTTGGCCCCGATCTCGGCGGCCGCGTCGACGTGCTGCTGGAGCAGCTTGCGGCTCGGGATCCGGATCCGGTTGTTCAGCGTGGCGACGTTGATGATGTACGGCGCGTGGACGTACAGGTCGATGCCGTTCGTCTCGGCGGCCTTGCGCAGGGCGTCGGCACCGCCGTCGTACTCGAACTTCGGCCCCTTGTAGCCCTGCGGGTCGCCGAGGAAGAACTGGCTCAACGTCGCTCCGCGGTCGATGGCCGCGCCGATGGGGTCGGCCTGGTCGACGTGTGCGCCGATCAGGAGGTCGGCAGCGGGGCCCGGAGTCGCCGGAGTCTCGGAGGTCATGGCCTCACCATATGACGGGCCTCCGACGGTCCTCGATCGCCGGGTCGGCGCAGGCCCGGGCGCCGGAAGCTCGCCGGTCAGAAGATGGCGCCGTTGGCCATACCGAGCGCGAGGCCCACCACGCTGAGCGTGAATCCGGTGAGGATCAGCCACCGCTCCCCAGAGGTCTTCGCGATGAACTCGTCGTACCCGGCAACCAGCGCTCCGGCGAGCGCGACGTAGGCGGCGGCGTCGAACCAGCCCGGGATGAGGCTCAGCAAGGAGAGGAGGCCCAGGGCGCAGGACGTGAACGCGAGGGAGTTCTCCAACGGGTGGCGTTCCCCGTCGGTGTTGATCCGGGAGTGCAGCGCGTCGGGCAGCTTCACGCGACCATCCTCGCACCGGCGCTCGCGCTGTGGGTGGCAATTTCTGCGCTCGGCGCGTCCGCTGCTACCCTGAGGCGTCGATCGGCTCGGCCCCAACAGGATGGGTGTCCGGGCCCTCGATGCGTCGTGGCCACTCGCTCCGCTGGTGCGGTGTGGGTACGACGGACGCACAGCCCTCCTGCCACGGAAACGCCGTGGCCGCCTGAGTCCGAAGGAGGTGGAGACCGCTTTGCGTGCATATGAAGTGATGGTCATCCTCGACCCCGATCTCGAAGAACGTACTGTCGCGCCTTCGCTGGAGCAGTACCTCAACAACGTCGTCAAGAAGGACGGCGGCACGGTCGAGAAGGTCGACGTCTGGGGACGTCGCCGTCTGGCCTACGAGGTCGACAAGAACGCCGAAGGCATCTACGCCGTCATCGAGCTGCAGGCCGAACCGCCCACGGTGAAGGAGCTCGACCGTCAGCTCAGGCTGAACGAGTCGGTGCTGCGCACTAAGGTCATTCGTCCCGACGTTCGCTGACTCTCGCGCCCCCAGGGGCGTCACGATCAGAACATCGGTAACACCGACCGATTCCCCCGGTCACCCTTCGATGAACCCCGAGACCAGGGAGCCCTGACATGGCAGGCGAAACCAACATCACGATCGTCGGCAACCTCACCGCCGACCCCGAGCTCCGCTTCACCCCGTCGGGTGCGGCGGTCGCCAACTTCACCGTCGCGTCCACGCCGCGCAACTTCGACCGGCAGACGAACGAGTGGAAGGACGGCGAGACGCTGTTCCTCAACTGCTCCGTGTGGCGGCAGGCGGCCGAGAACGCCGCCGAGTCGCTGCAGCGCGGCATGCGGGTCATCGTCCAGGGGCGGCTGAAGGCACGTTCGTACGAAACCCGCGAGGGTGAGAAGCGGACCGTCTTCGAGATCGACGTCGACGAGGTCGGGCCCAGCCTGAAGACCGCCACCGCGAAGGTCACCAAGACCACGCGCTCCGGCGGCCAGCAGGGCGGCGGCTCGTACGGCGGCGGCGGCGACGACCCCTGGGCGTCCCAGGGCGGCGGCAACCAGGGCGCGAGCCAGGGTGGCGGCGCCGGCGGTAGCTGGGGCGGCCAGCAGGGCGGGGGCGGCGGTTCGTTCGGCGGTGGGCAGCAGCAGCCCGCCGGCAACGACCCGTGGGCCACGCCCGGTGTCGGCGGTTCCTCGGAGGAGCCCCCGTTCTGATCTAGTCGGCCTCCGGTCGCCCTCGCGGTGGCCTGCGGTCGCGCCAAACATCCGAAAACTGGCTGTATCACTACAGCTGACCATTCCGGCGATAGCCGGGCTCTAGACAAGGGAGCACCACAATGGCCAAGCCAGTACTCCGCAAGCCGAAGAAGAAGGTTTGCCAGTTCTGCAAGGAGAAGGTGTCGTACGTCGACTACAAGGACACGACACTGCTTCGCAAGTTCATCTCCGACCGCGGCAAGATCCGTGCCCGTCGCGTGACCGGCAACTGCGTCCAGCACCAGCGGGACGTCGCGATGGCGGTCAAGAACGCTCGCGAGGTCGCGCTCCTGCCCTACACGTCCACGGCTCGCTGAGGGGAGACAGACTGATGAAGCTCATCCTTACTCAGGAAGTCACCGGTCTCGGCGCCGCAGGCGACGTCGTCGAGGTCAAGGACGGCTACGGCCGCAACTACCTCGTGCCGCGTGGCTTCGGGATCCGCTGGACGAAGGGCGGCGAGAAGACCATCGAGTCGATCAAGGCCGCTCGCGCGAGCCGCGACGTCCGCGACCTCGACCACGCCAAGGAGATCAAGGCCAAGCTCGAGGGCTCGACCTTCACCCTGGCGGTTCGCGCCGGCGAGGGCGGCCGTCTGTTCGGTGCGGTCACCGCGAACGACATCGCGACCGCGATCAACAAGGCGTCCGGATCGGCCGGCGAGACCGTCGACAAGCGGCGGATCATCCTCGGCAACCCGATCAAGTCGCTGGGTTCGCACCAGGTGACCGTGAAGGTTCACGACGACGTCGACGCGACCGTCAAGCTCGACGTGGTCTCCGCCTGACAGAAGCCTGACCAGGCTGACCACGTAGCCAGAAGGGCCGTACCCCGCTCGGGGTGCGGCCCTTCTGCTTGTGTGTCCTGGCCGGCGGCAGGTTTCCCCAAGGTATGCAGGTGAACCGTCACATCCCATGGTGTGCATGCCGTGGGAAGTGCAGGTTGGACGTGGGAAGCAGGGCTCGGGCCGTCGTGCCGCGTGTTGGTCAGGCCGCTGCTTCGGAGTGCGAGACCGCGGGCCGGCCGGCGTACTTGAAGAGCAGGTAGACGAGGTAGACGTTCGCCGCCACGGTCAGCACGGCCAGCGGCACGAGCAGGGAGTCCACCCCGCCGCCGTACAGCAGCAACGGTCCGACGGCGGCGACCACGAACGCCCAGCGCAACCAGGAGAGACGACGGGGCGACTCCGGCGCTTCGTTTGCGAGCAACGCGGCCAGGTCACCGCAGAGCACGACCGAGAACGCGAGCTGGGGCAGGCTCAGCAGCCAGCCGGCGCTTTCGGGGAGGCCGTCGGCCACAGGCGGCCAGAAGACGACTGCCGAGACCGCCCCGGCGAGGACGGCCAGTGTGAGGAGGGTGGAGGAGTTGCGCAGGGCGGTCCGGAGGTCGAGGAGGCCGAGCACGACCAGCACCCAACCGAGCACGTCGGGAAGCACGTCGAAGCCTGCCTTGAAGGGGTCGGCCAGGACGATGACCAGGCCCATGGCGACCTTCTGGAGGGGCTTCATGCGGTGGGCCCGAAGCGGGGGCCGTGGGGAACCAGGAGCGCGGCGGCCGCCGCCGGGTGAGGCATGGTGACAGGGTAGGACGGGTTCCCGGAACGGGCCTCACCGGGCGCCGGTGACCATCCACCGCTCGCCCGCGGACCTGTGGAGGAGTACGACGGCCCGGCTGCCCATGAACGCCACCCCGAACACGACCCACAGCCACAGCAGGCCTCGCCCCGGGTCTGCGGCCAGCTCGGTGGTGAGCACGGCGAGTGGCGCGAAGACGGCGAGGACGGCCACCCCGCCCCAGGCGAGGTACCGGCCGTCACCGGCTCCGATCAGCACCCCGTCGAGCACGAACACGACGCCGGCGACGGGCTGGAAGACCGCCGCGACCAGCAGCACCGGCCAGAGCATCGCGCGGACCTCGGCGTCGTTGGTGAACAGGGCGCCGAGGAACGGTGAGGCGAGGGCCAGGGCCGCCCCGGTGACCACGCCGCTGACGACGCCCCACCAGACCATCCGGGTGGTGACCGACCGGGTGCCGGCGACGTCACCCGCCCCGAGGTACCGGCCGGTGATCGCCTGCGCCGCGATGGCGATCGCGTCCAGCGTGAACGCCAGGAACGTCCAGATCGTCGCGGCGAGCTGGTGGGTCGCCATCGAGGTGGCACCCAGGGCTGCGGCGCCGTACGTCATCACCAGTAGTGAGGCTCGCAGGGTGATGGTGCGGACCACCAGCGCCACACCGGCGTGCGCGGCACGGAGCACGCCGGGCAGGTCGGGCCTCAGCGACGCGCCCTCGTGGCGGGCGGCCCGGACGACGACGTAGATGAGCGCCCCGGCGGAGGCGAGCTGGGCGAGGTCGGTGCCGATCGCGGAGCCGGCGATGCCCAGCCCGACGCCGTAGACCAGTGCCACGTTCAGGGCGACGTTGACCAGGTTTCCGGCGATGGCGACGTACATCGGGGTGCGGGTGTCCTGCAGGCCGCGCAGGATGCCGGTCGCCGCCAGCATGACGAGCAGCGGGGTCACGCCGAGGAAGGCCCAGCGCAGGTAGGTCGTGGCGTACGCGTCCACGTCCACACCGGCGTCGAAGAGGCCGACAAGAGGGCCGGCGAGGGCGACACCGAGCACCGTGGTGACGGCTCCGATCAGGACGGCCAGCCAGACCCCGTCGATGCCCTGGGCCAGGGCGCCCCGCACGTCGCCGGCGCCGATCCGGCGCGCCACGGAGGCGGTCGTGCCGTACGCGAGGAAGATGCACAGGCCCACCGCCGTCTGGACGATTGCACCGGCGATGCCCAGGGCTGCCAGCTCGGGTGTGCCGAGGTGGCCGATGATCGCGGCGTCGGAGAGCAGGAAGACGGGCTCGGCGACGAGGGCGAGGAACGCGGGCACGGCCAGCCGGAGGATCTCCCGGTCGTGCTGCCGTGGCGGCCCCGCGACTGACTGCGTTCCCCGTTCGGCCATGGCGCAAAGACTACTGCAGGGTAATGACCAACATGACTATCTGCGCCTGACATGACTATGCCGCAAATAGTTGTGTGTAACTATGCCCAGCCTGTGGGTATCTGTGCTAGCCGGGCCTGTCCGGAGTGGGTGACTTCTCGGTGAACAAGAAGTTTCGGATGTTTCTTCGGTCCACATGAGGTGGATTGTGTTTTCGCAGGTCAGAGGGGGTTTTCCAACCTTCTCCCCGACGTTATCCACACCTGTGTAAACAGGCTGTGCACATAGTTCGAGGGCTATTCCACACGGTGCCCGCAGTTATCCCCAGCCCCTGTGGATACGCGGCTTTCTTTACTCTTCCGGGAGCCGTACCGTCACCCTCATCGCGTGCGTGTGCGCTGCCCTCTTGCGGAGTCTCGGGCCATCACCTGCTCGCTCGTGCCTCACCCGTTTTGGGGGTGGCCATCCGTAATGTCGTGACCACCCGACGGAAGGACCCTGAGTGAGCATCGCGGAGTTCCCGAGCAGCGCCGGACCTGCGCTCGACGCGGGTGCGGGCTGGGCTCCGTCGTACGGCGATGGCGAGTACGGCGGCGGGGGCGGTGGGGACCGCACACCACCTCAGGACAACAACGCCGAGCAGAGCGTCATCGGTTCGATGCTGCTCTCCAAGGACGCGATCGCCGACGTCATCGAGACGGTGCGGGGCACGGACTTCTACCGCCCTGCGCACGAGACGATCTACGACGCCATCGTCGACCTGTACGGCCGCGGCGAGCCGGCCGACCCCGTGACGGTGTCGGCCGAGCTGCAGCGCCGCGGTGAGCTGGGCAGGATCGGCGGCGCGCCGTACCTCCACACCCTCTCCGCGAGTGTCCCGATCGCCGCCAACGCCGGCTACTACGCGGAGATCGTCCGGGAGAAGGCGCTCCTGCGACGGCTGGTCGACGCCGGGACGCGCATCGCCCAGATGGGGTACGCCGGCGAGGGTCAGGCCGACGAGGTGGTCGACCGGGCGCAGGCCGAGATCTACGGCATCACCGACAAGCGGACGACCGAGGACTACGCCCCGCTCAGCGACATCATGGAGGCGACGCTCGACGAGATCGAGGCGATCTCGAACCGTGACGGCCAGATGGTCGGGGTGCCTACCGGCTTCGCCGATCTCGACGACCTGACCAACGGCCTGCACGGCGGCCAGATGATCATCGTCGCGGCGAGGCCCGCCGTTGGTAAGTCGACCCTTGCACTAGATTTTTGCCGCGCGGCCTCGATCCACCACAACATGGCCAGCGTCATCTTCTCCCTCGAGATGACGCGCAACGAGATCACGATGCGTCTGCTGTCGGCCGAGGCGAAGATCCCCTTGAACCACATGCGCAACGGCCACATGAACGACGACGACTGGGCGAAGCTCGCGCGCAAGATGGGCGAGGTCTCCTCGGCGCCCTTCTTCATCGACGACTCGCCGAACATGACGATGATGGAGATCCGGGCCAAGGCGCGGCGACTGAAGCAGCGCCACGACCTGCGGCTGATCGTGATCGACTACCTCCAGCTGATGAGCTCGGGCAAGAAGGTCGAGTCGCGTCAGCTCGAGGTCTCGGAGTTCTCGCGTCAGATCAAGCTGCTGGCCAAGGAGCTCGAGGTCCCGATCATCGCGCTCTCGCAGCTCAACCGTGGTCCCGAGCAGCGGTCCGACAAGCGGCCGATGATGTCGGACCTCCGTGAGTCCGGTGCGATCGAGCAGGACGCTGACATGGTGATCCTGCTGCACCGCGAGGACGTGTACGAGAAGGAGTCCACCCGCCCGGGCGAGGCCGACCTCATCGTCGCCAAGCACCGTAACGGCCCGACCCGTGACGTGACAGTCGCCTTCCAGGGCCACTACTCACGCTTCGTCGACATGGCCCACGGCTGATCGGGCGACATAGTTCTGTCAGTGGGCGCGACACCGGATGTCAGTGGTGACATCGGCTGTCGTTTCTCCACGGGGGTCACCCTGCGGTTGGCGGGAAAGCCAAGGACTACTACCTGGACGACAAGCATGCCGACGCCATCGCGTCGTGGAAGTTGGTCTTCAACCACTAACGATGGTCGCGACTGCCGCGCAGGTGTGGCGGCACCAGGACACGTGGCCGCCGGAAGAACCACAGCCAGAAACCAAGGGCCAACATCGCCATGCTGGCCAGGAACGCGTAGTCGACGAAGCTGTTGAGCCACGTCGGCGGAGATGCCATGGCGTCCCTGATCTCCATCGCGATGATCCCTGCCCACGCGGCCGTGAAGCTCAGCGTGCCGGGGAGTATGAAGGCGTGGTAGCCGGCCTGGCCGCCGTCGCCCGTCAACCACTCGACCCCGGCACCGACGTCGGCCTGACGCAGCCAGATGCGGTACGAGCTCAGCCATCCCACGAGGACCACGAGCGGGACGCCGAAGGCGGTCATGAACCAGTCTTCTGCTGTCATCGCGCGTCTCAGAACTTCTTACGCCTGGTTGAGGACGGCCTGTCACCCGCGACGAGCCATCCTCCATCCTCGAAGATCATCGAGAACACCTCGACTTCGCCGCTTTGGGCGTCGGTCACCTCCACGATCGCTTCACCCGAGGGGTCCCACACCGGAACGTCCATCTCGGAGCTCGACGCCGGGAACGGATCGTCCAAGGCCGCCATCCGTGCCACGCGTTCTTCGCAGGTGATCTCCTGGGCGTCGTAGTCGGTGTTCTCGGCAACCAGCTCCTCGTGGTACTCGCTGGTCTCCAGGTCGCAGGCAGCTTCGTCGCCGGCCTCGACGGCGGCCAGCCAATCTCGCAGTGCGTCCTCCGCGGCGTCGTAGGAGTTCTTCTCTCCACAAGCGGCGACAACAGCCATGCAGGAGACGGTCACCGCAGCAAGTCCGAGGCGGCGGTACGTCAGAGACACGCGGGTGCTCCCGTTTGAGTTCGAGTGAGGTGGTGCGCGGAGAGGGGACACCGCGGTCAGGGGAAAGGCAATCATCCCACTGATGTGCGGCCTGGTTCGCATCCGAGGCTGCCGGCGCGTGCGACGATCCCGGGTGTGAGCGACAGCCGAGGAGAGATCGAGTTCGTACGCCCCCGCAGCTCGCACAACGCGACGGTCTACCTCGCCGACTCCGACCCGGCGTGGGCGCGCCAGTACGTCGAACAGGCAGCGCTGATCCGCCAGGCGCTGGGTGACCACGTTGCGAGCGTCGAACACGTCGGCTCCACGTCTGTGCCGGGTTTGGCCGCCAAGCCGATCATCGACATCATGCTGCTCCTCGTGGACCCGACCGACGAGGCGGCGTACGTGCCGCACCTCGAGGAGGCAGGGTTCCTGCTGCACCTGCGCGAGCCCGGCTGGCATGAGCACCGGCTCCTTCGAGGGACGAACCCCGCTGCCAACCTGCACGTGTTCGCGGTCGGCTCGCCGGAGGCCGAACGGTTGCTGCTGTTCCGTGACAGGCTGCGCAGCAGCCCTGAGGACCGTGACCTCTACGAGCGGTCCAAGCGTGAACTGGCCGGCCGCCAGTGGGCGCACGTCCAGGACTACGCCGATGCCAAGTCGAGCGTGGTCGAGGAGATCATCGCCCGGGCTCGGGTGGACGCGCCCAGGCCCTGATGCCTAGCCGGAGAAGGCTCGGGCCAGGAAGCGCAGTTGTTCGGGGGCCATCCGTCGCCAGTACCCCATGTCGTGGTTGCCCGGCTGGAAGCCTCCTGCTGGAGGCTCTCGGAAACCGCGGACGTAGTCGCGCGTCGCCGCGTAGAACGGGTCCCCTTCACCGCAGTCGACTCGTACGGCGATGCCCTCCAGCGTGTCCTGCCGCCCGAAGGCGGTGACATCGGCGAAGTCGTCGGCGTCGTCGAATGCACCCGGCGCAGTGTCCGCGTAGTCGTGCCACAGGGCAGGGCTTTCGGCGGCCACAGCGGCGACCCGGTTCGGCCCGAGCATCCCCGCGAGGTGGAGGGCGCCGAAGCCGCCCATGGACCAGCCCAGGAAACCCACTCGTTCCACGTCGAGACCGTGGTCGGCGAGCAGGGGCAGGAACTCCTCGAGGACCATGCCGCCGGCGTCCTCGCCGCTGTCCCGTGCATGCCAGTAGGTGTCGCCACCGTCGACGCTGGCCAGAGCGAACGGCGTTGCCCCGTCGTGTACGGCGGCAGCGAGGAACCGGTCGAGCCCGAGGTGGTCACCGCCGAACGCAGAGGCGTGGTCGCCCCCGCGGCCGTGAAGGACGACGGTCACCGGGAGGTTGCGGGCGTGACCGGGAGGGAAGGCGATCGACCAGCCGCACCGTTGACCGAGTCGGGCGTCGGAGACGAAGCTGCCGCTGACCGTGCGTCCACCCGAGGCCTGCGGGACGACGCCGTCCGGGCCGTCGGGTCCGAAGTTGCGGTACAACCAGGACCGTCCGGGCAGCACTCCCTCGTTGACGCCGATCGCCCCTGCGCCTGTTCCCACCGCAAGCAACCCCGCGCCCGCGAGGAGCGCGCGTCGGGTGAGCCGCTTGGGGCTGGGGGTGTCGGACGTAGGCGCCACGACCACAGTGTGCCGTGGATCATGTGTCGTGTGAGCGACCGACTGCTTGACGATAGGGAAGCCACTGCGCTCCGCCAAGCCGAGCTGACCTATGCCGAGGTAGGCAGTACGCGGGGCGAGCTGCCACGCGGCTACCACCATCTGCGCCGCGAGGTGACCGTCGGCAGGGGGCGGACCCAGTTCGATGAAGCAGCGCAGACGGTTCTCGGATGGGGGATGCATCGCCGGGCTGGCCTGCGGGTCACGCCGTCGGGCGAGTCGGTAGCCGAGGGAGGCGTTGCGGTCCTGCGTGTGGGGATCGGCGTGGCTGCAGTCGAGGCACCGGTGAGAGTCGTGTACGTCGTCGACGAGACCCACCGGAAGGGCTTCGCCTACGGCACTCTCCCAGGACATCCCGAGAGCGGCGAGGAGGCATTCGTCGTCGAGCTGGACGGGGACGGCACGGTGACGTTCACGATCACGGCGTTCTCTCGGCCCTCGTCGCGACTGGCACGGGTCGCAGGTCCGGTCAACCGGGCGGTCCAACGCTGGATCACCGGCCGCTACCTGCGTTCGCTCCAAGCCTGACCTTCGGCGGGTGGATGAAAGGTCTTTGACTCGTGGCTGTACTCGTGATGCGATCTCCGGACGGCTGTAGGCAGGCGGAAGGGTCATCACGTGGGGACGCGACCAGCAAGGCTCACGGCTGCGGCCGTCATCGGGGTGACAGCCTTGGCGGGCTGCAGCATCCTCGGACTCGACGACCCGTCGCCGGAGGCACCGGCACGTGACCTCGCGAAGGCCTTGACCTCCGGTGAGCTCGCCGACGTCGCGTTCACGAACGGCGACGGCCAAGGGGCCCAGAAGTCGTGGGACGAGATCACCGGCGGGATGGGCGACACGCCGCGCAAGGTCGGTCTTTCCGAGGTGGTCGAACACGACGACGGTGAGGCGGCAACCGCCACCCTTCACTACTCCTGGGACCTGGGCGCGCGGGCGTGGACCTACGACGCGACCGCCGAGATGACCTACACGGACGACCAGTGGGTCGTGGACTTCGCCCCGTCGCTTGTCGAGCCCTCCCTGAAGGCAGACGAGACGCTCGAGCTCACCGGTCTCCGCGCGCAGCGTGGGGACATCCTCGGTGCCGACGGCACCCGCGTGGTCACCGACAGGCCTGTGGTTCGGTTCGGGATCGACAAGACCAAGGTCGGCGAAGGCAGCCAAGCCGCGTCCGCACGACGGCTCGCGGCACTGCTCGAGATCGACGAACGCGACTTCGTAGAGCGGGTCGAGGCGGCCGGCGACGATGCCTTCGTCGAGGCCCTCGTGCTCCGGCCCGATGACGTGCCTCCGGCTGTCGGCCGCGGCTATGACTCCATCCGCGGCGCTCTCGCGGTCGCCGATGAGATTCCGCTCGCGCCGACCCGGGAGTTCGCCCGGCCGATCCTCGGCACGGTCGGACCCGTCACCGCCGAGATCATCGAGGACTCCGGCGGCAAGTACGAGGTCGGCGACGAGGTCGGTTTGTCGGGCCTCCAGCAGCGCTACGAGGACATCCTCGCGGGCCAGGCTGGCGCGCTGGTCCAGGCCGAGGAGACCAAGTCCGGCGGCAGTAGCCGGGATCTGTTCCGGGTCGAGCCGGAGCGAGGAAGGCCGCTACGCACCAGCCTCGACCTGGACCTTCAGGAGCGGGCCGAGAAGATCCTCGCCGACGTTGGCCCGGCGAGCGCGCTGGTGGCGATCAGGCCGTCGGACGGGCACGTGCTGGCCGCAGCCAGTGGGCCCGGTTCCGACGGCTACTCGAACGCGACCATCGGCCGCTACGCCCCCGGTTCGACGTTCAAGGTCGTCAGCAGCCTCGCGCTGCTGCGATCCGGCCTGACGCCGGAGACCGTCGTACCCTGCCCCCGGACGCTGACGGTGAACGGGAAGTCGTTCAAGAACTACGACGACTACCCGTCCGGCGAGCTCGGCGACATCCCGTTGAGGACCGCGCTGGCGCAGTCGTGCAACACGGCGTTCATCCACGAGCGGGGCCAGGCCGAGCAGAGCGCTCTGGCGGACGCCGCCGCAGCCCTGGGCCTGGGCGTCGACCACGACCTCGGCTTCCCGGTCTTCCTCGGAGAGGTTCCCGACCGGGCGCAGGAGACCGAGCACGCCGCGTCCATGATCGGCCAGGGCAAGGTGCTCGCGTCACCCATGGCGATGGCCGCTGTGGTCGCCTCGGTCGCCGAAGGCGAGACGGTGACACCGGTTCTGCTCCTCGATGACGAGCCCGACGACATCGCGCCGTCCCAGCCGCTCACCGGCAAGGAGGCGTCCCAGCTGCGCGGCATGATGCGATCGGTGGTGACGGGAGGTAGCGGCACCTTCCTCTCCGACGTTCCCGGCGACAACGTGATCGCCAAGACCGGGACAGCTGAGTTCGGCACCAAGGTCCCGCTCGACACCCACGCCTGGATGATCGCGGCCCAAGGCGACCTCGCCGTCGCTGCCTTCGTCGAGGTCGGCGACTCGGGGTCCCACACCGCCGGCCCACTGCTCGAGGAACTGCTCCGCGCAGCCGGCTGAACGTAACGCGTCGGCGGCGTCACCGTTCCCTGGACAGCTCGCACTCGACAGCGGCCAAGCCGTCAGGAAACGGCTTCGATGATCCGCAGGTCGCGCTCGGCTCCGTCGCCGAGCACCCGCAGCGCCTCCTGGTACCCCGGGCTCTGGTAGGCGGCCACGGCGTCGTCGACGCTGTCGAACTCGATCAACGTCGTCCGCTCGATGAGCCCGGACTCGAACGCGTGAGCCGGCAGCCCCCGCGCCAGGAACCGTCCACCCGCCGCCCGCATCGCCTGTCCGGCGAGCTCGACGTACGCGGCCAGCTTCTCCTCATCGTTGATCGCCCGGAACGTGTTGATCCAGTAGGCCTTCGCCATCTCTTCGTCTCCTCTGTCAGGTAGCAGTGCGGGGGATCGGCTGCGCACGGGGGCGCCACGCCAGTCTGCATGAGCTGAGTACTTGTATGGATGTCGTCCCGCGCGGCGCTCGGCAGGCTGGGGCGGTGGGTGCGAGTCGTATGGGGCGCTGGCCTTGGTGACCCGGTGTGAGAGTTGCGCAGGAGAAGCAGCTCCGCGGGTTGTCTTCACCTACCGACGGGCAACGTCCTCGAGGCCGATGCCCGCGGCGGCCTCACGGGCCGGTTCAGCCGAACCGCTCGAGTAGGTAGACGACGATCACGACGACCGCGACGTATCACGCGGCTGAGGCCAGCCTCGACGCCAGAACGAGCGGGACCGTGGCTTCGGAAGGGCCGCTGCCGCAGCGTCTTGGACCGGCGTGTAGTCCACCCCATGACCCGGGGGGAGCTCGTCGTGCAGTCGGCGGTTCTCACGCCGCTCCGCCTCCAGGTCGCCCTGTAGGCGGTCGAGCTCCGACCTCAGTTCCTCCAGGAAGTGGTCGACCTCTGCGCGGTCGTAGCCGCTACCGCCACGGACCGGCTGCAGTACATGGTTCGCAAGCGTCGTCGCGTCCAGAGGGTCCGGTCCCAGGACTGCCAGCCTCACCTCGCGAACAGGGACCGGCGGCTCGGTCCGTCCGTCGAGCGCTCGAATGTCGTCGTTGTGTCGCGCCAACGCCTCACGCCTGCGGGTCCAGTCGGCCAGGGCGTTCTCGAGGACGTCGAGCAGTCCGTCGACCTCACCCATGTCGTACTGCTCACCGAGCAGGCACGGGCGGAACCGAACACCTTTCACGTCCTCGGGACGCACGGCCATGGGCTTCTCCGTTCGCGTGGGGACAGGGCGCGGTCAGGTTACCGCCGCTGTCAGACATGTCGCACCCAACAACGCAGGGCAATATCCGTGTCGAGCGGTTCCCGGGGCTCCGCGTTGCCCTAGCGTTGCGCCATGAACCGAAGGAAGCTCGCCGCGGCCGCGGCACTGGCCACCGTCTGCGTGCTGGCCCCCGCGCCCGCCCAGGCGCAGAACCTGCAGATCACGGATCCCGCGGGGGATGCCCCGAGCGGTGGCCTCGACATCACAGCCGCCACGGTGAGCAACCGCGACCGCGCTGTTGTCGTAAGGGTTTCCTTCGAGCGGGCGATGCGAGGCGAGCTGATCGTCGGCGTGAAGGCTCGTGACGGCGGGCGCGTCGTTGCGGTGAGCGAGCATCGGCCCCTGCGCGGCGACAGGAACTTCCTGTTCAAGCCGGCCACCGGTGAGAAGTGGGACTGCCGCGGCTTCGGGGTCACCTGGGACCACGACAGCGACACCGCTACGGTGCGGCTCCCCTCACGGTGCCTCGACGGTGGCGACTACGGCGCTGTGCGGGTCTTCCTGCTCACTGAGGAGGCCGGTGGGGGAGCGGACATGGATACTGCTCCCGAGACCGCGACCGGTTGGACGACGTGGATTCCGCGCGGCTGACCGAGCGGCTCGAGCAGGACTACAGGTCGATGCGGATCTCCTCCGCAGACGGGTCAGTCGCCTCACCGAGGCGAAGGACCGCGTGAGCCGGCCTTGCGGGGAACGCCCGAAGCGTTGACTCCATGATGGCGAAAAGGCGCAGGGCATCCGGGCCGTACGCGTACAGCACGACTTCACCTCCGCCGAACTCGTTGCCGTCGAACTCACCGACGCCGCCCTTGGCGTCGATCGCCTCCATCAGGCGGTCCTCGAGGGCGTAGACCGCTTCGCGTTCGTCGCCCGATCCGAACTGGTCATCGGACAGCGCGTAGTGCACGATCACTGCCTGCTCGTGTGCACTCTGTACGACGTCCGCGGCAGTCTTCCGGCGAGCGAACCAACCCATCCCATGTCTCCTGGTGTCAGTGCTTCTCCGAGACCTTCAGGACATGATGACCGGCCGGCGCGCCGTACACCTGTCAAACCGTTGGTCTCGTCGTTCCCCGCCCGGTCAGTCAGTCCCAGAGTCGGCCGAGCAGCGCACCCTGTCCCGACTGCAGGACGTGGGCATCGGCCAGAGGGATCCAGAAGCACTCGAACCGTTCGACCGGGCCGCCACCCTCGGGGTCGTTCTCGCTGCTCGACCACCGTTCGGGGACGGGACCGTCGATCCCCATCAGGTACACGTGTCGGTGCTGGATCTCGAACCGCTCGGGGCTGACGTCGTACTCGAACTCTCCCAGCTTCCCCACGAGCCGGAAGCCGGTCAGTCCGGTCTCCTCGGTCGCCTCGCGTAGAGCGGCGGCCGCCGGATCCTCACCGGGCTGCACCGTACCGGCCGGGACCTGGACCCCTACCTCCTCCCACGAGTAGTCGACGTGACGGAAGACGAGCAGCCTCTCGTCCCGGACCACGTAGCAGAGGACCTTCTCCTTGACCGTCTTGTCGACCATGGCGACCCGCTCAGATACCGGGCTCGGTGAACGCGTACTGCGGAAGCCAGCCGTGGAGGGCGGCGCGCTGAGCAGTCACGTGGTCGAGCGACGTCCCGTCCAGGTCGAACAGGACAGCCTTGGGTGGTCGGGTCACTGCGCGACCATATTCCGCGCGGAGCACCCGCGCACCCACGAGGGAACCGAGTCGGACGACTGAACCGCCGAGCTGGTCGTCGCCGCGACACCGGTTCGTGTGCACGTCGGCTTCGGGGTCGGTGAGCATTGTCAGGTGCGTATTGCCGAATCCTGATCGGTCGACGGTCCCGCGGCTATCCCACTGACGGCGAGCTGGCCTCGAGGACCGACGCGCGAAGCAGCCGGCGGCCGGTCTACGTGCGTCGGGTGAACGTGTACGTGCCGTTGGCCAGGCGGGTGGTGTCGTAGGCGGGGTCGTGGGCGCGGTGGTGGTGGTAGGGGCAGAGCAGGGCGCCGTTGTGGACCGAGGTTCGTCCGCCCTTGGACCAGGGTTTGGGGTGGTGCACGTGGCACCAGCCGGGTGGTCGGTCGCAGCCGAGGGCGGTGCATTTCTTGTCGCGGATCCCGATCGCGATGCGTTGGGATTCGGTGTGGAGGCGGGTCTTGCGGGCGAGGTCGAGGACCTGGGACTTCCCGCCGAGGACGGCGGGGATGAGGCCGGCTTCGCAGGCCAGCCGGCGGGCCTGGGCGGCGGAGATCTCGCCGCCGGTGTCCAGGCCGGCGGCGCCGAGGCCGTCGAGGAGCTGTTCGAGGGTCATGGTGACCACGACGGTGGCGTTGAGCCCACCGGCCTTGGGGAGCTTGTTGGCCGGGTACCGCTCGATGAGCTCGCACAGGCCGTGGCCGAGCAGGTCCGGGTGCGCGATCTTGGTGCCGTCCGGGGCGGTGCGGGCCGGTGCGCCGGGCCGGTGCGGTGCGGTGAGCGCGTGCAGTGCCTTGGTCAGCATCTGGGCGTGCAGGGTGGGGATCTTGAACCGGCCGGTGCTGGTGCCGTCGCCGTTGTCGCGCAGGGTGAGGTAGGTCTTGCGGGCGGCCTCGCGCTCTTGTTTGGCGAGCTTCTCCCCGAGTCGGCGTTCGGCCTCGTCGGGGGCGATCACCTCGAGCAGCTTGCGGCCGAACCCTTTGAGGTGGGCGGCGTCCCAGTCGGCGGCCAGCTCGAGCAGGTGCTGCTCGGCGCGGGCCCGGTCGCCGAGGGTGACGTCGGTGGGGAGGTCTCTCACGGCGTGCACGATCACCCGGGCCTGGGCCTGGTCGACCCGGCCCTGCGCGAGCGCGGCCCGGGTGGCGGCGAAGCCGGTGTCCAGGGCCTGGGCGAGCTTGACGTCGGCGTGGGCTCTGGGGCGGTCCTGGCGGGTGTGGTGGGCCAGCCAGGCGCCGGTGGAGGTGGCCGCGTCGGTCTTGGCGAGGTCGGCGTGGTCGGCGGCGGCGAGCACCCGCAGCCGCAGCTCGGCGACCTGGGCCTGGGCCCGGCTCAGCTCGACCAGCGCGCCGGCCTGTTCGGTGGTGGTCATCGACCAGGCCGGTGCATCGGTGACCGCGTCCAGCGTCCGGCGCAGCGCCGCGGTGCACGCCACGATCGCGTGCGCCGCGGCGGTGCTGCCGCTGGTCCCCGGTCTGGCTGGTCATGACAACCAACCTAGAACCATTCCGGGACTGATTCCGAACAGAGATTCGAGCCGTGTATGGGGGCGGTGCGGCGGCGGTCTGTGGACGATTCCTGGCCCGGTCAGCCCTCCGGCCTGGTCAGCCCGCCCACGACCATCAGCCTTCCACGACGACCGCAGCCGACCGGTTGACGGCCGGCTGGATCGTCGTACTCAACCAGCGCAGCACCAGAACGCCCACGAGTGCCGAAGCCGCGACGACTGTCCAGGGCAGCCAGGCAGACATCGCGAACAACGCCACCACCGCCGGCGCGAGGGCCTGAGCGGTCGTGAACGCGTACTGGTAGGTCGCCATGTACGTAGCGCGCGCGTCTCTCGGGGGGAGCGCCTCGGACAGGGCGCCCGCCACGGGGAAGAACACCTTGGCCCCGGCCACCATCAACAGCCAGGTGGCAGCGGCGTACGGCACCAACCAGCTGGCCGGAACCCAGATCAAGCCCATGGTGAGCACGCTCCAGGCGACATAGATCCAGGCGCCGGCCTGCAGCGAGCTGGTACGTCGGAAGCCACGCAGGAGGTCCACGACCTTGACCCCCCAGACACTGGAGAGCACGGTCCCGCCGGCCAACAGCGCGCCAGGGAGCCAGACCGGCCCGTCGAGCACGTCCAGCACGAACACCGGCGTGCCCACCAGCGCGAAGTCCACCGCCAGTCCGACCAGACACGATGACGCCATCAACGCCAGGTAGCTCCGGTCGCGCAGCACCGTCAGGACGCCGACCGATCGTGTCACGGCGTGGTCCTCGTGCTCGGTCACCACGAACAGGCCCAACAGCAACGCGGCAACCACGAACGTCACCGCGTCAACTCCTACGAGCAGTCGGAGCGCCATGTCGCTGTCCAGAGTCAGCATGAGCGCGGCGGTGAGATTGCCGAGCCCGAACGCTGCGGACCGCACCATGGCGACCAACGCGAACGGCCGCTCCTTCGACTCGTTGGTGCTCACGTCGGCGATCAGCACGAAGACCGAGCAGTAGAACATCTGCGTGCCGACAGCCATCAGCCCTGCTGCCACGAACACGCCCACGGCGCTGCCCGCGACCAGATAGGCAACCGCACCCGCGCCTTGCAGCAGCTGCGCCGTCACCACGACGAACCGAGGGCCGAAGCGATGCGTCAGGCGCCCGGCCAGCGGCGGCACCGCAAAGCCCAGGATCGCGGCCACTGCCACGACAGAGCCGGCGACGTCCACGTCCAGGTCGACCACCCGGGTGGCATAGAGCAGGGCGAGCGGGAGGAACAGGCCGGAGCCGTAGTTGTCGATGGCAAGGCCCGCGAGCAGGGCGAACCGCGACCTGTTCACCGTCGGCCATCGGTTCGAGCTCTGCTGTCGAGGAGGGTGCGTGTCGGACATCGCGACGACGCTAGTGCCCGAGAAGGTGCGGGTGCCACGTGCCGTCGGGACCCTGACGATGAGCTGCGCGGAACGTGAGTGGCTCGAAGCCCGGCTCGAGCACGGCCGGCCACTCGGCAAGCACGGGGTGGATGAACGGGGAGACCTCATCCCGGTCCAGCTCGTCAGGGCGCTTCCAGGCCGCACCGCGAATGGCGGCTTCCCGGATCGCGGCGTCGCCCAGGGTCATGCCCTCGCCCACGTCCATGTCCTCGCCCATGGCGAGTCCCGCATCATCGAACACCGGCTCTGCGAGGAAGAACAGGATGATGCTCCGCCTCCGGCGCTCGGGCCACTCGTGGGCACAGGTGGCGACAAGGCGGCGTACGTCGACCGCGACACCCGTCTCCTCCAGCGTCTCGCGGGCCGCTGCCTGCTCGAACGTCTCGCCGCCCTCGAGGTGACCTCCGGGGAGCTCCCAGCTGGTCACGCCCAGCCGCTCATGGAGCACCATCAGCAGGCGGTCGTTCCTCACGGTGGCCGTGAACGCGGTTGCCCGGGTGCTCCAGCTCATGGGGCAGAAACTACTGCGCTGGGTGGTACGTGATCTCGGTCCCCCTACGTTCCATGCGTTCCATGGTCGGCGCACGCCGCGATGGTCCACATCCGCTGAGGTACTCGGAGGAGCCCTCGGTTCTACAGCTTCTGGTACATCACGTGCAGGCCCACCAGGCCGTGACGCGGGTGGTCGAAGGCCTCGGGCACGGTCGCCAGGATCTCGAACCCGAGCGCCTGCCACAGGTGGACCGCGGCGTGGTTGGTCTCGACTACCGCGTTGAACTGCATGCCGCGGTAGCCGGCCTCCCGGGCCCACTCCACGGCGTGGACGCCCAGCGCTCGCCCGACGCCGCGGCCCTGGTGCGCAGGGTTCACCATGAAGCTCGCCGTCGCGACGTGGGCCCCACGGCCGGGACGGTTCGGGCCCATCTTCGCCGAGCCCAGCACGACGTCGCCGTCGACGGCCACGACCGTCTGCCCGGGCGGCTCCTCCATCCACCAGGGGCGGGCCGCGGCCAGGGAGAGCCCTTCCGGGAAGGCGTAGGTCTCGCCCGCCTCGACGATGTCGGCGAAGAACGGGTAGATCGCCGGCCAGTCGTCTTCACGAGCGGTTCTGATGATCACGGCACGGACCCTACCGACCTGGGGCAGCATGGCTGTATGTGGGAGATCGAGATCCAGCCGATCGCGCTCGACCGGCTCGCAGACCTGCTGTCCCCGCAGCGCGCCGACCGTCTCGACAAGTACGCCGAAATCGGACGGGACCTGCTCGACGGTACGACGATCTGGAACATCAACGCCACCGGCAAGGGCGGCGGCGTGGCCGAGATGCTCCAGACGCTCCTCGCCTACAGCCGAGGTGCGGGCGTGGACCTCCGCTGGCTTGTCCTCGACGGCGACAGCGAGTTCTTCACGATCACCAAGCGGTTGCACAACTTCCTGCACGGCTCGCCCGGTGACGGGGGCAACCTGGGACCGGAGGAGCGGCTGCACTACGAGCAGGTGCTCAACTACAACCTGCCGATGGCCCTGCAGGCCGTCGAGGAGGGCGACATCGTGCTCCTCCACGACCCACAGACCGCGGGCCTGGCCGACGGCCTCCGCGAGGACGGCGCCCATGTCATCTGGCGCTCTCACATCGGCCGCGACGAGCCGAACGAGTACACCGACGCCGGCTGGTCGTTCCTGCGCGGCTTCATCCACCGGGCCGACGGTTACATCTTCTCCCGGCAGCAGTACGTCCCCGACTGGCTGCCTCCGGAACGGGTGGAGATCATCCCGCCCTCGGTCGACCCGTTCAGCGCGAAGAACGTGCGGCTCACGGCGGCGGAGACCAGGGCCGCGCTGGGGCACGCCGGACTGGTCGCGACGAAGTACAGCCGCGCCAAGCTCGCCTTCACCCGCCGTGACGGCTCGTCGGGCCGGGTGCGCCAGCACCACGATCTGATCCTCAACCACGCACCCATTCCCGCAGATGCCCGGCTCGTCCTGCAGGTGAGCAGGTGGGACCGGCTGAAGGACATGCAGGGCGTGCTTCGCGGCTTCGCGGACCACATCGACCAGTTCCCGGAAGACGTCCACCTCGCGCTGGCGGGGCCAGAGACCTCGGGTGTGACCGACGACCCGGAGGGTGCCGAGGTGCTCGAGGAGTGCCTGTCCCTGTGGAAGGGCCTTCCCGACAAGTCCCGCGAACGGGTGCATCTGCTCTGCCTGCCGATGGACGACGTCGACGAGAACGCACATCTCGTCAACGCGCTGCAGCACCACGCGACGGTCGTCGTGCAGAAGAGCCTCGTGGAGGGGTTCGGCCTCACCGTCACCGAAGCGATGTGGAAGGCCAAGCCGGTGGTCGCCTCGCGCGTAGGCGGCATCCAGGACCAGATCGAGGACGGCGTGCACGGTCTGCTCATCGACGACCCCTACGACCTGGCGGCCTTCGCGAAGGCCATCGACCGGTTGGTCCAGAACCCCGCGCTCGCGACGCGGCTCGGCGAGGCTGCCCGTGCGCGGGTGCAGGACGTCTTCCTCGGGGACCGACACCTCATCCAGTACGTCGAGCTGTTCCGCTCGTTGTTGCAGCAGGCGCAATGATGGGGCCATGACCACGACCGACCTGGATGCCATCGACCGTGAGCGCGAACGGCTGCGCACGGCGTACCTGAAGCCGCCGGGCGAGCGACCGGCGTCCACCGCCCGGGGTCTGCACCACACGGCCCTGATCAGCAGCGACGTCGAGCGGACGATCCGCTTCTACCAGGACCTGCTCGGGTTCCCGCTGACCGAGCTGGTCGAGAACCGCGACTACCCGGGCTCGTCCCACTTCTTCTTCGACATCGGCAACGGCAACCTGCTGGCGTTCTTCGACTTCCCGGGGCTGGACCTCGGTCCGTACGCCGAGGTGCTCGGAGGCCTGCACCATGTCGCGATCTCCGTCGAGCCATCCCGGTGGCAGAGCATCGTCGACCGGTTCGACGAGGCGGGGATCGAGCACGTGGTCCACAGCGAGGTGTCGGTCTACTTCACCGACCCCGACGGCGCGCGGATCGAGCTGATCGCCGACCCGCTCGGGGAGATGTACGGCCTCGAGGTCCTCTAGTCGCCTCACGGGCGGGTGATGCTGCGGCGAAGACCCCACGAGGCGGCCGCGAACAGAACGGTCCCGTAGGCGAGCAGCACGCCGATCTGAGGAACCACGTCGGTGAGCCCGCCGTCGTGCCGGACCAGCTCGGCGAAGCCGTCGGCGGCCCATGCATGCGGCGTCAGGTGTGCCACCACGAGCATCGTGGAGGAGAAGAACTCCAGCGGCATCATCGACCCGCCCAGCGCTCCCATCCCCAGGGCGAGCAGCAACCCGAGGGCGATCGCCTGCTCGGTGCTGGACGCGAGGGCCCCCATCAGCATGCCGGCACCGCCGGCGGTGACCGCGAAGGCGAGCATGAGGAGTACGGCGGCAACGGGGCTGCCCCAGGAGACGCCGAACAGCAACGCCGAGCCGACCATGATGATGGCGCCCTGGAGCACGGCGATGGCGACCCTCCCGAGCGCCTCGCCGGCCACGATGGACCTGACCGAGGTCGGGGTGGCGAACATCCGCCGGGACACCCCCAGCTTCCGGCTCTCGATCAGCGCGGCGGACGCGGTCATCGAGGTGACGAAGATGAAGAGGAGCAGCTGTCCGCTCGCCCCGAGGTCGAACCTGCCGAGGTCCTCGGGGAAGAGCGCCTCGCCGGCCGTCGAGGTCGTCACGGCGATGTCGGGAACCTCCGCCGCGGTGGCGTCGGTGAGGGTGACCGCAGCGTCCAGCCCGCCCCCGACCTCGTCCTGGAGCTCGCGGGCGACCGTCACCCGTGCTGCCTGCTGGTCGACGACCGAGGCGACGATGGTGCCCACCTGCTGCGCGGTCCGGTCCGCACCCGACACGTAGTCCAGGGTCACGTCCCGCCCCGCGCGCAGGGCGGTGTCGTAGTCCGCCGGAACGACCAGCGCCCCCTCGAGGCGACCCTGCTCGACGGCGTCCACGACCTCCGCCCGGTCGTCGTACCGGGTGACTTCGACTCCCTCGCCGGACCCGAGGTCGTCGACGAGCCGGGCCGCCAGTGGGCCGGAGCCGGTGGAGACGACTCCCAGCCGCGGGGAGGTCTCACCCCCGAAGGCCAGGCCGAGGACCAGGATCAGGAGCAGCGGGAACAGGACCAGGAAGAAGAGGTTGGTCCGGTCGCGCACGGTGCGGCGCAGGTTGACGCCGGCGATCTTCAGCGGGGTCATGGCGCCACCACCCGGTCGATGCGGAGCATCGCCACCGCTCCCGTGACGAACGCGAAGACGAGCAGCGCGAAGACCGCCGGGAGGACGTCCGCGACGCCGCCGCCCCCGGTGAGGCTGCCCAGCCCGCGCAGGAACCACGCGTGCGGGGTCACCAGGCTGGCCGTGGCGAGGAACGAGCCGGACTGCTGGATCGGGAAGAACGCTCCCCCGAGCAGGCCCAGGGTCACCGCGACCACCGCCTGCCAGCTGCCGGCCTGCTCCGCGGTGCGTGCGAGCGACGCCACCACGGAGGTGATCCCCGTCCCTGCGAGCACGCCGGCCAGGATCAGCAGGCCGACCGCAACCGGGTCGCCCCAGGACGCGCCGAGGAGCAAGGTGGAAGCGAGGGCGAGGACGGTCAGGCTGGCCACGCCGAGCACGATGCTGGTGAGCAGCTTCCCGACCAGGATGGAGGACCGCCGTACCGGAGCGGCGAGCAGCCGCGCCAGCGTTCCTTCGCTGCGTTCGTCGATCAGGGACGACACCCCGAACTGGACGGTGAACAGCAGGAAGAACACGGCCATCCCCGCGGCGAAGTAGGTCTTGGAGTCGAGCACCCGCGCGGAGGCGGTCACGTCCTCGAGGGCAAGTGGCGGCGTCGCGGTCGCAACCCGCTGCGCGATCGCGCCGATCTCGGCCTCCGTGACGCCAGGGCGCTGGTGCCTGACCGCGCCGGCGGCGACCCGTGCCGCGTTGAGGTCGGCGACGTAGGACCTCGCGATCGAGCGGGCGACGTCCGTCCCGGTGGGCGAGTCGACACTGCCGACGATGGCGAGGTCGACCGGTCGCTGGCTCTGCACGGTGTCGGAGAAGCCCTCGGGGAAGATGAAGGCGGCGTCGAGGTCCCCGTCGCGGACCGCCGCGCGGGCCTCGTCCTCGTCCATCGCCTCGACCGTGACGATGTCCCGCGACTCCAGCCCGGCCAGCACCTCGTCGCTGAAGGCCTGGGTGATCTGGCCGCCGTCCTGGTCGACCACCGCGTAGTCGAAGGGCCTGGGCGTCTCGGCGGGGCCGAACAGCAGGCTGAAGATCCCCGCGAGCACGAGGGGTACGACGACCGCGAGGAGGATCGCCGAGCGGTCGCGGACCCGCTGCCGGAGGTCCTTCCAGGCGATGTCGAGGCTCGCGGCCATGTCAGTCGCGCAGCCGCTTGCCGGTCAGGTCCAGGAACACGGCCTCGAGGTCGGGCTCCTCCACGGTCACCGACCTGATCGAGGCTCCGGCGGAGGTCACGGTCTGCATCACGGCCGGAAGCGCGGACTCCGCCTGCGGGACGAGTACGTCGATCGTGTCCTGCTCGCCGGTGACCCTCGAGACCATGTCGAGGCCTTCGACGGCCTGCAGGGCGTGGTCGAGGTCCCCCTCGACGGTCATCACGATGTGCTCCGCCGCGCCGAGCCGGGCGGTCAGCTCCCGCGGCCGGCCCTCGGCGATGAGGTGCCCGAGGTCGACGATGCCGACCCTGTCGCAGAGCCGCTCCGCCTCCTCCATGTAGTGGGTCGTGTAGAGCACCGCCATCCCCTCGGAGCTCAGGTTCTCGATGCTGCTGAGGATCGCGTTGCGGCTCTGCGGGTCGACCCCGACCGTGGGCTCGTCGAGGATCAGCAGCCGCGGCCGGTGGATCAGGCCCACCGCGATGTTCAGCCGGCGCTTCATGCCGCCGGAGTACTTCTTGACCTGGTCGCCCGCCCGCTCCGTCAGACCCACCACGTCGAGCACCTCCGCCACGCGGTCGCGTGCCTCGCGCCGGCCGAGCTGGTAGAGCGAGGCGAAGAACCGGAGGTTCTCCATGCCGGTCAGGTCCGGGTAGAGCGCGATCTCCTGGGGGACGTAGCCGATGCCCTTCTTCACCTCGAGCGCCCCCGGGTGCATCGCCTTGCCGTCGACGCGGATGTCGCCCGCATCCGAGTCGAGCACTCCGGCGACCATCGAGATGGTCGTCGTCTTGCCGGCGCCGTTCGGCCCGAGAAGCCCGTACGTCTCTCCGACCCCGATCGAGAAGGACACGTCCTCGACGGCCACGAGGTCACCGAAGCTCTTCCTCAGGCCGGAGCAGGTGAGGACCTGGCGCTCGGCGTCCTGCTCCGCAGGCTGGCCGGTGGGTGCGGTGGACAGGACCATCTCCCCATCTCACCACCCGGTGGCCGGGGTGTCTCCCGATTCCTGGCAGGCGCTGTCAGCGCTCGCGGGCCCGCTCGAGCCACCTCATCACCGGGGTCGCGGTCACGCCGTGCACGAGCACGGACAGCGTGATGGTGAACGCCACGGTCGACCAGAGCAGCCGGGGCTGGTCGAAGTCGGCCTGGCCGGTGGCGTAGGCGACGTAGAACAGCGACCCCACGCCACGCACGCCGAAGAACGCCGTCACGACCCGTTCGCGGGGCTGTAGCACGTGCTCCCCGACCCGGTCCTTGCGCCGCGACCACCCGACGGTCAGGGCCAACAGCCCCGTCAGCGGACGCACCACGAAGACCAGCAGCAGGCTGATCGCCGCCGCCTGCCAGGTGAGGTGCGCCAGCAGGCCGTTGGTCAGCGCCACCCCGAGGAGCAGGAGTACGACGAGCGTGAACAGCCGTTCGAGCCGCTCGATGGCCTGGTGCATGTGCACGTGGTAGTAGTGCCCGCGCTCCGCCGAGCGCAGGGTCATCGCGCACGCGAACACGGCCAGGAAGCCGTACCCACCGGCTACCTCCGCGACGCCGTAGGACAGCAGGACCGCAGCGAGGGCGAGCAGGGGCTCCCCGGTCTCCGCCAGGCGCAGCGACGGTCTCGGCGCCCGGAACGCGGCCTTCGCCAGGAGCCATCCGACGGCCGTGCCGAGGAGCGCCCCGACGAGCGACTTCCCGACCAGCTCCCAGCCGAACCACCGCAGCGCCCACTCGCTCGCCGGCCCCAGGGTGGCCATGAAGATCGCGGCGTACACGAACGGGAACGCCAGCCCGTCGTTGAGCCCCGCCTCGGAGGTCAGGGCGAACCGCACCTCGTCGCTCTCGTCGATCTCCTGCTCGGACTCGTCCGCGGCGGTCGGACCCTCGACCTGGACGTCGGAGGCGAGAACGGGGTCGGTCGGGGCCAGGGCAGCGCCGAGCAGCATGGCGGCCGCAGGGCCCAGGCCGATCGCCCACCAGCCGAGCAGGGCGACGCCGCCGATGCACAACGGCATCGCGATGGCGAGCAGCCGCCAGGTCGCGCCCCACCTCCGCCAGGTGCCGAACGACCGCCACTCCAGGGGCCGATCCAGGGCCAGGCCGACTCCCATCAGGGCGATGATCACGCAGAGCTCGGTCAGGTGCTCGACGAACGAGCGGTTGGCGAGCGGTGAGAGGTCGACGTCCTCGGGCAGGGGCAGCAGCCCGACGAGCGCGCCGACGAGCAGCAGCACCATCGGCGCGGACAGCGCGGCCCTGCGGAGCGCGTAGGGCAGCACCGCGGCCAGCAGCAGGGAGCCGCCGACGAGGAGGTACACGAGGTCCGCAACGTCCGCGTCCATCCGCCCTCCGTGTGCTCGATGTCCTCAGGATCGGGTCGTGCTCCCTGGCCCGAAGGCTACTTGGCACCCGTTTGCCGGTGGCGACATCCGGTTACCACCGTCGTACGGCCTATCGGGTACGACGGGCCGGCAACTGCACCCTGCAGCCGATGAGGTGAGCAACACAATGACCAGCGTGAACGTCTCCGTCATCTACTACTCCTCGACGGGCACGACCCAGCAGATGGCCGAACGCCTCGGCCAGTCGGCGGAGAAGGCGGGCGCCGAGGTCCGCCTGCGCCACGTGGCAGAGCTGGCGCCGCAGGAGGTCATCGACTCGGTGGAGGGGTGGAAGCGGCACCGTGACGCGGTCGAGGACCAGCCGACGGCGACGGCCGACGACGTGGTCTGGGCCGACGTGGTGCTCCTCGGGTCGCCGACGAGGTTCGGAAACGTCGCCGCGCAGCTCAAGCAGTTCATCGACCAGCTCGGTCCCCAGTGGGCGCAGGGGAAGCTCGCGGACAAGGTGTACGCCGGGTTCACGGCCTCGCAGAGCACACACGGCGGGCAGGAGTCGACGCTGCTGGCGCTGTACAACACGATCCACCACTTCGGTGGGCTGATCGTCTCGCCCGGCTACACCGACCCGGTCAAGTTCGAGGACGGCAACCCCTACGGCGTCGGCCATGTCACGGGCGGCGGCAACGACGAGCCCCTCGGCAACGCCGAGCTCAACGCGCTCGACCACATGGCAGAGCGGGCCGTCGAGGTGGCGCGGAAGCTGAAGAACGGTTCCGCAACCTAGCCCCGACGCCGACCCGTCGATCTTGGCCCCGATTCCGCGGCGTGTCGTGCGCGGAACGACGGGTCGGCCTGCGTCAGGGCGAGGTCAGCTGGAACTCGAGGAACGGCGTCCGGCCGCACACGTGGTCGACGCTCTGGCCGCCGAGGCCGCCCACACAGCCCCAGCTGATGAGCCAGGTCACAGCCAGGATCGCCAGCGTCGCGGCAGCGCCGGCTGCGAACGCCGCGACGACGCGCGCCTGCTCCGGGAGCAGCAGCACGATGGCCAGGGCGACCGCAACCGCCGTGATCCCCGCCGGCAGGACGCCGGACGTCAGCCCGAGCGCTGTGCCCGCGCCGACCGCGGCCACGCCAGCGAGGCGGGGAGGGTGGCTGCGCCGGATCGGTTGGGTCGCGCGCCCGATCGGCTCGGTCGCGGGCTGCGGCTCGGTCGCGCGTGGGGACGGCTCGGTCTCTGGCTGGATCGGCTCGCGTTGGGTCGATTCAGTCTCGCGCTGGGACGGGATGGACTTGCGTTGGATCGCTGGGGTCACTGTCGCCACGGTCCGCTTAACGCAAGAGCCTCCTCAGGAGTCACGCAAGGGGCGCATGTGAGTTGTGAGTCCGCTGTGACTTCGCCCCCGTTTACGCCGACCCGTCAGCTTTGGACCGTATTCCGCGGTGTGTCGCGCGCCGATTGACGACTCAGCCTTCCGCGATGACTCCGGGCAGCGGTGTCGGTCGGTACGGCGAGGAGTGGTGCTTCGACGTGGGCAACGGTGCCTTCCTGCATTCCGGAGATGGCGGCGAGGCCTGGGTCTTCGCGGTGCAGGCGACCACGGTGTTCGGCTTCGGCAAGGATCCGTACAGCCAGACCCGCTGGCGCTTCCGGGCCACGAGCCGCGGAGGGTGAGCCGCCCGCAGATGCCTCAGTCGTCGTCGACGCCCAGTCTCAGGCGGGCGTTGTCGGCCTCGAGGTCGAGGACCATCGAGATCCCGGCGAGGTTGAGGCCGGCGTCGAGCAGCTCACCGATCCGGCGCAGGCGGGTCAGGTCGTTCTCGCTGTACCGGCGGGTGCCGCCGTCCGTGCGGTCGGGATCGAGCAGGCCGCGTCGCTCGTACGCCCGGAGGTTCTGCACCCCGGTGCCGACGAGCTCAGCCGCCACCGAGATGCCGTAGACACCTCGGTTCGGGTCTGGCAGCGGGGTCATGCGGCCCCCCTCAGGACGTGTCGTGGCGATGGCCTTGACGCCATTGTGTCACCGGTGCTATATGAAATCTATATCAGCGAGTATAAGCGCTGGAGCGCGCACAACAGTGCAGTGATCTGGAGGTGGTGATGATGTTGATGCGCACCGACCCGTTCCGTGAGTTCGACCGGATCGCCCAGCAGGTGCTGGGTACGACGTCCCGGCCGGCCGTCATGCCGATGGACGCATGGCGCGAGGGCGACACCCTCGTCGTCGAGTTCGACCTTCCCGGGGTCAGCCCCGAGACTGTCGACGTCGACGTGGAACGCAACGTCCTGACCATCAAGGCCGAGCGTCCGCCTCGCAACGGCGACTGGGAGATGCTTGCCTCCGAGCGTCCGACGGGGCACTTCAGCCGGCAGCTCGTGCTCGGCGACAACCTGGACCTCGAGCAGGTGCAGGCGGCGTACGATGCGGGCGTCCTCCGGCTGCTGATCCCCGTCGCGGAGAAGGCCAAGCCGCGGAAGATCGAGGTCACCACGCGAGCCCATGACAAGGAGCAGGCCGCGATCTCGTCCTGAGGAGAGGGGCCATGCCACAGGCGTCGGTCCTCGACTTCGCCGACGTCGTCTACTCCGATGACGAGCTCGTCCGCCGCGAGTTCGAGGCGATCATCACGCATGGCTGGGGTGCGGACCTTCCCGAGGAGCCCACGCCCCAGGGAGGAAGTGCAGGCGACCGCCGGTGCAGTGGCCCGTGGCCAGGGACGTCGACTCCCTCCCGCCTCGCTCGCGGCACCTGTCCGGAGCCGCATGAGCGATCTCCGCCGGAACCCGTGGAGGTGATGCCCGCCGAGCGGAACAGGCAGGTACGGCTGCGCCCCCGGCCGAGTGCCGGGGGCGCTGCCTGTCGCCGGCTGGCTCTAACATCGGCAGAGTCAAGACACCCGTCGCACTCAATGTCGAGGAGCGCCCATGCCGAGACCGCCACTGCCTGACGACGTACGAGACCTGCTCGCCAAGCCGAACCCGTCCGTGATCACCGCGGTGCGCGCGGACGGGCAGCCGGTGTCCGTGGCCACCTGGTACCTCCTCGAGGGGGACCGGGTCCTGGTCAACATGGACGAGGGCCGCAAGAGGCTCGACTACCTCCGCAAGGACCCCCGGGTCTCGCTCACCGTGCTCGACGAGGAGAGCTGGTACACCCACGTGAGCCTGCAGGGACGCGTGGTCGAGATGCAGGACGACGAGGACCTCGCTGACATCGACCGGCTGAGCGTCCACTACCGCGGCAGGCCCTACCCCCAGCGGGACCGGGGTCGCGTCAGCGCGTGGATCGAGGTCGACAGCTGGCACGGCTGGGGTGCCGCCGCCCGGTAGCCGCCACTACGGTAGGCGCCCGCCGGGCGGTGAACGACGCGCGCGGTAACCGCCCGCATCGGTGCGCACAAGCCAGATCCGCCATTCAAGACGAAAGTTCGGATGCTGGGACGGCGGGCGTACGCTCCGAAACCGTGAGCCCCTCCGACTACGGATTCGTCCAGACCGAGCAGGTCGTCCTCTTCAGCGACGACGACCCGCTGGTGCTGGCGAGCGGGCACAAGCTCGGCCCGGTCGAGGTCGCCTACGAGACCTACGGGACCCTCTCGCCGGAGCGCGACAACGCGATCTTCGTCTGCCATGCCCTGACCGGTGACGCGCACGTGGCGGGCCACCACGGCGACCCGAGGCGCGCGGGCTGGTGGAACAACCTGGTCGGGCCCGGCAAGGCGCTCGACACCGACCGCTTCTTCGTCATCTGCCCCAACCTGCTGGGCGGCTGCCAGGGTACGACGGGCCCGCTCTCGACCAACCCGGAGACGGGCAAGCCCTACGGCCTCGACTTCCCGATGCTGCAGATGGCCGACTTCGTCTCGGTGCACCGCAAGCTCCTCGAGCACCTCGGCATCTCCCGCCTGCTCGCGGCGATCGGCGGCTCCCTCGGCGGCATGCAGGTCCTGCAGTGGACCATCGACGACCCCGGCCAGGTCGGCAACGGCATCATCATCGCCGCGTCCTCCCGGCTGACCGCCCAGAACATCGCCTTCTCCGCCGTCGCGCGGGAGGCGATCATGCGCGACCCGGACTTCCTGGACGGGGAGTACGTCGGAAGCGACCGGTCGCCGCACCTCGGGCTCGCCGTCGCGCGGATGATGGCGCACATCACCTACCTGTCGGAGGAGGCGATGTCGGAGAAGTTCGGCCGCCGGCTGCAGGGCGACGAGTCGGCACGCCGGATGGGGCTCGGCGTGGACTTCCAGGTGGAGAGCTACCTCAACCACCAGGGGCAGACGTTCCTCGACCGGTTCGACGCGCTGTCGTACCTGTACCTCACCCGGGTCATGGACTACTTCGACCCGTTCGCCGACCCCGACGCGGTCACCCGGATCGCCGGGGGCGGCTCCCGGTTCCTGGTGGTCTCCTTCGACAGCGACTGGCGGTTCGACACCTCGCACTCGCGGCGGATCGTGCGGACGCTCGAGCATGCCAGGGTGCCGGTCTCCTTCCGGGAGATCCGCTCTCCCTGGGGCCACGACTCGTTCCTGCTCGAGGTGCCGGGCTACCACGAGACCATCGAGGCGTTCCTCGACCATGCCGACGGGTCGCGGCAGGTCGCGCAGGCGCAGGTGGCGCCATGAGGCACGACCTGCAGATCGTCGCCGACCTCGTCCCCGAGGGCTCCCGGGTGCTCGACCTCGGCTGCGGCGAGGGAGACCTGCTCGCCCATCTCATCGAGCACAAGGCCTGCGCCGGCACCGGCGTGGACGTCGACCCGGACGCCGTCCTGTCGGCGATCCGCCGCGGTGTCTCGGTGATCGAGGTCGACCTCGACGAGCAGCTCGGAGAGTTCGCGGACTCGTCGTACGACGTCGTGGTCATGTCCCAGACGCTGCAGGCCACCCGGCGCCCGGCCGACGTGCTCCGCGAGATCAGCAGGATCGGCACGCGATGTGTCGTGTCCGTGCCCAACTTCGGGCTCTGGCGGCACCGGTTCGGGCTGCTGCTTCGTGGCCGGATGCCGGTCTCGAAGGAGCTGCCGCACCCGTGGCACGAGACCCCCAACATCCACCTGTCGACGCTCGCCGACCTCGAGGCGCTGTTCGCCGGGATCGGCATGACCGTCGAGAGCCGGATCCTTCTCGACGAGGACGCCGAGCGGATGCGCTGGACCGCGGCCGGCAACCTCCGGGCAGGCGCCGCGGTCTACGCCCTGACCACGTGACCGCTGCCCGCATGACCCCTGACCACCTGCGTGGGAGGGTGAGGCCATGACCTCGGAGCCCGGACGTGAACAGGCCGAACTCAACGTGCTCGGAGGGGAGCTCGAACCCTGCGGCACCGACCCGGTCACCGGCTTCTACCGTGACGGCTGCTGCAGCACCGGTCCCGAGGACGTCGGCAGCCATACCGTGTGCGCCGTGGTGACCCGCGAGTTCCTCGAGCACCAGATGTCCGTCGGCAACGACCTCACCACCCCGCACCCGGAGTGGCGGTTCCCCGGCCTCGAGCCCGGTGACCGGTGGTGCGTGGTCGCGGCGCGCTGGCTCCAGGCCCACGAGGCCGGTGTGGCCGCGCCCGTCGTACTCGCCTCCACCCACGAGCGGGCCCTGGACATCGTGCCCCTGCCGCTGCTGCGTGAGCACGCGGTCGACGTACCCTCCGACCCGGGTTCGCTCAGCTAGCGAGCGGGCCAGTCGCCGAACTGGTCACTCGGACCTCTTGTGGCGCGAGTCCGCGAGGCCGACTCGCCGCAACAGGTCACTGGGACTCCCTGCGTGACTGTCTGAGTACATACCTAGGTACAAGGACTCTTATCGCGACGAAGCGCGGGCGGGATGATCGAGCTGGAGCCTGGTTGAAGGATGCTCCCGGCGATCAGGAGGTTGTCATGTTCACGCACGCAGGACCCGCGCAGTCAGGATCGACGGGGTCAGGGACGGGGCCGTCGGGAACCGGGGCGTCGGGAACCGGGCCGTCAGGTCTGGGGAAGGTACGCGACAGCCGTTCGCTGCCCGTCGTAACCGCCCTGGTGGACCAGGGGTTCCTCGACCCGGCGCGGCAGGACGAGGCGGTCGCCGTCGTCGACCGGACCCTCGGTGGCCAGGCCGTCGCCGAGTCGTCGACCCTCCGCCATCGGCTGGCCGAGCTGGCCGGGTACGTCGGCGGCGCGTTCGTCGTGTCCGCCGCGGCGCTGTTCATCTCCGACCAGTGGAACGACCTCAGCACCGGCCAGCGGGTCGGGCTGCTCGGGGGCATCGCCGTACTCCTCGCGATCGCGGGCGTCGTCCTCGCTCTGACCGGTGGCGGGTTCACCGCGCTGCGGGCCGGCGCACAACCCGTGCGGCGTCGGCTCGGCGGTGCTCTGTTCGCCGGGTCGGCCGCCGCCGCAGCCATCGCCGTGCTCGTCCAGCTCGACTCGACCAGGCAGGGCGATGAAGCGCTGCCCGGCCTGGGCGCCGCCCTCACGCTGGTGGTCCTCGGGGCGGTGGGCTACTACCTCGCTCCGACTGTCCTCGGCCAGGTGGTCATCGCCTACGGCGCGGTGACGTCCGTGCCGCAGGCGCTGCAGGCGCTGGACATCTCCGAGGCCGTCGAGTTCGGCGGACCGGACCCGGTCGTGTTCGGCCTGGTGGTGCTGGCGATCGGCCTGGTCTGGCTGGCCCTGGCCGAGAAGGGTGTGTGGCGGGAGGTGCCGGTTGCCCGCGTGATCGGCGCGGCCATCGCGGTGATCGGCGCGCAGATCCCCCTCGGGTCCGACACGGCCTGGGTCGCCTACGTGGCCACCGCCCTCGTTGCCGCCGCAGGGTTCGCGATGTACGTCGTACTCCGGGCCTGGCCCTACCTCGCGGTGGGTGTCGTGGGTGTGACGCTGGCGGTTCCGGAGGCGCTGCTCGACTGGTTCGAGGGCGCCATGGGCCCGGCAGGCGTGCTCCTCGCCGCCGGTGTCACCCTCCTCGCCGCGTCGCTGCTCGGTCTCCGGCTGCGACAGGAGGTCACCGAGAACGCGAGCGGGAAGGGCGCCGCCTGACACGGCATGCCTGACCAGGGCTGGTGCAGATGGGTGCATGTCCGCGTCACTTCCCACCATCGGAACCCTGGAGTCTCTGCCCGCGCTGGAGCGCGGTGACCTGTTGGGATCTGACGACCGTGAGAGATGACGAAGGGGTGGCCCCGGCTTGAACCGGGACCACCCCTCGTCTGGTCGGGACCTGAGGGCTACCTCACGACCCTGATGGTGACCACCTTGTCGACAGCCTCGGCGATTTCGCTACCGAGGTAGCGCACCCGGACGTACTTGCGGCCAGTCGTCGGGAATGCCGCCAGCCTCAGCGTGACCCTCCCGTCGACCAGTGTGCCGCGGGCGAGCACGTTGCCTGCGCGCATGACCACGACCTTGCCGCTGACCGTCTGACCGGGTGCGGCCAGTGCGACGGCAAGCTTCGGGCGGGTCGTCTTCGCGTGGACCGCGTCCTGCCTGACGTCGACAGTCAGCTTCGGGGTCGCCTTGACGACCTTGACCGACGTGGTGGTCGAGCTCGGTGCCACGTTGTCGTCGCCGAGGTAGCGGATGTCGATCGTCTTGGTGCCGACCGAGCCGAACGGCCCCACGACCAGACGGGCCGACCCATCGGCCAGGCTCGCCGTGTCGAGGAGCCTGTCACCGAGGTAGGCCTCCACCGTGCCGGTGGGCGTCACCCCGCCCGCTGACACCGACACGCTCACCGTCGACGTGCCCTTCTTGACCTTCACCGTGGCCGGTGAGGCCTGTGCCGTGGCGACCGAGCTCACCTTCGCGACCGTCAGGGACACGCTGCCGGACGACGCCTTGTGGGTCGCGTCGCCGGCGTACCGGACGGTCAGGGTGTGGGTTCCCGGGGCGAGAGCCTTGCCCGCGATGGTGACCGCTGCGGAACCACCGGCGAGTGTTGCGTTGCCGAGCGTGGTCTCGCCGTTGAGCACGGTGACCGTCCCTGTTGCGTCGGTCGGGGTGACCGTGACGTCGACGGTGCCGTCGGTGCCGTAGGTCATCGGCTCTGCGGTTGCGGTGACGTTGGTGTCCACCGGACCGGGGTCCGGCTTCGTGACCGTCACGGCGACGGGGACCGAGGTGCCCGTGGTCGCGCCGGTCACGGTGAGCACCGTCTTGCCCGCGGGCGTGCCGGCAGGAAGGGCGACCTTCACGTCGGCCGTGCCGTACTCGTCGAACACGGCAGTGCCGATGGTGTTGTCGACCGGGAAGGTCCCGAGCTCCTGGCCACCGAGCGACACCTTCACCTCGCTGTCCTTCAGGTCCGCCGCGGTGGAGTACGCCAGCGACGAGATGTCGAAGGCGACCTCACTGCCGGGGAGGTACTCCGCCGGAGCGCCGGCCGGGAAGGAGACCCCGACCGCGTGCTGCTTGTACTCCGGCGCGAGGGGCGTGGTGTCGGCGAACTCCGCCATGTAGTCGACCATGGCCTGGAGGTCGGTCTTGCCCGTGTCCCTCTTCTCGGTGGCGTCCTTGAAGGCGACGAAGTTGTCACCGCCGGCCGCCAGGAAGGAGTTGGCCGTCACCGAGTAGCTCGCGGCCAGGTCGATCGCCTCGCCGTCGAGCCACATCGCCGTGATCCGCGAACCAGCCGCGGCGGCCGGGTCGTAGGTGTAGGTGAAGCCCTTCGACGTACCCAGCCGGAGGAACGGCCGGGAGGCGCCGGCAGGCTGCCACTGCTGCTCCAGGACGCTCTTGATCTGAGTGCCCGTGAGCCGCATGTTGACCAGCGTGTTCGCGAACGGCTGGACCTCGGCCGCCTGCTTGTAGGTCAGCGTCTTCGGGTAGGCGGTGCCGGTGCCCACCATGTCCTGGCGGAGGCCGCCGGGGTTCATGAAGGCGATCTGCGCCGAGCCGGCGGTGCTGGACTCGGTCGCCCAGCGCTGCACCTCCGCCACGAGGTTGCCGACCGTGGACTCGCCACCGCGGTTCTCGACGAGGATCGGGTTGCCGTTGGCGTCGGTTGCGTTGACCTTGGCGCGGTTGAACGGTGCGGCGATGTCGCCGATCCGGACCGCGCCGAGCTCGTTGGCCTTGGCCACCGCGGCGTCCACGATCGACTTGGTCGCGGCGTCGACCGGGTAGTTCGCGGTCTGGCCGGTCTTGAGCGCGAGGATCTTCTGCGACTTCGCGACGACCTCACCGGTGGTGGTGTCGACCGTGAACTCGAGCTGGTTGAGGTTGCTGCCGTACTGGCCGGCGGACACGACGGGTCGTGTGGTGACGTCCCGGCCCTCGTCGATCCACGCCTTCACCGGGACCTCGTGGTTGTAGGCGAGGTGGGTGTGACCGGAGACGATGGCGTCGACGTCCTCGTCGACCCCGTCCACGATCTTCCCGAAGTCGGTCGTGGGGTCGGTGGCCGAGTCGTACGACGTCGTGGCCGCACCCTCGTGGACCAGCAGGACGACCACGTCGACGCCGGCCGCCTTGAGCGCGTCGGCCTCACGGTTGGTCGCGGTGACGATGTCCTCGACCTCCACGCCCTCGATGCCCGCAGGAGAGACCAGCTCGTCGAGGTGCTCGGTGACCGCGCCGATGAACCCGACCTCGACGTCGCCGAAGTCCTTGACGTACGTCGGGTCCAGCAGCTCCGATTCCGGGGCGCCGGGCTTGTGCACGTTGGCGCCGATGTACTTCCACTCCGCGCCGCCGTACGGGTTCGTCTCGGGGTCGTAGGGCGCCATGACGCGCTTGACCAGGTCGTCGTACCCCTGGTCGAACTCGTGGTTGCCCACGGCCGACACCTCGAGACCCGCCTCGTTGAGGGCGTCGATGGTCGGCTTGTCCTTGGCGATGAACGACTCGAAGGTCGAGGCGCCGATCAGGTCACCCGCGGCGGCGAACACCGTGTTCGGGTTCTCGCCGCGCAGCTTCTTGACCGCGCCCGCGAGGACCGCCGCGCCCGCCTCGGTGCCCGAGGAGTTGTTGGCGAGACGACCGTGGAAGTCGTTGGTGCCGAGGACCTGGATCTTCTTCAGACCGATCTGCGACGCCTTGATGCCGACGATCTCCGGGTCGTGGTCGGAGGCCCGGAACGGGTTCGCCTCGTACAGGTCGGTGGCGTTGTTGTTGTAGCGGCTGTACTCGAAGCCGACCGACTCGCCCGAGTTGATGTTCCAGACGTCCGCGCCGGACACGAGAGCGAACGCGGCGTCGTTGGCCAGCACGTGGTCCAGCGATCCCGAGAGACCCGAGAAGCTGTAGGTCTCCTCGCCCTCCGGGTCCGACTCGACGGCGGTGTAGCCGTCGCCGTAGAGGACCTGCATCGGGTCCTCCATGGAGTAGGAGTTGAAGTCACCGGTCGAGGAAGACGGCGTCCGTGCCGCGGTCGGCCGCGAACGACTCCGCGAAGGCGGACAGCGCCTCGGCCTGGCCGATGCGGTCCGGGTTGGCGTTGCCCTGCCCCGTGCCGTCGTCGGTGCCGGATCCCTTGGACTTGAAGTGGTTCACGATGACGGCGAACGCCTTGGCGTCTGAGCGATCCTGCGGCCTTGAAGGCCTGCGCGAGAGGCTCACGCGCGTTGTCGAAGTTCGTCTCGTCAATGAGCACCTTCGATGCGCCGACGAGGGAGACGTCGGCAGGCTTGTAGATGAACGCCGTCCGGATCACGTCCTCCTGCGCCGGCGTGGGCAGGTCCGCTGCGGCCGGGGAGGGAGCGAAGGCCCAGGTGCCGGCGCCGGCCGCCGCGTTCAGCGCATCGACCAGCCTGGAGACCGCGAAGTCGCGGTTCTTGCCGAACTGGACCGAGTTCTCGATCTCCTCGAGGGAGACGATGCTCGCGCCGAGCTTGTTGATCGCGGCGACGATCTTGGCCTGCTGCCGCTCGAGGTTCTCGGCGTTCGCGGCGCCGCGCGGACCGTTGGGCGTGCAGGAGTTCACCGTGATCCGGTTGCCGGCGCGGTCGGTGTAGTAGGTGCAGCTGCCGAGGCCGCTGGCGACGAACTCCTCGCCCGTGGTCGGGAAGTAGTTCAGCACGTTGAACGTCGCGAGCCGGATGTCTCCGCCGACGTCCTCGGGGGCGGCGGTCCGGGTGTTCGCGAACGTCGCGGTGGAGCTGCCGTCGCCGGTGATCTGGCTGGTCGGCTGGAACTTCCACAGGTTGTTGCGGTACTCGAGGATCACCGGCGCGGTGAACGTCGCCCGCGCGCCGACCCGGATCGGGTTCGCCTTCGAGAGCCACGGCATCGGGGTGTTCTTGGCGCTGCCGGTGTAGTTGGCGCTTGCGCCGTCGTCCAGCGTGATCGCGCGCGCTGCGTTGTCCGCCGCGACCGCCGGCGACGGTCGCCGTGTCCTGGGCGTCCGCGACCTCGGTCGGGGCGATCAGCGGCGTGGTGTCCGCAGCAAGGCCGATCTCGGCGAAGGTGTTGGTCGTGAAGGTGTTGGTCACCGTGAACGGGCCGGCGGGTGCGAGCAGCTCGCCCTCGTGTGCCTCACGTGCGGCCTCCGTGGTCGGCAGCTCGGTGGCCAGGGCCGTCGGGGCGGTCGCGGACTCGGGGAGGACCGTGACGTCGCTCGCGGCGTCGGTCTCGATCTCGGTCGTCCCGGCGAACTCCTTCACCGGACCCGTGACCTCGACGTGGTCGCCGACCTTCACCGCGGCGGTGGCTGCGGAGCCGTAGACGAAGATCGCGTCGGACGCGCCGGGGGTCTCGTCGGTCGCGTCGCCGGTGCCCGGGGTCTGGATGTAGAAGCCGTTGTAGCCGCCGGTCGGGTACGCCGCGGTCACGACGCCCTGTGTGGTGGCGATGTCGCCCTCGTGCGGCGAGGTCGCGGCGTCGGTGCCCTGGATCTCCGCGATCGAGCCGGTGAACTCCTCCGGCGGCGCAACATCGCCCGAGTTCTGCGGCGCGGGCGCGACTTCGCTGAAGTCGTTCGCGTTGTGGTCGCTGTCGGCGCCGGTGGCGTTACGGGTCGCAGCGGTGGTGTTGGTGAGGGCGACTCCGGTGTTCACCGTCTCGAAGGACGTAGCCCCGGTGCCGTAGCCGACCATGTCGACCAGGCCTGCGTTCCCCGCGAGGTCGCCGGTCGCCGTGAACGCGGTGGTGTTCGGGACCAGCAGCACCACGCCGTTGCTGCCCGACATCGAGATCGTCCCGGTCGCGTCGGGAGCCGGCAGCGGCTTGTCGGTGACCGTGGTGCCGGCCGCCTCCTGGACCAGGTAGTGGCCCTTGGCAGGCACCGATCCGCTCAGTGCGGTCACCTGTGCCGTGGTGCCGGTCGCGCTGCGGTACTGGACGGACATCCCTGAGACGCTGATCGAAGCGTTGGTCGGGTTGTACAGCTCGACGAAGTCGTTCGTGTACTGGGCGCCGGAGTTGCCACCGCCGCCGTACACCTCGCTGATGACGAGGTTCGAGCCGTCGGGTGCTGCTTGTGCAGGTGCGACCAGAGCGAGCGGGGTCACGACGAGCCCGAAGGCCGTTGTCGCGATCACCGCCCTCGCGCCCCGCCGTGTGAATGGGCTGGACAAACGGATCTCCTGGTGATGCAGGGCAGCCGTGCTCGGCACGCAGGCAGGGACCGGCCGCGGTGGGTGGGCTCTGCAGGAGGGAGGGCGCGCTCCCAGGCGTTCACGAGCTACGGCGATGCCGAGCCATCCGCTGACGTGCGTTCCCCCGAGACAGAGATTTGTTGGACCCTAAACGCGCTATCCGCAAGAAATCAGGCGAACCCGGAAAATATGCGTGAATCGTTAGCACCTACGCTGGCCGGATGGACCTGCCGCGCCTGGGGGCCCTCGAGTCCCTACCTGCTCTCGAACGCAGCGACCTGCTGGCGGAGCCGGTCGCCGCCGCGCTGGCGCTCGGCCGCGCGCGGCCGACGTGGCGGTCGAGATCGACCCGGACCTCGCCGACACGGCCGCGCTCACCGAGGCGTACGCCCTGCCACTCGCCGCGAGCGCGAACTGCGTCGTGGTCTCTGGGAAGCGTGCGGGGGAGGAGCGGGTCGCCGCCTGCGTCGTCCGCGCCGACACCCGTGCCGACGTGAACAACCTGGTCAAGCGCACGCTCGACGTCCGCAAGGCGTCCTTCCTGTCGATGGACCGCGCGGTCGAGGAGACCGGCATGGAGTACGGCGGCATCACGCCGCTGGGGCTGCCCGAGTCGTGGCGTCTCCTCGTGGACCGGGCCGTGCTGGACATCGACGTGGCGGTCATCGGGAGCGGCGTACGACGGTCCAAGCTGCTGCTCGCCGGAGCACACCTGGCGGACCTGCCGAAGGCGGAGGTCCTCGACGACCTCGGCATCTGACCTCGAGCGCCTTCATGCCGTAGCTGCTTCATCAAGGTATGCCGCTCAACCTCCACTTCCCACGACGTGCACGCCATGGGAAGTGGAGGTTCGCCTGCATACCTTGGGGAAACTCGCCCACCAAGGGGGACCATCGGTGAACGATTCGGGACTTTCGCCCTTTCCCGCGAGGGTGGTGGTCTTGGCAAGTTACTTCGGGTAAGAACGACACAAGCCGCAAGGTTTGTCTGAGCGTCCGGAGTCGACGATGAGCAGCACGAGTGCTGGAGCAGCAAGCAGCAAGGCAAACACCGGTGGCAATCCTGGCCTCATGCTGGCCATGGCGACGATCGGATTCGCCGTCAACTTCTGGGCCTGGGCGCTGATCAGCCCGCTCGGGCCCCTCTTCCGCGAGCAGGGCACCCTCGGCGACCTCACCGAGTCCGACGTGGCCCTGATGGTGGCGGTCCCGGTCCTCGTCGGGTCGCTCGGCCGCATCGTGGTCGGCGCCCTCACCGACAGGTACGGCGGCCGGGTCATGTTCCCGATCGTCTCCGGGATCACGATCGTGCCGATCCTGTTCATCGCGTTCTTCGCGCTGGACTCCTACGCCCTGATCCTGGTGGGCGGCTTCTTCCTGGGCGTCGCCGGAACCGCGTTCGCGGTGGGCGTGCCGTTCGTCAACGCCTGGTTCCCGCCGGAGCGCCGGGGTCTCGCCGTCGGTATCTTCGGTGCGGGCATGGGCGGCACGGCGATCAGCGCGCTGACCACGGTGAAGCTCTTCACCAACGTCGGTGAGAAGGCGCCGTTCCTGATCACCGCGGCGGTCCTTGCGGTCTACGCGGTCGTCTCCTGGCTGATCCTGCGCGACGCCCCCGGCCGCACCGTGCCGACCACGTCGCTGACGACCCGGCTCAAGGCCAACGCGAAGCTGCCGATCACCTGGCAGGCGTGCATCCTCTACGCCGTCGCGTTCGGTGGCTACGTCGCGTTCTCCGTCTACCTGCCGGCGTACCTCAAGACCGACTACTCGCTGACCCCGGCCGACGCGGCGAACCGGATGGCCGGCTTCGTGGTCGTCGCCGTGATCATGCGTCCGGTCGGCGGCTGGCTGTCCGACAAGTTCGGCCCGATCCCGGTCCTGGTCGGCGGGTACGCCGTCGTCGCCGTGGGCGCTGCGGTCGCGGCGACCCACCCGATCCTGGAGCACATCGGCACGGTGTCCTTCCTGGCGATGGCCGCGGCGCTCGGCGCCGGCAGCGGCGCGACGTTCGCCCTGATCGCGAGGGTGACCGACCCGTCGCGGGTCGGCGGGGTCACCGGGCTCGTCGGCGCGGCCGGTGGTCTCGGCGGCTTCGTCCCGCCGTTGATCATGGGGTACGTCTACGGCCGCACCGACTCCTACGCGATCGGCCTCGGCCTGCTCTCGGTCACCGCGGCGCTCACCCTCGTCCTGACCCTGACCGTCGTCCGGCAGACCGCTCTCCGTCACGAGGAAGAGGTTCGAGAGCCCGTGTAGCCACGCATCACGCCACCCCCGCCCGGCAACCCCCCACAGAAAGGTTCATGTTGAGCACCGACGTACAACCGGAAGGCAAGCACGACCACGAGGTCGGCCACGAGGTCGGTATGGACGGGGGGCTCAGCGACGCGCTGGTGAGAAGTCGCCGGTTCTTCACCAAGGCCGAGGTGTCGGAGGACCTTCGAAGTCTGCACCGCAAGGGCGGCCGGGGCGCGGACGACTTCTACCGCGACCGGTGGAGCCACGACAAGGTGGTCCGCTCGACGCACGGGGTGAACTGCACCGGGTCGTGCTCGTGGAAGGTGTACGTCAAGGACGGCATCATCACCTGGGAGACCCAGCAGACCGACTACCCGTCGGTGGGCCCGGACAAGCCGGAGTACGAGCCCCGCGGCTGCCCCCGCGGCGCGGCCTTCTCCTGGTACACCTACTCGCCGACCCGGGTCCGCTACCCCTACATCCGTGGCGTGCTGCTGCAGATGTACCGCGAGGCCAAGTCGCAGCACGGCGACCCGGTCAAGGCCTGGGCGCACATCGTCGACAACCCGCTGCGAGCGAAGAACTACAAGTCCGCGCGCGGCAAGGGCGGCCTGGTCCGGGCGACGTGGGAGGAGGCGACCGAGATGGTCGCGGCCGCCTACGTGCACACGATCAAGAAGTGGGGACCGGACCGGGTCGCGGGCTTCTCGCCGATCCCGGCGATGTCGATGGTCTCGCACGCCTCCGGCGCCCGGTTCACCTCGCTGATCGGCGGCTCGATGCTGTCGTTCTACGACTGGTACGCCGACCTGCCGGTCGCCTCGCCGCAGGTGTTCGGCGACCAGACCGACGTACCCGAGTCAGGCGACTGGTGGGACGCCGGCTACCTCGTCATGTGGGGCTCGAACGTCCCGGTCACCCGCACGCCCGACGCCCACTGGATGACCGAGGCGCGCTACCGCGGGCAGAAGGTCGTGGTGGTCGCCCCCGACTACGCCGACAACGTGAAGTTCGCCGACGAGTGGCTTCCGGCGCAGCCGGGCACGGACGCCGCCCTCGCGATGTCGATGGGCCACGTCATCCTCAAGGAGTTCTTCGTCGACCGGCAGACGCCGTACTTCATCGACTACACCAAGAAGTACACCGACCTGCCGAACCTGGTCGTCCTCGAGCCCGTCGACGAAGGGTCGACGAGCACGCCGTGGACCTACCGGCCTGGCAAGTTCCTCACCGCGGCCGACCTCCCGGCCTGGGAGCACGAGGAGAACGCCGCCTTCAAGACGGTGCTGATGGACTCCCGCACCGACGAGCCCGCCCTGCCGAACGGGTCGCTCGGCCACCGTTTCGGGGAGAGCGGCGCCGGCCGCTGGAACCTCGACCTCGGTGACGTGGACCCGAAGCTCTCCCTGATCGACACCACGCAGGACTCGGTCCTCGTCGAGCTCCCGCGCTTCGACAACCTCGACGGCGCCGCCGGGTCGCTGCCACGCGGCGTGCCGGTGCGGCGCGTCGGGCAGCACCTGGTCACCACGGTCTACGACCTGATGCTCGCGCAGTACGGCGTCGCGCGGGATGGCTTGCCCGGCGAGTGGGCAATGTCGTACGACGACGCCGACGCGCCGTACACACCGGCCTGGCAGGAGCCGATCACCGGCGTGCCGGCCCAGGCCGCGGCCCGGATCGCCCGGGAGTTCGCGCAGAACGCCGAGGAGTCCCAGGGCCGCTCGATGATCCTGATGGGTGCGGGCACCAACCACTGGTTCCACTCCGACACCATCTACCGCAGCTTCCTGGCGCTGACCACGCTCACCGGATGCCAGGGCGTCAACGGCGGGGGCTGGGCGCACTACGTGGGCCAGGAGAAGTGCCGGCCGATCACCGGGTGGGCGCAGCTCGCGTTCGGCCTGGACTGGAAGCGGCCGCCGCGGCAGATGATCCACACGGCGTACTGGTACCTCCACACCGACCAGTTCCGCTACGACCACTTCTCCGCCGACGTCCTCTCGGCGAAGACGGGCAGCGGCCAGTTCGACGGCATGAGCACCGCCGACGTCATCGCGAAGAGCGCCCGGATGGGCTGGATGCCGTCGTACCCGACGTTCAACCGCAACCCGCTCGACCTCGCCGACGAGGCCGCGGAGGCAGGGCGTCCCGTCGCGGAGCACGTCGTCGACAAGCTCAAGTCCGGCGAGCTCCGGTTCGCCGCCGAGGACCCGGACTCGCCGGAGAACTTCCCGCGTGTCCTCGCCATCTGGCGGGCCAACCTGCTGGGCTCGTCGGCGAAGGGCAACGAGTACTTCCTCAAGCACCTGCTCGGCACCGACAGCTCGCTCCGCGCGACCGAGTCGACCGAGGCGAACCGGCCGCGGGGCGTGGAGTGGCACGAGGACGCGCCCGAGGGCAAGCTCGACCTGCTCCTGACGCTGGACTTCCGGCAGACGAGTACGACGATCTTCTCCGACGTCGTGCTCCCGGCCGCGACGTGGTACGAGAAGCACGACCTGAACACCACGGACATGCACCCGTTCGTGCACTCGTTCAACCCGGCCATCGCGCCGCCGTGGCAGACCCGCACCGACTGGGACGCCTTCCAGACCATCGCCACGAAGTTCAGCGAGCTCGCGGCCGGTCACCTCGACACCCGCAAGGACGTCGTCGCGGTGCCGCTGCTGCACGACACGCCGGACGCGATGGCCACCCCGCACGGCAGGGTCCGCGACTGGAAGTACGGCGAGTGCGAGCCGGTCCCCGGCCTGACGATGCCGAAGATCGTCGAGGTCGAGCGCGACTACACCGCGGTCGGCGCGCAGATGCAGGCGCTCGGCCCGCTGATGGAGAAGCTCGGCGCGACCACGAAGGGCATCACCTACGAGGTCTCGGCGTCGGTGGACTACCTGAAGAACAAGAACGGGCCGGTGCGCGGCGGGCCGGCCGACGGTCGGCCGTCGCTCAAGCGGGACATCCACGCCGCCGAGGCGATCCTCGCCCTGTCCGGAACCACCAACGGTCACCTCGCGACGCAGGGCTTCAAGACCCTGGAGAAGCGGACCGGCACGCAGCTGCACGACCTGGCCGCCGAGCACGAGGGCAAGCAGATCACCTTCGCCGACACGCAGGCCGCGCCGGTGCCGGTGATCACCTCGCCGGAGTGGTCAGGGTCGGAGACCGGTGGCCGCCGCTACTCGCCGTTCACGATCAACGTCGAGCGGCTCAAGCCGTGGCACACCCTGACCGGGCGCCAGCACTTCTACCTCGACCACGACTGGATGACCGAGCTCGGCGAGGGGCTTCCGGTCTACCGGCCGCCGCTGAACATGGGGGCGCTGTTCGCCGAGCCGGCCGTGGGTGACATGGGGGAGGTTGATGGCCAGCACAGCGTGACGGTCAGATACTTGACCCCGCACAACAAGTGGTCGATCCACTCGGAGTACCAGGACAACCTGTTCATGCTCTCGCTCTCGCGTGGTGGCCAGACCATCTGGATGAGCGACAAGGACGCCGCCAAGGTCGGCGTCAAGGACAACGACTGGATCGAGGCGGTCAACCGCAACGGTGTCGTCGTCGCCCGCGCGATCGTGTCGCACCGGATGCCCGAAGGCACGGTCTACATGCACCACGCGCAGGACCGCCTCATCGACGTACCCCTCTCGGAGACCTCCGGGAAGCGAGGCGGCATCCACAACTCGCTCACCCGCATCCTGGTCAAGCCGAGCCACGTGATCGGCGGCTACGCCCAGCTGTCCTTCGCGTTCAACTACCTCGGCCCGACCGGCAACCAGAGAGACGAAGTGACCGTGATCCGCAAGCGCAACCAGGAGGTTCAGTACTGATGAGGGTCATGGCACAGATGGCCATGGTGATGAACCTCGACAAGTGCATCGGGTGTCACACCTGCTCGGTCACCTGCAAGCAGGCGTGGACCAACCGGTCCGGCACGGAGTACGTCTGGTTCAACAACGTCGAGACCCGGCCGGGACAGGGCTACCCCCGCACGTACGAGGACCAGGAGACCTGGAAGGGCGGCTGGGAGCTCAACAAGCGCGGGCGGCTCAAGCTCAAGGGCGGCGGCCGGCTCAAGAAGCTCGCGACGATCTTCTCCAACCCGAAGATGCCGTCGATCCAGGACTACTACGAGCCGTGGACCTACGACTACGCGACGCTCACCGACGCGCCCGCGCAGGAGCACACGCCGGTCGCCCGGCCGAAGTCGCTGCTCTCGGGCAAGGACATGAAGATCGAGTGGTCGGCCAACTGGGACGACAACCTCGGCGGGTCGGAGGCCACGGCCAAGCACGACCCGATGCTGAAGAACATCGCCGACAAGGTGAAGTTCGAGTTCGAGCAGACGTTCATGTTCTACCTGCCGCGGATCTGCGAGCACTGCCTGAACCCGTCGTGCGCGGCGTCGTGCCCGAGCGGTGCGATCTACAAGCGCTCCGAGGACGGCATCGTGCTCGTCGACCAGGACCGCTGCCGCGGCTGGCGGATGTGCGTCTCCGGCTGCCCGTACAAGAAGGTCTACTTCAACCACCGCACCGGCAAGGCCGAGAAGTGCACGTTCTGCTTCCCGCGCATCGAGGTCGGCCTGCCGACGGTCTGCTCGGAGACCTGCGTCGGCCGGCTCCGCTACATCGGGCTCATGCTGTACGACGCCGACAAGGTGCTCGAGGCGGCGGCCACGCCCGACGAGCACGGTCTCTACGAGGCGCAGCGTGAGGTGTTCCTCGACCCGAACGACCCGGAGGTCATCCGGGAGGCCGAGAAGGCGGGCATCCCGCGCGACTGGGTCGAGGCCGCGCAACGGTCGCCGATCCACGCGCTGATCAACAAGTACAAGGTCGCCCTGCCGCTTCACCCGGAGTACCGCACCATGCCGATGGTCTGGTACATCCCGCCGCTCTCCCCGGTGGTCGACGTGGTCCGTGACACCGGTGAGGACGCCGAGGACAAGGGCAACCTGTTCGCGGCCATCGACGCGCTGCGGATCCCGATCGAGTACCTCGCCGAGCTGTTCACCGCCGGCGACGTCGGTCCCGTGGACACGGTGCTGAAGAAGCTCGCCGCGATGCGGTCCTACATGCGCGACATCAACATGGGCCGCGACCCGAACGGGTCGATCCCCGAGTCGGTCGGGATGAGCGAGGAGGACATGTATGACATGTACCGCCTGCTCGCCATCGCGAAGTACGACGAGCGCTACGTGATCCCGCCCGCGCACGCGGAGCAGGCGCACTCCCTCGAGGAGCTCGCCACCGAGTGCTCGCTGGACTACGAAGGTGGTCCGGGGATGGGTGGGTCAGGTCCCTTCGGCGAGGGGTCCGGCGCCCCGACCCCGATCGCGGTCGAGAACTTCGCCATGCTGCAGAACCGGCAGACCGCCGACAGCATGGCTGCCCCCGAGTCGAAGTCGGCTCGGGTCAACCTCCTCAACTGGGACGGCAAGGGCACGCCCTCGGGCCTGTTCCCGCCGAAGGACGAACGGCACCACCGGTGGGGCGGAGCAACGATGAGCCGCAAGCACACCCTGCGCGGGGGCCCCTCGCTGAGTGACGAGCAGCTCACCATCGCGTGGCAGTCGGCGTCGCTGCTGCTCGGCTACCCGGACGAGCGGCTGGTCGAGCAGCTCGACATGGTCCGGGCCGCCTCGCACGACCTGCCCGCCGCCCTCGGTGAGCCGATCCGCGAGACCGTCGTACACCTCTCGGAGACGCCGCTCACCGAGCTCCAGCAGGAGTACGTCGAGACCTTCGACACCCGGCGACGCTGCAACCTCTTCCTCACCTACTTCGCGCACGGGGACACGCGGAAGCGGGGCGTGGCGCTGCTGCGGTTCAAGCAGACCTACCTGCGGTCCGGCTTCGTCATGGACGCCAACCCGGACACCGGGGGCGAGCTGCCCGACCACCTGTGCGTGGTCCTGGAGTACGCCGCGACCGTCGACCGTGAGCTCGGCCGAGGCCTGCTGCTCGACCACCGCGCCGGGCTCGAGCTCCTGCGGCTCGCGCTGCGGGACGGCGGCTCGCCGTGGACCGGGGCGGTGGAGGCGGTGACCGGCACGCTGCCGCCGCTGCGCGGTGACGAGTGGGAGGCGATCCGCCGGCTCGCCGCCGAGGGCCCACCGGAGGAGGAGGTCGGACTCACGCCGTACGCCACACCGACCTTCGACCCCGGCCCAGCGCATCCGAGTGGCGCCGACGACCTGCCCATGCCTACCTTCCCGGGAGCCCGCGCATGACCACCTTCCTCTGGGTGATCTTCCCGTACATCTGCCTGACCACCTTCGTCGTCGGTCACTTCTGGCGCTACCGCTACGACAAGTTCGGCTGGACCACCCGGTCGTCGCAGCTCTACGAGGACCGGCTGCTGCGCATCGGCAGTCCGCTGTTCCACTTCGGCATCCTGGCCGTGTTCCTCGGACACGTGATGGGGCTCGGCGTGCCCAAGTCGTGGACCGAGGCGGTCGGGATCTCCGAGGACCTCTACCACTTCATGGCGGTCTCGATCGGCGCGATCGCCGGGTTCGCCACCGTGGTCGGCATGGCGATCCTGATCTACCGCCGCCGCACGAACGGCCCCGTGTTCTCGGCGACGACCAAGATGGACAAGACGATGTACGCCGTCCTCGCGACGGTCATCGTGCTCGGGCTGGTCAACACGGTGGCCGCCAACATCTTCGGCCACTACGACTACCGCGAGGGCGTGTCGGTCTGGTTCCGCGGGATCTTCCGGTTCGACCTGCACCCGGACCTGATGGCCGAGGCGCCGTTGAGCTTCCAGCTGCACGGGCTGGCCGCGATGTTCCTGTTCGCGCTCTGGCCGTTCACCCGGCTGGTGCACGTGTTCAGCGCACCCCTCGGCTACCTGACCCGGCCGTACATCGTCTACCGCAGCCGCGACGACGTGCAGCTCGGCAGCCACTCACCCCGACGAGGATGGGAACGCACGAGATGAGCAAGGAAGACGACATGGTCGAGCACGGACACGACCAGCACGACGGGCGGCCACACGGCCACGAGTCGCACGAGACCCCCGACATGGTGGTGCTCTCCGAGCTCGCGGAGGCCTTGATCGCCGACCTCCACAACCACCCGGCGGGCCGCAGCGCGAAGACGATCCTGTCCGGGACCGTGATGCGGGCCGTGGTGATCGCCCTCAAGGAGGGCGTGGAGATGAGCGAGCACGAGTCGCCACCCGCCGCGACGTTGTACATGATCAAGGGCAGGGTGACCCTGCGGTCCGGCGACCGGGAGTGGCCCGTCTACCCCGGGCAGCTGATCCCGATCCCGCCGCAGCGGCACGCCGTCGAGGCGCACGCGGACTCGGCGTTCCTGCTCACCGTCGCCCTGCGCTGACGCCTTCCTCCCGCATGTAAATCGGGGTTATGGACCGTTCTCAAGCGGTATGCCGCCGCAGGACCGTCCACAACACCGCAGTAGTTGGCGGGTCAGCGGCCTGGCGGTCAGGGGTGGGCCAGCGCCGCCAGGGCGTCCAGCTCCTGCTGGGTGCCGAGCGCGATGAGGACCGCGCCCGGCGGCATCGTCGACCCGGCCGAGGGATTGGGCTCCAGCGGGATGCCTGGCGCCGTGCGCAGCGCCACGAGCAGGGCGCCGGTGTCCCGGAGCCGCAGCTCGCCCACCGTTCCGCCCGCCAGCGCGGAGCCCTCCTGGACGCGGACCTGCTGGATGCGGAAGTCGAGGCTCTCGTCGTGCATGACGACGTCGAGGAACTCGGCGACGTCGGGCTGCAGCGCGAAGATCGCCAGGCGACGGCCGCCGATGCGCTGAGGGTTCACGGCCCGGGTCGCCCCAGCCAGCACCAGCTTGGTCTTCGAGTCGGTGGTGCGTGCCCGCGCGACGATGACGAGGTCGTCGCGCATCGCCCGCGCGGACAGCGTGGCGTACACAGTGTCCGCGTCGGTCTCGAGCGCGGCGACCAGCGCGCGGGCGTGCTCGATGCCTGCTTCGCGAAGCACCCGGTCGTCGGTCACGTCCCCGCAGACGTGCGCCGCGTCGGGATCGAGATCCTTCAGCCGCCCCGGGTCGATGTCCACGACGACCACCTCGTGCCCGGTGCCGACGAGGTACTCCTGGGCGGCGCGGCCCACGCGGCCATGCCCACAGACGATGATGTGCCCGCGCATCGCGGTGATCCGCCTGTCCATGCGTCGCCTCTCCCAGTATTGGCCAAGGTGGCCTTCCGTGACCGCCTCGAGGATGACTCCGAGGTTGTACAGGACCGCTCCCACCCCTACCACGATCAGCACCATCGTGAAGATGACACCGGCGGTAGTCAGTGGCTGGACCTCCCGGAATCCGACCGTGGCCACCGTCGTGACGGTTTGGTAGAGAGCGTCCAGCACAGAGAACCCGAGGAGCAGGTAGCCGACGGTGCCGAGCACGGTGACGCCCAGAAGGACACCCAGGGCGACCGCTATGCGTCGCAGGCTGATCACTTCCGGCCCCGACCGGACCACCTCGCGGTCGGGGGAGCCGCCGATCAGACGGGGCAGCCTCATCGGTGGACCAGAAGGCCGTCGACCCGGCCGACCGGCCGGAGTATGTAGTCGCCGCATCTTCCAGACACGGCCTCAGCCTAAGCGGCCGACGAGGTCACGTGGGTCGGACGGAGCCGTTCGGGGTCAGCCCGCGACTGCCGGCCGAGACCTCGCCAGCTCGAGGGCTCGCCGTGCCACGCTCTCTGCGACAGCCCGGTCCGCGGGGACCAGTCCGATGCGAGTACGACGGTCCAGCAGGTCGTCCACGTCGAGGGCACCCTCATGGGTCACGCCCCAGAGGAGCTCGGCCATGGTGACCGGGACCCCTGCCGCGACGGGCGCGAGCAGCTCGGTGTCCGCGCCCGGCATGAGGGCACGACCGTGCTCGAGCACGGTCGGCGCCTCGGTGCCGTAGCGGCGTACCAACCGCGCCGGCGCCTCGACCCGCCCGAGCACCTCACGCGGCGCGGCACCGACCAGCGGCAGCCGGGTGGTGACACACGGACCCGCGGACAGGTGGCGCTGCCTCACCGCGGTGTCGACCGCATCCTGCGCCATCCGGCGGTACGTCGTGAGCTTGCCGCCGACGACGGTGATCACCCCGTCGGCCGAGGTGAGGACGGCGTGCCGGCGGGAGAGGTCCGCCGTACGACCACCCGAGTCGAGCAGCGGCCGGAGCCCGGCGTACGCGCCGACCACGTCCTCGCGGCGGAGCGGATGGTCGAACACCGCGCCGACCACGTCGAGGAGGAAGCCGATCTCGGCCTCGGTCGGCTCCGGCACGTCGGGGACCGGGCCGTCGGCCGGCTCGTCGGTGAGCCCGACGTATACGAGGCCGTCCGGCTGCGGGAGCACGAAGACGAAGCGGTTGCTCTCACCCGGGACGGGAGCGGTCACGGCGACCGTGAGGCCGGGGAGGGAGCTGCCGCGCAGCACGAGATGGGTGCCTCGCGAGGGCCGGAGGGTGACGTCGGGGACGAGACTGCCTGCCCAGACGCCGGTCGCGTTGACCACGGCCCGCGCACGGATCGTGGAGACGCTCCCCGGTCAGCTCGTCGCGGACCACCGCGCGGTCACCGGTCAGCTCGGTGACGCGGGTCCGGGTGAGCAGGCGCGCGCCGTACCCTGCCGCCGTCCGCGCGAGGGACACCACCAGCCGGGCGTCGTCCTCGAGCTGGCCGTCCCACGACAGCAGACCGCCCCGCATGCCCTGGGTGCGCAGCCCCGGCGCGATCGCGGTGACCTCGGTCGCGGAGAGCCGGCGGGGCCGCGGCAGGATCCGGCGCGACGTGTGCGCCGACGCACGCAAGGCGTCACCGGCCCGGAAGCCGGCGTTCGCGAGCGCGGCCTGGACGTGCGACACCATCGGCAACAGCGGCAGCAGCATCGGCATCGCGTGCGTGAGGTGCGGCGCGGTCGAGCCCATCAGGATGCCGCGCTCGACCGCGCTCTCGTGCGCGACGCCGAACTGCCCCTTGGCGAGGTACCGGAGGCCGCCGTGCACCAGCTTGGAGCTCCACCGGGACGTGCCGAACGCGTAGTCGTGTGCATCCACCGCCACCACGTCGAGCCCTCGCGAGGCCGCATCGAGCGCGACACCGGCGCCGGTGACGCCGAGGCCGACGACGAGCAGGTCGACCACGCGGCCGTCGGTGGCCTCGGCGAGCTCGCGCTCGCGTCGCGCGGCGTCCAGCCGGGTGCTCGCGGTGGTCAGGGCGGCGCCCCTCCCGGCGTACTTCCCCAGCGCTGTGGACCGTCCTGCGGTGGTATGCCGCTTGAGAACGGGCTGTAACCCCGATTTACATGCGGTGGGGGCGGCTGCGGTGGGGTCGGCTGCGGTCATGGGGTGAGGTACCTCCGTACGAGGGTGGCCAGCTCGGCGTCGAGCCGGTCGAGCCCCTCGGCGGTGTCGGCCATCGTCTCGGCGGAGAGCGTGAAGCCGTGCGCGGTGAGCATGATCGACCGGGCCATCAGCTCCGGGTCGCCTGCACGCACCGAGCCGTCGCGCTGCCCCGCCGCGATCCCCGCCTCGAGCATCTCGAGGATGGAGTCCTGGGTGCGTCCGCGACGGTCGAGGAGGTACGGCAGCAGCAGCTCGGGGTCGACGTGCACGATCTTGCGGAACAGGTCGCTCTCGCGCAGGGTCCGCACGGTGCGGGCGACGCTGTCGGCGAGGCGCGCGACCGGGGAGCCGTCGACCTCCAGAGCCGAGTCCACCACCACGCCCGACCACTCCCGGGCCATCAGGTCCGACAGCAGCGTCTGCATGTCCGGCCACCGGCGGTAGATGGTCATCCGGGAGACGCCCGCGCGCCGCGCCACGTCGGTCAGCGTGGTGCGCTTCCACCCCACCGCGAGCATGCACTCGCGCGCGGCGTCGAGCAGGGAGTCATCTGGACCACCGTTGTGACGGATTGACGTCATGTGTCACAGTGTAACGCATGACGACGCAGATGCACTGGTCCCGATGGGGAGACCCCGAGCTGGCTGGACCACTACCCGAGGCGGCGCGTGGCCTGGTCGAGGCCGCCTTCGGGCCGGCCGAGCCCCACCCCGGTGTCGCTCTCGAGGACGTGCGGCTGCCCGAGCCCGGACTCGACTCCGGCCTCCTCCACCAGCTCGAGCAGGTGGTCGGTGCCGAGCACGTGCGCGTCGACCACGAGACCCGCGTCCGGCACACCCGCGGCAAGTCCACGCCCGACCTGCTCAAGATGCGGCAGGGGGACGGGAGCGACGCGCCCGACGCCGTCGTGCTCCCGGCGGACCACGACCAGGTCCTCGCCGTCCTCGACTGGTGCGGCGAGCACCACGTCGCGCTGGTCCCCTTCGGCGGTGGCACCTCCGTGGTCGGCGGGCTCGCCGCCCGTCGCGACGGGTACGCCGGAGTGGTGGCGCTCGACCTGCGACGGCTCAACCGGCTCGTCGAGGTCGACCAGGAGTCCGGGACCGCTGTGCTCGAGGCCGGCCTGCTCGGTCCCGAGGCCGAGGCGCTGCTCGCCGAGCACGACCTGACCCTCGGACACTTCCCCCAGTCGTTCGAGTACGCCAGCATCGGCGGCTTCGCCGCGACCCGTTCCAGCGGCCAGGCGTCGTCGGGCTACGGCCGGTTCGACGCGCTCGTCGTCGGCGTGCGGGTGGCCACGCCGATCGGGACGCTCGAGCTCGGAAGCGCGCCCGCCTCAGCGGCGGGCCCCGACCTCCGCGAGCTCGTGCTCGGGTCCGAGGGCGCGTTCGGCGTGATCACGTCGGTGACCGTCCGGGTGCGCCGGAAGCCCGCGGTGAGGGTCTACGAGGCCTGGCGGTTCCCGTCCTTCCTCGAGGGCGCGGCGGCGCTGCGCGAGCTGACCCAGTCGGGTGCGGCGCCCACTGTCCTGCGGCTGTCCGACGAGGCCGAGACCGCGATCAACCTGGCCCGTCCGAGCGAGGTCGGGTCCTCGTCGGCGGGCGGCTGCCTGCTGATCGCCGGCTACGAGGGCGACGGCCGGGCCGTGAACGAGATGCTGGCGCGCACGTCCGACCGGCTCAACGAGCTCGGCGGCGAGGACCTCGGTGAGGAGGCCGGTGCCGCCTGGGCGCAGGGCCGGTTCCACGGTCCCTACCTGCGCGACTCCCTGCTCGACGCCGGAGTCCTGGTCGAGACGCTCGAGACCGCGACCTTCTGGTCGAAGCTCTCCTCGCTGTACGACGGTGTGCGCGGCGCCCTCGAGGAGTCGCTCAACAGCCAGGGCACGCCGCCGATCGTGCTCTGCCACATCTCCCACGTCTACGAGAACGGCGCGTCGCTCTACTTCACCGTCGCCGCGAGGCAGGGCGAGGACCCGCTCGCCCAGTGGGCGCAGGCGAAGGCCGCTGCCTCCGACGCGATGATCGCCGCGGGCGCCACGATCACGCACCACCACGCCGTCGGGCGCGACCACAAGCCGTGGTTCGCCGAGGAGGTCGGCCCGGTCGGGGTCGAGGTCCTGCGCGCGGTGAAGGCGAGGATCGACCCCGCGGGCGTGCTCAACCCCGGCGTCCTGGTGCCATGAACGCGAGGTCATGCCGTGCTTTCCATTTCCTGGTGAACCCTGCCTCCGGCGGCGGGGCGGCCCCGGCGGCCGTCGTGCCCGTGGCCCGGCTGCTGCGTGACGCGGGCGCGACCGTCGAGGTGACCTACAGCCCGGGCCCGATCGAGTGCCGGTCGCTGGTCGCCGAGACCGTGCGCCGCGGACAGGTGGTCGTCGCGGTGGGGGGCGACGGCATGGTCGCCTCGCTCGCCGGGTCGGTCGTGGAGGCCGGCGGAGTCCTCGGGCTCGTCCCCGCCGGCCGCGGCAACGACTTCGCCCGGCAGCTGTCCGTCCCGCAGGACCCCGAGTCCCTGGCCACCCTGCTCCTGAAGGCCGAGCCCCGTCGTGTCGACGTGATCGATGTGCAGGGCCGCGTCGTGGTGGGCAGCCTGTACGCCGGCGTGGACTCCCACGCCTCGGAGCTGGTGGACCGGGCGCACCGGCTGCCCAGGTCGCTGCAGTACCCCTACGCTGCGGTCCGCGCGCTCGCGGCGTACCGGCCCACGGCCTACCGGATCACCGTCGACGGCGAGGTGCACGAGCATGTGGCCGCCACGGTCGTGGTCGCGAACTCGGGCTACTACGGGTCGGGCATGCACATCGCGCCCGACGCGTCGCTGACCGACGGGTCGCTCGACGTGGTCGTGATCCGGGCCGCGTCCAAGCTGCAGCTGATCCGGTCGATGCCGAAGCTGTACGACGGGACGCACGTCCACCTCGACGAGGTGCTGGTGCTCCGCGGCCGCGAGGTGACCGTCTCGGCGGACGGCCCGGTCGCGGCCTACGGGGACGGCGAGCCGGTCGCGCCCCTGCCGCTCACCGCCTCGGTCCGTCCGGCCGTCCTGGACGTTCTCGCCTGAGGCGGTTGCCACCACTCTGCGCGACGAAGAGCCAGAGCCAGGTCGTCGAGGAGCCGCTCGTAGAGCAGGTGGCCACCAGCCCGAGCCAGACCGTCAGGGAGCGGGGCTCATCACCCGCGCGAGCGGCACGAAGTCGTAGCCTTGCGCCCGCAGCCTCTGGATGATGACCGGCAGCGCATCCGCGTCGAAGGTGGTCCCGTCGTCGGGGTTGGACCCGACGTGCATCAGCACGATCGCACCCGGCTTCGCGGCCGCAACCACCCGGTCCACGACGCGGGCCGCGGTTCCGCCTCTCTCTTTGCCCAGCCAGCCCAGCGAGTCGACCGTCCACCGGAACGGCACGTAGCACATGGTGTTGGCGATGCCGATCAGCCTGTCGTTCCGTTCGCCGAACGGGAACCGGAAGAACCGCCGTGGGTCCTCGCCGGTCGTGGTGCGGATGGTGTCCTCGGCCAGCCGGATCTCGCGTCGCACCGCCAGGTTGCCGAGCGCGAGCAGGTGGGGGTGCGTCATGGTGTGGTTGCCGACGAGGTGGTTGCCGGCGATGCGCCTGGACTTCGCAGGAAAGGCCTGCACGAAACCTCCCTTGAGGAAGAACGTCGCCTTCACCTTCCTGGCCTGGAGCGTGTCGAGGATCGGCTTCACCCCATCGGCGTTCCCACCCGCGTCGAAGGTCAGGGCGATGTACCTGCCGGTCAACGGCAGCCTCTCGACGTCCTGTCCGGCGAACCTCGCTGGGATCGTGCACGTGGTCACGGCAGCGGCCGCCGCGGGCGCGTCGACCGACGTCGATGCCGGGTCCTGGCTGGTGCATCCCGCCAGGACGAGCAGGCATCCGAGGCCTACGAGAAGTCGAGCGTTCCTGCGCATCGTGGGCACCACCCTGCAACGACCGTGATCCCGGGACGCCGGACGTACCGCGCTGGGCGCCCTTCATTCCCAGGATGTTCCGGCCGGGGGGCCCGCCGTACGGGACAACGTCCCGTCGCTCCGGCCAAAGGTCCCTTGTCTGAGCCGCAGTTGAGCCGGGTCGGCCCTTCGCCCTGCCTGCTGATGCCGGATAGCGTGGAGAGGCCGCATGATTCACGCCACATCTTGAACGGGAGACGGGATGAGCCAGACGGAGATGACCCCGACAGCCTCGACGGAGGCTTACCGGGCAGCGCGCGACCAGCTGCTCGGGCTGCGTGGGGACCATGAGCGAGCGGTCGCCGAGTTCAGGTTCCCCGACGTGGGCAAGCGGTTCAACTGGGCGGTCGACTGGTTCGACGCGGTGGCCCGTGGCAACGACGGGCAGGCGCTGGTCATCGTCGAGGAGGACGGGAGCGAGACGTCCCGGACGTTCGACGAGATGGCCCGCCGGTCCGACCAGGTCGCAGCCTGGCTGCGGGAGCAGGGCGTCGGCAAGGGCGACTCGGTGGTCGTCATGCTCGGCAACCAGGTCGAGCTGTGGGAGACGATGCTCGCGATCATGAAGCTGGGCGCGGTGATCATGCCGACCACGACCGCGGTCGGGCCGAGCGACCTGGTCGACCGGATCGAGCGCGGTAACGCCAAGCACGTGATCTGCAATCCCGCCGACACGGCCAAGTTCGACGAGGTGCCCGGGACCTACACCCGCATCGCGGTCGGGAAGGCCGACCCTCCCTGGCTGGATCTACACGACGCCTACACGGTGGAGGACGTCACCGTCGAGCACCCGGGCACGGCGCCTGCCGACCGGCTGCTGCTGTACTTCACGTCCGGCACGACGAGCCGGCCGAAGCTGGTCGAGCACACCCAGGTGTCCTACCCCGTGGGCCACCTGACGACGATGTACTGGCTCGGCCTGAGGCCCGGCGACGTGCACCTCAACGTCTCCTCGCCCGGCTGGGCCAAGCACGCCTGGTCGTGCTTCTTCGCGCCCTGGATCGCGGAGGCGACGATCTTCGTCTACAACTACAAGCGCTTCGACGCCGGTGCGCTGCTGACGCAGCTGCGTGAGCGGAAGGTGACCTCGTTCTGCGCGCCGCCGACGGTGTGGCGGATGCTGATCAACGCCGACCTCTCGGGAGGGCCCGGTTCGCTTCGCGAGGTGATCGGCGCCGGGGAACCGTTGAACCCCGAGGTGATCGAGCAGGTCAGGAAGCAGTGGGGCCTGACGCTGCGGGACGGCTACGGCCAGACCGAGATGACCGCGGCGGTCGGGAACACCCCCGGCTCGCTGGTGAAGCCCGGCTCCATGGGCCGCCCGCTCCCGGGTTTTCCCGTCGTACTCGTCGACCCCCTGACCCGGAAGCCGGCGGAGGCCGGCGAGGAAGCCGCCGAGGGCGAGATCTGCCTCGACCTGGCCGGCAGCCAGGGGAAGCCGCTGCCGCTGATGACCGGCTACCAGGGTGACGAGCGGCGCAACGCCGAGGCGATGGCCGGCGGCTGGTACCACACAGGGGACGTGGCGACCATCGACAGTGACGGGTACATCACCTACGTCGGCCGCACCGACGACGTGTTCAAGGCATCGGACTACCAGATCAGCCCGTTCGAGCTCGAGAGCGTACTCATCGAGCACCCGGCGGTGGCGGAGGCAGCGGTCGTGCCCGCGCCGGACCCCTTGCGCCTCGCGGTGCCGAAGGCGTACGTCGTGCTCACGTCCGGCTTCGAGCCGACCCGGGAGACGGCGTACGAGATCCTGAAGTACGCCCGTGAGCACCTCGCTCCGTACCAGCGGGTCCGCCGGATCGAGTTCGCCGAGCTGCCCAAGACGATCTCCGGCAAGATCCGGCGGGTCGAGCTGCGGGCGAGGGAGGACGCCCTTGCGTCCGGCGAACCGGGAGACCCTTCGGCGTCGGGCCAGGAGCCGGCGGAGTGGCGCGACGACCAGTTTCCCGAGCTGAGGGGCTGAGCGCCGGGATGGCCGAGCCGTTGTCCGCGGTCGAAGGTGATCAGATCCGCGGGGAGGACTGGTACGCCCGTGAGCTCGAGAACGAGACGTACGTCGACTGCGTGTTCACCGACGTCGACCTGACGGAGACACGCACCCGCGGCGTGGTGTTCGAGCGCTGCCGGTTCGACAACTGCAGGTTCAACGTCTCGGAGCACGTGGCGACGGCGTTCGTGGCCTGCGAGTTCCGGCGTACGTCGTTCTTCGGCGCGACCTTCGACGGGTGCAAGCTGACCGGCTCGGTGTTCGTCGAGTGCAAGCTGCGCCCGGTCACCGTCCGGGGCGGCCAGTGGAGCGGCGTACTGCTGCGCGGAGCCGACCTGGCCGGACAGGATCTCGCGGGTGTGCGACTCGTCGACGCGGACCTCTCCGAAGCCGACCTCGGCAGCGCCAGGCTTGTGGAGTGCGACCTGTCGCGGGCGTCCCTGCGCAACGCGAACCTCAAGGGCGCGGACCTTCGCGGCTCGGTGCTCGCCGGGGCCGACCTGGCCGGCGTACGGATGGACGGCACGAGGCTCGACCTCGCCGGGGCCGTCGCCTGGGCCGAGTCGAACGGCGCGCTGGTCGACTGACCCGCGGACGTCATCCCCTGTGGTCGCCGGCGCGGCCGGTTCGTATGACGTCCGGGGTCAGGCGACCGCGCCGGCCGGTCCGATGGCGCGGAGCAGGTCCCACCCGAGCAGGTCGACCGGGCGAGGGGAGTTCGTGAGTACGACGACCCCGTCGCTCCATCCCGGCACGAACCCGATGAAGCTGCAGGAACCGCCGTTGCAGCCGTTGTGCCACAGGAGCAACTGGTCGGAGTGCCGCAGGCGGGACCGGGTCCAGCCCAGGCCCATCGAGACCGGGCGGCCGGAGTTGGTGCGCGGCGCCTGCGCGACCCGGATCGCCTCTCCGATCCCGCCGTCGGGCGGGCTGAGCTGGGCCCGGAGGAACGTGGACATGTCGGCGGCCGTCGAGTACAGCCCACCCAGCGCGACCACGGTGGGTGGCTCGTCCTCGATGACCGAACGTCCCGTGCGGGTGTACGACCGGGCCAGCCGCCTCTCCTGCCCGGGAGCCAGGTGGCTGACGGTGTCGTGCATGCCGAGCGGTGCGCAGATCCGGTCGAGGACCAGGTCCTCGTAGGTCCTGCCGGTCATCCGGGACATCGCCTCGCCGAGCAGGGCGACGCCGAAGGTGGAGTAGGTCCTCCGCTCGCCCGGGTCCCGGCGCAGGCGGGTGGCGCCGAGCGCGCGCTCGAGATCCTCGACCTCGATCGACGCGAGGGCGTTCGAGCCGTGCCGAACCGCCCAGGGCAGCGAGCTCCTCGGCAGGTTCGGCAGCGCCGAGGTGTGGGTCGCCAGGTCGGCCAGCGTGATCGGCCGGCCGTGCACCGGCACCCTCACGTCCGGGAAGAACTCGGCCACGGGGGTGTCCAGGGACGTCTCACCCGTGCGGACCAGGTCCGCGAGGAGCAGACCGGAGAACAGGTTCGTGACCGAGCCGACGTGGAAGAGGGTGTCGTTGGTCGGGGGGAGGGTGGTGTCGTTGACGTGCCCCCGGCCGGTCATCGCCGCCATGTCGTCTCGAACCGTGACGGCGACGAGTGCGACGTACTTGCGCGCGAACTTGCCGACCACCGTGTCCAGGTCATGCCGAAGCTGTTCCACGCGGACCCCTCCCTATGGCCCCAAAGCCCCCTCCGAGACCGTTTCCGCCCATACAAACACGGCATCCACAGGGCCCGCCACAGGTCGCCGGCGCTGCAGCGCGAGCACGGACAAAGCGGTCTGGATCACCTGCGGGCAGCTCGGGAGCCTTTGTCCGGAAAGGGCCGATCCGCAGATCCTGCGTCGGGACCTGTGGCACCTTCCGCGGCGGACAGCGGTCCCGGATATTGGGAACATGAAGACACCTTCAGGGCCGGTGCTCGTCGGTTACGACGGCTCCGGAGACAGTGACCTCGCCCTGTCCTGGGCGATACGGCTGGCTGAGGCGAAGCAGCTGCCACTGCACGTCATGATCTCGGAGGTGGACTCCACGCTGATCCTCGAGGCCACCAGCGAGTGGCACGCGGCGAAGATGGCGCAGGTCGAGTCCGACGCGCGGGACCGCACCAGGGAGTGCAAGGCGCCCGAGGTCGCGGTCGAGCTCGTGCGCACCCCACCCACGGCCGCGCTGATCGGCGCCTCGGAGGGGGCCGATGCCGTCGTGGTCGGCGCCCGGGGCCACAGCATGCTGTCGGGCGTCCTCCTCGGCTCGGTGAGCCAGCACGTCGCGCGACACGCGGCGTGCCCCGTCGTCGTGACCCGGCAGCCGTACGACCCCGCCTCCACGCGCGTGGTGGTCGGTGTCGACGGCTCCGGAGGGAGCCTCAGGGCCCTGGAGTTCGGCTTCGAGCACGCCGACCGGACCGGAGCCTCCGTGACCGCGGTCCACGCCTGGCGCAACCTCTCGCGCGGCGGAGGCGCCGGGATGGGCTATCCACTCGACAGCTTCACCGACGAGGTGCAGGCCGCCGAGCGGATCCTCGCCGAGTCGGTCGCCGGCCTCGCCGAGAGGTACCCGGACGTCCCGCTGGCCCAGGAGGCCATCCCGGTGCCACCCAACCGGGCACTCGCGGACGCGTCGCAGTCGGCCGCCCTCCTCGTCGTCGGGTCCCGGGGGCTCGGCGCCTTCGCCGGTCTGATGCTCGGGTCCATCAGCCAGTCGGTCCTGCACCACGCCCAGTGCCCGGTCGCCGTGGTGCGATGACGGGCGGAGCGCTTCCGGGGACGATGCGGGCCTGGGAGACCACAGGGGCAGGCGACCTGCGGCTGGTGGAGCGGCCGGTGCCACGCCCGGCCCACGGCGAGGTGCTCGTCCGGGTGGACGTCTGCGGGGTGTGCCGCACGGACCTGCACGTCACCGAGGGTGACCTGCCGCAGCACCGCTCACCGGTCGTGCCCGGGCACGAGGTGGTCGGTGCGGTCGTCGAGGTCGGGCCGGGGGTCACCCGGTTCGGCCCCGGTGACCGGGTCGGCATCGCCTGGCTGCGGCAGACGTGTGGCCAGTGCCGCTGGTGCCGCTCCGGTGCGGAGAACCTGTGCCCGGACTCGAGGTACACCGGCTGGGACGAGGACGGCGGGTACGCCGAGTACGCCGTCGTTCCGGCCGCCTTCGCGTACGACGTCCCGGCCGGCGTCCCCGACGAGCAGGCCGCGCCGCTGCTGTGCGCGGGCATCATCGGCTACCGGGCACTCCGCAGAGCGGCCGTTCCACCCGGCGGGCGGCTGGGAATCTACGGCTTCGGCGCGAGCGCCCACATCACGGCGCAGATCGCCATCGCCCAGGGCGCCGAGGTGCACGTGCTCACGCGCGACGAGGGCGCACGGCAGCTCGCCCTCGAGCTCGGTGCGGCGTCCGCGGGCGCGGCGTACGACGAACCACCCGTTGCCCTGGACTCCGCGATCGTCTTCGCCCCGGTCGGTGACCTCGTCCCGGTCGCGCTCGCCGCGCTCGACCGGGGCGGCACTCTCGCGCTCGCGGGGATCCACCTCAGCGACATCCCCGTGCTGAGCTACCAGGAGCACATCTTCCGGGAGCGCACGCTGACGAGCGTCACGTCGAACACGCGAGCCGACGGTGAGGCGCTGCTGCGGCTCGCCACCCGGCTGGACGTCACGGCGACGACCACGCCGTACCCGCTCGACAGGGCCGACGTCGCGCTCCAGGACCTGAAGGCGGATCGGGTGCATGGTGCGGCCGTTCTGAGGATCCGGGACCTTTGACTCTGCGCAGCCGTGTGCCGGATATGAGGCAATGAAGGTGCCGCGAGGGGGAGCATCCGTCCCACCGGGTCGAGGTGCTCCCCCTAGGCACTGGACCAGAACACCAGGACGTACACCAGGACACCGCAGTGCGGCACATTCGAAGAGGTGGGAACCATGGCTGAGGCCAAGAACTGGCACGTCGACGTCTACATCGGCGAGCACGAGGGCGAGACCCACGCGGAGGCCCGGTTACGCCCCGAGGAGAACGTGACGCTCACCGGCAAGGGCAACGCCCGGCTGAACCCGATCGACCGTGACGTACCGGAGATCGGCGACGAGCTGGCTGTCGCGAGGGCACTGTCCGACCTCGCGCACAAGCTGCTGCACGCGGCCGCTGACGACATCGAGGGGATGACCCACGAGAGGGTCCGCCTGCACCGCTGACTCGTCCACTGGCACCGCCCGAGCGACCCGGCACCCACGACCCGGCACCCACGCCCTCCGAGCTACCCAGAGGCCCCGGGCCGGGCAACCGGCCTCGCTCCTTCGTCGCTCGGCTGCCAGGCCCATCCACGCCCGGCCCGGGGCCTCTGGTCCGCTCTGCGGGCGTCCGCCGGCCATCCACGCCCGGCCCGGGGCCTCTGGTCCGCTCTGCGGGCGTCCCCGTGGCCCGGCCTATCCACGCTCGGTCCGTCGCGCTCAGCGGCGGCGGGTTCGCCAGGCCTTGTAGGCGCCGTCGAGCAGGGTGAGGGCGACTGCGGCGGCGAGGGCGAACAGCCATCCCTGAGCAGTCGGCCAGCTGCCGCCGAGGAGGTCGGCGACGAATGGGACGGCGAGGAAGACGATGAGCAGCGCGGCCTCGGCGACGATGGCCCACAGCACCAGCGGGTTGCCGAAGAACCGGAGCTGCCACACCGGGTGCGTCGCGCTGCGGCAGGCGAGGGCGTTGGCCATCTGCGCCACCGCGATCACGGCGAACGTCGTTCCTGACGCGGTGGCCAGCAGGCTCGCCGACGGGGTCTCGCCCCAGGACCAGCCGCCGGCGCGGAGTACCACCACGAACGCCGTCATCGACGCGACCGCCTCGAACAGGCCGAGCACCCCGAACGCACGACGCAGGAGCGCGCCGTTGACCAGCGCCCCCACCCTGGCCGGGCCGCGCATCACGCGCTTGCTCGGCGGCTCGGCCCCCAGGCCCAGCGCGGGCAGCATGTCGGTGCCGATGTCCAGCGCCAGCACCTGGAGGACCCCGATCGCCAGGGGCAGCTGCCCGCCGGTCAGCGCCCACGCCGCGAAGGGCGCGAGCTCGGCCACGTTGTCGGCGAGGTGGTAGGTCAGGAACCTGCGGATGTTCGCGAAGGTGGCCCGCCCCAGCTCGACCGCCGCCACGATCGTCGCGAAGTGGTCGTCGAGGAGGACGAGGTCAGCAACCTCCCGGGTGACGTCGCTGCCGCTTGCACCCATGGCGACGCCGACGTCCGCCTCGCGCAGCGCGGGCGCGTCGTTCACCCCGTCCCCGGTCATGGCGACGACGTGGCCGCGGTCGCGGAGGACCCGGGCGATCCGCAGCTTGTCGGCCGGGGTCACCCGTGCCACGACGGCGCCGTCCTCCTGGTCCAGCAGGGCGGCCAGCTCCTGATCGTCCTCCGGCAGCTCGTGCCCGTCGACGACCACCCCGCCGGGCCGGAGCAACCCGACCTCGCGAGCGATGGACGCAGCGGTGCCCGGGTGGTCGCCGGTGACCATCGCCACCCGGATCGACGCGTCCCGGCAGGACTGCAGCGCGTCGGCCACGTCGGGGCGCGGCGGGTCCTCCAGGCCTACCAACGCCATCAGCTCGAGCTGTTCCTCGGCCTCGTGCGGGGGATGGGACGGGTCCCAGGGTCGCCGTGCCACCGCCACCACTCTCAGTCCGCGGTGGGTCATCTCGTGCAGTGCGGTCAGCGTGCCCGCGGGGGCGTCGGGGGTACGTCGGAGCACGGCCTCGGGCGCCCCGAGAACGTGCGAGACCCCGGCCACGACGACCGAGCTCAGCAGCCGGTCGGAGGTGAACGGCTGGCGGAGCTCCACCGTCTCGTGCTCGTCTCTCCACCCGACGCCCAGCGCCCAGCAATGGATGGCCGCCTCCATCGGATCACCCTCGGCGACCCACCTGTCGTCGCGCTGGACCACTCGGCCGGCCACGCAGAGCACGGCGCTCTCGGCCGCGAAGGTCATCGTCGTCACCGCGGCGTCGGTGCCCTGGTGCTCGGACGTGGGTTCGTACCCGTGCGCCGTGAAGGTCACCGTCCCGGCCGGCGTCCAGGTCTCGACGACCGCCATCTGGTTCTGGGTGAGCGTGCCGGTCTTGTCGGTGCAGATGAAGGTCGTGGCGCCCAGGGTCTCCACCGAGTCGAGCCGGCGGACCAGCGCCTTGCGCCCGGCCATCAGCTGCGCCCCCCTGGCGAGGGACAGGGTGACCGTCGGCAGCAGCCCCTCGGGGACAAGGGCGACCGTCACGCCCACGGCGAACAGGAATGCCTCGGTCCCGTCCAGACCGAGAACGACCCCCGCCACTCCCAGCAGGGCGCCGGTGGCGACCGCGATCACGGCGATCGCCCGGACGACGCCGTTGAGGTGGACGGTGAGCGGGCTCGGCGGTCGGGTCGCCTGTCGGGTGAGGGCGGAGATGCCGGCGATCGTGGTGTCGGCCCCGATGGCTACGACGACGGCCTCGGCCTCGCCCTGGACCACGAACGTGCCCGCCATCACGGTGTCGCCGGGCTCGTGCCGGACCGCCGTACTCTCCCCGGTCACCAGCGACTCGTCGACGGACAGCGAGTGGGCGTGCGTGAGGTGCATGTCGGCGCCGATACGGTCACCGGAGGCGAGGAGCACCACGTCGTCGCGGACCAGCGTTACCGCGTCGACGGTGCGCAGCTGGCCGTCCCGGCGTACCCGCGCCATCGTCGGCAGCAGGGCGTTCAGCCGGTCCGCGGAGCGGTCGGCGCGGTACTCCTGGACGAACGCGAAGACCGCGTTGAGCACGACCACGACCACGATCGCCACCGCCAGTGGCGGCAGGCCGGCCAGAAGTGCCAAACCGGCCGCCACCCAGAGCAGCAGCGCCAGCAGATGCGTGAACTGCTTCGTCAGCTGCAGGAGCGGTGACGGTCGTGGCGGTTGCGGCAGCCGGTTGGGACCCTCCTGAGCCGCCCGGGCCTCAGCAGCAGCTGTGCTGAGGCCGGGCAGGGTCAGGCTCATCGAGGGCTCGGCGCTCAACCCTCAGACGCAGGGCTGTCCGCGGGGTGCTCGTAGTGGTGGACCTCGGCGTCAGGACCCGGGAACACCAGCGCCTCGTGCCCGCTGTCTGACCAGCGGACGACGTACGGCGGCGTCCCGCCCTCCCCGCGCACCTCGAGGATCTCGCCGTCCCGGACGGTGTCGTCGACGTGCGTGCCGTGGACGATCAGTCGGTCGCCTTTCGTTGCGTGCACAGCAGCCTCCTCACTTGGCCCGCTGGACCGGGATCCGGGTAGCAGCCGGCTGGTCGGTCGTCGTGGGGACGCGCACCTCGAGCACGCCGTCGGAGTACGACGCCTTGACGTCCTCGGCCTTCGTGCCCGGAGGCACCGGGACCGTACGGCGGAACGAGCCGTAGTGGAACTCGCGGTGGTTCTTGTCCTTGATCTCCTCGTGCCGCTCACCGCTGATCGTGAGCATGTCGTGCTCGATGTGGAGCTCGACGTCCTTGTCCGGGTCGATGCCGGGCAGCTCGGCCCTCAGCACGAACATGTCACCCTCGACGTAGTCCTCGACGCGCACGTACGGTGCGAGGCCCATGCCCCGGAGGCTGAACGGGCTGTTGGTCTCCAGCCACTCCAGCATGTCGGCCATGGGTGTGGAAGTTCGCTTGGCGACTGTGGCCATTGCTCGATGCTCCTCTCGCGGGGTCATTGACGCTCTCGTCTGCTACCTCCAGACTGCGGCGCACGACGCGGACGCCGTAGGGGCGAAGGTCCCTGGTCTGCGGGTGGGGCCGGGCCCGGCGAGCGCCGCGGTTGGGCCGGCCCGCAGCTGGGGATGATCAGGCTGTTTGCCACGCCCGTTTCGGGGCACCTCAAGGCGATCCACCCGATCATCACGAGAGACCGTAGAAACCGTTGTCCGAACCGCAGCTGACCCAGACGATGTGGGCCTACCAGCACCACTTCCGTGTCTCCCTGGACGGGGCGGCCGACCGAGCCCTCGACCAGATCGGCGCGATCCTCTCGCCCGACGCTCTCATCGTCGGGTTCGCCACCGATGTCGACGACGGTGCGGCCGTCTGCCTCGAGGCCCGCGAGGGGATGGACCCCGCGTTCGGCGTCGAGGACTTCGCCGACGTCGAGGTCGATGCGAAGCGGCGCTACGAGGAGAGCCCGGTGCACGACCTGGTCTTCCCCAACGAGGAGATGCACCAGGCGCGGCACGAGTACTTCCGTGACATGGCCCGCGCCCGTGCTCTCGAGGAGTGCCTGGGGCGGGCCGCCGCGGGGGGTGGGCGGACGTACTTCGTGGGACAGTCCGCCCCCGTCGGCGGTCACGACGTGCACCCCGTGCTCTCCGTGAACACCGAGAGCCTGGACGGGCTGCCTCGGCTGGAGACCGCCGAGGTGGACGGCGTGCAGATCACCGTCTCGCTCGCACACGGGATCATCAGCGAGCTGCTGCGTACGGCGACCCACGCGCTCCTCGCGGCCAAGCCGCCGCGGACCATCTCGCCGATCGAGGACGACGTCCCCACCGACGCGATCCGCCGCTCGGCGAACCACCTGGTCTTCTCCACCGCGATGATCGCCGGCGAGACCCTCGCGAAGGGGCTGTTCGACTCGTTCGAGGCGCTGGCCTCGACGGCGTACGAGGGCAGGGCCGGGTCCGGGTCGATCATCCTCGCCTCGGACGGCCAACCCTGCGTGAACGTCGCCGTGCGGTTGCGGGCGCCCATCTCGGTCCGGGAACGGCTGCAGTTCCGCAAGCTCCTCGAGATCACCGGCCCGGACCTGAGCCTGCTGGTCGACGGCACGCAGATCTACGGCATGGGCTCGGTCACCGACGAGTACGACGGCACGAGCGAGGACATCTTCCGCTTCACCATCATCGAGCAGGGCACCTGGCAGATGTCGCACGACGGGATGCCCCTGCTGCGCGTGGCCAACGGGCACCCTCAGCTGCCGCGCCCCAGGATGTCGCCCGCGTTGTTCGTCGACTCGATGCGACGGGTCTTCGCAACCGTGAGCGACGACAACATCCGGGCCATCTGGCGGTTGGCACAGACCGCGGTGAGCCAGTCGAAGGGCACCATGCTCGTGGTGACCACCGCTGCTGCACAGGAGGCGAAGCGGCTGGCCCCGCAGGCGCTCGCGATCGATCCGCAGCAGATCGACAGCGGCATGCTCCGCTCGCTCACCAAGATCGACGGGGCCGTCCTGCTGACGCCCGACGGGACCTGCCACGCGGTCGGCGTGATCCTCGACGGCATCGCGACCGGGGTGGGCGATCCGGGACGTGGCGCCAGGTACAACTCCGCGGTCCGCTACACCGCCGCCTCGTCCGCGCCGTGCCTGATCGTCATCGTCTCCGAGGACGGGATGATCGACGTGCATCCCGAGCTCGCTCCGCGGGTCCGTCCCGAGGACGTCGAGCAGGCGCTCTACGACCTCGAGACGATCGGCGGGTCCGAGGACGTCAACCTCGAGAGCTTCTACGCGGCCCGGGAACGGCTGCGGGTGTTCGCGTTCTACCTCTCCGAGAGCCAGTGCGCCCGCGCGAACGAGGTGGTGGCGCGCGTCGAGCAGCTGCGCCACCAGCAGACGGGCATGCGGCTGGCCGTCGTACCCTTCGCCCCCGACCCGCGGATGAACGAGTCCTTCTTCTCCTCCTGATCGGGCGGAGTTTCATCAAGGTATGTCGTTCGAGCGTCACTTCCCACGGCGTACTCGTCGAGGTGAGTGACGTTTCGCCGGGGGAGGACCCCCGCCCCAGGTACGGCGACCACGCGGATGTCCGGGTGCGACGGATCAGGAGCCGCGAAGCGAGGCGTGCATCTCCCAGACGAGGATCTCGGCGCCCTCGCCGGTGGCGGTCACCTGCTGTCCGCCGGTGGCCGTGAAGCGGACCGCGTCGCCCTCGTGCAGCGCCCCCGCCCCCTCGAGGTCGACGCTCCCTCTCGGAACGAAGAGATGGAGGTACGGCGCGTCCGGCAGCCGCACGCTCCGGCCGGGCTCGAGGCGTGCCGCGTAGAGGGCGGCGTACCTGTTCCGGATCCGGATGGCGGCGTTGCCGTCGTGCTTCGGCATGCCCGACGCCACCGGCACGAGGTCGCCGCGCATCAGCTCGTCGTCGATCTCGAGCTGCTCGTAGCCAGGGGTGATGCCCGGCTCGTCGGGGACCACCCACATCTGCACGAAGTGCACGGGGTCCTCGTGCGGGTCGTTGCCCTGGAGGCGCCAGGAGTCGTTCTTCTCCGAGTGGAGGATGCCGGTGCCGGCGCTCATCCGCTGCGCGAGTCCGGGGTAGATGATCCCCGCGTGGCCGGTGGAGTCCTGGTGCACGAGGCTGCCGCGCATCACCCACGTCACGATCTCCATGTCCCGGTGCGGGTGCGTGTCGAAGCCCGTTCCCGGTCGTACGACGTCGTCGTTGTTGACCAGGAGCAGGCCGTGGCCGACGTTCGACGGGTCGTAGTGGCTGCCGAACGAGAACGAGTGCTTCGAGTCGAGCCAGTCGACCTTCGTCGTGAACCGGTCGGCGGCCCGTCGTACGTCGATCTGGGGCGCCGGCGTCTGCAGGGTGCTCATACCGTGCGCCAACAGGGGATCGGGTCGCGTTGTTCCGCCATCGTCGGGGCAGCTTGCCACGCATTGACCGTTGTGTGGCGCTTAGTCATAGGTGACTATGCAAAGTCCACCCATACGGGCCAGTAACGAATGGGGGTCGTGCAGCGTTTTTACTCTTGAGGCACGAGAGGACGCGACATGAACGATGTACTCGACGTCGAGCTCCACGACAGGGAGCTCATGACGGAGATCAAGCTGGTGGGTGAGCTGATGGTGGCTGCCCTCCAGGCGGAGTCCTCCATGGACCAGCTGACGGTCGACAGGATTCTGGGTGTCGACGGGACGGAGCCAGAGTCTCTGTTCCCGCAGCAGCGCTGCTGATCGAGCACACCCCCGCCAGCACGCGAACCCACCCCCGCATCCAACCCTGAGATGCGGGGGTCTCGTCTGTCTTCGGCCTCTTCGCGCTTCTGTTGGGCGTTGCGGGTCAGTTGCGGTTGCGTCTGGTTCGGGTGAAGCGGATCTGGCCGTCGGGGAGTCGCTCATGGGTCCAGCGGGTGCTGTGGAACAGGCCGTGGTGGTACTCACACGGCAGGCAGCCGTTGTCGAGGTCGGTCTGGCCGCCCTCGGCCCACGGGATCGGGTGGTGGGCGTGCAGCCAGGACGCGGGCCGGTCGCAGCCCTCGGCGATGCACTGCCAGCCGTCCCGGACGCCCATCGCGAGCCGCTGGTGCTTGCGGAACGTCCGGCTTTCGCGGCCCAGGTCCAGCGGCTGGGACTCCCCGCCCAGCACCATCGGGATCACCCCGGCCTGGCAGGCCAGCCGGCGGGCCTGGGCCGCGGAGATCGTGGTGCCGGTGTCCAGGGTGGCCGCGCCCAGCCGGTTCTCCAGCTGGTCCAGGGTCATCGTGACCACCACGGTGGCGGCCATCCCGCCGGCCTGGGGCAGCGCGTCGGCGGGGAGGTGCTCGAGCAGGTCGATCAGGCCGTGCCCGAGGATCACCGGGTAGGGCAGCGCCTTCCCGGTCTGCCGCTCCTCGGGGCTCTGCTGGGCCTGCGGCGCATCGCACGGCCGCCCCCGCCAGTCGAACGGGTCCTCGCCGGGGGCCTCGCCGGACCCGGCCGGCTCTCCCGGCCCGGCCGGTCGGGGCCGTCGCTCGCTCGGGGGCCGGTCCGGGCTCCGGCCCGGCGCTGCCGGCGGTCCCGGTGTCGTCGGTGCCGGCCCCGTGCCGGTGCCGTCGCTGCCGGGGCCGTCGCCGGGGGTCTGGTGGGGGTCGGGGGTGGGGATGTTCGGGTTGGACCGGCGTCGTGGTGCGGCGTAGGCCTGGATCGCCTTGAGCAGCATGTCGGCCTGGGCGTCGGGCAGCTTGCCCCGGAACCCGGTGGTGCCGTCGCCGTTGCGCCAGGACCGGAAGTAGGCCTTGGCCCGGGCCAGCTCCTCCTCGTCCTCGAGCTCCTCGCCCTCGCGGCGTTCGGCGCCGTCGGGGTCGATCACCGCCCACAGCTGCCGGCCGCGGACCTTGAGCTGGTCGGTGTCGTGGCTCTGCGCGGCGTCGATCAGGAACTGCTGGCAGCGCGCCAACGCGTCCTCGGGCAGGTCCTTGGGCAGCCTGCGCAGCGCGCTCACGCAGACCCGGACCTGCTCCAGCGAGACCAGGCCGGCGGCCAGCGCCCGGTCCAGCAGCCGGTAGCGGCGGTCCAGGTCCCTGGCCAGGCGGAGGTCACCGGAGGCGGCGCGGCGGGTGAGCTGGGTGCGGTGCGCCAGCCACGCCGCGGTCGAGGTGGCGCCGGTGGCCTCGGCGACCCTGGCCGCCGTGGCGGCGGTGAGCAGCCGCAGCCGGAGCCCGGCGCACTGGGCCAGGATCTGGCACACCCCGAGCAGCAGCACCGCGATCTCCTCGGCCGTCAGCGACAGCGTGGAGGCGTCCCGGGCGGCGCGCAACGCGACCAGACAGTCGTGCACGGCCCGGGTCACCGGATGCACCCCACCAGGCGTCGACCCGCCACCACCGCCCTCCCGGAGCCCGGCCACCGCCGCCTCCGCCCGCACCGCAGCCGCCTCGGCGGCCTCCCCGGCTTCAGTCGCCTGGGTGACCGGCGCGGCCTCCCAGCCACGGTCCGAGGCGCCGGCGGCACCCGAGCCGGACCCAGCCGCAGAGACGTCGGTCGCCGGGCCGTCGTCGACGGTCGGCGGCACACCGGGCACCGCCCACCCCACGCCGACGGGCCCGGGGCCCGCCGCGTCACGGGTGCGCTGGTCGGTGGTCATGCCCACCAACCTAGGCCCGTCCCGACCCCATTTCAGAACACAGTTTCGAACCGTGCACAACCCCCACCACCACCCACCCTGGGGACGAAAACCGGCCGGTCCGTCGACCCGGTCAGTCACGAGAACTGCCCGGCCCACCGGCGGGGTCGGACGACCCCGGCACTGCCCGGGCGGGTCGAAACCTGCCAGGGTGAGGAAATGACACCGTCGCCCATCCAGACGAGAGATTTCCCGCACCTGCCCGAGGGCTTCGAGTTCGGCGCCAGCACGGCGGCGTACCAGATCGAGGGCGCCGTCGACGAGGGCGGCCGGGGTAGGTCGATCTGGGACACCTTCTGCGCCGAGCCAGGCCGGATCGCCGACGGCAGTAGCGGCGCGGTCGCCTGCGACCACTACCACCGTCACGCCGAGGACGTGGCGCTGATGAAGGAGCTCGGCCTCGACGGGTACCGGTTCTCGGTCGCCTGGCCGCGCATCCAGCCCGACGGCACTGGACGCGCCAACCAGTCGGGGCTCGACTTCTACGACCGGCTGGTCGACGAGCTGCTCGCCAACGGGATCAAGCCGATGGTGACGCTTTACCACTGGGACCTGCCGCAGGCGCTCGAGGACGACGGCGGCTGGCTGAACAGGGAGACCGCCGAGCGCTTCGGCGAGTACGCCACCATCCTCGGCCTCAAGCTGGGCGACCGGGTGGAGCACTGGATCCCGGTGAACGAGCCCAGCGTGGTCACGATGCTCGGCTACGCCCTCGGGATCCACGCTCCGGGGCGGAAGCTGGGGTTCGACGCACTCCCCGCAGCGCATCACCTCCTCCTCGGTCACGGCCGTGCGGTCACCGCCCTCCGGGCCACGAACGCACGCAGCATCGGCACCGCGAACAGCCACACTCCAGTGCGTGCGGCGAGCGACAACAACAAGGACAAGGCGGCCGCCTCGGCGTACTCAACGCTCTGGAACCGGCTCTTCGCCGACCCGGTCCTGCTCGGCCGGTACCCCGAGGGGTTCGACGCGCTGATGCCCGGCCCGGTCGAGGACGACCTCCGGACCATCGCCGCGCCGCTCGACTTCTACGGGGTCAACTACTACAGCCCGAGCCGGATCGCCGACCCGTCGACCGACCTCGCCCCCGACCTTGCCATGCCAGCGATGCCTGAGGGGCTGCCGTTCGTCGCCGTCCCGCTCGAGGGTTACGGACGCACGGACCTCGGCTGGCCGATCGTGCCCGAGGGCCTGCGCAACCTGCTGGTGATGATGAAGGAGGAGTACGGCGACGCCCTCCCGCCCGTCTACGTCACGGAGAACGGCTGCTCGTACAACGACGAGCCCGACGGGACCGGCGCCGTGCACGACCAGCGGCGAATCGACTACCTCGACGGCCACCTGCGCGCGGTCGGCGAGGCGATCACCGCCGGCGTGGACGTGCGCGGCTACTTCACGTGGTCGCTCGTCGACAACTTCGAGTGGGCCGAGGGATACGGTCCGCGCTTCGGCCTGGTTCACGTCGACTACCGGACGCAGGCGCGAACCCGCAAGGCATCCTTCCTCTGGTACCGCGACCTGATCCGCGCGAACCGGCTCGGCCCCCTCAGCCGGCGCGGGGCTCGCTGACAACCCCGCAGAAACGCAGGACCGGACGGTGCCCTCGAGGCTCCGTCCGGTCCTGTCTGCCGCTGGTCCACGAGCACGGGTTCCGGCTCGGGACGGGTCAGTGACGCTCGTGCGGCTCAGCCGGTCGTGCGGTCCCGCCAGCGCTCCCAGTCCGCACGGTCCCAGTCGCGGGTCCGGTCACGGAAACGCTCCCAGTCGGCACGGTCCCAGTCGCCCACGCGGTCACGCACGCTGTCCCAGCTGCGCTGCCCCGAAGCCTGGTCGCGCGTCCCCTGACGGCTTGCCCGGCGTGCCTTCCGCATGGCCTTGGCAATGGCCTTCCTCTTGGCTTTCGCCTTGGCCTTGGCTTTCGCCTTCTGCTTCGCCTCGGCCTTCGCTTCGGCTCTGGCCAGCTTCTTGGCCTTCGCCCTCGTCTTCGCCTTGGCCGAAGCCTTGGCCTTGACAGTGGCCTTGGCCTTCGCCCTCGCGGTGACGCCGTGCCACGTGGCCTTCGCTGCGCGCCTCGCCGTGGCCTTGGCCGTCGCGGTGGCCCGCTTCTTGCCGGCCTTGTGCGCCTTCTTCTTGTGCTTGGCGGCCTTTGCCTTCGTCGGGGCGCTCTTGGTGTACCAGCTCGTCTTGGCGCGAGCGCCCTTCCAGGTCAGGGAGATGTGCATGTGGTCCCGGTGCCGCAGCGTCTGCGAGCACTTCTTGACCTTCTTGCAGGAAGCGTTGAGGTAGTTCCGCTTGGCGTACTGCGTCGACGCCGAGTAGATGTGGTCGTTCCAGATGATGTACATGACGCCCATGCGGCGGGCGAGGGCGTCGCTGTGACCGGCCTTGTCGGAGCGGAAGAGCCGCTTCAGGAAGTTCTTCGCGTATCCGCGGTCACGCTTCGAGTGGACGTTCACGCTCCAGTCGAACGCGCGGCCCTCCTTGTGCTCGGAGACGCCACCGGCGGAGCAGGCACGCGAGATGCCTGACGACCCCGTTCCGGGGTAGCGCGCCATCAGGTGGTTGGCGAGCTTCACCGTGCCGGGCTTGGGCTTGGGTGCGCACTTGCTCTGTGGCGTGTAGCGGGGGAAGCCCTCGATCGGGATGGCGGAGGCTGCCCCTACGGGGAGGGTCAGCAAGGCCACGACGGCGAAGGCGATGACAGCGGACAGAGTGCGCGGGATGGCTTTATGCATGAAAGGTCCAGTGCATGTTGGGTCCGGTCGCGGGTGCGCGACCCTGGCAACGACGGAGGTTCCGATCCATCCCGAGTAAAGGAAAGGTAAAGACCGTCGGCCGGAGCATATGCAGGCGTTTTACGCGATGTTCGCGTTTCTTCTCTTTTTAGACCGAACGGGCAAAAGTAAAGGATTCGTTCGGATGGTCCTGTTTCTAGTCACGAAAAAGGCATATTCCGACCCTTTTCGAGCGTCAAGTGAGGCCGCCGTACGGCGTGTGTGAGCCCGGCGTACGGCGGTCAGGCGGCCGTCGTGCCGAAGGGGAAGGTGACGAGGGTGCGGGAGTTGCCGGGCTCCCGCCAGAACAGCGAGGCCTCGCGGGCATAGGCGCTGACGGGCAGCCGGTACCGCAGCTCGAACCGCACCGTGTCGACGTCCTCGTCGTCGGGGACCGGGATGGTCAGGTGCGGGATGACGTCGTCGAACTCACCGGCGTACGGCGGGTACTCCGGGAACCGCTTGTACAGCTCCAGGGTCAGCCGGCGGAACGGCGCGGCGGGTTCTGGTGTGAGGTAGATCGCACCGCCGGGGAACTGGGAGATGGCGGTCAGCCGGTACACGAAGGGCGTCACGTCGGCGAAGAACGAACTGAGCTCGGAGACGATGCCGTCGTCGACGTCGTCGATGTCCGCGAACGGCCCGAGCAGCGTGATGTGAGCGGCCACCTCGTCGGTGTCCGGGCTGAGGTACTCCGGCGAACGGCGCGCCAGGCGCGGGCGTACGACGGCCTCGAGCTCCGGGACTGGGATCAGCAGCAGGGAGTGCGCCATGTCCGACCGGGCCCCGCTATGCGCCGGACGTCCGGTCGAGGTGCTCCTTCACTGCGCGGTTGAACTCCTCCGGCTGCGCGATGTTCGCGATGTGCGCGGCGTAGTCGATCACGACGTGGTCCGCGCCGGAGATCCCGTCGGCAAGGAGTTGTGTCACGTCCGGCGGGGTCACCGGGTCCTGCGTCGCGGCCACCACCCGGGTCGGCGCCTTGACCTCGTCCAGCCGGGCGGTGAGGTCGAAGGACGCGAGCGCGTCGCAGCAGGCGGCGTACCCGACCGGGGAGGCGGTCGCGAGCATGTCGACGATCTCGTGGACCGCGACCGGGTGCGCCTCCTGGAAGCCGCGGGTGAACCAGCGGTCCCTCGTCGTCTCGACGAGCCAGCCCATCCCCTCGGCCGTCACCCGCGCCGACCGCTCCCGCCAGGTCTCAGGCTCGCCGAAGACCGGAGCCGCGCAGCACAGCACCAGCGACGTCAGGCGTTCCGGGTGCTCCACGGCCAGCGTCAGCCCGATCGCGCCGCCCAGGGAGAGGCCGACGTAGGCGAACCGCTCGAGCTCGAGCTCGTCCGCGAGGGCGATGACGTCGCCGGCCAGCTCGCTCATGGAGTAGGGACCGGCCGGCGTGGGCGACGAGCCGTGTCCCCGGATGTCGAACCGGACCACGTGGTACGCCGGAGCGAGGTACCCCGCCAGGCTGTCCCACATCGAGAGGGTCGTGCCGAGGGACCCGCCGAGGAAGACAGCCGGCGCGTCGGGAGGCCCCTGTGTGTAGTGGTTGAGTGCGACGATCTGTGAGGTCACGCGGCCAACGTATCGATGTTTGCCCTTTCGCTGCGAGCATCGGCGTGTTCTCTAGGCTGCTGCCATGGGTGTGGGTCACGGACACGGTCATGGGCACGGGCACGCCGCGGGGCGTGCCGAGGACAGGTCGCGGCTGCGGCTCGTCCTGCTCGTCACCGTCTCCGTCATCGCGGTCGAGCTGGTCGGCGCCTGGCTGAGCGGGTCGCTGGCGCTGCTGGCCGATGCAGGGCACATGGTCACCGACGCCGCCGCCGTCGTCCTCGCGTTGTCGGCGTCGTACGTCGCGACCATGCCGCCGGACTCACGCCGGACCTTCGGTCTGCACCGCGCCGAGATCCTGGCGGCGCTCGCGAACGCCGTCGTCCTGCTGGTCGTGTGCACCTATCTCGCGTACGCCGGGATCATGCGGCTCGTCGAACCCGTCGACGTCCACGCGACGCAGATGCTGGTCTTCGCCGTCGTCGGCCTCCTCGCCAACGCGGTGTCCCTCGGGCTCCTGTCCCGCAGGAAGGACCAGTCGCTGAACATGCGCGGCGCCTACCTCGAGGTGCTCAGCGACCTGCTGGGATCGGTCGCCGTCATCGTGGCGGCGCTGGTGGTCATGGCGACCGGCTTCACCCGGGCGGACTCGATCGCGTCTCTGGTGATCGCCGTGATGATCCTGCCCCGGTCGTTCTCGCTGCTGAAGGAGTCGGTCGGCGTACTCCTCGAGACCACCCCCGCACACATCGACCTCGACGACGTCCGCGGGCACCTGGCGCGGGTCCCCGGGGTGGTGGACGTGCACGACCTGCACGCGTGGACGATCACCAGCGGCATGCCGGTGCTGTCGGTGCACGTGACCGTGACCGACGCGGTGCTCGCCGAGCGGGGGGTCGGGTCGCTGCTCGACGAGTTCAGCGCCTGCGTCGCCGACCACTTCGACGTCACGCACGCGACGTTCCAGATCGAGCCCCAGTCACACCGCGAGCACGAGCACCTCGGCGAGGTCGAGCACCACTAGTCCCGACTCCGCGTCAGTCGAGCACCAGTAGCCGGCCCGCACTCGGGCGTCAGTCGAGGTCGTGTGTGTGGAGGATCAGCTGGTACAGGTTGTGGTCCTGCCACGCCCCGGCGATGAAGAGGAACTGCGGCGCCATCCCGTAGAGCTCGAAGCCGCACCGCTCCAGCACCCGCTGCGACGCCTTGTTGTGGCGGAGCGTGCTCGCCTCCACCCTGTGCAGGCCCAGGCCTGCCGCGGCCCGGCAGGCGAGCCGGACGCACGCGGTGGCCAGGCCCCGGCCCTGGTGGTCCTGGTCGACCCAGTAGCCCGCGGCTGCGCTCTGCAGGACACCTCGGACCACGTTGTTGAGGTTCACCCGGCCCACGATGTCGCCGCGGTGCGCGATGACCCAGGAGGCGCCGAGGCCCGCCTCGACGTCGCGCAACCTCGCGGCGATGTCCCGCGCCTGGTGCTCGGTGGTGAAGAACGCCTCGGCGCGGCGGGGATCCCAAGCGGCCAGGTGCTCCCGGTTGCGGAGGTACGCCGCGGCCATGGCCTTCGCGTCGCCCGCGGCCAGGGGGCGGATGGTGTACTCGCCGTCGGTGGCGGAGGGGAGTTCGGGCACCGCAGAACCCTATCCACCAGGACGGACCAGGGGCTCCCGTCGAGTTGTGAGCAGATGGCTCCTCCAGCGCCCCGGGACGACCATCTGCTCACAAGCCACCGGCGGCGAGGTCGTGCGACACCCGACTGACCAGGTGCCATTCCTCCCTGAGCAGGCTCGCAAGCCCTACAGTGACTCCGTCAACGACGACTTGGAGAAGCCATGGCGCGACTGGGGATGCTGTTCTTCCCGCTGGTGCTGGCGCTGTGCGTCTTCTGCGTGATCGACGTGATCACCAGCCGTGACGACGAGGTGCGCCACCTCCCCAAGATCGGCTGGCTGGTCCTCGTTCTCCTGTTCCCGCTCGTCGGCTCGGTCGCCTGGCTCGTCGCCGGTCGGCCCAGCAAGGGTTCGCGTCGGGCTCGGCCGTACGAGCGGCAGGCTCCCGAGTTCCCGGAGTACGACCGGCCCGGCCGCGCCGCCGCGACGAACACCGAGGCGGACGAGGAGTTCCTGCGACGCTGCCGGGAGCGCGCGGAGGAGCAGCGCCGCAAGCACCGCGAGCAGCAGGGTGAGGCCGAGGGCACTCCCGAGGGTGCCGAGTAGAGCTGCCTCTGGGCTCGTGGTCATCGCGCCCTGGGTGGCTCCCGACAGGTAGTCCGTGAGCGATGGGCTGCCGCCATCGCGGCGGAACAGCCACATGCTCACGAACGAGAACCCGGACCATGCGAGATGCAGGTTCCGCGTGGAGGAAGCCCTGGGAGCGGGAGCCGACCGAGCCCTACAGCGCCGCGGCCACCTCGGTGCCCTGCAGGATCGCCCGCTTCGCGTCGAGCTCCGCCGCGACGTCCGCGCCGCCCACGAGATGCGCGTTCACGCCGGCCGCGACGAGCTGGTCGTACAGGTCCCGCGACGACTCCTGGCCCGCGCACACCACGACGTGGTCCACGTCCAGGACCCGAGCCTCACCGGGCGCGTCCGACGTACCGCCGACCCGGATGTGCAGGCCGGCGTCGTCGATGCGCTCGTAGGTCACCCCGGGGACCATGTGCACCCCGGAGTCCTTGAGCACGGTCCGGTGCGCCCAGCCGGAGGTCTTGCCGAGCCCCTTGCCGACGGTGGAGGTCTTGCGCTGGAGGAGGTATACCTCGCGGGCAGGCGTCCGCGGCTTCTTCTCGGTCAGGCCGCCGGGGTGCAGCGCCGGGTCGCCGACGCCCCAGTGCGCCATCCACTCGTCCAGGCTCTCGTCGAGGTCGTGGGTCAGGAAGTGGCTGACGTCGACGCCGATGCCACCCGCGCCCATGACCGCGACCTTGCGCCCGACCGTCACCGAGCCGTCGAGCACGGCGGCGTACGACACCGCCTTCGGGTGCGACATCCCTTCCAGCGTGGGGATCCGCGGCACGACCCCGGTGGCCACGACGACCTCGTCGAACCCGGCCAGGTCCTCGAGCGAGGCGCGGTGGCCGAGGCGTACGTCGACCCCGAGCACGTCCATGCGCCGGGTGTAGTAGCGCAGCGTCTCGGCGAACTCCTCCTTGCCGGGGATCCGCATGGCGAGCCGGAACTGTCCGCCGAGCTCCGTGCCGGCCTCGAACAGGGTCACGGTGTGCCCGCGCTCGGCGGAGGCGACCGCCGTGGCGAGCCCGGCCGGGCCGGCACCGACCACGGCGACCTTCTTCGTGCGCGGCTTCGGGACCGGGAGCAGCACCAGCTTCGTCTCCCGCGCGGCACGCGGGTTCACCAGGCAGCTGGCGGGCTTGTTCTCGAAGACGTGGTCGAGGCAGGCCTGGTTGCAGGCGATGCAGGTGTTGATCTCGTCCGCGCGGTCCTCGGCGGCCTTGTTCACGAAGTCGGGGTCGGCCAGCAGCGGGCGGGCCATCGAGACCAGGTCGGCCGTGCCGTCCGCCAGCAGCTGCTCGGCGAGCTCGGGGGTGTTGATCCGGTTCGAGGCGCAGACCGGGATGGCGACCTCCGGCTTGAGCCGTGCCGTTGTCCAGGTCCAGGCGCCGCGGGGCACCTGCGTGAGGATCGTCGGCACCCGCGCCTCGTGCCAGCCGATGCCGGTGTTGATGACCGACGCCCCGGCCTCCTCGAGGGCCTTGGCCAACGCGACGACCTCGTCCCACGTCTGACCGTCCTGCACGAGGTCGAGCAGGGACAGGCGGTACATCAGCAGGAAGTCCGGGCCGAGCGCCTCACGGGTCCGCCGGACGATCTCCACCGGGAAGCGCATCCGCTTCTCGGCGCTGCCGCCCCACGCGTCGGTCCGGTGGTTGGTGCGCGCGGCCAGGAACTGGTTGATCAGGTAGCCCTCCGAGCCCATGATCTCCACGCCGTCGTAGCCGGCCCGCCGTGCGAGCTTCGCCGCCCGCACGAAGTCGTCGACGGTCCGCTCGACGCCTCGCGTGGACAGGGCGCTCGGCTTGAACGGGGTGATCGGCGACTTCTTGGCGGAGGCGGAGACGCTGATCGGCGTGTAGCCGTACCGCCCCGCGTGGAGGATCTGCAGCGCGATGGCGCCGCCCTCCTCGTGCACGGCGTCGGTGACCTGGCGGTGCCGGTCGGCCTGGCGGCCCCGGGTCATCATCGAGCCGAAGGGCAGCAGCCACCCGCGGACGTTGGGGGCGAACCCGCCGGTGACGATCAGGCCGACCCCGCCGCGGGCCCGCTCGGCGAGGTACGCCGCGAGCTCGGGCAGATGCCTGGCGCGGTCCTCGAGCCCGGTGTGCATCGACCCCATCACCACCCGGTTGCGCAGGGTGGTGCCGCCGACCGTGAGCGGTTCGAGCAGGTGGGGGTACGGCGCGGGCGTGGTCCGGTCGGTCCGGTCTGTCATGGCGTCAGGCCCTTCGTTCGGGGGAGGTCTCGGTCGAAGCCTCGGCGGGTTTCTCGGGAGCTGTCTCAGTGGGGGTCGTGTGTGCGTGGAGGTACTCGGTGAGCCAGTCCACCCAGAACTGCTCGAGGCGGATGCCGCCGCGGAGCACGAGGTACATGTCCAGCTCTCGGCCCTCGAGCCGGTCGGGCGTGGGGAAGTCCCGTGCGGCGAGGTGCTCGTAGTGGGCGAGCCGGGTCCGGTGGTCGGCGAGTCTGTGCCGCACCGTGTCGAGCACCGCCTCGCGGTCGCCGTACGACGCGCCGCGCAGCCGGACCGCGATCTCGCTGCGGAACTGCTCCACCGGTGAGGGCGCGGCCAGCCACGACGCGAGCTCACCGCTGCCGGCGGCGGTCACGGAGTACACCTTCTTGTCGGGCCGGCCGTCCTGCTCGACGGTCGACGCGGTGACCCAGCCGTCGCCCTCCATGCGCGCGAGGACCCGGTAGATCTGCTGGTGCGTCGCGCTCCAGAAGAAGCCGATCGACCGGTCGAAGCGCCGGGCGAGGTCGAGACCCGAGGCGTGCCGTTCGCTCAGCGACACGAGGATCGCGTGCTCGAGGGCCATGGCGACAAGGATGGCGCGGTCCGACGTACCTATGCAACTAGTTGCACCCGTGACCTCGACCACGCGCGGCGGGCTGCTGCGAGGGTGGTTCGCCATGGCCCGGAAGAACCATCCGGCGAGGCGGTCCAGCGCAATAGCATGACGACATGCGCGGTAACCGACGGCTGACCCTGCTCGCCGTACCCCTCCTCCTCGCCGCTGTCGCGTGTGCCCCCGAGGACAACAACGACACCCAGGGCGGCGAGAGCCCGGCGGGGACCGACAGCGCGGCGGCGTGCAAGCCCGAGAACCTCCCGCTCAAGACCGAGGGACAGCTGACGGTCGCCACCTCCTCGCCGGCGTACGAGCCGTGGTTCGTCGACAACGACCCGAGCAACGGCAAGGGGTACGAGTCGGCCGTGGCCTACGCGGTGGCCGAGGAGCTCGGGTTCAGCAAGGACCAGGTCACCTGGGTCGACGTGCCGTTCAACAACTCCTACGCGCCCGGCGCCAAGGACTTCGACTTCGACGTCAACCAGATCTCGATCACGCCGGCCAGGGCGAAGGTCGTGGACTTCTCGGACGGCTACTACCAGGCCGCCCAAGGCGTGATCGTCCTGAAGGGCAGCGAGGCGGCCAAGGCCACCAGCCTGGCCGACCTGAAGGATCTGAAGCTCGGCGCGCAGACCGGCACCACCTCGCTGACCGCCATCAACGACGTCATCCAGCCCACGCAGGAGCCCCTGGTCTTCGACGACACGAACGCCGCCAAGCAGGCGCTGCTCAACAAGCAGGTCGACGCGATCCTCGCCGACCTGCCGACCGCCTTCATCATCACCGCGGTGGAGATCCCGCAGGGGACCATCGTGGGACAGCTCCAGCCGATGCCCGGGGAGCCCGAGGAGTTCGGCATGCTCTTCGAGAAGGGCAGCGAGCTGGTCCCCTGCGTGAACCAGGCGCTGGCGACGTTGAAGCAGAACGGAACCCTGGCGGAGCTGGAGAAGCAGTGGATCTCCGACGTCGCCGACGTGCCGGTCCTCAAGTAGCGCTGTGGACGACTGGACCCCCAGTCCGAGGCAGCTCGAGCGGCTGGCGGTGCGACGCCGGCTGAACCTACGGTCCGGGCTGGTCGCCACCGCGGCGACGGTGGCCGTGCTGGCCGTGGTCCTGCTCGTGGTGCTGAGCTCACCGGGCTGGCCACGGGTGAAGGAGACGTTCTTCTCGTGGCCCGACGCGAAGGCTTCGTTCCCGGAGATCGCGCGGGCGTTCTGGACCAACGTCCAGATATTCCTGATCGCCGAACCGCTGATCCTGGTCCTCGCCGTCCTCGTCGCCGTGTCCAGGGGGACCACGGCCGCGGCACTGTTCCCGGTGCGCGCCTTCGCCGTGCTCTACACCGACCTGTTCCGCGGGGTGCCGACGCTGCTGGTGGTGTTCCTGGTCTGCTTCGGTATCCCCGCGCTGCAGCTCCAGGGGGTGACGAACAGCCTGTTCGTGCTGGGGATCGCCGCCCTGGTCCTTTCCTACGGCGCGTATGTCGCCGAGGTGTTCCGGGCAGGCATCGAGTCGATCCACCCGTCGCAGGTCGCGAGCGCCGACTCGCTCGGCCTGTCGCACGGTCAGGCGTTGCGGTACGTCGTACTCCCGCAGGCGGTGCGCCGCGTCGTGCCCCCGCTGCTCAACGACTTCGTCTCGCTCCAGAAGGACACGGCGCTCATCGCCTCGGTGGGGCTGCTCGAGGCGCTACGCACCGCGCAGGTGTACTCGAGCTTCAACTTCAACTTCACGCCCTACCTCGTGGCCGCCGCGTTCTTCGTCGCGCTGACGATCCCGTTGGCGAGGTTCACCGACTGGCTCGGCCGCCGGTACGCCCGCCGGGAGAGGGCCGGTGTCCGGTGAGCGCGCTGATGGAGGTGGAGGGGCTGCGGAAGTCGTACGGCGGGAAGGTGGTCCTGCGCGACGTCGACCTCACCGTCGAGCCGCACGACGTGGTCTGCCTCATCGGCTCGTCGGGCAGCGGGAAGTCGACCCTCCTGCGCCTGCTGAACCTGCTCGAGCCGGTCGACGACGGGACCATCTGGTTCGAGGGCGAGGAGGTCACCGACCCGCGCGTGAACGCCCGTGCCGTGCGGAAGCGGATGGGCATGGTGTTCCAGGCCTACAACCTGTTCCCGCACATGACCGTGCTGGACAACATCACGCTCGCACCCCGGCGGGCGCACGGAGTGACTCGCGGTGAGGCGGAGGCGCGCGCTCGCGAGCTGCTCGAGCGCTTCGGTCTCGCCGAAAAGGCGTCGGCGCACCCGGACCAGCTCTCGGGCGGGCAGGCGCAGCGGGCGGCGATCGTGCGGGCACTCGCGACGAACCCGGCGCTGGTGCTGCTCGACGAGGTGACCTCGGCCCTCGACCCGGAGCTGGTGGGTGAGGTGCTCGACATCATCCGCGACATGGCGGCGGCCGGCACGACGCTCGTCCTGGCCACCCACGAGATGGGGTTCGCGCGCGACGTCGCGACGAAGGTCTGCTTCCTCGACGGCGGCTCTGTCCTGGAGCAGGGGCCGCCCGAGCAGATCTTCACCGCGCCGACGTACGACCGGACCCGCCAGTTCCTTCGACGGGTGCTGCCCTCCTGAGCCACGGCGCTGACGCGGTTGACTCACATACCCATAGGGGGTATACAGGCAGTCATGGATCACAGCGAGAGCGCGCACGTGCACGAGACCGCGGCTGCGGCTGCGGCAACACTGTGGCGTCAGGCAGTCTCGGCCACCCTGCACTGCCTCACCGGGTGTGCGATCGGCGAGGTGCTGGGCATGGTCCTGGCCACCTGGTGGGGCTGGTCGGCGTTGCCGAGCGTGGCCCTCGCGGTCGTCCTGGCGTTCTTCTTCGGCTACCTGCTGACGGTCATGTCCGTACGACGGGCGGGGCTGGACTGGCCCGCCGCGGTCAAGGTGGCACTGGCCGCGGACACGGTGTCGATCCTGGTCATGGAGATCGTGGACAACGCGGTCATGGTGACGGTTCCCGGGGCGTTGGACGCGGGGCTGGCCAACTGGATCTTCTGGGCGTCGCTCGCCTTCTCGCTCGTCGTGGCGTTCGTCCTGACCGTGCCGGTCAACCGCTGGATGATCGGCCGTGGCAAGGGGCACGCCGTCGTACACGAGTACCACCACTGAGTGGCCCACCCGGCCCCGGATTCCGGGCGCCCCGCCCCAGTTGCGGCCCCAAGGTCCCGGCTGTCGGTGCCCAACGGCCCGTGCCGGCCTTGGGTCCGGCGGTCAGACTGGGTCGTGGACACGCATCCGAGTGATGGGACCTTCAGTGAGACCAAGCAGGCAGTCCAGGATCGCGGCGGCGGTCGGCGCGAGCATCCTCACGCTCGGCCTCGTTGCCGGTTGTGGCGGTGACGACGAGCCCGGAAGCGGCCACGGCATGGGGCCGATGCACGGCTCGTCGGCTGAGGGCGCACGGGACGGGACAGGTTCCGAGGGGACGGTCAGCGAGCGGCACAACGACGCTGACGTCGAGTTCGCGCAGGACATGATCCCGCACCACGAGCAGGCCCTGCTGATGATCAAGATGGTCGAGCGGCACGGCGCATCCGCGGAGCTGGAGAGCATGGTGACGACGATGGCCATGACCCAGTCGTCGGAGATCGGCTACATGCAGCAGATGCTCGACGTCTGGGGTGCGGAGCAGCCCGACGGCGTGCATATGGCGCACGGCATGACGGGGATGATGTCCGACGAGGACTTCGACCGCCTCGACTCCGCGCGGCCCCACGACTTCGAGTCGATGTGGGCGACCATGATGATCGAGCACCACGAGGGCGCGATCGAGATGTCCGAGACCGAGGTCCAGAAGGGTGCCAACCCCGAGGCCGTGAAGCTCGCGCAGGACATCATCGACGCGCAGACCGAGGAGATCAAGAAGCTCGAGGACATCGCGGCGGACTGACCCTCCGGTCGCACCCACGTGTTGGACACCCCCTGCCGACCGTGACAGTCATGCTGTGAGAATCGGCCGCATGACATCGACTGAAGCGAACGGGGCTGGGCCGAACGGGACCGGGTCCGAAGGGTATGGGCTCGGTCAGGGGACCGGGCCGCTGCGCGGGGTGCGGGTGGTCGAGCTTGCGGGCATCGGTCCCGGCCCGCATGCCGCGATGCTCCTCGCCGACCTCGGCGCCGACGTGGTGCGCATCGAGAAGCCGGGAGGGGCCCCGAGTGCGGGTGCCCGCCGGACCGACCTGCTCACCCGGGGTCGGCCCAGCGTTGCGATGAACCTCAAGGACCCGCGCGCCGTCCAGACCGTGCTCGACCTCGTCGCGGACGCGGACGTCTTCCTCGAGGGCATGCGCCCCGGCGCTGCGGAGCGCCTCGGCCTCGGCCCCGAGGAGTGCCACACCCGCAACCCGCGTCTGGTGTACGGCCGGATGACCGGGTGGGGACAGGACGGTCCGCTCGCGTACACCGCCGGCCACGACATGAACTACATCGGGATCTCGGGCGCCCTGCACGGCCTCGGCCAGACCGCCGACAAGCCACAGTTCCCCTCCAACCTGCTCGGAGACTTCGGCGGCGGGTCGACGTACCTCGTGATCGGCATCCTGGCCGCCCTGCTCGAGGCGCGGGCCAGCGGACAGGGGCAGGTCGTCGACGCCGCGATCGTGGACGGGTCCGCGCACCTCGCCTCGATGCTGGCGAGCATGGTGGCCGGCGGCGCGTGGCGTGAGGAGCGGGCGGCGAACCTGCTCGACGGCGGCATGCCGTTCTACGACATCTACGAGACCGCCGACGGCCGGCACATGGCGGTCGGCTCGCTCGAGCCGCAGTTCTACGCGGCGCTGCTCGAGGGGCTGGGCCTGACCGAGACGGCCCCGGACCGCTACGACCTGACCCAGCACGAAGCGCTGCGCGACGTGCTCGCCGCCCGGTTCAAGGAGAGGACGCAGGCCGAGTGGGCGGCGGTCTTCGAGGGGACCGACGCGTGCTGTACGCCGATCCTGCCGCTGACCGAGGCCGCCGAGCACCCGCACCTCAAGGCGCGGGAGACGTACGTCGAGCGGGAAGGGATCCTCCAGCCCGCCCCTGCGCCACGCTTCTCCAGGACGCGGGCAACCCTCACCACCGGGCCGACCGTCCCGGGTGGTCAGACCCGGGAGGCGCTGGAGGCATGGGGGATCGCCGACGTCGACGACCTGCTCGAGTCGGGTGCGGTGGTCCAGGCCCGTTTCCCCGCCGGCCGGGATACCTAGGAGGGCGGGATGGAGGCTGGGGTGTACCGCGTGTGCAGCGAGAGTGGCCGCGCCTGTGCTCTCCTGACGGTTCGCGACCGAGGCGACAAGGCGGATGCCCCGGACGTGTCTGGCGGGCATGGGCGGGGCGGTGGAGACTCGACCCATGGACCAGCGCTCAGCCGCGCTCGACCGGGCGCATCAGCATGCACTGGACTGGTTGTCGTCCCTGGCGGACCGACCAGTTCCCCCGCAGGCCTCGATCGAGCAGGTGACGGAGGCGCTCGGCACCGCGCTTCCCGAGGGCCCGACCGAGCCGGCGGAGGTCGTCGACCTGCTCGCGCAGGCGTGCGACCCCGGCCTCACCGCCATGCCGTCGGGGCGGTTCTTCGGCTTCGTCATCGGAGGGACCCATCCCGCTGCCCTCGCCGCCGACTGGCTGGTCAGCGCTTGGGACCAGAACTCCGGCCTGCGTCGCCTCACTCCTGCGCACAGTGCGGTCGAGGACGTCACCAGCGCCTGGCTGCTGGACCTCCTCGGGCTGCCCGGCGAGAGCGCCGTCGGCTTCGTGACGGGTGCCACCATGGCCAACTTCACCGGGCTCGCGGCAGGCCGTGACGCCGTCCTCCGTCGGGCCGGCTGGGACGTGGCCGAGCGCGGTCTCGCCGGCGGGCCGCGGGTCAGGGTGCTCGTGGGCGCCGAGCGGCACGAGACCGTCGACCTCGCCCTTCGCTACCTGGGCCTGGGCGCGCCCGAGCCGGTCGCGGTCGATGAGCAGGGACGGCTGCGTGCGGACGCGCTGCGGTCGGCGCTCGCGGACGGCGGCGACGGGCCGACGATCGTCGTACTCCAGGCCGGCAACGTCCACTCCGGCGCGTTCGACCCGTTCACCGAGGCGATCGCCGCAGCGCACGACCACGGCGCCTGGGTGCACGTCGACGGCGCCTTCGGCCTGTGGGCGGCGGCCTCACCGTCGTACCGGCACCTGGTCGCGGGCTACGAGGACGCCGACTCCTGGACCACCGATGCGCACAAGACGCTGAACGTCCCCTACGACACGGGCCTCGCGATCGTGCGCGACGCCGCGGCGCTGCGGGCCTCGATGGGCATGCACGGCGCGTACCTGATCCTCGACGAGCGTGGCGAGCCGTTCGACAAGGTGCCCGAGATCTCCCGACGCGGACGCGCGTTCCCGGTCTGGGCGGTGCTGCGGTCGCTCGGCCGGTCCGGCGTGGCCGAGCTCGTGGACCGCCTCTGCAGGCACGCCTCGGCCTTCGCGGTCGGTCTCGAGGACATCCCGGGCGCGGCCGTGGTCAACGACGTCGACTTCACGCAGGTCTGCGCGACGTTCGGCGATGACGCGCGCACCGAGGAGGTAGTACGCCGCATGCTCGCGGACGGCACGGCCTGGATGAGCGGCTCGACGTGGCACGACCGGAGCATCCTCCGGATCTCTGTGAGCAACTGGTCGACCACCGAGAGTGACGTCGAGCGCAGCCTCGAGGCGGTCCGCAAGGCAGTCGTCGGCCTCTGACCGCCTCAGCGGGAGCGGCGGTCGCGAGGACGCGGTGGGATCTCCACGCCGATTCTGTACCGGTCACTTGACCGGTACAGACGGCCGAAGTTACTGTATCGGTACAGAACACGTAGCCCGGAGGTTCCCATGTTCGCTCTCCCCATTGCAGCCGACCTGGTACGCGACGCCATGGCCCGTGAGGCGTTGAGTGCCCTGCCCGACGCGCCGGTCCTCCCGGACGCGGCGCCGACCCCGCGTGTCCCGCGCACCCGTCGTGCCCGCCTGCGGCTGTCCCGTGTCCTCCATCGGGCGGCCGACAGCGTGGCCCCGCCCGAGTGCAGTCCCGCCCGCTGAGTCCGCACTACCCTCTGGTGAGTGCAGACGAGAGGGGTGCCGCCGTGGGGCGGGTGACGTTGCAGACCATCGCCGACCGGGTCGGGGTCAGCCGGATGACGGTCTCCAACGCGTTCTCGCGGCCCGACCAGCTGTCCGACACCCTGCGGCTGCGGATCCTCGAGGCCGCCAAGGAGCTCGGGTACGCCGGCCCCGACCCGGCTGCCCGGGCCCTTGCCCGCGGCACCACCGGCGCCGTAGGTGTTCTCCTCACCTCGTCGCTGCGCTACGCCTTCACCGACGAGGTGGCGATCGGGTTCATGGGGGCGGTGGCCGACGAGCTCGCCCCCACCGGGCTCGCGATCACCCTGCTGTCCTCGGAGAGCAGGCAGGACGTCGTCCCTGCGCGCGACGCGGCCATGGACGGAGCCATCGTCTACTCCTGCGACCCGGACACCAACGCCATCGACCTGCTCCTGGCCCGCAAGCTGCCCCTCGTCTTCGTCGACCAGAAGCCGAGGGACGGCGTACCCAGCGTGAACGTCGACGACCGCGGCGGCGCCCGGGTCGGCGGCTCAGCACCTCGTGGACCTCGGCCACCGGAAGGTGGCGGTCATGACCGCCGCGCTGGGTGGCGGCTATGGCATCGTGGCCGACCCCGTTGCCGACGCCGCACGGTCCAAGTACGTCTCCCGGGAGCGGCTGCTCGGCTACCTCGAGGTCCTGCACGAGCACGGCATCGAGCCGCTCGTGCACAAGCAGCGCCTCAGCGACGAGGACGACGCGTATGACGCGGCGTTGCGACTGCTCGACCAGACGGACCGTCCGACCGCCGTCCTCTGCTTCTCCGACGTCGTCGCGTTGGGGGTGGTGCGGGCGGCCGAGGAGCTCGGCCTGGAGGTGCCGCGCGACCTCTCCGTCGTCGGCTTCGACGACAGCCCCCTCGCCCGGCGGATGCGCCCGGCACTCACGACGGTCCGTCAGGACGTGGCGGCCAAGGGCCGGATGGCGGCAGCGGCCCTCACCCAGGCGATGGCGCAGCGCGGCGAGGCCGCGGCGGTCCACCAGATGCTGCCCACCGAGCTGGTGGTGCGGCAGAGCACCGCCCCGCCGCGGGTCTGACGCCTCAGCGGGAGCGGCGGGCGACGGTCTCGCGCTGGGACTCGTTGACGGCGCTCTCGTAGGCGGTCACCAGCGCGGCCACCGTGACCGGCTTGAACTTCTCGATGAGCTGCCGCAGCTGGTCCGGCGAGGCGTCGGCCTCCATGTACGCCGGCCACACCTTCGTCCGGAACAGCTCGGCGAGCTCCTCGACCATGGCCCGGCCGTGCGCGGTGAAGATGTCCTGCGCCGCGAGCGCCGCCTCGGACGGCAGCCCCAGGTCGAGCAGGGCAACGCCGACGGAAAGATGCGCCAACGCGACCTGGTACTGCCCGCGCTTGGTGGGGTAGACGATGCCCAGGGCGTTCAGGGTGTCCAGCTCGTCCTCCGACAGCGGACGCCCGGCTCGCCGGGTCAGCTCGCGAGCCGAGAGCGTCTCCGGCAGCTCGGCCATCCACGGCGCGAGCAGGGTCCGGTGCAGCGCGATCGTCTCCGGCGAGGCGCCGGCCGGGATGCGGGTCATGTAGCGCTCGATCGCGGAGAGCGTGAAGCCGTGCGCCTGAAGCTCGCGCAGCAGCTCGAGCCGCACGAGGTGCTCGGCCGAGTAGTAGCCCGACCTGCCCCTGCGGACCGGCGGCGGGACCAGGCCCTTGGTGGTGTAGAACCGGACGTTCCGGACGCTCATACCCACCCGTTTGGTGAGCTCCTCGAGCGTCATCAGCTCGGGCACTACCTCGGCGTTCTCATGCATCGTGCAGTTGGTCCTCGTGGTCTGGAGCGACGGAGATCACATGCTGGAGTCGGTTGACGACGCTAACAGTATGAGTGTCAGAATCGGGTTATCTCCAGCCGACCCCGTGGTTCGCGGGTCGCGCCCCTCATGTCGCCGAGAAGTTGGGACGCCGCAATGGCCGATGTGCCACAAGCATTCGTGTACGACGCAATCCGCACGCCTCGCGGGAAGGGCAAGAAGGCCGGCTCGCTCCACGAGGTGAAGCCCGTCGACCTGGTGGTCGGCCTCCTCGACGAGATCAAGACGCGCAACCCGAGCCTCGACCCGGCGTACGTCGACGACGTCGTCCTCGGCGTGGTCACCCCGATCGGCGACCAGGGCGGCGACATCGCCAAGACCGCGGTGCTCGCCGCGGGATACCCCGAGACCGTCGCCGGTGTGCAGCTCAACCGCTTCTGCGCCTCCGGCCTCGAGGCCGTCAACCAGGCCGCGGCCCGGGTCCGCTCCGGCTTCGAGGACCTCGTCTTCGCCGGCGGTGTGGAGTCCATGTCCCGCGTGCCGATGGGCTCGGACGGCGGCGCCTGGGCGATGGACCCGAGGACCGCGTTCACCACGTCCTTCGTGCCGCAGGGGATCGGGGCGGACCTGATCGCCACGCTCGAGGGCTTCACCCGGGAGGACGTCGACGCCTTCGCGGTCGAGTCGCAGTCCCGCGCGGCCAAGGCCTGGGCGAACGGCTACTTCGCCAAGTCGGTCGTCCCGGTCAAGGACATCAACGGCCTGACCGTCCTCGACCACGACGAGTTCATCCGGCCCGGCACGACCGTGGAGTCGCTCAGCGGCCTCAAGCCGTCGTTCGCCGACATCGGCGAGCAGGGCGGCTTCGACTCGGTGGCGCTCGAGAAGTACCACTGGGTGGAGAGGATCGACCACGTCCACCACGCCGGCAACTCCTCCGGCATCGTCGACGGCGCCTCCCTGGTCGCGATCGGCTCCGAGGCCGCCGGCAACGACCTCGGCCTCACCCCGCGGGCCCGGATCGTCGCCACCGCGGTGTCCGGCGCCGACCCCACGATCATGCTGACCGGCCCCGCGCCCGCGTCCCGCAAGGCGCTCGCGAAGGCGGGCCTCTCACCCGAGGACATCGACCTCTACGAGATCAACGAGGCGTTCGCGGCCGTCGCGATGCGTTTCATGCGCGACCTCGACCTGCCCGCCGAGAAGGTCAACGTCAACGGCGGCGCGATCGCCATGGGCCACCCGCTCGGCGCGACCGGCGCGATGATCCTCGGCACTCTCGTCGACGAGCTCGAGCGCCGTGAGCAGCGCTACGGCCTGGCCACCCTCTGCGTGGGCGGCGGCATGGGCATCGCCACCATCGTCGAGCGCATCTGAGCACCGGACACCTCAAAGGGACATCTGACAATGACTGACACTGCACAGCAGACCGCCGTCCGGTACGACAAGGACAGCGACGGGATCGTCGTACTCACGCTGGACGACCCGACGTCGAGCGCCAACACGATGAACGAGCTCTACAAGGAGAGCATGGCGGCGGCCGTCGACCGGCTCGCGAGCGAGATCGACGACGTGACGGGCGTCGTCGTCGCCAGCGCGAAGAAGACGTTCTTCGCCGGCGGCAACCTCAACAAGATGGTCGAGGCCGGGCCCGACGACGCGGCGGAGATCTTCGCGACGGCCGAGGAGATCAAGGCGCAGCTGCGCCGGCTCGAGACGATCGGCAAGCCGGTCGTGGCCGCGATCAACGGCGCCGCGCTCGGTGGCGGCCTCGAGATCACGCTCGCCTGCCACCACCGGATCGCCGTGGACGACAGGTACGACCTCGGCCTGCCCGAGGTGTCGCTGGGGCTCCTTCCGGGTGGCGGCGGCGTCACGCGCACCGTCCGGATGCTCGGGCTGTCCGACGCGCTCATGGGGCTCCTGCTGACCGGCACGAAGCTGAAGCCCGCACAGGCCAAGGAGAAGGGGCTCGTCGACGAGCTGGTCTCCTCGCGCGACGAGCTCGTGCCCGCCGCGAAGGCGTGGATCCTCGCGCACCAGGACGACGCGGAGGCTGCAACCCAGCCGTGGGACCGTCCCGGCTACAGGATGCCCGGCGGCACCCCGTCGAGCCCGAAGCTGGCGGCGTTCCTGCCGGCGTTCCCGGCCAACCTCCGCAAGCAGGTCAAGGGAGCCGACTACCCGGCGCCGAAGGCGATCTTGTCGGCTGCCGTCGAGGGCGCGCAGGTCGACTTCGACACGGCGTCGCGGATCGAGTCGCGCTACCTCACGAACCTGATCGTCGGGCAGAACTCGAAGAACATGATCCAGGCGTTCTTCTTCGACCTGCAGGCGATCAACTCCGGAGCGCTGCGACCCGAGGGCGTGCCGAAGTTCCAGGCCACCAAGCTCGGGGTGCTGGGCGCCGGCATGATGGGCGCCGGCATCGCCTACTCCGCCGCCCGGTCGGGCATCGAGGTGGTCCTCAAGGACGTCAGCGCCGAGAGCGCCGAGAAGGGCAAGGGCTACTCGGTCAAGCTCCTCGACAAGGCCGTCGATCGCGGCAAGATGACCCGGGAGAAGGCCGACGAGGTCCTCGCCCGGATCACGCCGACCGGCGACCCCGCCGACCTCGCCGGCTGCGACCTGGTGATCGAGGCGGTCTTCGAGGACCCGTCGCTGAAGAACAAGGTCTTCGGCGAGATCCTCGACGTGGTCGACTCCGACGCGCTCCTGTGCTCGAACACCTCGACGCTGCCGATCACCGAGCTCGCCGAGGCGGTCGGCCCTCGGGCGGAGTCGTTCATCGGGCTGCACTTCTTCTCGCCGGTCGACAAGATGCCGCTGGTCGAGATCATCAAGGGCGCCAAGACGTCCGACGCGACGGTGGCCCGTGCCGTCGACGTGGTGCAGCAGATCAAGAAGACGCCGATCGTGGTCAACGACAGCCGCGGCTTCTACACCTCCCGCGTGATCGGCACCCAGATCAACGAGGGCCTCGCGATGCTCGGTGAGGGTGTGCGGCCGATGAGCATCGAACGGGCGGCGCTGCAGGCCGGCTACCCCGTCGGTCCGCTCCAGATCAGCGACGAGCTCAACATGGAGCTGATGGTCAAGATCCGCAACGCGACCAAGGCAGCCGTGGAGCGCGGCGGTGGCTCGTACGCCCCTCACCCCGCGGAGAAGGTCATCGAGACGATGATCGAGGTCGGTCGACCCAGCAAGCTCAAGGGCGCCGGCTTCTACGAGTACGACGAGTCGGGCAAGCGGCTCGGCCTGTGGAAGGGCTTGGCCGACACCTTCCCGGTCGCCGACGAGCAGGCCGATCTCGCCGAGCTCGAGGACCGGTTCCTCTTCATCGAGGCGCTCGAGACCGCGAAGTGCTTCGAGGAGGGCGTGATCGAGTCCGCCGCGGCGGCGAACATCGGCTCCATCATGGGCATCGGCTACCCGCCGAACACGGGGGGCGCCGTGCAGTTCATGCAGGGCTACGAGGGCGGACTGTCCGGCTTCGTGGCGAGGGCGCGTGAGCTCGCCGCGAAGTTCGGCGAGCGCTTCGAGCCGCCGGCGATCCTCGTCGAGAAGGCCGAGAAGGGCGAGAAGTTCTAGCCCTCTAGCCCGCTAGGGCGTCGCGGCTTCATCAAGGTATGCCGACGAACCTGCACTTCCCATGACGTGCTCGCCGTGGGAAGTGCAGGTTCAGGTGCATACCTTGGGGAAACTCCAGCCTCTCACTCACCATCGGCCACATGGGGGATTTCGCACGATCTGCGGTGAGTCGCGTGAGAAGTTGCGAGAATCGACCCCGTGTTCAACCGCACCGAGCAGGATCCCCTCGTCGACGTCACCGCCCTCTGGGTGCGCTTCGGGCCGGTCGACGCCGTGCGCGGCATCGACCTCCGTGTGTACGCCGGGAGCGCGACCGCCCTGCTCGGCCGCAACGGCGCCGGCAAGTCGACGACCATGCGCGTGCTGGCCGGCGTCATCCCGCCGACCGGTGGCATGGTCCGCGTCCTGGGACACGACCTGCGCCAGGAGGCCCTCGCGGTGAAGCGCGTCACCGGCTACTGCCCCGACGTGGGCGGTCTGGTCCCGCGAGCCACGCCGTGGGAGCACCTTCAGCTCGCGGCCCGGCTCCGGCAGCTGCCGGCCGGCTGGGAGCAACGCGCTCGTGACCTGCTCGAACGGTTCGACCTCGGCGGCGAGGCGCACCGGGTCACCGCAGGGTTCAGCCACGGCATGGGCCGCCGCATGTCGGTGGTCCTCGCCGCGTTCCACGACCCCGCCGTACTCCTCCTCGACGAGCCGTTCGACGGCGTGGACCCGCTCGGCGTCGAGGCGACCATGGACGTCATCGGCGACGCCCGGGCTCGTGGGGCAGCGGTGCTCGTCTCCACCCACCTGCGCGAGCTCGCCGTCGAGGCCTGCCAGGACGCGATCGTCCTGCGCGGCGGCTCGGCCGTCGCGGCAGTCCCCGCGCACGAGATGAGGGGCGAGGAGGGTGCAGGTGCCTACCGCGCTCTCCTCGACTGAACGTGCCCGCTTCGGGCCGCGAGTCAGGATCAAATCGGCCTGGGCCGGCGGCAGGCGGGCGGTCCGGGACGTCGTGCCCCTCCTGCGGTTCCGGGCGTCCGGTCTCCGAGGCCGGAGCAGGCGTACGGCGGTCGCGGCCCTGGGCCTGATAGGCGTGCTCACCGTCCTCGCGGCGTGGCTGCCGGCGTACCTCCCGGGCGCCGCCGGCTCCGAAGGCGAGGCCGCGGTCAGCTCGACCGACATCCTCCTGCTGCTGCCGAGCGCCTACCTCGGCGTGCTCGGTATCGCCATCGTCTCGGCCGCCGCGTCGGGTGGAGGACGGGAGCTGCTGCCGCGTGAGCAGGCTGTCGCGTTCCCGGTCAGCCCGGCCACCGACCACCTCGGCGCGCTGCTGATGGCGCCCCTCAACATCGCCTGGCTGATGCAGAGCTGGGCGGTCCTCGGCGCGACCGCCTTCGCCGTCGGGACGAAGGGCCTGCCGGCGGCGCAGCTCCCGGTCCTCATCTGGCTGGCCACCGCGACCGCGCTCGCGCAGGTGGTGGCGTGGGGCGCGGAGTGGGTACGGCGTGGCCCGCAAGGCGCGTGGGTGGTGCGAGGGCTCGTCGTCGCGGCGGCCGGCACGATGGCCGGTCTCATCGCGACGGACCGGCTGGTCGACCTGCTCGACGAGACGCCGACCCTGCGGATCGCGCTGGCCGCCCTGTGGGGTGCCGACGGTGACTGGGTCCCCTGGCTCGAGGTGGTCGGCGTGCTCGTCGTACTCCTCGTCGTGGCCGTGGTCGTCGGTGCATGGGTGGCGCAGGCCGTCGCCCGCCGCCCGGCCCGCGACGAGCTGCGGGTCGAGAGCTCGGCGCGTCCGCCGCGGCCCAACCCGGCCTCGGACTTCGTGGCCCTCGTGCGAACCGACAGGGTCGGCATCTGGCGCTCGGTACCGCTGCGGCGCGGCATGGCGGTCCTCGCGGTCCTGCCGGGGCTCGTCGCGCTCGCGGGCGCGCTCGAGTGGGAGATGCTGCCGATCCTCCCCGGGCTGGTCGCGTCGGGTGGCGCGCTGCTGTTCGGCGTGAACTCGTGGTGCCTGGACGGGCGCGGCGCCCTGTGGCGCGACAGCCTCCCCGTCTCACCCCAGGCGGCCTTCACGTCCCGCGTGTTCGTGCTCGCCGAGGTGCTGCTCCTCGCCACGGTGCTGACGATCCTCCTGTCCTCCCTGCGCGCCGGCGTGCCGACGGCCGCACAGCTCACGTCCGTCCTCTGCGCGGCCGCGGTGGTCAGCTTCCAGGTGGTCGCGTCGTCGCTGCGATGGTCGGTGCGCCGGCCGTACTCCGTCGACATGAGGAGTGCCCGCGCCACACCGGCGCCACCGCTGGTGATGGTGGGCTACTCCGCCCGGCTGGCACTGTCCACGACCATGACCGGCATGGTGTTCACGCTGACCGCGCGGGCTCCTGACTGGCGCTGGTCGGTGCTGGTCGCCCTGCCGTTCCTGCTGTTCTCGGCGTACAAGCTGGTCGGCACCTCCCACGAGTGGGCGGACCCCGAGACCCGCTCCCGCGTGATCGTCACCGCCGCCAGCTGACCGCGTTGAGGCGGCCCTGCCGGTGTGTTCAGTCGGCGCTCGTGGGGTGTTGAGGCGGCGCTCGTGGGGTGTTGAGGCGGCGCTCGTGCGCACCCCTGTGGACAAGCGTTTCCGTTTGTCCGTGGCCGCTGTCAGGGTCTGCAGCACCCCCAACGACCCGACGGACGGAGACCGGACATGCAGGACGTGACCCACGAGATCCTGGCCAAGGTGCGCAAGATCCTCGCCAAGGCGGAGGACCCGGCGGCCACCCCCGAAGAGGCGGAGACGTACACCGCCAAGGCAGCCGAGCTGATCGCGGCGTACGGCATCGACCGGGCGCTCCTCGCCCAGGCGGACCCGTCGTCGGACGTGGTCGGCGACCGGGTCGTGGTCCTCGACCCGCCGTACGCGCTCGACAAGGCCGACCTCCTCAGCGGCGTCGCCTGCCGGCTGCGGTGCAGGTCGGTGCAGCGGACACGGTACGTCGACGGGGACAAGCAGATCTCGTTGCACCTGTTCGGCTACGACTCCGACCTCACCCGGGCCGAGCTGCTCTACACCAGCCTCCTGCTGCAGGCGACGTCGACGCTGGCGCGCACCCCGGTCCCCGTCGGGGAGCACCCGGCGGCCTTCCGCCGGTCGTGGCTGGCGGGGTTCACCTCGGCGATCACCCGGCGGCTGATCGAGATCGAGGAGCGGGCGGCCCGCCGCATGGAGCCGACCGCGAGCGAGGTCTACACCTCACCCCAGAAGCCGTTCTCGGTCGTCCTCGCCGACCGGTCCGCCGCGGTGACGGAGGCGATGGAGACGGAGTACCCATACCTCCGCAAAGCGTCCCGGCGAACGCTGTCCGGGAGCGGCGGACGGGCCGGGTGGGCGGCCGGCCAGCGCGCGGACCTCGGCGGTGCCCGGGTCGGAGGGCCCCGCGGTCAGATCGCCGGGTAGCAGTCGTGCCTCACTGGCCTTGCTTGCGCGTCCTCGCGACCGACCCGTCGTCGTCGTTGTCCGCGTGCCGTCGGGCCCGGCTCTCGGCCAGGTAGCCGAGCCGCCTCAGCGCCTCGACGTTGCGGGGGCGAAGCAGCAGGTCCTGGAGCGGCTTCGGCATGAGGCTGGCCGGCCCGGACACCGCGCGCTCCTCCATGACGACTCTCGTCCGGTCGCCGTCGGCCTCGCAGTGGATGACCACGATGCCCTCGCCGGTCGGCCACACCCGGACTCGCAGCCTGATCTCGCGGTGCTCGTCGAGGTCCTCGACCTCGGTGTAGTCGCTGATCAGCAGCGGCCAGGCGCCGACCGAGTGATGGATCCGGGAGCCTGGTGCGGGCCAGTCGCGGTCGACGCTGCGGATCCGGGCGGCTCCGACCACCCACGTGGCGTAGCTCCACCCGTCGGTGAGGATGTCGAAGACGTCCTCGGGGCTGCAGTCCATGAAGGTCGTGTTCCGGCTCATGTCCCAGGTCGCTCCTTCCTTGACGGGGTGGCGCTTTGCACCAGCCTCCGGATCCGCGCATGGGCCAGGGCGGCTCGTGCCGCGTTCGAGCCGCAGGCGCCGTGCACACCACCGCCCGGGTGGGCGGAAGCGGAACCGAGGTAGAGGCCCTTCACCGGGGTCTCGGCCCGGCCGAGCCCTGGCACCGGGCGGAAGACCAGCTGCTGGTGGAGGGAGGACGTACCGCCGTTGAGTGCGCCGTTGACCAGGTTCTCGTTGCGCTCCTGCATCTCCCTCGGCCCGAGGACCCTGCGGGCCACGACCCGGTCACCGAAGCCCGGCGCGTACTCCTCCATCCGGCGCTGCATCCGGTCCGCCAGCCGCTCCGTGTCGTCACGGTCCCAGACCCCGCGGATGCCTTCACCGCCGGCGTCGGACCGCACCCTCTGGGGCACGTGGGTGTAGGCCCACGCCGACTCGGCGCCCTCCGGTGCCCGCGTCGGGTCGACCGCGGCCATCTGACCCACCAGCAGGAACGGCCGGTCGGGTACGGCGCCCGCGGCGATCTGGCCGCCCATGTCGGCGACCTCGTCCACGGACTCGGAGATGTGCACCGTCCCGGGCTGCTTGGAGGGGGTCTTGGCCCACGGGACGGGGGAGTCGAGGGCCCAGTCGACCTTGATGGTGCCGGGGTCCCACTCGAAGCGCCCCATCCTGCGCCGCATCGAGGAAGGAAGCTCGTCCCACGCCACCAGCTCGCCGTAGAGGCTGGGGGCCGACACGTCCGCGACGACCGCGTGCCGCGCCTCGACCACGTCGCCGTGCTCGGTGCGCACGCCGACGGCGCGGCCGTCCCTGACGATGACCCGGGTGACCCGGGCGCCGAGCACCACCGAGCCGCCGGCGTCCTCGAACCGGCGGGCCATCGCCTTCGACAGCATCCCGGCGCCCCCGCGGGGAACCGGGAAGCCCAGCTGCTGGCCCATCATCGTCAGCAGGATCGCCATGGCTCCCGAGCCGGGCGCGTCCATGGAGATGTCGGCGTGGGCGGCATTGCCCGCGAGCAGCATCCTGGCCGCCGGACCGCGGAAGTACTGCTCGGCGAGGCTGCGCGCCGGGGTGAGCATCATCTTCACGAACGACAGGCCACCGGCCCCGGGGAGCCGGGCCAGTGCGCCGAGCCCGTTCCGGACCGGTGGGAACGGCGAGAGCAGCGCCCCGAGGACCTGGTCGCCGATCTTCTCCCACGCGCGGCACATCGAGAGCCAGGCGTCGCCGTCGCCGGGCGTCAGCGCGTCCAGGCCGGCGGCGGTCTCCTCGGCGTCGCGGTGCAGCAGTGCCCAGTCGCCGTTGGTGAACGGCGTCCCCGCGACCGCCGGCCCGTGCGCCCACTCCAGCCCGTGGCGCTCGAGGCCGAGGCGGCGGATGGTCGGTGAGGCCGCGGCCAGTGGGTAGAACGAGCTGAACGTGTCGTGGACGTAGCCGGGGTGGACCGACGAGTCGCTCCGGACGGCACCGCCGACCTCGGCCTGTGCCTCGACGACCACGACGTCCCAGCCGGCGTCGGCCAGGAGGTTCGCGGCGACGAGCCCGTTGGGGCCGCTCCCGATGACGACTGCGTCGGCGATGCTCATGTGTCCGACGTACCCGATCGACGCGCCGGTACGCAAGACCCGGCCGGGTGGGCCGAAGTGCCTGCGGGGCGGCTCGAGCCGTCAGCCGGGCCCGGCGGGCCTCAGCCGGAGAGGTCCAACAGGGCCTTGAGTGCGGCCACGTCGTGGTCCACCAGCTCGTCGAGGGACTCGGTACGACGGTCGGCGGGCTCTGCCGACCAGGCGATGGCGCGGTCCTCGACGTACGCCCACCAGGCGTGCACCACCGGCCGGGCCCACGCGCCCGCCGACGGCCCGACGGCCGTCGAGCGGCGGGTCGTCCAACGACAGGGACGAGAGCACCCGCCCGGTGAGCCCTTCGCGGATCGTGTCCACCACCTCGGCCACGCCGACGTCGCCGCCCCCGGTGCCGCGCACCAGGGAGAGGTAGAACTCGCGGCGACGTTCGATCTGCTGGGTGAACAGCCGCACCATGTCCCGCACCTGCTCGTCCGGGGCCGCGTCCGGGTCCGGTGCGGTCCTGCGCAGGATCCGGCGGCCGGCCGCCGCGACACAGGCGAGGTAGAAGTCGCGCTTTGTCGGGAAGTAGTGGAACAGCAGCCCGCGGGAGATGCCTGCCTCGGCTGCGACCTCGTCGATGGAGAGGTCCGAGATCGGCTTCACCACCAGCTTCGACAGGCCGATGCCGAGCAGCTGACGGCGCCGGTCGTCGGCGGTCAGGCGGGACCGGCGTACTGCCGGAACCGGGGTGCCCGAAGTGCTGCTCACCCTATTGAGCATTGCTCAACAACTGTTCTATGGTCAAGACATGGACTTCTCACCGTCCCCCCGTGCGGCCGAGCTCACCGAGCGGGTCCGCGCCTTCATGGCCACCGAGGTCGAGCCTGTCGAGGAGGCCTACCACCGGGACCTCGCCGGGCTGCGCGAGAACGGTGGCGACCCGTGGACCCCGCTGCCGATCCTCGACGAGCTCCGGGCCAAGGCGCGCGAGCAGGGGCTGTGGAACCTCTTCCTGCCCGCGGAGCATGCCGGCGACTACGCCGCCCGGTTCGGCGTCGCCGGTGGTGAGGGACTGACCAACCTCGACTACGCGCCGATCGCCGAGCTCACCGGCCGCTCGTTCATCGCGCCCTACGTCTTCAACTGCAACGCGCCCGACACCGGGAACATGGAGGTGCTGCTCCGCTACGGCGACGACGCGCAGCGCGAGCAGTGGCTCGAGCCGCTCCTCGACGGCCGCATCCGCAGCGCCTTCTGCATGACCGAGCCGGGGGTCGCCTCCTCGGACGCCACGAACATGGAGGCGACCGCGGTCGTCGAGGGCGACGAGGTCGTCGTCAACGGCCGCAAGTGGTGGTCCACCGGCGTGGGCAACCCCGACTGCAAGATCTTCGTCTTCATGGGGCTCAGCGACCCGGACGCGCACAAGTACGCCCGGCACTCGATGGTGCTCGTGCCCCGCGACGCCCCCGGCGTGAAGGTCGAGCGGATGCTGCCCGTGGTGGGCCTCTACGACGAGCCGTTCGGTCACGGCGAGGTCTCCTTCACCGACGTGCGCGTGCCGCTGTCCAACGTGATCGCCGGCCCGGGCAGGGCCTTCGAGATCGCCCAGGGCCGACTCGGCCCCGGCCGGGTCCACCACTGCATGCGGCTCATCGGCCTGGCCGAGATGGCCCTCGAGCGTGCCTGCCGCCGCGCCACCGAGCGGGTCGCGTTCGGCAAGCCGCTGGCGAACCTCGGCGGCAACCGGGAGCGGATCGCGGACGCCCGGATGGCCATCGACCAGGCCCGGCTCCTGGTGCTCCATGCCGCGTGGAAGCTCGACACCGTCGGCCCCAAGGGGTCGCTGTCCGAGGTCAGCCAGATCAAGGTCGCGGTCCCGAACATGGCGCAGGGCGTGATCGACATGGCGATCCAGATCCACGGCGGCGGCGGGCTCTCCGACGACTTCCCGCTCGCGGCGGCGTGGACCAGCGCACGTTCCCTTCGGCTGGCGGACGGCCCCGACGAGGTGCACCGCGGGGTCATCGCCAGGCTCGAGCTGGGCAAGTACGTCTCCAAGGAGGCGGCCCGTTGAGCCGTCGAGTCCTCGTCACCGGAGCGGCCTCGGGTCTCGGCCTGGCGCTGGTACGCCGGTTCGCGGCGGCCGGCGACCGGGTCCTCGCCACCGACCTCGCGGGATCGGTCCAGCAGCTGCCCGGCGGAAGGGACCTGTTCCCGGAGGGCGTCCGCTACCTCCGGCTCGACGTCCGTGACAACCAGCAGTGGCTGGCGGCGCGGGACTGGGTGGAGGCCGAGTGGGGCGGGCTGGACCTGCTGGTCAACAACGCGGGCGTCGCCGGCGGTGGCCGCATCGACCGGACCACGCTCGACGAGTGGGAGTGGATCACCGACATCAACCTGCTCGGCGTCGTGCGCGGATGCCATACCTTCGCCGGCACGATGAAGCGTCAGCACAGCGGCCACATCGTGAACGTCGCCTCCATCGCGGGGCTCGTGCACCCGCCCGGCATGGCGTCGTACAACGCGGTCAAGGCCGCGGTGGTTGCCCTCTCCGAGACGCTGCAGCACGAGCTGGCGCCGTACGACATCGTGACCTCCGTGGTGTGTCCGTCGTTCTTCAGGACGAACCTCGCGGCGTCGCTGCGGGGAGTCGACGAGGACGTGCAGTCGAAGGCGGCGCAGCTGATCGAGGGCTCGTCGCTGACCGCCGAGGAGATCGCCGACGCGGTGTTCGAGGGCATCGAGAAGGGCGAGCCGCTGATCCTGACCGACGAGGTGGCGCGGGCGTCGTACCACCTGAAGCTGACCGACCGCGAGGCCTACGACCAGCAGATGCAGGTCACCGCGCGGCGCACGTACGAGCGCGAGCAGGAGTCTCGACAGGCTCGACCGCCGGAGGAAGGGGCTCGACCGACGGAGGAGGAGACGCAGTGACCGAGGTCCCCGGCGCGCAGGCCGTGCGAGACGAGGACGCCTTCGACGTGGCCGCGGTGGCCGCCTGGCTGCGTCAGCATGCCGACGACGCCGTGCGCGCGGGCGGAGCACTGGACGGCGAGCCCGAGGTGCGGCAGTTCGCCGGTGGCGCGTCGAACCTGACCTACCTGCTGCGCTACCCGACGCGGGACCTGATCCTGCGCAGGCCGCCGACCGGCATGAAGGCCAAGAGCGCGCACGACATGCGCCGGGAGTTCACCATCCAGGGCCGGCTCGCGCCGGTCTTCCCCTACGTCCCGGAGATGGTCGCCTTCTGCGACGACCCGGCAGTGGTCGGCTCCGACTTCTACGTCATGGAGCGGCTCGAGGGGATCATCCTGCGACGCGACCTGCCGGAGGGCCTCGAGCTCTCCGAGGAGCAGACCCGCGGCCTGTGCACGAACGTCCTCGACCGGCTCGTCGAGCTGCACCAGGTCGACCCAGAGGCGGCCGGCCTGTCCGACATCGGCCGGGGCGAGGGGTACGTCGGACGCCAGGTCGCCGGCTGGTCGGACCGGTTCCGCCGCGCCAGGACCGAGAACGTCGGCGACTACGAGCAGGTGATGACGTGGCTCGCCGGGCACCAGCCGAAGGACGTCGGCACCTGCGTGATCCACAACGACTTCCGCTTCGACAACGTCGTGCTGGACGGCGGTGACCCGGCGAGGGGCGAGCCGCTGGGGGTGCGGGGGATCCTGGACTGGGAGATGGCCACGCTGGGCGACCCACTGATGGAGCTCGGCGGGGCGATGGCCTACTGGGTGCAGGCCGACGACGACGAGTTCTTCACGCAGTTCCGCCGCCAGCCCACGAACCTGCCCGGCATGCTCACGAGGGCCGAGGTGGTCGACTACTACTCGTCGCGGACGGGCCTGTCGGTGACGCCGGAGCAGTGGACCTTCTACGAGGTGTTCGGCCTGTTCCGGCTCGCGGTGATCGCCCAGCAGATCTACTACCGCTACCACCACGGCCAGACCACGAACGAGTCGTTCAAGATCTTCCTGCCTGCCGTGCAGTACCTCGAGCAGCGGTGCCTGGGGCTGCTGCGGTGAGCCAGATCCTCCTGGTCAGGCACGGTCAGGCGTCCTGGGGCAGCGACGACTACGACGTGCTGTCGACCCTCGGCGAGGAGCAGTCGCGCATCCTCGGCAAGGCGCTGGCCGAGCGCGGCATCGTGCCCGACGTCGTGGTCCGCGGCGCGATGAAGCGGCACCGGCAGACCGCCGAGCTCGCGGTGGCCGGCGGTGGCTGGCAGGGCGACGGCGCCGCCGACGTCGAGGTCGACGAAGGCTGGAACGAGTTCGACCACGTGCAGATGCTCTCCATGCACCCGTCGTCCTACGGGCACGGCGAGGAGATGTCGCGCGCGGAGTTCCAGCGCTGGTTCGAGGAGGCCACCCTCCGCTGGACCGGCGGGGCGTTCGACCACGACTACGACGAGCCGTTCACCGACTTCGGTGCGCGGGTCGACGCCGCGCTCCGACGTACCGCCGAAAGGCTGGGTCCGAACCAGACCGCCCTGGTGTTCACCTCCGGCGGACCGGTCTCGTGGGTGGCGTCGTCCCTCCTCGGCGGCGGAGCGGACGTCTGGACCCAGCTCAACCCGGTCACGATCAACGCGTCGGTCAGCAAGGTCGTGGTCGGCCGGCGCGGCTCCACCCTCGTCTCCCTCAACGACCACAGTCACCTCGAAGCGGCCGGAACCGGCTTCATCACCTACAGGTAAGGAACCAAGCGACACATGGGCAAGACGATCCTGATCACCGGTGCGAGCTCCGGTCTCGGCGAGGAGATGGCGCGGCAGTTCGCCGAGCGCGGCTACGACCTCGCCCTCTGTGCCCGTCGTACCGACCGGTTGGACGCGCTGAAGACCGAGCTCGAGGCCAAGCACCCCGACCAGCGGTTCGAGGTGCGCGCCCTCGACGTCACCGACGACGACCAGGTCTTCGACGTGTTCCGGGCCTTCAAGGTCGACTTCGGCCGCATCGACCGGGTCATCGTCAACGCGGGGCTCGGCAAGGGCGCGCCGCTCGGCACCGGCCGGTACGACGCCAACAGGCAGACCGCCATGACCAACTTCGTCGCCGCCCTCGCCCAGTCCGAGGCGGCGATGGAGATCTTCCGGGCGCAGGACGCCGGCCACCTCGTGATGATCTCCTCGATGTCCGCGGTGCGCGGCATGCCGAAAGCGGGGACGACGTACGCCGCGACGAAGGCTGGGGTCGCGCACCTCGCCGAGGGGCTGCGCGCGGAGCTGATGGGCAAGCCGATCAAGGTGTCGGTGATCTACCCCGGCTACATCAAGACGGAGATGAACGAGCGGGTGAAGCACGTGCCTTTCCGGGTCTCGGCGGAGACGGGTGTGAAGTCGATGGTCGAGGCCATCGAGAAGCAGCGGGCGAACGCCTACGTGCCCGCCTGGCCGTGGGTCCCGCTGGGTTTTGCGCTGAAGGTGCTGCCGCTGTCGGTGGCCCGGAAGTTCATGTCCTGACCTGGGCGTCCCGCCAGGCCTGGAACCCTCCGACCAGGTCGGTCGCCCGGTACATCCCGAGCTGGCGGAGCGTGAACGCGGCGAGGCTGGAGCTGTAGCCCTCGTTGCACACGACGACGATGCGCTGCGCCCAGTCGGACGCCTCGGGGAGGTGGTACGCGCAGGTCGGGTCGAGCCGCCACTCCAGGACGTTCCGGTCGATGACGACCGCGTCCGGGAGTGCGCCGTCGCGCTCCCGCTGCTCCGCGGGTCGGATGTCGACGACGAGTGCGCCCGCTGCGACCTCGTCGCCGAGGCTGACCGGGTCCACCCGGTCCAGCGCGGCGCGAGCGGAGGCCAGCAGGCGGTCGATCGCTGCTTCGCCCGGCACGACTCCTCCAGAACCCCCTGGTGTTCGTACCAGCGTAGGCCGCGACGGTCTCCCGAACATGGCGAGAAAGGGTGGCTTGTCGCGCCGCAGCCGGAAGGGGTAGACCTAGAAGCCAGGGGCCGTCAACGGTCGCAGGACTAGTCGATGGAGGTGGCCGGTATGACCGGTCGTGTCGTGCACTTCGAGATCCCGTTCGACGATGGCGACCGGGCGCGCGCGTTCTACAAGGACGCGTTCGGCTGGAACCTCGTCCACATGCCCGAGATGAGCTACACGATGGTCAGCACCGGCCCCACGACAGAGCAGGGGCCGCCGAGCGAGCCGGGCTTCATCAACGGCGGCATGCTGGACCGATCGGAGTCGCTGAGCGGCAGCCCGGTCGTGGTCGTCGACGTCGAGGACATCGACGCCGCGCTCGCCAAGATCGAGTCCCTCGGGGGCAGCACGCTGTCGGCCAAGCTGCCCGTCGGTGAGATGGGCTTCGCGGCGTACTTCAAGGACAGCGAGGGCAACGTCGTCGGGCTCTGGCAGAACGCCTGACCCCGCTCAGCCCGAACGCCAGTTGACGACGCCGAGCACGATCATCCGCAGCTGCCGCTCGGCGGTGCGCACGATCTCCCGCTCGGCCTCGGGTCGCTCCGGCGGGGCGCTGATGATCGCCTCGGCCGTCGACACCATGGCGTTCACGATCAGGTTGGCCAGCACCCGGAGGTCCTCCGAGGACCACGTGTCCAGGTTCGGGAGCCGGGCCAGGTCGGTGGCGAGCTCGCGCTCGAACAGCTCGAGCTCGTGACGGATGGCGTCGCGTACGACGGGCACGCCGCCGAACCGCTCACGTCCGATGAACCGGAAATGCGCGCGCTGCGAGTGGGCGTGCTGCACCAGGATCGCGACCGAGCTGCGGATCACGCCGTGCAGCTCGGGGTTGCCGCGTCGCACCTCGCGGATCATCTCCCGCAGGGACGCGAACGACTGGTCGACGAGGGCGAGCCCGAGCTCGTCGACCGAGGCGAAGTGCCGGTAGAACGCCGTCGGGACGATGCCGACCGCACGGGTCACCTGCCGCAGTGACAGGGAGGCCAGGCTGGTCTCCTCGACGATCTCGAGCGCCGCGGTGAGGATCGCCTGACGGGTGCGCTCCTTCCGCTCCTGACGGGTCTCACCTGTGGCCTGCACGCCCCCACGATAGCCACCGCGCCCGATTCAGTGCACACGTGATGACTGTTCTCACCACCCGTCACCCCCCGTTGAACGGGGGTGGGGCGGGTCACGTCGAGGTGGTGTTGACCTGAGTCCATCTGAATTGAGAGGGTTTGAGTGTACGGTTGTTCACTCAATCAAGGATGGCAGCCATGAGCATCGCCACGAGCATCACCAGGACCCTGCTGCGGTCATCCGCCGTCAACGCGCTCACCTCGCCCCACGGCATCGACCGCTATCTCGAGCTCGTCAACCCGATGTGGGCGGTCGACGATGTCCGCGCTCAGGTGGTCCGCGTCCAGCGGGAGACCCCCGACGTCACCACGCTCACGCTCCGCCCGACCGGGACCTGGCGCGGCTTCCGCGCGGGCCAGTTCGTCCAGGTCGGCGTGGAGGTCGACGGCGCCCGTCGTACCCGCTGCTTCTCGATCAGCTCCTCCGACCTCGCCGCCTCGCTGCACGGCGACCGGACGTTCACCATCACCGTCCGCGCGCACGACGACGGCACGGTCTCCAAGCACCTCGCCCGTGAGGCGCGGCCGGGCCTGGTCCTCCACCTGTCCCAGGCGGAGGGGGAGTTCACCCTGCCCCCGATGCTGCCGCGGAAGCTGCTGATGGTCTCCGGCGGCTCGGGCATCACCCCGCTCATGTCGATGGTCCGCACGCTCGTCGACTTCCGCTACGAGGGCCGGATCACGTTCGTCCACTACAGCCAGAGCCCCGAGCACACGATCTTCAACGACGAGCTCGAGCGGCTCGCGGAGCAGGGCGCGCTCGACCTGACCGTCGTGCACACGCGCGCCGGCGGCGAGCGGTTCAGCGAGGCCCAGCTCAGGCGGCTCGCTCCGCGGTACGCCGAGACCGACACCTTCGCGTGCGGCCCGGCCGGTCTGGTCGAGCGGCTGCTGGAGGCCTACGCCGCGGCCGACGCCCGGGACCGGCTGCGGGTGGAGTACTTCAAGACCTCCACGATCACGCCGAACCCCGAGGACGCCACCGGCAGCGTCAGCTTCACCGAGTCCGGGCGGAGCGCCGAGAACACCGGAGCGACCCTGCTCGAGCAGGCGGAGGCCCTGGGCCTGAGCCCCGAGTACGGCTGCCGGATGGGCATCTGCCGCTCCTGCACCTCCCGCAAGACCGAAGGCGCGGTGCGCAACGTCGTCACCGGCGCCGAGTCCTCGCAGCCCGACGAGGACATCCAGATCTGCGTCACCACCCCCGTCGGCGACTGCGCAGTCGCCCTCTGACCACCCGCGGACGTCATACCCCCCGGCTGCTCGCGCGACCGGAACGTATGACGTCCCGCGACGAAGGGAGCTTCACCATGCCTGACCACAAGACACTGACACCCGAGCAGCTCGAGGCGTTCGGCGCCGAGATGGACGCCATCCGCGCGCGCCTCGTCGACCGGCTCGGCGAGGAGGACGCCGACTACATCCGCGGGATCGTCAAGACCCAGCGCGGCTTCGAGGTCGCGGGACGGGCGCTGATGTACCTCGGCTTCCTGCCGCCGGCATGGCTCGCCGGCGTCGCCTCCCTGTCGATCAGCAAGATCCTCGACAACATGGAGATCGGCCACAACGTCATGCACGGCCAGTACGACTGGATGGGCGACCCGGCCCTGAACTCCAAGATGTACGAGTGGGACACCGTCTGCCCCAGTGAGCAGTGGAAGTACTCCCACAACTACATCCACCACACCTACACGAACATCCTCGGCAAGGACCGCGACATCGGCTACGGCGTCCTGCGCATGGACGAGGACCAGGAGTGGCGGCCCTACTACCTGGGCAACCCGGTCTACGCGTTCCTGTTGATGGTCTTCTTCGAGTGGGGCGTGCTCATGCACGATCTCGAGGTCGAGCGGATCCTCGCCGGCGAGCGCACCTGGGCCGACACGAAGCACCTGCACCGCGGCATGATCCGCAAGGTCCGCAACCAGACGCTCAAGGACTACCTGCTCTTCCCCGCACTGACCGGCCCGCTGTTCGTGCCGACCCTGGTGGGCAACGTGACCGCGAACCTGGTCCGCAACGTCTGGGCGTTCGGCATCATCTTCTGCGGGCACTTCCCGACCGGTGTCGCGACGTTCACCGAGGAGGAGACCGAGAACGAGACCAGAGGCGAGTGGTACCTGCGCCAGCTGCTCGGCTCGGCGAACATCACCGGCAGCAAGCTGTTCCACATCCTGACCGGCAACCTGTCCCACCAGATCGAGCACCACCTCTTCCCGGACATCCCGGCCCGCCGCTACCCGGAGGTCGCCGGCGAGGTGCGCGAGATCTGCGAGCGCTACGGCCTGGACTACAACACCGGTCCGCTTCGTAAGCAGCTCGGCAGCGTCGCGGGGAAGATCGTCCGGCTCGCCCTGCCGGACCGGGTCCGGAGGCGGCTGCCCACGCCGCCCGGGCTCAGCCGGCTTCCGTTCGTCGGCCGGTCTCACGAACCGGAGCCGGTTGCCCCGCTCCGCCCGGTTGCCTGAAGATTTGTCCCCTGAGACCCAGGGGCATCGGTCAACCACGAGGCGAGGACGGCATGACTCCCAAGGACGAGCTGAGCAGGGGCGAGATCCGCAAGGACGCCCTGCAGGACACCGTCGAGGCCACCGCGACCGCCGTGGGCACGGTCACCACGATCGTGACCACGGCGGTCCGCGACATCGCCCGGGCCGTCGGTGGCCTCGCCACCGAGGTGTTCGAGATCCGTGAGGCGGTACGACGGGCCCAGGCCGAGCACGTCGAGCCCTCCGAGGACGGCGTCGAGCCCTCGTCCGACTGACGCCGAGCCGTCAACAAGTCACCGCGACACGCGTGTTTCCGGGCGGAAACTGACGGGTCGGCGTGGTCGGCGTGGTTGGCGCGTCAGGCGCCGAAGCTGAGCCGGAAGTCCGACATCCGGAAGGACACCACCGGCTGCCGTCCGGCGAGCCAGGCCAGCGGGCCGTCAGCGCCGAAGCCCCACTTCGCCAGGCAGGGCAGGCTCTTCGCGCTGCCCGAGACCTTCGCGACCACGGTCTCGCCGTCCTCGCGCTGCTGCGCGGTGGTGAACGTGAACGGCGTGCGGAGGGTCGGCATCCGGCCACCGGTGATCCGGGCGGTCGCCACCGGGGCGCCGGTGATGATCGCGTCGCAGGAGGTCTTCATCGTCGGGCCGACGTTCCGGTCCCTGATGTGGAAGTCGGCCAGGTCCTTCGGCATCGCCCAGAGCGACCGGCCGCCGTCGCGTGAGGTCACCGAGTCGACCCACATGTCGGTGACGTGGACGCGGGGCGTGCTCCCGTCCCGCACCAGGCGCGCCACCAGCAGCTCCCGGTACCTCAGCACGCCGCCGTCCTGGTAGTCGACGAACGCCACCCCGTAGAGGCCGGCCGGGCGGTCCGACGTACCGCTGGACCTGACGGGGAACAGCGACAGCCACATGTGGCCCTGCAGGTGCCAGGGCGGGGACGGAAAGGGCACGTCAGCACGATAGTCCCAGCGCGGGGTGTGGCACTCTGGTGCCCTTGTATCCCGGGAAGGTCATCCACATGCACGCTCGCGTATGCATCATCGGCGCCGGTTCCTCGGGGATCGCGGCGGCCCAGGTCCTCCATGCGAGAGGCGTGCCCTTCGACTGCTTCGAGACGGGCAGCGAGGTCGGCGGCAACTGGCGCTACCAGAACGACAACGGCATGTCGTCGGCGTACCGCTCGCTGCACATCAACACCTCGCGGCAGCTGATGGAGTACCGCACCTTCCCGATGCCGGAGGACCTGCCGGACTACCCGAACCACTGGCAGATCGCGAAGTACTTCGACGACTACGTCGACCACTTCGGCTTCCGCGACCGGATCACCTTCCGCACCGAGGTGGTGAAGGTCGAGCCGGCCGGCACCGCTGAGGGCCGGTACGCCGTCACCATCCGCAGCCGCAACGAGCACGGTGAGCCCGACGAGCCCGAGGTCAGGCACTACGAGCACCTGGTCGTCGCGAACGGCCACCACTGGGACCCGCGGTGGCCCGAGCCGTCGTTCCCCGGGGCGGAGGACTTCCCGGGCACGCAGATGCACTCGCACTACTACAAGACCCCCGACGTCCTCGAGGGCAAGAGGGTGCTGGTGCTCGGGATCGGCAACTCCGCCTGCGACATCGCGGTCGAGTCCTCCCGCGTGGCCGACGAGACGTACCTGGCCATGCGCCGCGGGGCGTACATCATGCCCAAGTTCCTGTTCGGCGTGCCGACCGACCACCTCACCGACTCACCGCTCGCGCGAGGTCCCCTGAAGGTGCAGCAGGTCGCGATGGCGGCGATGCTGCGCCTCGCGCAGGGCAAGGTCACCGACTACGGGCTCCCGCAGCCGGACCACGCCGTGCTGCACGCGCACCCCACCGTCAGCGACGACCTGCTGACGCGGCTCGGGCACGGCGACATCACGGTCAAGCCGAACATCGACCGGTTCGAGGGCTCCAAGGTCTTCTTCGCCGACGGCTCCGCGACCGAGGTGGACGTGGTGGTCTACGCCACCGGCTACAAGGTGACCTTCCCGTTCCTCGACGAGCGGGTCGTCCGCGCCGAGGACAACCACATCGACCTGTACCGCCGCGTCGTCGACCCCGATCACCCCGGGCTCTACTTCGTCGGGCTGATCCAGCCGCTGGGCGCGATCATGCCGCTCGCCGAGCTCCAGGCGGAGTGGGTCGCCGACCTGGTCACGGGCGAGGGGGCGCTCCCGTCGTACGACGAGATGCGACGCCAGATCCGGGTGTACGACGAGGAGCTGCGCAAGCGCTACGTCGCGTCGAAGCGGCACACGATCCAGGTCGACTTCCACAAGTACCTCGCCGAGATCGAGCGGGAACGCCGCGACTCGAAGGCACGCGCTACAGGCTCTGCTCCGCCCAGCCGCGGCGTCCGTGCCCTGCTCCCCTTCCGCATGTAAATCGGGGTTACAGCCCGTTCTCAAGCGGCATGCCGCCGCACAACGGTCCACAACGCTTGCGAAGCTGCCCTCGGCCGCGGGACGTTGCCGGTTCAGCGCTCCGACTGGAAGGTCAGCCGGACGTACCTCATCTCGAGCGGGTACGGCGGCCAGGGTGCCTCGCGCACGTCATCGGTCGGACGCCAGCCGAGGTACTCGTACAACCGCCGCGCACGGTGGTTCTCGGCCAGGACCCACAACGAGGCGAGGGTGCTGCCCCTCAGGTCCATGGCGTGCAGCACCTCCTCGATCGCGCCGCTGGCCAGGCCCATGCCCCAGTGGTCGGGACGGACCGCGATATGGCGCAGGGTCGAGGAGTCGTACGCCGCGTAGGCGACCAGGCCGTCCCCGTCCGGGTCGTCGGAGACCATCACCGTCACGTCGGGGTCCTCGAGCACGAACCGCCAGCGCGCGAGCACGTCGTCGTCGGGGAAGGGGTAGCGGTCCGGCGGGAAGATGTGGGCCAGGGCGGCCTCGTTCGCGGTGCGCTCCAGGTCTCGAAGCGCGACCAGATCTCCGTCATCCCCCTTGCGGAACATGGTCACATCCTGGCAAACCGGCAGGGTCGACACCAGGGGTGCCCCGACAGGGGGACGGGGCCCGCAAGCCCGGGCCATACCAAGAAAAAGTCAGGCTTGACTGTTTGTTGTGGCCGATGGACGATGTGCAGATGTCCACGTCGGCGACGACCCGCATCCCCCAGGAGGAGCGCACGCGCGCGATGCGCCAGCGCCTGCTCGACGCCACGGTCGAGCTGCTGGTGGAGCGCGGCTGGAGTGGTACGTCGACGACGCTCGTGTCGCAACGGGCCGGCGTCTCGCGGGGTGCGCAGCTGCACCACTTCCCGACCAAGGACGACCTGGTCCTCGCGGCGGTGGCGCACCTCAGCGAGGTCCGCGCCGAGGAGCTCGCCGAGGCCGCGAGGAGTCTGCCGCATGGCAGGCGCAGGACGCGCGCGGTCCTCGAGATGCTCGCCAACCACTTCACGAGCCCGGTCTTCACCGCGGCCCTCGAGCTCTGGGTGGCTGCCCGCACCGACACGAACCTGCACGAGGCCCTCGGGCCGCTCGAGCAGCGGATCGGCCGCGAGATCCACCGGCGCACCGTGGAGCTGCTCGACGTGGACGAGAGCCGGCCCGGCGCCCGCGAGCTGGTCCAGGCGACGCTCGACCTGGTGCGCGGCCTCGGCCTGGCGAACACCCTCAGCGACGACGCGGCCCGCAGGGGACGCATCCTCGACCAGTGGGCCCGGACCCTCGACGACCAGCTCGACATGCACGAACCCAACGAGGAGAGCCGATGACCGAGAGTGGCACCACCGACAGCCGGCTGGCCGAGGTGCTCGCCGACCTCCGCAAGGAGGGGGACGTCCTGGACGCGATGGTGGCCGAGCTCGACGACGCCGGGTGGCGGAACCCCACCCCCGCTGAGGGATGGGACATCGCGCACCAGATCGCGCACCTGGCCTGGACCGACGAGGTCGCGGTCAAGGCGGCCACCGACAAGGAGGCCTGGGACGAGGTCGTCCTGGCGGCGATGAACGACCCCGAGGGGTTCGTGGACGCCGAGGCGGCCAAGGGCGCGGCGGTGGACCCCCACGACCTCCTCGAACGGTGGCGGACCGCACGCACGCGACTCGTCGAGACGCTGGCCGGCTACCCGAAGGGCCAGAAGATCCCCTGGTTCGGGCCGCCGATGAGTGCCACGTCCATGGCGACCGCCCGGTTCATGGAGACGTGGGCGCACGGTCGTGACGTCGCCGACGCGCTCGGTGCGCTGGTCCCGACCAGCAAGCGGCTGAGGCACCTCGTCCATCTCGGTGTGCGCACCCGCGACTTCGCGTTCAGGACGCACGGGCTCGAGCCGCCGAAGGAGGAGTTCCGGGTCGAGCTCGTCGCGCCGGACGGCGAGTCGTGGACCTATGGCCCCGAGGACGCGGAGCAGGTGGTGCGCGGGTCGGCGTACGACTTCTGCCTTCTCGTCACCCAGCGGCGCAACCGGGTCGAGCTCGACCTGACCGCGAAAGGGCCGGACGCCGAGCGGTGGCTCGAGATCGCGCAGGCCTTCGCCGGACCTCCCGGCGGCGGGCGTGAACCGAAGGCCGGTGCCCCACGATGACGGCGGACGTCCTCCGGGTCGGCAACTGCAGCGGCTTCTACGGCGACCGCCTCTCCGCCATGCGGGAGATGCTCGAGGGCGGCGAGCTCGACGTGCTCACCGGCGACTACCTCGCCGAGCTGACGATGCTGATCCTGGGCAAGGACCGGATGAAGGACCCGTCGCTCGGCTACGCGCGGACCTTCGTCAAGCAGGCCGAGGACTGCATGGGCCTCGCCCTCGAGCGGGGCGTGAGGATCGTGTCCAACGCCGGCGGCCTGAACCCGGCGGGTCTCGCCGACAAGCTGCGCGAGGTCGCCTCCGGTCTCGGCCTGTCACCGCGGGTGGCCTACGTCCACGGCGACGACCTGATGCACCGGGCCGACGAGCTCGGCCTCGGCAAGCCGCTCACCGCCAACGCCTACCTCGGCGCGTTCGGCATCGCCGCCGCTCTCGAGCGGGGCGCGGACATCGTTGTCACCGGACGGGTCACCGACGCGTCGGTCGTCGTCGGCCCTGCGGTCGCGCACTTCGGCTGGGACGCCACGGCGTACGACGAGCTCGCCGGAGCCGTGGTCGCGGGGCACGTCATCGAGTGCGGCACGCAGGCGACCGGCGGCAACTTCTCGGGCTTCCGCTCGATCCGTCCCGACACCCGGCCGATCGGCTTTCCGCTCGCCGAGATCTCCGCGGACGGCAGCTCGGTGATCACCAAGCACGCCGGCACCGGTGGTGCAGTGACCACGGACACGGTGACGGCGCAGCTGGTCTACGAGGTGCAGTCACAGGTCTACCTCGGCCCGGACGTCTCCGTGCACCTCGACTCGATCGCGCTCACCGCCGACGGTGACGACCGGGTGCGGATCTCCGGTGTGCGCGGTGAGGCGCCGCCCGAGCAGCTCAAGGTGTGCGTCAACGAGCTCGGCGGGTTCCGCAACGCGATCGAGTTCGTCCTGGTCGGGCTGGACATCGACGCCAAGGCCGACTGGGTCCGGTCGCAGCTCGAGGTCACCCTCGCGAAGCACCCTCCCGCCTCGGTGGAGTGGACCCTCGCGCGGACCGACCGTGAGGACGCCGCCTCCGAGGAGACAGCGAGCTCCCGGCTCCGCTGCACGGTGCGGGACCAGGACCCGAACGTCGTCGGCAAGGCGTTCACCGCCGCCGCGGTCGAGCTCGGCCTCGCGTCGTACCCCGGCTTCACCCTCACCGCGCCCCCTGCCCCTGCCACGCCGTACGGCATCTACCGCCCGGCGTACGTCGACCGCGCCGCCGTCCGCCACACCGTCGTCCACGACGACGGCACCAGCGAGGTGATCGCCGACCCGTCACTTTTGGACCGGGATTCGCGGCGTGTCGCGACGGAAGTGACGGGTCGAGGAAAGCCCGAGACCGAGGAGCATGCCGCGACGATCGCCGAGCAGGCTCCCCAGGACACGGTCACCCGCAGGCTCCCGCTGGGCACGTTCGTCCACGCCCGCAGCGGCGACAAGGGCGGCGACGCGAACATCGGCCTCTGGGTCGACCAGAGCAAGAACGCCGAAGAGCGGATCGCCTGGCTCACCAAGCTCATCACCCCCGAGCGGATCCGTGACCTGGTCCCGGAGTCCGAGGACCTCGAGGTCGAGGTGTACCCCTTGCCGAACCTCGGCGCGGTCAACGTCCTGATCCGCGGCCTGCTCGGCGAGGGAGTGGCGGCGTCGAGCAGGTTCGACCCGCAGGCCAAGGCGCTCGGTGAGTGGCTGCGGTCGAGGCACGTGAGCATCGAGGAGGGCCTGCTATGACGGCACAGTCGTTCTTCACCGACGAGCAGCTGGCGCTGCAGGAGAGCGCGAGGACGTTCGTGGCCAGGGAGGTGGCGCCGCACCTCCAGGAGTGGGAGGACGCGGGCGAGCTGCCACGCGACCTGCACCGTGCAGCGGCGAAGCAGGGGCTGCTCGGCGTCGGGTGCCCCGAGGAGGTCGGCGGGTCCGGTGGGAACGGGCTCGACATGCTGGCGATGAGCGAGGCGTTCTTCGAGGCCGGCGGCAGCAGTGGGCTCATGGCGGGCCTGTTCACGCACGGCATCGCGATCCCGCACATCATCGCGAGCGGCAACGAGGACCTCGTCGACAGGTTCGTCCGACCGACGCTGGCCGGGGAGGCGATCGGCTCTCTCGCGGTCACCGAGCCAGGCGGCGGCTCCGACGTCGCGCGCATCACCACCAAGGCGGTCCGCGACGGCGACCACTACGTCCTCAACGGCGCCAAGACGTTCATCACCTCCGGCGTACGCGCCGACTTCGTCACCACCGCGGTCCGTACCGGTGAGGAGGGGTACGCCGGGATCTCGCTGATCGTCGTGGAGAAGGGCACCCCCGGCTTCGAGGTGGACCGGGCGATCTCCAAGATGGGCTGGCACTGCTCCGACACGGCCGAGCTGTCGTTCACCGACGCGCGCGTGCCGGCGGCGAACCTGGTCGGCGAGGAGAACACCGGCTTCTTCCAGATCGCCGAGCAGTTCGTCAGCGAGCGGATCGCGCTCGCGGTGCACGCCTACGGCATCGCCGCCCGGTCGCTGGCGCTCACGAAGGAGTACACCCAGGACCGCACGACGTTCGGTAGCCCGCTGGCCTCGCGGCAGGTCGTCCAGCACCGGCTCGTGGAGATGCACCGCCGGGTCGACGTGGCGCGCACGTACACCCGTGAGATCGCGCGACGCCACGCCGCCGGGGAGAACGTGATCGCCGAGGCGTGCCTGGCGAAGAACACCGCGGTCGAGGCCTGTTCCTGGGTGGTCGACCAGGCCGTCCAGCTGCACGGCGGCACCGGCTACATGCACGGGACCGAGGTGGAGCGGCACTACCGCGACGCGAGGATCCTCGGAATCGGAGGAGGAGCAACCGAAGTGCTCGACGACCTGGCCGCCCGACTGTTGGGGTACACACCATGACCACGCAGGCCGAGCCGTCGATCCGTGACGGACACGCCGAGGAATCCGGTCCAGAAGTGACGGGTCGGCGGAAGGCGATGCTCGAGAAGATCGCCGCGCTCGACGCCGAGCACGCCAAGGCCGTCGCGGGCGGCGGGCAGAAGTACGTCGACCGGCACCACAAGCGCGGCAAGCTCCTGCCCCGCGAGCGCATCGAGCTGCTCGTCGACGAGGGCTCGGCGTTCCTGGAGCTCAGCCCGCTCGCCGGCTGGGGGTCGGACTACAAGGTCGGGGCCTCCGTGGTCACCGGCATCGGCGTCATCGAGGGCGTCGAGTGCATGGTCATCGCCAACGACGCGACCGTCCGCGGCGGCGCGAGCAACCCCTGGACGGTCAAGAAGCTGTTCCGGGCCGCCCAGATCGCCCGGGAGAACCGGCTGCCCACGGTGAACCTCGTCGAGTCCGGCGGGGCAGACCTGCCGAGCCAGAAGGAGATCTTCATCCCCGGCGGAGACCTGTTCCGGGGCCTCACCAAGGCGAGCGCCGCCCGCACCCCGACGATCGCGCTGGTGTTCGGCAACTCGACCGCGGGCGGCGCCTACGTCCCCGGCATGAGCGACTACGTGGTCATGGTCAAGGAGCAGGCCAAGGTCTTCCTCGGCGGCCCGCCGCTGGTGAAGATGGCCACCGGCGAGGAGTCCGACGACGAGTCGCTGGGCGGGGCCGAGATGCATGCGCGTACGTCGGGCCTCGCCGACTACCTGGCGGAGGACGAGCACGACGCCCTGCGCATCGGCCGCCGGATCGTCGCCCGCCTCAACTGGCGCAAGGCCAACCCTGCCCGACGGTCCAGGGTCGGCGCTCCCGGCGGCGGCCTACGGGGCGGACGGCTTGCCTACCATCCGGCCTCGCGCCGCTCGGCCTCCCGCCAGACCCGCCACGGCAGCGCCGCCCGCCCCGCCTGCCGCCTCCGGAAGCGCCTGGCCAGCGCCGCGGTGGCCGCCTCCAACTACGCCGAGCCGGACAAGGACGTCGAGGACCTGCTCGACCTGATCCCCGAGGATCTCAAGGAGCCGTTCGACCCGCGCGAGGTGATCGAGCGGATCTGTGACGGGGTCAGCGCCGACAACAAGGTGGTCTTCGACGAGTTCAAGCCGCTCTACGGCCCGAGCCTCGTCACCGGCTGGGCGAAGGTGCACGGCCAGCCGGTCGGCATCCTCGCCAACGCGCAGGGCGTGCTGTTCTCCGAGGAGGCGCAGAAGGCCGCGCAGTTCATCCAGCTCGCCAACCAGATCGACGTACCCCTGCTGTTCCTGCACAACACGACCGGCTACATGGTCGGCAAGGAGTACGAGCAGGGCGGCATCATCAAGCACGGCGCGATGATGATCAACGCGGTCAGCAACTCCACCGTGCCGCACATCTCGATCATGATGGGCGCCTCCTACGGCGCCGGGAACTACGGCATGTGCGGCCGGGCGTACGACCCGCGGTTCCTGTTCACCTGGCCGTCCGCCAAGTCCGCCGTCATGGGCCCGCAGCAGCTCGCGGGCGTGCTGTCGATCGTGGCCCGGGCCGCGTCGGAGGCGAAGGGTGAGGTGTACGACGAGGAGGCGGACGCCGGTCTGCGCAAGTACGTCGAGGAGCAGGTCGAGGCCGAGTCGCTGCCCTTCTTCCTGTCGGGACGGCTGTACGACGACGGGGTGATCGACCCTCGCGACACCAGGACCGTCCTCGGCATCGCCCTGTCCGTGATCAACAACGCGCCCATCGAGGGCACCGACCGCTTCGGCGTCTTCAGGATGTGAGCTCGTGACAACAGCCATCAACTCAACCGCCGCCCGGACGGCGCCCACGGTCGCTTGGGCGGCGCGTCGGCAAGCCGCCGCGGCCAAGCCCTTCGACGCTCCCCGCGAGCGTCGTCCGGACGACGTTCCAGCCGGAGGCAGCTCATGACGATCCAACGACTCCTGGTCGCGAACCGGGGCGAGATCGCGCGCCGGGTCTTCCGGACCTGCCGCACGCTCGGCATCGAGACGGTTGCGGTGTTCTCCGACGCAGACGCCGGCCTGCCGTTCGTGCGGGAGGCCGACTCGGCCGTCGCGCTGCCGGGGAACACACCCGCCGAGACGTACCTGCGCAGCGACCTGATCGTGGACGCCGCGCGCAGGGCCGGCGCGGACGCCGTACACCCGGGCTACGGGTTCCTGTCGGAGAACGCCGCGTTCGCCCGCGCCGTCGTCGACGCCGGCCTGACCTGGGTGGGGCCGACGCCCGCGTCGATCGAGCAGATGGGCTCGAAGGTCGAGGCCAAGAAGCTGATGGCCGACGCCGGGGTTCCTGTCCTGACCGAGCTCTCGCCCGCGTCGGTCACCGAGCAGGACCTTCCCCTGCTGGTGAAGGCCTCTGCCGGAGGCGGCGGGCGCGGCATGCGGGTGGTCCGGAACGTCGACGAGGTCGCCGCGCAGGTCGAGCTCGCCTCTAACGAGGCCGCGTCGGCGTTCGGCGACCCGACCGTGTTCTGCGAGCCGTACGTCGAGCGCGGACGGCACGTCGAGGTACAGGTCGTCGGCGACACGCACGGAAACGTCCTCGTGCTGGGCGAACGCGACTGCTCCATCCAGCGGCGGCACCAGAAGGTGGTCGAGGAGACGCCGGCGCCCGGCCTTCCCGACGAGGTCCGCCAAGCGATGTACGACGCCGCGCGGGCCGCCGCGAAGGCCATCGACTACGTCGGCGCGGGGACCGTCGAGTTCCTCGTTCAGATGACGGCAGGTGCTCCCCGCTTCTACTTCCTGGAGATGAACACCCGCCTCCAGGTGGAGCACCCGGTCACCGAGTGCGTCACCGGGCTCGACCTCGTCGAGCTGCAGATCGACGTGGCCGAGGGGCGCTCCCTCGCCGCCCTCGATGCCGACCCGTCAGTTTTGGACGCGACACGCGCAGGTTCCGGACACGAGTTGACGGGTCGGCGGGGACATGCGGTCGAGGTGCGCCTCTACGCCGAGGACCCGGCCAACGAGTGGCAGCCGCAGAGCGGGCGGCTGACCCGGTTCGACATCCCTGGGGTCGTCACCGAGTTCGAGGTCCCCGCGTCGTACGGCATCCGCCTGGACGCGGGCTTCGACCCGGGCGCCGAGGTGGGCACGCACTACGACGCGATGCTGGCCAAGGTGATCGCCTGGGCGCCGACCCGCGAGCAGGCACTCCGGCGGCTGGCGGCGACGCTCGCGAAGTCGCGCATCCACGGGGTGCGCACCAACCGCGACCTCCTGGTGAACGTGCTCCGGCACGAGGCGGTGCTGTCGGGCGACGTGAGCACCGACTTCTTCGACAGGCACGGCCTCGACGAGCTGTCCACGCCTCCGGCCGGCGAGGACGCGGTGCGGCTCAGCGCGTTCGCAGCGGCGCTCGCGCTGGCCGAGCGGGACAAGGCTGCCCGCCGCGAGCAGCGCCGGATCCCGGTCGGCTGGCGCAACGTGACGTCCCAGCCGCTCACCAGCACGTTCACCGTCGCCGGGTCGTCCGGCGAGGAGGTCACCGTCGGGTGGTACGGCGGCCGCAACGGCTACCGCTCTGCCGATGATTGGGCGGATGACGCGGCGGATGACGGGGCGGGCGGCCGGGACGTCGTGGTCCTCGAGGCATCGGCGGACCGCGTCGTACTCGAGGAGCTGTCAGGGGATGGCGGTGCCACAGCCCCCTCAGGACCTGACACGTCGGGGGTGGTGCGGGCGTTCGAGGTGTACGTCGACGGCGACCGGGTCGACGTGGAGTCCTCGCTCGGACACGTCGCCCTCACCATCGTGCCGCGGTTCGTGGACCCGGCCGACCAGGTAGCCACAGGTTCGCTGCTCGCGCCGATGCCCGGCAGCGTGGTCAGCGTGGTCGTCGAGGCCGGGACGCAGGTCAAGGCCGGCCAGCCCGTGCTGGTGCTCGAGGCCATGAAGATGCAGCACACCGTGTCCGCGCCGTACGACGGTGTCGTCACCGACGTACCCGTGTCGGCCGGGGAACAGGTAGCAGCGGGGGCCGTGCTGGCCGTCGTACACAACGAATCAGACGCTCCCGAAGGAGAGACAGCATGAGCACGTCAGAGCATGGGCAGATCGCTTTCACCGAGTCCGAGGAGCGGCAGACCCTCCGTAAGCAGGTGTCGAAGCTGGCGGCGGGCTACGGCCGGGAGTACTTCGTGCGCCAGGCGCGCGGCGGCGGGAAGACGACCGACCTGTGGCTCGACATGGGCAAGCACGGGTACCTCGGCGTCTCGCTGCCCGAGGAGTACGGCGGCGGGGGCGGCGGCATCGGCGACCTGGCGGCGGTGTGCGAGGAGGTTGCCGCGCAAGGCTGCCCGCTGCTGATGATGGTGGTCTCACCCGCCATCTGCGGCACCGTGATCGGCCGGTTCGGCACCGACGAGCAGAAGCAGAGGTGGCTGCCCTCGATCGCGGACGGCACGCTCACGATGGCGTTCGCGATCACCGAGCCGGACGCCGGGTCCAACTCGCACAACATCACCACCACCGCCCGCCGCGAGGGTGACGGGTGGGCGCTCACGGGTCGCAAGATCTACATCTCCGGGGTCGACGAGGCCGACGCCGTCCTGGTCGTCGCCCGCGCCGAGGACGCCAAGACCGGCAAGCTGAAGCCGGCCCTGTTCGTGGTGCCGACCGACGCCGAGGGCTTCGAGTACCAGCGCATCGAGATGGAGATCGTCAGCCCGGAGAACCAGTACACGCTGTTCATCGACGACGTGAAGCTGCCCGCCGACGCGCTGGTCGGGGACGAGAACGCCGGCCTGATGCAGCTCTTCGCGGGGCTGAACCCCGAGCGGATCCTGGTCGCTGCCTTCGCGACCGGCATCGCCCGCTTCGCGTTGGACAAGGCCACGGAGTACGTCAAGGGTCGCGAGGTGTTCGGTGCCCCGATCGCCACGCACCAGGCGCTCTCGCACCCGCTCGCCCAGTCGAAGATCGAGATCGAGCTCGCCCGGCTGATGACCCAGAAGGCGGCGGCGCTCTACGACGCCGGCGACGACATGGGAGCGGGAGAAGCCGCGAACATGGCGAAGTACGCCGCCGCCGAGGCCGCCTGCGCCGCGGCCGACCGGGCGGTGCAGGCCCACGGCGGCAACGGCATCACCAGCGAGTACGGCGTGGCCGGGTTGCTGGTCGCCGCACGGGCCACGAGGATCGCCCCGGTGTCCCGCGAGATGATCCTGAACTTCGTCGGGTCCCACAGCCTGGGCCTCCCCAAGTCCTACTGACACCCGCCGACGTACCCGGGTACGTCATCACAGGTGGTCGTCACAACGTCCGGGACGTATGACGCTACGAAAGGAACCGCATGACCGAGCTGGTCCGCTACCACGTCGATGAGCACGTGGCCACGTTGACGCTCGACTCGCAGCACAACCGGAACGCGCTGTCCCGTCAGCTGGTCGGTGAGCTCGTGGCGCATCTGGAGACGGCGGAGTCGGACGACGAGGTGAAGGTGATCGTCATCCGTGCGGAGGGCAGGACGTTCTGCTCGGGCGCCGACCTCTCCGAGGCGAGCGACGACGGCATGGAGAAGGCAGCCGGTGTGCTGGTCGACCTGCAGCGCAGGATCGCCAGCCTGGCCAAGCCGGTGGTCACGCGCGTGCACGGCAACGTGCGGGCCGGTGGGATCGGGATCGTCGCCGCCTCCGACATCGCGATCAGCGGGGACACTGCGACGTACGCCTTCACCGAGGTCCGGTTGGGGCTCACCCCGGCAGCGATCTCGCTGTCGGTGCTACCCCGGATGACCGACCGCTCCGCGGCGCTGACCTTCCTGACCGGCGAGGTCTTCGACGGTCGGGCCGCGGAACGGATGGGTCTGGTCACCAAGGCGGTGCCCGAGGACGAGCTCAACCTCGAGGTCGAGGAGGTATGCGCCGCGCTGGCGAAGGGCAACCCGCAGGGCCTGCGCGAGACCAAGCAGCTCCTCGGGCAACCGCTCATCGAACGGATCGACCGGCTCGGCGGGGACCTGGCGAAGCTCTCGGCCCGGCTCTTCGGCTCCGAGGAGGCCAAGGCCGCGATGCTCGCCTTCCTCAGCCGGAAGAAGTAGCCGCCGCCGGCTCGCTCGACTCTCGAACCTCCGCATGTAAATCGGGGTTACAGCCCGTTCTCAAGCGGTATGCCGCCGCAGGACGGTCCACAACGCTTGCGAAGCCGAGTCCAGGCCACGATTCGGACACGACTCGCGAGCCTTGGAACCACAGGCGCGTCGATCGCGTCAGAGTCGTGGGCACGCAGAAGAAGCACGCAGAGGAAGGGGGACATCGTGCGTCGAGCAGTCCTTGTCGTAGCCACAGCCGTGCTGCTTGCCGGCTGCGGCTCCTCGACCGTGGACACCGCGGTTGAACCGGCGGCCTCGCCGTACAGCGGGCCGATGAGACTGCCGGTCAGCTACGCCGACGACGCCACTGTCGCGGAGCGGTCCGGCGCCGCGGGCCGGGCACTCGAGTGCGACGGTGACCCGTACAACGGTGGTGGCGGCGACTACGACAGTGGTCTCGAGTCGGTCCAGGGCATCGCAGCGGAGGCCCTCGAGGACTGGCTGGAGAACGAGGCGTGGGCGTACCAGGTGCCCGAGTCGGGCTACCGGGTCGAACGCGAGGACGCCGACAGGGTGCTCCTCTCCTACGACGTCGGTGAGCGGACGAAGATCGCCTTCATCGCGGCCGACGGACTCCGTGACTACAACGGCGACGAGGGCTGGGGGATCGAGTCGTGGTCCCAGTGCGACCCCGCCGAGCTCCCGGCGAGCGTGACGGACACGCTCGACATCGGGGTGTGGGAGGACTCGTCCGGGCGGCGCATGCCGGTGACGAAGATCCGGTCGTTCCAGGGCGCCGAGCACTGCGACTGGCAGGACATCACCTTCCTCATCGTCGGTCCGGAAGGCAAGCCGGAGCAGTACCTCCGCGACACCGACGGTGAGCTCGCCGAGCTACTGCGGACCACCTTCGACGCCACCGCGGCCCTACCGGACGGGGCGACCGACACGGGAATGCACCGCGGCGGGCGGCAGCTGTGGCTCGGTCCCGGCCACGAGGCGGCGTACCTGGTGAGTCTGGATGATGCCGACGACGTGGAGCGCTGGCCGGCCGCCAAGGAGCTCGTCGCCTGCCGGTAGTGACGCGGAGGGTAGTGACGCGGAGGCAACCATCGGGGCAGGCCAGCCGGTAGTACATGCTGAGGTCGGCATCCGTCGGCCGCCGATGGAGGACGAGTGAGCACACGGGGTGCCACGGTCACGACGCAGGTGCGGACAGCTGCGTCTGAACGGGGGAGAAGGATGGACGCGAGACCGGAGTTCGACGATTTCGTCGCTGCTCGGTCGAGCAGGCTGCTGCGTACGTCGTACCTGCTGACCCGGGACCACGGCCTGGCGGAGGATCTGCTCCAGACCGCGCTGACCAAGGCATGGTTCGCGTGGCCGCGGGTGAGCGGTGACCCGGAGCCCTACGTCCGCAAGGTGATCGTGAACACCTACGCGTCCTGGTGGCGTCGGAGGTGGAACGGCGAGCACCCCTCCGACGACATGCCGGAGAGCGCCTCGGCGACCACGCCGAGGACTCGTCCACGAGTCACGACCTGTGGGAGGCGCTGGGCAGGTTGCCGCGTCGACAGCGCGCCGTCGTGGTCCTCCGCTTCTTCGAGGACCTGACCGAGGCCGAGACCGCCCGCCTCCTCGACTGCTCCGTCGGCACCGTCAAGAGCCAGGCCAGCAAGGCCCTGGCCAAGCTGCGGATCGACCCGGCGCTGGACCACGCAGGCACTACCGAAGGGGGCGCACGATGAGGACCGACGAGCTGCGCGACATGCTGCACGTCCACGCCGACGAGGTCTCCGACGGTGGTGCCCAGCAGCGGGTGGCCTCGGTCCATGACCGCGTCCACGTCGCGCGGCGTCGTCGCCGTGCCGGCGTGACCGGGGTCGTCGTGGCTGCCGTGACGACGGTCGCCCTGGCAGTCGTCCCCGGCCTCGACCGGCCCCCCGCCGCGCCAGCAGACACCCCCGCGCCCGAGAAGCTTGCCGGGTGGGAGGTGCCCGCCACCTTGGAGTCCATCGGCTACACCTACGAGTACGTCCGCGGCGTCGAGTCCGACCCCGGGGCGAAGCAGCTCGAGGTGAGGCTGCCGGAGTCCGACGAGCCCCGCCTGCTGGCCTGGGCGAGCGACAGCGACGACGAGCGGGCGACCGTCTCGCTCGTCGTCGACGGTGACGAGCGGAGCCGGAGCACCGCCGGAGCCTTGGAGTCGTTCGAGCCGCTCGAGCCCGGGCTGGCCTACCGGGTCGTAGTCAGGCAGAGCCAGGTCGCCGCCGACGACCGGCTGGGCCTTGCGACCTACGAGCTGTCCGACGAACCGCCCGCCGGATACACCAAGGACGGGGTCACCTACCGGCAGGACGTGCTCGGTGAAGGGCTCGTCGGTGCCGCCATCGGCGACCGGGGCGAGACCGATATCCGCTTCGACATCACCATCCCCGAGACCGGGCTTCGGTTCAGCGACCTCTGCTACGGCGTCGGCATCGAGTACATGGTGAACGTCTCCGTCGCCGGGCACAGTCTGGGCGGGAGCTCCTGCACCGAGACCAAGGTGTTCGACCCAGGGTGGGGCGGCGTGACGTTCCCCGCCGGTGACGGGCGGCCTCAGCTGCGGGAGTGGGGGCTCCAGCCGGGTGATTCGGCGACCATGCGCGTCTGGCTGAGCCCCGCGCGCCGTGAGCTGTCGCACCCGGTCGCGGAGAACCTCGATGCGGTCATTGGCCTCGGTGTCTACGAGGACAGCGCCGCGACCGTCCCTGCAGCCGGTGACGAAGCTCCCGAGAGATACGAGTTCAAGGGTCAGGAGTGGCAACAGGTCACCGTGTTCGACTCCGACCCCGGCGGGGGCCGGCTGGACATCGGCCACCCGGCGACCGACCGTCCGACGCTCGTCTACACCAAGTTCACAGGGCTGGGAGAGCACGCGCTGCTCCGACTGGTCGTCGACGGCGAGATCCAGGTGGAGAAGCAGGTCGACGTCGGAGCGCCCGCCGCGGGAGGGGGAACGGAGATGGTGATCCCTGCAGGCCAGGCGAGTGAGCTCTCGCTACGCGTCCGCCGGGGCCTCACCGACCGGACCCGGCTCGCCATCGTGCTCTACGAGCCGGTCGAGTGACACCCTGTCCCCATGCACAGTGATGCCGCAACGGTCGAGGAGTACCTCGCCGCGCTTCCGGAGGATCGTCGTACGGCGATCAGCGCGGTGCGCGACGTGGTCAACGCGAACCTGCCTGAGGGGTACGTCGAGTCCATCGCCTTCGGGATGATCGGCTGGGGGATCCCGCTCGAGGACTACCCCGACACGTACAACGGCCAGCCACTGGGGATCGCCGCGCTGGCCAGCCAGAGGAACCACATGGCGATCTACCTGATGGGGCTGTACTCGAGCGAGTCCGAGGAGGCGTGGTTCCGGGAGGAGTACGTCAGGCGTGGCATGCGGCTCGACATGGGGAAGTCGTGCGTGCGGTTCAAGCGGCTCGACCAGGTCCCGCTCGATGTGATCGGTGAGGTCATCGCCCGGATCCCCCCGGCGAAGCTCGTCGAGAGGTACGAGTCGGCGCGTTCCCAGACCCGCTCAGGCCGAGCGAAAGGCCCGAAAACCGGCAAGTAGGCCATCACCTTCGAGGTAAGGTTGACGACTTGCCTTCTCCGCCACGGAGAGGCCGCGTCAGGACGCTGAGGAGACGGTGAGGCCGCTTGTCTGCTGAGATCGCCCAGGGGGGCGCAGCGCACAACCACGCTGCGCGGGATCAGGCTGCGCAGGAGAGTGCTGCCCAGGATCGAGCGCAGAATGTCGAGCAGCGGGAGATCGCGCACGAGCAGGAGTTCGTCGACCGCGTCTACCGGCAGCTCGAGCAGTCGGCGAAGAACGCCGAGGCGCTCGCGAAGGAGGGGCACGGCCGCGGACGCCTGGGCCATGAAGGTGGCCTCGTCGAGCGCGACGCCATGGTCTTCCAGGCGGCCAAGCGGCTTGCGACCCTGAACGCCGCCCACGAGGGCCTGGTCTTCGGCCGTCTCGACCTCTCCGACGGCGACGAGGACCCGCGCTACATCGGGCGGATCGGGCTCCGTGACGAGAACCGCGACTCCCTGCTGGTCGACTGGCGGGCCCCGGCGGCCGCGGTCTTCTACCAGGCGACGGCCGCGGACCCCCAAGGCGTGGTCCGGCGCCGTGTGCTGCGGTGCAAGGGCCCGGCCGTCGTGACCGTCGAGGACGACCTGCTCGACCGTGACAGCCCGGCGGCGGACGCCTTGCCGATCGTGGGCGAGGGTGCCCTGATGGCGCAGCTGTCGCGTGCGCGTGACCGCAGCATGCACTCGATCGTCGCCACCATCCAGGCCGAGCAGGACAAGGCGATCCGTGCTCCCGGGCGGGGCGTGGTCATCATCTCCGGCGGACCGGGCACCGGCAAGACGGTCGTGGCGCTGCATCGCGCGGCGTACCTCCTCTACTCCGACCGGCGCCGCTACGAGAGCGGAGGCGTCCTGATCATCGGGCCGTCGGGGGTCTTCATGCGCTACATCGAGCGCGTGCTCCCCTCGCTCGGCGAGACCGCGGTGGCTCTCCGATCGCTGGGGGAGGTCGTGGACGGCGTCAAGGGCGTCCGTCACGACGACCCGGCCGTCGCCGACGTCAAGGGCGCGGCGCGGATGGCGGAGCTGATGAGGCGTACGGCGCGCCAGTCGGTGCCCGGCGCGCCACGGGAGTTCCGTGTGTTCTACCGGGACGACAACATCGTCCTGACCAGCCGCGACCTCTCCGGGCTGCGGCGGCAGCTGCTCTCCCAGGGCAAGCGGAACCGGCAGGTCCCCCGTGTCGTGTCGGCCCTGCTCGACGCGATGTGGCGCCAGGTGCGCGGCGAGCGCGGCCGGGTCCGCGGCAAGGAGGAGTTCGTCGACGTCATGCTCGGGAACGCGGGCTTCGTCGACTTCGCGCTCAGCTGGTGGCCCGCACTGGATGCGACCGAGGTGCTCCGCTGGCTGGGCGACCCCGAGTTCCTGGCCCGGGTCGGTGAGGGCGTCCTCTCCCACGACGACATGGCGCTGCTCTCGAAGTCCTGGGCGGACGACTGGTCGGTCGAGGACGTCCCGCTGCTCGACGAGCTGCGCTACCAGCTCGGCGACGTGCCGCCGAAGGCGGAGGTCGAGTTCGACCCGCTGGCCCATCTCGTCGACGACAACATGCGCGAGGTCACCACCATCGCCGACCGCGAGCTCTCCTCGGGACCCCGGACGTCCACCCGGACCGAGGACGACGGCTACGCGCACGTCCTGGTCGACGAGGCGCAGGACCTCACGCCCATGCAGTGGCGGATGGTGGGCCGTCGTGGTCGCGCCGCCAGCTGGACGATCGTCGGAGACCCGGCGCAGTCGTCGTGGCCGGTGCCGGAGCAGGCCGCCAAGGCACGGGAGGAGGCGCTCGGCGACAAGCCGCGCCACGAGTTCCACCTGTCGACGAACTACCGGAACAGCAAGGAGATCTACGACTACGCCGCCGCCTACGCCTCTCGGGTCGGCCTCGACGCCGATCTGCCGAACGCGGTGCGCTCGACCGGCGTCGCCCCGGAGGAGCGACGGGTGGCCGACCTCGAGACCGGTGCTCGTGAGGCAGTGGTCGAGCTCGCCGCCCTGGTCGAGGGCACGGTGGGCATCGTCGTGCCGGCGGCCCGGCGTGCCCAGGTGCAGGCGTGGCTGGACTCCTGGTCCGAGCTGACCGAGGCCGCCGCGGGTGGAGCCGATGCGCGCGTCGCCGTGCTCACCGGGCTCGACACCAAGGGCCTCGAGTTCGACGCGATAGTCGTCGTTGCGCCGGAGGAGATCGAGTCCGAGTCGGCGACCGGACGGGCCACGCTGTACGTCGTCCTCACCCGGGCCACCCAGCGGATGGTCACCGTCTCGGACGGCTGACGCTCAGGGCCGGGCAGGGCGTGGCGACGCCGGGGGTGGCTCGGCGACGACGCCGGCGCTCACGGCTGCACGCCCGGAACGACGGGCACGGTGTCGGGGTACCAGGTCGGCGCGCTCTGAGGATGGTCGAGGGATTCCCAGCGTGAGCCGCCGGTGCCCTGGCCTGAGCCGGGGACAGTCGCCTGCGAGTCGGGGGCAGTCGGGCGTGAGCCGGGCGGCCCCTCGCTGACCCGCTTGGCGATCCACACCTCGCCCGCCTCGATGCGGCACCAGCCGTCGTAGTACGTCATGTGCCGGATCCGCAGCTCCCCGGACTCGAGGAGCGACACGCGCCAAATGGCCTCGTCACCGGCTTCGCAGTCGCTTCCCCCGCGGGTGTGCAGGGCAAGCCAGTCGCCGTGCAGGGTGAAGGTGCCGTGGGCGCCGGGGTCGGTGAAGAGCTGGTTCTCGGGGTCCATCGCGAACGTCCCGCCCCGGTCCAGCCTGATCAGCATCTCCCCGGCGAACTGGTGGGCCCTCTCGACGAGCCAGGTCCCGAGCAGCTCCTTCCTGGCGGGCACGGATCCCGTGGGGACACTGCATCTCCGGCTGACCTCTTCGTTCAGGTCGCTCGGAAGCCCCGGCATGGGGAGGACCTCCGCGAACTCGCCGCCTCCTGCGGTTGCGCGGACGATGATGTCCCGGGTGGCGTACGGCGTTGACCGGCAGTTCACGGTGAGGTCGAGCTGGACGGAGCCCCAGCTGCCGGGCGGGATGCTGACCGCGTGGGCCACGCTCGCCCATCCCTCGAGGTCGACGTCCAGGATCTTGACGACCTTCCTGGTGCCGTTGTGCAGCGGTACGACGAAGGAGCCGCTGGTCAGCCGCGTGTCCTTCTCCACCATGCCCGCGACGAGGACCGGCCCCCGGCGCCCTTCCGAAGCCGGGTGGCTCGCGCTTTCCTGGGCCTGGTAGCCGGCGAGCGCACCTGCGCCCAGCAACAACACGGCCAGCCCGGCCGAGCGGAGGTGCGGACGACGTGGGAGGTCCTCGCCCTGTTCCAGGACGTCCCCGATCCCGTCCGGACCCCACGTGGCCACGTCTTCAGGCTAGGTACGAGAACGGCGGGGCGGGTACCCCCCGGAGGCGTCATCCGACGCGTGTGGCTGCACGTCAGGGATGGCCTGGGCGGGCCGTGGCGTCGTCACCGGGCACGTCCGGCGTGCCGCGAGCCGGCTTGGTGTCAGCCGGCTCAGTGCCTGCCCGCTTGGTGTCGGCCGGCTCAGTGCCTGCCCGCTTGGTGTCGGCCGGGACTGCACCGACGGGCTTGGCGATCCACACGTCGGACGCGTCGATGCCGCACCACTTGTCCACGTAGTCCGTGATGTTCTGGGCGTTCAGCCGGCCGTCAGCGAGGAGCGTCACGTAGAACACGCCGCGGCCACCGTCCTCACAGTCGCTTCCTCCGACGGCATCCAGGGTCAGCCAGTGTCCCTGCAGGATGAACGTGCCGAAGATGCCGGGGTCGGTGAACAGCTCGGCTTCGTGGTCCACCGCGAACGTGTGGTTCGGGTTCAGCTCGACCAGCATCTCGCCGGCGAACCGGCTCGCCCTCTCGACGAGCCAGACTCCGGCCAGCGTCTGCAGGGTCGGCGGCTTTCCCGTGAAGTCGCCGCACAGCCGGTCGACCTCCTCGGTGAGGACGCTGGGGAGGCTCGGCATGCGGAGGGTCTGCGAGACCTCCCCGTCCCCGGACGATGCGCGGACGATGATCTCCCTGCCCGGGTAGGGCGTCGTCTCGCAGTCCACACTCAGGTCGATGGCGACGTCGACCCAGCTTCCGGGGGGGATGGTTGCCTCGTCGGAGATCGCGTTCCAGCCGTGCAGCTCCACGTCCAGGATGTCGACGCCATGGTCGCTTCCGTTGTAGATCGGGAGGACGAAGCCGTCGCTCGTCAGCCGTGGGTCCTGCTCCATCGAGCCCGCGACGAGGGCCGGTTCCTCGACTCCGGCCTCGGCCTTCTCGGCGAGCCACCCCTGGGCCTGGTAGCCGGCCAGCGCACCCCCGGCCAACAACAACGCGGCCAGCCCGGCCAGACCGAGGAACGGCCGGCGCGGGCGGTCGTCGCCCTGTTCCAGGACGTCCTGGTTCCCCCATTCGGGGCCCCGAGCGGCCACCATGTCCTCAGGCTAGGGTCCTCCACGAGCCGCGGATATCCTCCAGACGCGTCATCCGACCGGCGGGCAAGACGCGGGTCTGGGTCGATAGGGGCCGTTGGTAGCGTTTCACCACCATGACCAGCACTCCGCACGACTCCGGATCGACGGCACTCTCCGCTCTGGGCGCGTTGATGGGGCACGAGGCGTGGGCGGTGGTCCGGCTCCGCGACTCCGCGACGGTCACCCTGGTCGGCGGAACCCGGTCCGAGGTCGAGTCCCTCATGGACGTCCCCCTCGAGGACGGGCCGCCGGCCGAGGGCAGGAGGTTCGACCGGCTGCTCGCCGTCCCGTTCCGCCAGGTCGGCGAGCGAGGCTTCGAGGCCCATGACGACGGCGCGCCGCTGACCGTCGTACACATCGACTCCGAAGTGGAAGTGGCGGTGGAGGCCCTGCTCGCGGCGCTGCCCGACGAGCCGGTCGAGTTCGAGGACCGTGGGGGATTCGAGACCTCGGACGAGGAGTACGCCGAGGTCGTCGACCGCATCATCAGCGACGAGATCGGCAACGGCGAGGGCGCGAACCTGGTCGTCGGCCGGCACTACCGCGCGCAGCTCGCGGACTGGGACACCGGCAAGGCGCTCTCCGTCTTCCGGAGGCTGCTCGAGACCGAGCGCGGTGCGTACTGGACCTACTGCTTCTTCACGGGCGACCGGTTCCTGATCGGCGCCAGCCCGGAGCGCCACGTGAGCGTGCACGGCGGCGACGTGCGGATGAACCCGATCAGCGGCACCTTCCGGCTCCCGAAACAGGGAGCCCTCGCCGACCCGAGCGAGCTCAAGGAACGCCTGCTGGAGTTCCTCGCCGACGAGAAGGAGATCTACGAGCTCTTCATGGTCGTCGACGAGGAGCTGAAGATGATGTGCGACGTCTGCAACGAGGGCGGCCAGGTGCTCGGGCCGTTCCTCAAGCCGATGACGCACCTCGTCCACACCGAGTACCTCCTCGCCGGCCGCACCAGCCGCGACGTGCGCGCCGTCCTGCGGGACACGATGTACGCCGCGACGGTGACCGGCTCGCCGGTGGAGAACGCCTGCCGGCTGATCAAGAAGTACGAGTCCGAGGGTCGCGGCTACTACGGCGCCGCGCTCGCCCTGCTCGGGCGCGACGACGCCGGCCGTCCGACAGCGGACTCGCCGATCGTGATCCGGACCGCGGACGTGACGCCGGGCGGCGCGCTGAAGGTGACCGCGGGCGCCACCCTGGTCCGCGACTCCAACGCTGCCTACGAGGTAGCGGAGACCCACGCCAAGGCGGGCGGCATCCTCACCGCGTTCGGGCTGGTGCCCCCCTCGGGTTCGGCGCCCGAGGGCGTCGCGGAGCTGGCGAAGGACGAGGACGTGCTCATCGCGCTGAACTCCCGGAACCAGCGGCTGAGCAAGTTCTGGCTCACCGACCAGGGCGGGTCGCCGCCCGCGCCGGAGCTCAAGGGCAGGACCGTCGTGATCCTCGACGGCGAGGACGACTTCGTGAACATGCTGCGGCACGTGCTGTCGGTGATGGGCATGACCAGCACCGTCGTCCGGCACGAGGACTACGCCCCGGGTGTGCTCGACGGCTTCGACCTGGTGATCGTCGGGCCTGGTCCGGGGGACCCGCGTGCCATGGACCACCCGAAGATCGCGGCGTTCCGGGCGGCGGTGGACGAGCTGCTCGCGTCCGGCCGGCCGTTCCTGTCCGTCTGCCTGGGGCATCAGGTGCTCTGCGGCCGGCTCGGCCTCGACCTCGCGTACAAGGACATCGTCTTCCAGGGCACCCAGTCGCGGGTGGACCTCGACCCTTCGGCGGGCTCAGGACACAGCGGCCGCGAGGAGAGCGTCGGCTTCTACAACACCTTCGTCGGCCGGGTGGGCGCCCACGCGCTGCCCGACGGGGTCGAGGTCGCCGCCGACCCCGGGACCGGGGACATCCACCTGGTCTCCGGGCCGCACTACCGCGGGATCCAGTTCCACGCCGAGTCGATCCTCACCGAGCACGGCTACGAGCTGATCCACGACCTGGTCCTCGACCTCCTGTCATGACCACGGGTCGGCGGGTGGTGGTGGTCGACCATCACGACTCGTACACCTTCAACCTGGTCCACCTCGTCGCCTCCGTGACGGGTGAGCTCCCCGACGTGGTCGAGCACGACGAGGTGAGCGCGGAGTCCCTCCTGTCAGGCGGGTACTCCCACATCGTGCTGTCCCCGGGGCCGGGCAACCCGGACACCGTCGGCGACTTCTCGGTCGGCCGGACGCTGCTGCTCGAGAGCGAGGTCCCCGTGCTCGGCGTGTGCCTCGGCATGCAGGGCCTGGTCTCGGCGTACGGCGGGCGCGTGGCTCAGGTCGCGCCTGCGCACGGCGACGTCGCTGTCGTGCGGCATGACGGGAGGGGCCTGTTCGCGGGTGTCCCGCAGGGGTTCGACGCGGTCCGCTACCACTCGCTCGCGGCGGTCGCCCTTCCCGACGTACTCGTGGAGACCGCCTGGTGCGACGGGGAGGACGGGCGGATCGTGATGGGTGTGGCGCACAGGGAGAAGCCGTTGTGGGGCGTGCAGTTCCACCCCGAGTCGGTCCTGACCGAGCACGGTGGGCTGATGGTCGGCAACTTCTTGGACCTGGCGTGACGTCCGCGCAGTCCTGGCCCGACCCGGTCACCGCTTTCCGGGAGCTCGCCGCGACGCACCCGCGGATGTTCTGGCTGGACGGCGGAGGCTCGCGGGCCTGGTCCGGCCGGCGCTCGCTGGTCGGCTGGCTCGAGGAGGACGACGTCTCGCTGACCTACGACGCCGCGCGCCGGGAGGTCTGGCGGCACGTCGGTGGCGAACGCGAGCTCACGGGCGACGACCCCTTCACCGCACTCGAGCAGGAGCTGGCGCGCGACGAGGCGGACCCGGCGGTGAGCTGGGTCGGCTACTTCGGGTACGCCTCCCGCGCTGACCTGCCGGCACGGACCGGCTCCGACGTACCGGACGCCATGTGGATGCGCGCGCCCCGGACGCTGGTCTTCGAGCACGAACCCGACGCAGCGCCCGACTTGTCAGGGCGTGGGGGTGCCATGACCCCACCACCCCCTGACAGGTCGGTGGGGACGGAGGAGTACGCCGGCTGGTTCGACCGGGTGCAGGAGCAGCTGCGGCTCGGGAACTCCTACGAGGTGAACCTGACCTACCGGCAGCGCGTCGAGTCCCGGGTCGACCCGGTCTCGGCGTACCTCCGGCTCCGCGAGATCAACCCGGCGCCGTACGCCGGCTACCTCCAGCACGACGGGGTGAGCGTCCTGAGCTCGAGCCCGGAGCGGTTCGCGACCATCGACCGGCGCCGGTGGGTCGAGACGAAGCCGATCAAGGGCACGACACCTCGGGGCGCGACGGCCGAGGAGGACGCCAGGCACCGGCGGTCCCTCGCCACCGACCCGAGGTACCGCGCCGAGAACCTGATGATCGTCGACCTGCTCCGCAACGACCTGTCGATGGTGTGCGAACCGGGGACGGTGACCGTGCCGGAGCTGATGCAGGTCGAGTCCTACGCCAGCGTGCACCAGCTCGTGTCCACCGTCCGCGGCCACCTGCGCGACGGCATCGGCACCGTCGAGGCGCTCCGGGCGATCTTCCCCGCGGGGTCCATGACGGGCGCCCCGAAGCTGCGGACCATGGAGATCATCGAGCGTGTGGAGACCACCGCTCGGGGTGTCTACTCGGGCGCGCTCGGCTGGATCAGCGGTGACGGCCGTGCGGACCTGGGGGTCGTGATCCGGACCCTGGTCGCGGTGCCGCGGGGTGCCGGCGTCTGGGCCTACGAGCTCGGCACCGGTGGCGGCGTCACCGTGCGGTCGGACGCGGAGAGCGAGTACGACGAGACGCGGTGGAAGGCAGCGCGCCTGCTCTCCGTCCTCTGACCCGAGAGTTGTCAGGGCGTGATGGCGCCATGGCACCCTCACGCCCTGACAGGTTTGGGGTCACGAGGAGGGTGAGCCCCCGTCGCTGTCCAGCGTGACCTTCATGGTCTGCTCGTCGCCGTTGCGTACGACGGTCAGGGTGACCGTGTCGCCGGGTCGGTAACCGCGGATCGTCGCCACCAGCGACTCGGCACCGGAGATCACCTCGCCGTTCACCTTGGTCACCACGTCACCGTTCTCGACGCCGGCCTTCTCGGCGGCGGAGCCGTTGCTGACACTGCTGATCCCGGCGCCGGTGACCAGCCCGTTCTTGCTGGCGGCATCCGTGACCGTCACACCGAGCTGGGCGTGGGTCGGGGTCTCGCCGGCACGCAGCTGGTCCACGACCGGCCGCACCTCGTCCAGCGGGATCGCGAAGCCGAGACCGATCGAGCCGCCCTCACCGCCGGTGGTCGAGTTGGACCGGATCGAGGAGTTGATGCCGACGACCTCGCCCTGCATGTTGACCAACGGGCCGCCCGAGTTGCCGGGGTTGATCGCGGCGTCGGTCTGGATGGCCGGGTAGGTCGTGTCGCTGTTCGCTGTGGGGTCGCCCACCGAGACCGGCCGGTGGAGCGCCGAGACGATGCCGCTGGTCACGGTCGCCTCGAGGCCGAAGGGGGACCCGATCGCCACGACCTGCTCGCCGACGTCGAGGTTCCCCGACTCGCCGAGCTTGGCCGGGGTCAGCCCGGAGACACCCTGCGCGCGGATGACGGCCAGGTCGGTCAGCGGGTCGGTGCCCACGACCTGGGCGGGTGCGGTCGTGCCGTCGTTGAAGCTCACCGACATCTCGCCGCCGCCGGCGGCCACCTCCACCACGTGGTTGTTGGTGAGGATCTCGCCGTTGGAGCTGATGATGATGCCCGATCCGGACCCCCTGCCCTCGGCGCCGGCCACGTTGATCTTCACCACCGACGGGAGCACCGAGTTCGCGACGCCCTCCACCGAGCCGGGCTGGGCAGGCGTGTCCTTGCGGTCCACGACCGTGGAGGTGATGCCCGGTGACGAACCGGCCCCGCCGTCGTCGAGCGCCGAGAAGCCGGCCGCCGCGACCAGCCCGCCGAAGCCGCCGAGCACAAGGGCGCCGACGAGGATGCCGGCGGTCACGAGGCTGCCGCGGCCCGTCTTCGGCTGGCGCGGGGTATGGGGCGGCTGGCCGTACCAGCCCGGAGGCGCCTGCTGTCCCGGCCCCTGCCCGCCGCCGAACGGAGGGGCGTAGGGCGGTGGGCCCTGGGGGTGGCTCGACTGTCCGAGGTCGCCGGGGCCGTACCGGTGCGTGTGCGACTCCGTGGGAATCTGCTGCATGCTCCCCGTGGCGGGGTTCGACCTGTGCTCGCTCATGCCCCCAGTCTGCAAGGGGAACCTGAAGCCCGGCTTAGAGCCGCCTTCGACTGCGCCAAAAAGTCAGGCGCGCCCGGCCCGCTTCGAGGCCGCTTCCCCCAGGGCGGCCTGCGTCCCGTCAGCCGGTGACCCGTCCGCCTGTGTCCCGGCGGCTTGTGTCCCGGCCCGCGCCGGCCATGCCTTGTCCGGCGACGTCCCCGACGGGCCCTCTGTGGGCTGTTCGGGGGAGCCGGGGACCTCCATCCAGAGGGCCGCGCCGCCACCGGACGACCTGCTCGCGTGCACGAAGCCGCCGTGCCGCTCGGCCACCTGGCGCACGATCGAGAGGCCGAGGCCTGACCCGGGCAGCGTCCGGGACTCCATGGACCGGTAGAAGCGGTCGAAGACGTGAGGGAGGTCCTCGTCGGAGATGCCCGGCCCCTCGTCGGCGACCAGGAGTGCCCCTCCGCGCAGCGTCACCGTCACCACACCGAGCGGCGGGCTCCACTTCGCGGCGTTGTCGAGCAGGTTGGTGACCGCGCGCTCGAGTGCCCCGGGCTCGCCGGTGACCCACCACGGCTCCGTGCGTACGTCGAACTCGATGCCCGGGGCCCGCCGTCGTACCCGCTCCACCGCCCGGTCGACGATCTCGGCAAGATCCACCGCCTCGACCGCGACCGGGAGCGGCTCGTCACGGGCCAGCTCGACCAGGTCACCGATGAGTGTGGTCAGCTCCGCGATCTGGAACCGCACGTCCTCGAGCAGCTCGGTGCGCGCGGCGTCCGAGAGGCCGCCCTGCTCGTCGGCCTGCACGAGGAGGTCGAGGTTGGTCCGCAGCGACGTCAGCGGGGTCCGCAGCTCGTGGCCGGCGTCGGCGACCAGCTGCCGCTGCCGGTCCCGTGACGCGGCCAGCGCGACGAGCATCGCGTTGAACGCCGACGCGAGGCGGGCGATCTCGTCGTTGCCCTCGACCGCGATCGGCTCGAGCTTCTCGGTCCGCGCGATCTCCTCCGCCGCGCCGGTGAGCCTGCGCACGGGTCGCAGGCCGTTCCGGGCGACCGCCCAGCCGGCGAGGGTCGCGCCCAGCACTCCGGCAAGCCCGAAGATCAGCAGCACGATGCCGAGCTTCTCCAGGGTGTGCTCGGTCGGTTCGAGGGACTGCGCGAGCACCAGCGCGACCCCCGACTGGCGGGTGGGGACGGCCACCACACGGAAGGGACCGTCGTCGGTGGGGATGGTGCGGAGGGAGTACGCGCTCTCCCCGCGCGCGACCGCGACCTCCTGGCTCCCGAGCTGGACCGACGGTCCGCTGTCGACGGTCTTGATGTCCCCGGTCGCGTCGATGAAGCCGATCTTCACGTCGGCGGCGCCGAGCGTCCAGGAGGGTACGTCTCGTGCGCTGAGCACGCTGAGCGTGTTCGACCGGGCGGCCGCCGTCGCCCGGTCGAGCAGCGAGTCGTCGAGCGTCCGCTGCATCTGCACCCGGACGGTGGCGTACGCCGCGAACGCGACGATCGCCACCGACAGGCCGACCGCGATCGTCGCGAGCAGGGTCACCCTGCTCGCCAGCGACCGCCTGTAGTGGAGACGCATCAGCCTTCCCGGAGCACGTAGCCCACCCCGCGCACCGTGTGGAGCAGGCGCGGCTCACCCTCCGCCTCGGTCTTGCGGCGCAGGTAGCCGACGTAGACCTCGAGCGAGTTGGCGGTGGTCGGGAAGTCGTAGCCCCAGACCTCCTCCAGGATGAAGGAGCGTTCGAGGACCCGCCGCGGGCGCTGCATGAACATCTCCAGCAGCGTGAACTCGGTGCGGGTGAGGTCGATCGGCCGCCCTGCCCGTCGTACCTCTCGGGTGGCGGGGTTCAGGGTCAGGTCGGAGAAGGTGAGCACCTCGCTCTCCGTGTCGTCCTCCGACGGCACGTGCGCGCGCCGCAGCAAGGCCCGCAGCCGGGCGAGGAGCTCCTCGAGCGCGAACGGCTTGGTCAGGTAGTCGTCCGCGCCCGCGTCGAGGCCCTCGACCCGGTCACCGACGGAGTCGCGCGCGGTGAGCACGAGGATCGGGAGGTCGTTCCCGGCGCTGCGCAGGGCACGGGTGGTCTCGATGCCGTCGAGGCGCGGCATCATCACGTCGATCACCAGCGCGTCGGGGGCGCTCCCGCCGATGCTCGCGAGGGCCTCGGCCCCGTCGCCGGCGAGGGTCACCGCGTAGCCGTTGAACTCCAGCGACCGGCGCAGAGAGTCCCGGACCGACCGGTCGTCGTCCACGACCAGGATCCGGGGGGTTGCGATGTCTTCTCTGGAGGTCTCGGTGGCCACAGGTCAAGAGTGCCACCACGACCTGAGATCCGGCTTAGAACCGACCCGCCTGGGCGCGCCCGTGCCCTACCGGAGACGCCGCCGGGGGCCTGCCAGGGCACCGCGCCCGAGCCTGCTGGAGACGCCTCGGGCAGCGGGGTGCCCCGCCCAGCCTGCTGGAGACGCCTCCGGGCCGCCCATCCAGCTCCGCTCCTTCGTCGCTCCGCCGCCAGGCCCATCCACGGTCGCCCCGGAGGCGTCTCCCGCAGGCCCGGCCTCGGCGGACGTGACCCGGTGGCGTCTCCCGCAGGCTCGGCTCGGCGGACGCGTGCCCGGAGGCGTCTCCCGCAGCCCGGGCGCGGCGACGCGACCGCCCTGCTCCGGCGACCGGCCGTGGCCGCGCTCAGAGGAGGGAGCGGGCGGCGTCGCCGGCTCGGGCGCCGTAGCCGCCGCCGAACAGGCAGGCGTGCACGAGCAGCGGGAACAGCTGGTGCAGGGCCACGCGCTCCCTCCACCCGTCCGCGAGGGGCGCTTCCTCCTGGTAGGCGTCGAGGACCCGCTCGAGCTGGGACAGGCCGAACAGAGCCATCATGGCGAGGTCGGTCTCGCGGTGCCCGCCGTACGCCGCGGGGTCCACCAGCCAGGCGCGGCCGTCGTTGCCCCACAGCACGTTGCCCGACCAGAGGTCCCCGTGCAGCCGGGCGGGCGGTTCCGGGGGTCCGGCGAGCTCGACGATCCGGCGTACGACGGACTCGACCGCGTCGGCGTCAGCGACGGAGATGGACGAGCGGTCGCGGGCCAGCTTCAGGTAGGGCAGGATGCGCCGGGTCGCGAAGAACTCCGGCCACGTGTCCGCCGGCCGGTTCGGCATCGGGAGGGTGCCGATGTAGCCGTCGCGCCCTGACTCGGCGCCGAAGCTCGGGGCGCCGGCCCGGTGGGTCGCGGCGAGCGAGCGGCCGAGATGCTCGGCTGCCTCGGCGGAGGAGCGGCCGGTCTCGACCCACTGCAGGATCAGGCAGTCGTCCTCGGCCGCGAGCACCTCTGGTACGTCGGCCCCGCCGGCGGTCGCACCGAGCCACTGGAGGCCCCGGGCCTCGATGCGGAAGAAGTCCTCCGGTGCGCGCGGCCGGGTCTTGATGAGCGCCGAGGTGCCGCCGGACAGGCGCAACCTGGTGGCGGTGCAGATGTCCCCGCCGGCGACCGGCGTGGTGGCAACTACCGCCACGCCCAGCAGCTCCTCCGCCCGGCTGGCGACCGCCCCCATCCTCGCCACGTCAGCCCCCGAGGACTTCCGCCGCGAGCGCCGCAACGATCGCCGTGGCCGTCCGCTCGACCATGGCCAGCACGTGGTCGAAGCCGTCGTCGCCGCCGTAGTACGGGTCGGGCACGTCGCGGTCGGCGTCGTGCGCGCGGGGGTCGAAGCTGCGGAACATCTGCAGCCGTGACCCGTCCGGACCGTCGTCCGCGCCGTCCAGCGACATGAACGCTGCGATGTCCGCGTAGTTGCCGCGGTCCATGGCGAGGACGAGGTCGAGCTCGTCGAGCCAGCCGGAGTCGAACTGCTGAGCGCGGTGGAGCGAGGCGTCGTACCCGCGGGCGGTGAGCGCCGCTGCGGCCCGCCGGTCCATGGGGTTCCCGATGTGCCAGTCGCCGGTGCCCGCGCTGACCACCTCGACCTCGTCGGCGAGACCTGCCCGTTCGATCTTGTGGGTCAGCACGACCTCGCCCATCGGTGACCGGCAGATGTTGCCGAGGCAGACGACGGCGAGGCGGTACGGCGCATCCGGCGACCGTCGCGGTGGCAGGAGCTGCGCGGCGGGGCGCGATGTCATCGTCAGCGCCCCTCCGGGAGCACGGCCTCGAGGATCCACGTCGAGACGGTGATGATGAGCGAGCCCCACACGGCAGTCCAGAAACCGGCGACGTGGAAGTTGAGACCTGCCTCGTTGGAGACCCAGCCGGTGAACATCAGCATCAGGGCGTTGATCACCAGCAGGAGCAGGCCGAGCGTCAGGATGATGAACGGCAGCGACAGGAGCTTGATCACGGGAGCGATCACGGCGTTGATGACTCCGAAGATCAGCGCGACGAGGACCAGGGTGATCACGCGGTCCTCGGTGGTGTTCCCGCTGATCCGGATCCCGTCGAGGAGCCAGGCGGCGATGGCGAGCGCGAGTGCGTTGACGGTGACCCAGACGATGAACTTCACGGCCCCGATACTGCCAGACCCTCGTTGCGGGTGGTGTGCCTGATGTCCGTGGATCAGTCGCCGTGGGGGAGGTGGAGGGCGTCGAGCATGGAGGTCTCGGCGTGCCCGAGGTGGTGCTCGAGCTCGTTGGCGGCACGCTCGATGTCGCCCCTCTCGAGCAGGTTGAGCAGGGTCCGGTGCGAGGTCACCTGCTCGCGTGCGTTGCGTCGGATGCGGTCGACCTTCGCCAGGCCGAGCCGCACCTCCGCGGACAGCGAGTCGGCCAGCGCCATCAGGCGGGGCGACTCGGTCAGGCCGGCGAAAGCCCGGTGGATGGCGAGGTGCGCGGCGGTCAGCTCGGTGGGGCTCGCGCCCGACTCGGCCGCGGCGGTGAAGTCCACGAGTGCCTGGCGCACGGCGTCGCGCGCCTCCTCGCTCGCCTGCTCCCAGCGTCGTACGCCGGCCACCTCGACGACCGCGCGGGACCGGCACACGTCGCGCACCGAGTCGGGGTCGAGCTCGGTCACGTGCACGCCGCGGTTCGGCTCCCGGGTGGCGAGGCCCTCCGCGACGAGGGTTCCGAGCGCCTCGCGGATGGTCGAGCGGGATACCCCCATGGCGTCGGCCAGGGCGACCTCGCGTAGCGGCGTACCGGGCTCGACCTCACCGTCGAAGAGGGCGCGGCGCAGCTCGTCGGCTACCCGGTCGACGGTGGAGGAGTGCTCCAGGGTCAGGTTGTCGAACGGGCCCTGAGGTGCTGCGGGTGCGGCCATGGCAGACATTGTCCGACAAAACTTGACCACGGTGCAGCCGAGCCCCACACTTGGGATTCGTCGGATTGTCCGACAATCAGTCATCGAAAGGCCGTCAAGGCGTACTTCTGACCGAGCTCAGAGCTGGGAGGCGAGATGGGACAGCAGCTTCAGTGGGGCCACCGCTATCTGATGGTGGAGCCGAACCACTTCCGCGTCGACTACGCGATCAACCCCTACATGGACGTCCACGACCAGCCGGACCACGTCCGGGCTCGTGAGCAGTGGCTGGAGGTCGGGGACGCGATCCGGGCGGCCGGCGGTGAGGTCGAGGTCCTCGAGCAGCGTCCCGACGCGCCGGACATGGTCTACGCGATGAACCTCGGTCTCGTGGTGAACGGTGGCGCAGCGCGGGGACGCGACCTGCACGTCGTGCTCTCCCACATGCGCTACGCCGAGCGGCGGATGGAGACCCTGACCGCGGCTCCGTGGTTCACCGACGCCGGCTTCACGACCTCCACCGTCGGTCGCGACGGTGTCGGCGCGCACTTCGAGGCCGGTGACGCGTTCGCGTTCGGCGACGGGCTCGTGGTCGGCTTCGGACCGCGCACCGAGCAGCTCGGCCTCAAGCACCTCGCGGTCGACCTGAACGTGCGCGTCCGCGGCCTGCGGATCACGCACCCGGGGATGTACCACCTGGACCTGGCCTTCTGCCCGCTCGACGAGACCCGAGCGATGGTCTGCCCCTCGGCGTTCGACGAGGCCTCGGCCGAGGCGGCTCTGGACATGGTGCCCGAGCCCCTGATCCTCACCGAGGAGGAGGCGCTGACGTTCTGCGCGAACTCGGTCGTCATCGGTCGCACCATCCTCATGCCCACCTGCCCGGAGCGGGTCCGCACCCAGCTCGAGGAGTGGGGCTTCGAGATCGTGCTCGTGGACGTGTCGGAGTTCCACAAGGGCGGCGGCTCGATCCGCTGCATGACCAACCCGCTCGACGTACTCGTCGGCCGCGACCTGCCCGAGGTGCCCGGCGGCGAGGTCGTCATCCCGGAGGCCTGACGCGCGACGGCCCGGCCGGTCGAGTTGTGACGTTCGGCAGGTTCTCGGGCAACTGAGGCCTGCCGAACGTCACAACCTGCGCCCGCGCGGTCGAGACTTCGCCCGGGCACGATCTGCGCGCCCGGAGACATGAACAAGCGGCCCGCGTCCTCGGGGGGAGCCTCGGACGCGGGCCGCTGTTCTCGTCGGCTAACGCTGGGGGAGGAGGCCGCGTCTGCGGCTCACCAGCATCAGCCAGCCCCCGAGAAGCACGGAGAGCCCGCCGACAGTGCTGATCAGGCCACTGTGGCTCGGGGCACCCGCGTCCGGGAGCCCCTTCTCCGGCTTGTTTCCGGGGTTGGGCCGCGCGGGCGGTGCTGGGAGCACCTCAGCCCGGGCGACGATCTTGGTGACGACCCGGTTGGAGCGGATCGTCCCTGTGTCGGCGACGACACGGGCTGTCCTGGCGGCCGGCTGCTGCCAGATCAGGTCCGCGACGTTGACCACCGTCTCGGTGTACACGCCGTCGACGAAGGCGGCGTCCTGCGGAACGTGCGGCATCCGGACGAGGAACTGCACCCGCCGCGTCTCGGACTGCATGTCCCCGAGGAACCAGCTCAGCTTCTCGCTGTCCTCGTCGTAGGCGACGGGGCAGCTCCGGTCGACACAGTTCGCCGACCCTTCGACGTAGATCGCGTCCGTCGTCGACTGCCGGTCCCCGGGCGCGTGGCCGGGGACGAAGTCGGTGATCTGGACGTTGTCGAAGAACCTCGTCCCCGTGGCCCGCGCGACGACCAGGTACTTCAGCGTCGCGCCGAACCGGACCTTCCCGTCGCTCGGGACCCAGTTGCCGTGACTGTCCCGCTCGAAGGCGACCTTGACGATCGAGACTCCACCGTCCGTCGGGTCCGTGGGGTCGGTCGGGTCGGTCGGGTCCGTCGGGATCGGTCGGGTCGGTCGGGTCGGTCGGGTCCGTCGGGTCGGTCGGGTCCGTCGGGATCGGTCGGGTCCGTTGGGTCCGTCGGGTCATCCAGCTTCGGGTCGAGGAAGACCAGCCTGACCACACCGCCGGCGTTGTCCCGGTCGAGCGTGAAGCCCTGGTCGGTGTCGTCCGGCAGGCCGTAGCCGGTCGGAGCGACGACCTCGTCGACCAGGTAGCGCCCGAACGCCAGACCCGTCCAGGACGCGACGCCGTTCGCGTCGGTCACGCGCGGGTCGCCCACCGGGGTGTCGGACTCGTCGACCATGTCGTTCGCGTTCACGTCGACATAGGCCTGGAAGACCGCGCCGGCGAGAACGGCTCGCGTGTCCTCGTCCTGCTTCGTGACCTCGAGCGTGGAGGACTTCCGCGGGTTCTCGAACACCCTCAGGAACTCGCCTCCGGCTACGTCGGCTCCGATGGCCACGTCCAGCACTCGGGTGCCGGCGAGCTCGTAGCCGACCGGGGCGACAGTCTCCTCGACGAAGTACGTGCCCATCCTCAGGCCGGGCCACGTCACGACTCCGTTGTCGGTGTCCCGGGGGTCACCGACCCTGGTGTCGGTCAGCTTGTCGAGCATCCCGTTGGAGTTGGCGTCTGCCCACAGCTGGAACCGCGCCGTGTCGATCGGCTCGTGCGTGGTCGCGTCCAGCTTCTTGGCGACGATGCTGCTCCTGATCGGCGCGTTGTGGAACTCCACCTCTCCGGTGCCACCGTCGCTGACCGCGACCGACTGAGTGTCGGCCGAGGGCGGCAGGTAGCCGGCCGGGGGTGCGGCCTCCTTGACCAGGTACGTGCCGTCCGCCAGGCCTGACCACCCGTAGGTGCCGACCGTCGAGTGGCCGGCCCCGGTGGAGACCCGCTCGTCCGCGTCCGCGACACCGTCGGCGTCACGGTCCTGGTAGAGCTCGAACATCGCGCCGTCGATCAGCTGGTTGGAGTCCGCGTCGTACTTCCGGACCACGACCCAGTTCGTGTTCGGGTCCGTCTCGCCGGCCTCCTCGACGTTGTAGACGTCGACGGAGACGGACTCCCCGACGTCGCTCCGCGTGATCTCGACGGGGTAGAGCGAGTTCGGCACGGTCGGGTCCGCCTCGTAGCCGGTGGGCGGGGAGATCTCCTCGACCACGTAGCAGCCCCAGGGCAGGTTGCTCCAGGTGTAGCTGTTGGTGAGGGAAGAACCCGTAACCGCCTCGTTGGCGGTCACCACGGTGCCGACCTTGGCGTCCGTGCCGTCCGGCGTCGTGTTGCAGTCGCTGTCCCTCCAGAGCTGGAAGGTCGCGCCGGTGAGCCCGAGCGACCTGTTGTCCCAGTCCCACTTGTTCACCTGGATGGCACCCGTGCCGCGTGGGTTGTGGAACCGCACCGTGCCGTGCGGGGCGACCAGGCTCACGGTGACCACCTTCATGGTCTCTGCCTGCTGCGTGTAGTCGGCCGCCAGCGTGCCCGCGTCAGTGTCCACGCGTGCCATCGGGTCGACGAGGTAACCGTCGGGGACCGACGACTCCTCGACGAAGTACGTGCCCCACTCGAGGCCCGTGGACCAGGTGTGGCTGTTGCCCCTGCGCTGCCGTCGTTCGCGATGACCTCGCCGCCGACGGGCTTGTCGATCCAGTCACCCTCGAACTGGCTGTCGCCGTCGTCCTTGTAGAGCTTGAACCCGGCGCCGCCGAGCGGGTCGCCGGTCGTGCCGTCGTACTTCTCCACCGTGATCTGCGGGGTGACCATCGGGTTGCTGAACGGTACGTCGACAACGCTGCCGGCGTGCGCCGGGAACAGCTGCACCATCTTCACGTCGTCGTCGAAGGTGCCCTGCTCCTTGTCCGCGTTGGCCTCGGGGTCCATCAGGTACCCGACTGGTCGCGCGGTCTCCTTCACGAAGTAGGTGCCGTAGGCGAGGTCGCGCCAGGTGTACGAGTTCTGGCCAGGTCCCTGGTCAGCGGCCTGCCCTGTCGCGCTGGTGCCGAAGGCGGTGTCCTGCGCGTCGAAGACGCCGTTGCCGTTGTCGCTGAAGAGCTGGAACGACGCGCCCTGAAGTGGTGAGCCGTTGTTGGTCGCGTCGTACTTCGAGACCATGATCGCGGCCCTGGTCTGCGGGTTGTCGAACCGTACGACGGCCGTGCCGTCGGTCGTGTTGGCGCCGAGGACGACCTTCTTGACGTCGTTGCTGGACGAGGGGTCCGGCCGGTAGCCCACGGGCAGGGCGGTCTCCTTGACGAAGTAGGTGCCCCAGGGCAGCTCGCTCCAGGTGAAGGTGTTCGCGCCGGTCCCCTGGTCCGCCGTGGCCTCGGCGCCGACCGGCAGGTCGGTCGAGGACCCCTCGAACTGGCCGTCGCCGTCGTCCTCGTAGAGCCGGAACTTGGCACCGCTGAGCGGAGCCGTGGTGGTGGCGTCGTACTTCTCGACCCGGATGCCCTGGCAACGTGCTCGGATGTCGACGTTCACCGCCGTGACGTAGTCCTTGAGAGCAGCAGTGTCCGAGTCGGACGAGCGGCTGCGCAGGTTCACCGCGGTGAACCCTGCGTCGCACTTCGGCTGAAGCCCGGTGCCGGTCAGGTCCACGGCCAGCTCGGCGAAGAGGCCGCTCTCCCCAGCCATTCCCCTGTGATCGCTGCTGTCGAGGGGTGTGTTCTGCCAGTCCGAGCCGGTCCAGGAGTACACGCCGAACTGCTCGAGCTGCCTGTTGCCGGTTGCCTGGACGAAGCTGATCCGCACGTCGCCCGCCGATCGCTGCGGCATGCCGTTCGCATCGTTGGGCAGCTGGTTGAGCTCGACGCTGAACGCTCCGACGCCGTCGGACTTCCGGTCGAACCCGAGGTAGAACCAGACGTGTCCGTCCTCGTCGAGGGCGCTGTAGGTGTAGGTCTTCCCGATGTCGTTGCCGGTGTCGACGCTGCCGGTGAATTTCTTCCACCCCGACGGCGACTCCGCCTCCTTGGCGCTTTGGAAGACGTCGTCGTCGTTGTCGCTGTTGTTCAGCGAGACGTGGTCCTGGTAGAAGCCGTAGCCGTCGGTGCCCGGGGTGAGAGACGCCCAGTCCCGCTCTCCGCTGTCGGAGCTGCGGTTCCCGTCGATCACGACTCCGAGCGCGGGAGCCGCCGAGGCACTCCCGGTCAGGAGTGGAAGGGTCATCGATGCCAGGATCAGCGCGACGGCGCCGCGCAGTGTCTGGTTGGTTCGGAGTCGACGTGATGGGTCGACAGAGTGAGGCGCCTCGCGGCTGGCCATGATCCCCCCAAGGATCTGCGGGCGACCAGGCAGAGGCGCAGCAAGAAGAGACCAGACGATGTCCGGCTCCGGCAGGACAATGAGGTCCTACCGGAGCCGGCATCGTTTCCCCCCACCATTTCCCCAAGGTGGTCGTCCAACGGATGACGGCATCCCACCTTCGGCCGAGTCCCCGGTGCGATTGGACTAGATGGCCTGAAGTCCCCCCAGTACGAGTACTGGCTCCAGGTCGCCTTGTTGCCCGGATCGGCCTGAATTTCCCCACCCGACCGATTCGGTGTACTTGCCATGTTGGAGGATTTTCTACGGTTTGTGCGACACATATGTCCGATTTTTTACGCATCCTTTGACCGGATAGCGCATCGGTGTCCGAAGCTCTGGCCCGTTGTGACCAGCCGAAAAGACCCGTTCGGGCGGAGTGTGAGACTGGCGTGACTCGTGTGCCGTGAGGTGCTTGTCGGACCGAAGGCCTCAAGCCTCTTCGGACGTCCTTCCGAGGTCAGGACGTCGCGTCGTCGCTGTCCTGCCGCCGGGTCACCAGCTGGGACAGGCCGTCCACGGCCGCCGGAGTGGGAGACGCGGCGGCACGGTTGGACTCCGCGAGCTCGGCCAGCAGCTCCTGCCGGCGTACCGCCACGTGGCGAGGCGCGTCGACGCCGACGCGTACGACGTCTCCCTTGACCTCGAGGACGGTGACGACGATGTCCTCGCCGATGACGACACTGTCACCGACGCGCCGGCTCAGCACAAGCATGGGGCTACTTCCTGTCGGGGCTCAACGGACCGGTCGGGCAAGTCTGCCTGGTTCAGATCGCGGAGCCACCGGCGGGGACCAACGGCGCCCGCAGGGAAAGGTTCGCGTCGTCGAGCACCACCTGGGCCGCGATCCGCTGCCCGTGGTTCACCAGCACGGGCGCAAGGAGGTTGGCCGTCGCCGCACCCGCATCGTCGCCGAGCGTCACCACGGACAGGGTGAGCAGCTCGTCGGCGGACCCGGCCTGCAGCAGCGCCGCCGTCGCGTCGGTGATCTCGGGTGCGTAGTCGGAGAAGAACAGCGACGGCGGGACCACGACGAAGCGCAGCTCGGGGTCGTCGAGCGAGCGCAGGTCGCACACGGTCCCCTCGTCGTCGAGGCGGGTGAGGGCGAAGCGCCGATGCTCGGGAAAGCCGAGCATCGGGCTCACCATCTCCAGCACCGGCAGACCGTCAAGACCCTCCGCCTCCGCAGACTGCAGGTTGCTCATGGTTGCGGCTCCCGAGGTCGGTTCTGTCACGGCGGTCTCTCGTCCGGTCATCGTAGGAAGTCGAGCAGCGACGGCTGCATGACGCGAGCGGTCGCACCCAGGGATGCCTGGTAGGCGACCTCCTGCATCTGCAGGTCGACGATCGCCTTGGCGATGTCCACGTTCTCCACCTCCGAGAGCGTTGCCTGCAGGTCGATGCTCGTGTCGTTGACTTCGGCCATGGCCGACTCGACGCGACCATACCGGGTGCCCACGTCCGCGAGAGCGGTCCGCATCTGCTCCATGACCTTGTCGAGCCGGCCGAGGGTGGTGTTCAGCGAGGCCGGGGCGGTCCGGAGCTGGGTGATGGCCTCGTCGAGCACCGTGAACAGGTCGTCGCTGCCCGCGGTGAACGCCTCGGGGCCGGAGATGTTGACCTGTACCCGAACCCCGTCGGCGACGGTCCGTGAGACGTCGTATGCGTTGCCCATGAACGCGCCGGTCGTCGGGTCGTACGCGACCGGACCCGCCACTGTCCCGCCGAACAGGGCACGGCCCATGTGCTGGGTGTTCGCCTGCGCGATGAGTGCCTCGCGGATCTGCGTCAGCTCCTGCGCCAGGGCCTCGCGTGCATCCGGGCCGTTGCTGCCGGTCGAGGCGCCCTGGAGCATCAGGTCGCGGGAGCGCCGTACTCCGTCGAGCATCGAGGTGAGGGTGCTGTCGGCCCGCCCGAGCCAGCCGAGACCGTCCTGGGCGTTCCGCGCGTGCTGCGCCCCGGCAGCGAGCTGCTCGCGGAGCCGCATGGCGGCGTTGGTGCCGGTCGGCGAGTCCGAGGGCCGGTTGATCGCGCGACCGGTGGACAGCTGCTCCTGCGAGCGGGAGAGCCGGTCGAGCCCGGTCTGCAGGGACGACAGCGAACGCTCGACCATCAGCCGCTGCGTGATCCTGGTGGTGCTCATCGCAGCAGCCCCGTCCGGTTGATCAGCGTGTCGAGCACGGAGTCCAGCGCGGTCATGACCCGTGCCGCACCTTCGTAGGCGCGCTGCGCGGCGAGCAGGGTCACCATCTCCTCGTCGATGCTGATGCCGGAAAGGGCCTCGCGTGAGGAGTCGACCTGTGCGGTGAGGATGCCCTGGTTCTCGGCCACGCGGCGGGCCGAGGAGACCTCGACGCCGAAGTCGGTGACCAGGGTCCGGTACGCCGCTGCGCCGAGGTCGAGCGTGCCGAGGGCGTCGGCGTTGGAGCCGTCCAGCGCGCCTCTGCCCGTGCCGGCAGCCGCGACCTGACGCGGACTCGTGAGAGCGACCTGCAGGCTCGCGGCCGTCGTACCGGAGAAGAAGTCTGCGTTTGTCGCCCCGTCGAGGTCGACCCCCTGCTGGTGCTGGGCGTTGACCGCCGCAGCCAGCGTTCCTACGAAGGTGTCGAGCCTCGCCAGGTAGTCCGGCAGGTCGTCGGCCAGCAGGTCCTGGGCGGCACCGACCTCGCCTGCGCCGAGGCTCACCGCCTGGCCGTTGATGGTGACGAGGACCGGGTCGGTGGCCGCTCCGGCAAGGTCCGCGGACCCGCTCACGCTGATCGCGTTCGAGGTGTCCCCGTCGACGACGAGCTCTCCGGCGACGCGTACGTCGACCGTGTTGTCGTCGTTGACGGTCACGGCCGCGCCGGTCAGCTCGGCCAGGCGCATGGTGAGCATGTCGCGGCGGTCGAGCAGGGTGCCGGCGTCAGTGCCCGCGACGTACGCGACGCGAAGGCCCTCGTTGAGCTTGGCGAGGTCGGCGGCGACGGTGTTCGCCTCGACGGCCAGAGCATCGAGCCTGGTCCGCTGGTCCGACCACTCGGCCGTGACCGACCGGGCCTGGCTGGACACCGCGGCGGCAAGGGTCTTGCCGCGCGCGAGCAGCTGGCTCCTCGCCGCGCCGTCGCCGGGGTTGTTGGCCACGTCGTGCCACCCCTGCTTGAAGGCGGCGAGAGCGGCCGCGATGCCGTTGTCGCCGGGCTCGCCCAGCGCGGTCTCGAGCCGGACCAGCGAGGTGGCACGGGCATCGAGGAAGGACCGGGAGGCGTGCTCGTTGCGGGACCGGGCGTCGAGCAGCGGGTCGACCATGCGCTCGACGCCGCCGACCTCGACGCCGGCGCCCGCGCCGTCCCACCGCGACCAGAGTGCCGGCACCGCCGGTGCGCCGACCGACTGGGCGGTGGCGACCCGGCGCGTGTAGCCCTCGGTGCCGGCATTCGCGACGTTGCCGCTGGCCACATCCATGGCGACCCGGTTGTAGCGGAGTGCGGACAGCGCGTTCGACAGAGAGGAGAACGTTCCTGACATGGTCAGATGCTCCTGTCCACGAGGCTGATGCGGCGGTCCGCCACGGCCGAGCCGTCGGCGCCGTACGTGCCGGCCCCGTCCGTCATGGACAGCAGAGTCGCCTGGGCTGCCTGGTATCCCGAGGTCAGCAGCTCGCGGTTGGTCTCCGCCAGCTCGGTGATCTGCGCGGCGACGGTGACGAAGGCCTCGTGGTGGTCGCGCCAGATTCCGCGCCAGGGCTCTTCGCTGGCCTCGGCGATCTCCCTCAGGCTCGCGTTCGGCTCCAGGCCCAGCTCTTGCGCAACGGTGTCGGACGCAACGGACCGGAGCAGCTCGGTCTCACGGACGGTCTCGAGCACGGACTGGATCTCACGTGCCGCTGCCGCCAACCAGCGTGTGCGGCCCCCCGCCAGCACCAGCTGCTCGACCTCGAGCTTGAACAGAAGCGTCTCCAGCAGCTCCCGCTCTCGCCAGAGGACGGATGACAAATCCTGCATAGCCATATTTCTTTCTCCCCCCCGGGTGAAATGTTGTTGAGGACGCTATCGGCACGCCTTCGGGGATCCTTAGCGGTAACGACGAAGGCACTTCGCAGACACCGACGATCTGTGACGCACGTCGCATAATGGCCCTTTCGGGCTACCTATCTCCCGCGCAAACCTAGTCATTCGGGACGAGAATCCCTACCGGAACGGATGATTCGGTCTCTTTGCACCCAAATCGGACTTTTCTTTCCGTTTCCTTTACCTTGTGACTTCGCTTTCTGCAGCCCCCACAGGTGGCGACGCACAAGAGGACCTGGTTAGACAGGGAATCCCCCTGGTGGGTCACATCGTGCGCGAGACCATGACCCGGCTGCCCGCCCACGTGTCCCGGGAGGACCTGACGTCGGCCGGTCTGGCCGCACTCGTCCAGGCAGCCCAGGCCTTCGACGTGGACCGCGGCGTCGGGTTCTTCGGCTACGCCTCCACCCGGATCCGCGGGGCGATCGTCGACGAGCTGCGGAGCCTCGACTGGGCGAGCCGTTCGGTACGTCGGCGCGCCAGGCGGGTCGACGAGGTGCGCGAGATGCTGGCGAGCCAGCTGGGCCGTACGCCGACCGACGTCGAGATCGCGAGCGCGCTCGGCATGGGCCTCGACGAGCTCAAGTCGCATCACGAGGACGTCTCGCGGGCGACGGTGATGTCGCTGCACGGCTTCGACGACACCACCATCGACGACCTCCTTCCCTCGAAGTCCCTGACTCCGGAGGCGGTCCTCGAGCACCGGGAGCGCCTCGCCTACCTGCGTGACGCGGTGGACCGGCTTCCCGAGCGCCTGCGCGTCGTCGTGGAGGGGTACTTCTTCGAGGAGCGCCCGATGGCGGAGATCGCCGAGCAGCTCGGTGTCACGGAGTCGCGGGTGTCCCAGCTCCGAGCCGAGGCAGTTGTGTTGCTTCGGGACGCGCTCAACACCGCGCTCGACCCCGACCTGGTGAAGCCGCATGCACGGCCCGAGGGGTGCGCTGCCCGTCGCCGTGAGTCGTACTTCGCCGAGGTGGCGTCGCACCGGTCCTTCGTGTCCCGGCTCGTGCCGGCGCCGTACGAAGCGCCTTCTGCCTGAAATCGCTGTCGTGAACACCGGGGCTGATTCCGGTTCTTGAACTCCTAAAGTCCGCCGTACGGCGGCCGATTCCTCCCACGTCAAGGCCCAAGGACGGGCCCGTTTGACCCACTCAGGGAGGAAGATCATGGGTCTTCGTATCAACCAGAACATCGCGGCGATGAACGCGTACCGCAACCTGTCGGTCACCGACGGTCAGATGTCGAAGTCGCTGGAGAAGCTGTCCAGCGGTTTCCGCATCAACCGCGCGGCCGACGACGCCGCCGGCCTCGCGATCAGCGAGGGCCTGCGCTCGCAGGTCGGTGGCCTCAAGGTCGCCGTCCGCAACTCGCAGGATGGCATCTCCGTCGTCCAGACTGCGGAAGGTGCGCTCACCGAGGTCCACTCCATCCTGCAGCGCATGCGCGACCTTGCGGTGCAGGGTGCCAACGACAGCAACAACGCGGATGCTCGCCTTGCCATCACGAAAGAGGCGACCGAGCTCTCGTCGGAGCTGACCCGCATGGCCGCGTCCACCAACTTCGATGGCACCAACCTCCTGGATGGAAGCAAGACGGGGGCGGCGGCTCTTACGTTCCAGGTTGGTGCCGGGTCGACGGCAGCGGCCAACACGATTTCGGTCGACCTGGGCACTGCGAACGTGAACACCGTCGTCGCTGGCATCACCTTCGATGTCACCGACAACACGAAGGCGCTGGCCACGGTGAGTGCTGTCGACGCGCAGATCAAGGCGGTGTCCACGGCTCGTGCGGGCCTTGGTGCTCTCCAGAACCGGTTCGAGCACACCATCAACAACCTCAACGTCGCGGTCGAGAACCTGTCCGCGTCGGAGAGCCGGATCCGCGACACCGACATGGCCGCCGAGATGGTGAACTTCACCCGCTCGCAGATCCTGTCCCAGGCCGGCACCGCGATGCTGGCCCAGGCCAACCAGGCGCCGCAGGGCGTGCTGCGTCTGCTCCAGTGATGACGCAGCTTCACTGACCGCTTGAGGGCGGAGGCGTCGCCAACCACGGCTCCGCCACCAAGCACCTCCGGTGGGGGCAGGTGAAAACACTCCTGCCCCCACCGGGCACCAACCCCGGATCGTCGGCCGCCGCTCGGCCAGGAAGCTGCAGAGGAGACGCAGATGGCGAACGCGAGCATCGGCGGTCTTGTCAGCGGCCTGGACACGGCGACGATCATCAGCCAGCTCATGCAGGTCGAGTCACAGCCTCAGACCCTGCTGAAGTCCCGCCTCTCCACGCAGCAGTCCGCGGTCAGCGCGCTGCAGTCGCTGAACAGCAAGTTCGCCAGCCTGGTCACCAAGGCAGCCGACCTTGCCAAGGCCAACGCCTTGTCGCCTGTGAAGGCCACGAGTTCCAGCACGGATGTCACGGTCGCTGCCGACGCCGGCGCGACTGCAGGGTCGGTTTCGTTCACGGTGAACCAGGTGGCCACCGGGTACTCGCTCGACTACGGCACACATGGCCTCCCCGACGCCGTGACTACCGACGGGTCGACGAAGGTCTTCATGTACAAGCCTGATGGCACTCTCGTCGGCGACTTCGAAACCGGAGACGGCACGGTCAAGGGGCTCGCCGATGCCATCAATGCCTCGGACAAGCCGCTGAAGGCAACGCTCGTTCAGGACTCGGTCGGTGGCTACCGGCTCGTCGTCACATCGACTACCACGGGAACGGCGTCTGACTTCGAGCTTGTCGGCCACACGCCGGACGGCTCCAAGACTCCTCTCGCGATCACAGGGACCTCCACCAACGGCCAGCCGGCCAAAATCACCATTGCCGGTCAGGTCGGCGCCATCACCTCCCAGTCGAACACGTTCGTCGATCTCATGCCTGGCCTCGACGTGACTGTGAAGGCGTTGACGACGGAGCCCGTGACCATCACCGTCGAACGGGACAGCAAGGCGGCCAGTGACTCGGTGAAGAACCTGGTCACCGCCGCGAACGAGATCCTGGCCGAGATCGACAAGCTCACCGCCTACGACGCCGTCACGAAGAAGTCGGGATCGCTGGCCGGTGACTCGACGCTGCGGGCGCTGCGCAGTGAGGTCCTGGACGACGGTGTCCGGCGTCACCAGCAGCGACTCGCTCGCCTTCGCGGGCGTCCAGCTCGACCGCTACGGCAAAATCACCTTCGACGAGGCGAAGTTCGCGAGCGCCTACGCGTCCGGCGCCGGTGCCGTGGCCGACAAGTTGGGCGGCTTCGCAGCACGCCTCAAGGCCGTGGCCGACGGCGCCAGCAACGCGACCAACGGCACGCTGACCGCGGCCATCAAGGGTCGCCAGTCATCCGTCACCGACATGCAGGACGCGATCGAGTCGTGGGACGACCGGCTCGCACTGCGCCGGTCCGCACTCACCCGTCAGTTCACAGCGCTCGAGGTCGCGCTCGGCAAGCTGCAGGGCCAGTCGTCCTGGCTCGCGGGACAGATCAGCTCGCTGCCGAGCATGAACAAGTAGGAGAAGGCGACATGAACAACGCAGCGCGCGCGGCGTACGTCGGATCGAGCGTCAACACGGCCAGCCCGGCCCGGCTTCTCGTCATGCTCTACGACCGCCTCGTACTCGACGTGCAGAGGGCCCTCGACTGTCAGCGGGCAGCCGACCACCTGGCCGCGAGCGGGCACCTGATGCATGCACAGGAGATCGTGCTCGAGCTGCAGAGCTCGCTGCGTCTCGACGTCTGGGAGGGTGCCGAGAAGCTGTCGGCCATCTACGCCTGGCTCCACGGTGAGCTGGTCCGTGCCAACGTGAGCCGCGATGTCGCCGTCACCGAAGGCTGCCTGACGACCGTTCAGCCGCTTGCCGAGGCGTGGCGCGAGGCCGCGCTCGCCACCGTCGCGAGCTGAGACGACCATGGACGAGGTCCAGCCCCTGCTCCGGCCCTCTGGCCCGTCCTCGACCCTGCCCTCCCACCAGGGAGCAGCACAGGACTCGGGCCGCGAACCAGCCGAGGACTCCTTCCGCCGTTCGGCATGGGAAGCGGCGTGGGCGGCCGCCCTGGACGAGCTGGAGCTGACCCTCGAGACCACGGAGCGGTTGCTGCGCGGGGAGGACGCAGCAACCGCCCCGGCCTGGACACCACCGGTCCTCGCAGGACCGATGCCCGTGGACCTGCGGACAAGGGCCCTTGCCCTGCACCACCGGCAGCAGCAGCTCATGGCCGCCACAGCCGATGCCGCGATCGCGCTTCGCCGACAGGCCGAGCTGACAACGCGCATGTCCACGGCCCCGAGCGAGCCGAGCCCGGTCTACCTCGACATCACCGCCTGAACTGTCGCCGGACGTCATCCGCTGTGGTCGCCGGGACTGCCAGTTCGTATGACGTCCGCGGGGCCGGTGCGGCGGGTAACCGGTTTTCCTCAGGTTGTTCGCGCTGCTGCCGAATGAACGGCTGAGCAGGGATCGCTCGCCCCTTCGCCGACGGATCGGCAGCCCACGCCACGCCACAGGAGTGACGGATCATGGTGGTCCCTGCGTCGGACTCCGTCGCGGCAGCGCTCAACAGCGCGCTCGACGGGCTCGCGCTGCGCCAACGGGTCGCGGCCGACAACATCGCCAACATCGACACCCCTGGCTTCACGGCGGCGACCGTGGACTTCGAGGGGTCGCTGCGGTCCGCCCTCGCCGACGGCAGCATGGCCGAGACCGACGTCGCGCCGGCGATGGGGCTGTCCGCCAAGCCCGCCGGCGTCAACGGCAACAACGTCGACCTGGCCACCGAGACGATGACCGCCATGCAGTCGGTGTTCCAGTACCAGCTGATGACGCGCGCCGTCGGGGACAGGTACTCCCTCGTCACCACCGCGATCGGCGGCATGTGATGGGTGCCTTCGACATGCTCGGCATCGCGGGCAGCGGCCTCGCGATGCACCAGACGTGGCTCGACGCCCTGTCGCACAACATCTCCAACGTCAACACCGTCCGCTCCACCGACCAGGCCGCGTTCCAGGCGCAGTTCGTGATGGCCGAGGCGCAGACGGACGGCGGCGTACGGGTCTCCGGCATGGCGCTCGGTGACCCCGAGGGCCGGCTCGTGCACAACCCGGAGCACCCGCTCGCGGACGAGAACGGCTACGTGCGCATGCCCGACGTGGACATGGCCAGCCAGATGAGCCAGCTCGTCATGGCCCAGCGCGGCTTCCAGGCGCAGGCGGCAGTGATCCGCAACGCGCAGGACGTCTACGCCAGCGCGCTGTCGATCGGCCGCAACGCATGAGCGTCCCGTCCATCGAGGGGTTCACCCCGTTCGTCGCCCCGACGGTCCTGCCGACCGCTGCGACCACGGCGGCGCCCCAGGCCGCGTCCGCGGCGCAGGGTGTCGACTTCGCGAGCATGCTCTCCAACGGCATCGAGCGGTTGCAGGGCCTCCACGACCGGGCCGACCAGCTCGCGGTGCAGGCGGCGACGGGAGACCTGTCGCAGATCCACGACTACACCATCGCGGCGACCGAGGCCGCGGTCACCACGCAGCTCACGACCGCGGTCCGTAACAAGGCCCTCGAGGCCTTCCAAGAGATCATGCGGATGTCCGTCTGATGCGCCGCCAGCTGACCGGGAGGATGGCCGCTCTCCAGCGGACGTTCGGGACCTTCACCGCAGGGCAGAAGACCATCGCGGTCGTCGGCGGGATCGCCGTGCTCATGGGCGCCGTGCTCCTGTTCCGGTGGGCCGCCACGCCGTCGTACGCGCCGCTGTTCACCAACGTCGCCGCGGCCGACGCCTCCGCCATCGTCGAGCAGCTCGAGGCGGACGGTACGCCGTACAAGCTCAGCGACGGCGGCGGCACCATCCTCGTCCCGCGCGCTGAGGTGTACGACGCGCGCATCCGGCTCAGCGGCGAAGGGCTCCCCAGCGAGGGCTCCAGCGGGTACGCCATCCTCGACGAGCAGGACCTGTCCACGTCGCAGTTCCAGGAGCAGACCGGCTACAAGCGGGCGATGGAGGGGGAGCTGCAGAAGACCATCGAGGCGCTCGACTCGGTCGAGACCGCCGTGGTCCACCTCGCGATCCCGCAGGAGGAGCTCTTCGCCGACGAGCAGAAGCCGACGACCGCGTCGGTGCTCGTGGCGACCCGTCCCGGCTCCACGCTCGACGCGGGACAGGTGCAGGCCGTCGTCCACCTCGTCGCGTCCAGCGTCGAGGGCCTCGACCCCAAGCAGGTGACCGTCGCCGACTCCACGGGCAAGGTCCTGTCCACCTCAGGTGACGGGTTCGACACGGTCGCGGACACGCGGTCGCAGCAGGTGAAGGCGTTCGAGGACCGGATGACCCGCTCGGTGCAGGGGATGCTGGACCGGGTCATCGGGTCCGGCAACACCGCGGTCCAGGTCACGGCGGATCTCAACTTCGACAAGACGGTCACGAACACGACCCGCTACTTCACCGATCCGAAGGCCGTCCCGCTGTCCGACACGACGCTCACCGAGAGCTACACGGCGCCCGGCCAGCCCGGGATCGGTGGCGTGGTCGGGCCGGACGGGCAGCTCGACCCGACCGCCGGGAACGGGGGCCGGCCGGACGACGCGACGAACTACCGCAAGGAGCAGCGGACCGCCGACAACGCCGTCGGCCAGACGGTGGAGGAGCGGGAGGCCGCTCCCGGCGGTGTCCGCAGCATGCACGTCGGCATCGTCCTCGACGCCGCGTCGGTCAGGGCGATCGACCCGAACGAGGTGCAGCAGCTGGTCACCTCGGGACTGGGCATCGACGAGGAGCGCGGGGACACCGTGGAGGTCAGCGTCCTGCCCTTCGACCGCAGCGCCGAGGAGGCTGCGGCCGCCGCCCTCGCGGACGCGAAGAAGGCGGACGAGCACGACAACCTGATGGCGATGCTGAAGACGGGGGCACTGGCCCTCGTCGTCGCCGGGATCCTGTTCGCCGCGTGGCTGCGTGGACGCAAGCGCCGCAAGGCCCGCGACGAGGCGACCACGTACGTCGTCGAGCAGCTGCGCCGGGACGCGGAGCGGACCGAGGTCGCGGCGGTCGCGCCGGCCACCCATGCCCTCGAGCTGGGATCCGGCGTGCAGGACCAGGCGGACCTGCGGATCACCGCGCGTGACGAGATCGCGGCCTTGGTCGAGCGTCAGCCCGAGGAGGTCGCGCAGCTGCTGCGCGGCTGGCTCGTGGAACAGGGGAGCTGACCGTGACCGCGACCCTCAGTGAGACCGGGATTCGCAAGGCCGCCGTACTCCTCGTGCAGCTCGGCCAGGACCGGGCGGCCAAGGTGCTCGGCCACCTGCACGAGCGCGAGGTCGAGGCGATCTCGTCGGAGATCTCCAAGCTGGAGTCCCTCGGCGTCGAGGAGACCGAGGCCGTCCTCAACGAGTTCCGGGAGCTGGCCACCGCCCACGCGAACATCCTGCACGGAGGACCCGACTTCGCGCGGGCCCTGCTGGAGGAGTCGCTGGGCAAGGAGCGCGCCGAGTCGATCATGAACCGGCTGGCCGCCTCCGCGATGCAGCTGCCCTTCCAGTTCCTCCACCGTGCCGACACACGGCAGCTGCTGTCCTTCATCTCCGGAGAGCACCCGCAGGTCATCGCGGTGGTCCTGGCCCACATGCCGAGCGACCGGGCGACCGTCGTCCTGGCCGGGCTCGACCCCGAGCGGCAGGCCGACGTGGCCCACCGGATCGCGGTCATGGACCGGGCCACCCCCGACGTGCTGCGACAGCTGGAGTCGTGCCTCGAGCGCCGGATGTCGTCGGTGCTCCAGCCCTCGGACTTCTCCGCGGTCGGCGGCGTCGAGCCGTTGATCGAGATCATCAACCGCTCGGACCGGTCCACGGAACGGCTGATCGTGGAGGCCCTCGAGAGCCGCGACCCGGAGCTGGCCGAGGAGGTCAAGAGCCGGATGTTCGTCTTCGAGAACATCGTGATGCTCGAGGACCGCGACATGCAGCTGGTGCTCCGCCAGGTCGAGACCGCGGACCTCGCGATGGCGCTCAAGGGAGTCAGCGACGAGGTCCGCTCGAAGGTCACCGGCAACATGTCCGAGCGCGCCGCCACCACCCTGCTCGAGGACGTGGAGCTGCTCGGAGCCGTCCTCCTGCGCCAGGTCGAGGAGGCGCAGCAGAACGTCATCCGCACCATCCGGCAGCTCGAGGAGTCCGGCGAGATCGTGCTGAGGAGGGGCGGCGATGACGAGTACGTCGTCTGACCGTGTGGTGCTCCGGGACGTGCCCGGGGAGACCGTCGCGCCGGCGCCGCTCGCCGCGGACCTTCGCTCGGGAGAGTGGACCCGGCTCGGCAGTACGGCGGTGCTGGGCGACTCTGCGACCGAGGCGAGCCTCCAGGGCCTCGCCGAACGGTCCGGCCGCGCGGCGCGCGCGCAGGGCTACGCCGCGGGTTGGGCGGAGGGACGCCGCGCCGGTCTGGCGCGCGCGGCCGAGGAGGCGGTTGCCGGGACGGAGCGGCTCGCGCAGCAGCAGGAACGGCATCGCGCGGAGCACGCGCAGGCGTTGCGGGCACTCGACGTTGCGGTCGAGCAGATGCAGGACGCCGTCGCCGAGACGGTTTCTCAGTTGTCGGGTCAGGCCGTCGAGATGGCGCTGCAGATCGCGGCAGCGGTGATCGGACGTGAGGTGGCGACCGCGGTCGACCCCGGCGCAGATGCAGTACGCCGGGCCCTGGCGGACGTCTCGCCCGCGAAGGCCGTGACCGTGTGGCTGCACCCGGAGGACCGGGCGGCCCTCGACCTCACGGTGCTCGAGGGGCGCGACGTCGTAGTCCTGGACGACCTCACCCTCTCCCGCGGCGACGCGGTCGTCGAGACCGACGAGAACCTGGTCGACGCCACCCTCGGAACGGCCCTCGCCCGCGTCCGGGAGGTGCTGGCGCCATGACCGTCGCGACCACCGGCATCCCAGGGCTCGGAGAGGCGCTCGAGGTCGCGCGCCCGCTCACCTACGGCAGGCTGGTCGAGCTCAAGGGGCTGCACCTGCTGGCGCGCGGTGTCGACGCCGCGGTCGGCGACCTGGTCGCGGTCGGCGGCGACGAGATGCGGTCCGACGAGACGTTCGCCGCGGTGCTGGCCGAGGTGGTCGCAAGCACGCCGGAGGGCGTGGTGTGCATGCCGCTCGGCCCGACCGACGGGCTGCGCCGCGGAGCACCCGTCCGCTCCACCGGCGCGCCGCTGGGAGTGCCGGTGGGCGACGCGTTGAGGGGTCGGGTGCTGGACGGCCTCGGCCGGCCGGTCGACGGCGGCCCGGCTCTCACCGGGGCGCCGATGGTCCGCGTGGAGAACGCGGCCCCCGCCCCGCTCAGCCGTAGCCGCGTGGACCGGCAGGTCGGGCTCGGGGTCCGGGCGCTCGACGCGTTCGTGCCGTGCGGCCGCGGCCAGCGGATGAGCATCATGGCCGGCTCGGGCGTCGGCAAGTCGACGCTCCTGTCCATGATCGCGAGGGGCACCGAGGCCGCCGTGTCGGTCATCGCGCTCATCGGCGAACGCGGACGTGAGGTCCGCGAGTTCATCGAGAACGACCTCGGCCCCGAGGGCCTGTCCCGCTCCGTCGTGGTCGTCGCGACGTCGGACGCGCCGCCCGTCGTACGCCTCCGCGCAGCCTTCGTCGCCACCCGGATCGCCGAGTGGTTCCGGGACAGCGGCGAGGACGTGCTGCTGATGATGGACAGCCTCACCCGGGTGGCCATGGCACAGCGCGAGATCGGCCTGTCGGCGGGCGAGCCACCGACCACCCGCGGGTATCCGCCGAGCGTCTTCGGGATGCTGCCGCGCCTGCTCGAGCGGGCAGGGCCGGGCGCGACCGGAAGCATCACGGGCCTCTACACCGTGCTGGTCGAGGGCGACGACCTGCAGGACCCGATCGGCGACACCAGCCGGTCCATCCTGGACGGGCACATCGTCCTTTCCCGACGGCTCGCGACCGGCGGCCACTACCCGAGCATCGACGTCCTCGAGTCGCTGTCCCGGGTCGCGCCCAGCGTCACCGACCGTGAACAGCTGGCCGCGGCGACCACGCTGCGCCGCCTCCTCGCCGCGCATCGGGACGTCCGCGAGCTGGTCGAGATCGGCGCGTACGCCGCCGGCAGCGACCCGGACGCCGACCGCGCACTCGCGCTGATGCCGCGCATCCAGGCGTTCCTCCGCCAGCCGGTCGACGAGCCCACGTCGGTCACGGAGACCTGGCGGATGCTCCACGAGCTGCTGGGGACGGCATGAGCACCCCGGGCGAGCGCGGTCTGGTGGCCGTACGCCGGGTTCGCTCGGCGCGTGAGCGCGACAGCAGGATCGGCCTGCAGCAGGCGCTGGCGGTGACCCGGCAGCGCGACGCGGAGGCGGAGCGGTCCCACGAACGGCTCGACGCCGCGCCCGCTTTCGGCGCCGGTACGGCGGACCAGTACCGCATGCACCGCGTCCTTGTCACCGCCCTGGCCGAGGAGCACGCGCGGAAGCACGAGCTCGCCCGGAGCAGCCACACCGTCGCCGACGAGGCGAAGCGGCGCTGGGCCCAGGACCGGCAGGCGGTCCGGGTCGTCGAGCTGCTCCTCGAGCGGCGTGCGGCGGAGAGGCTCCAGGAGCGGGCGCGGCACGACGCCCGTGACCTCGACGAGCTGGCCGGGCAGGCATGGCTTCGCCGTCAGGTCCCCGCGGGGAAGGAGCCGCGACGATGAGCGTCAGCGAGGTCACCGCGCGGATCCAGCAGATCCAGGCGCACTTCGGCCAGACCGCCGCCCCGTCCGTGGCAGCGGCTCCGGTCGCACGTGCCGGCGTACTGACCGGTCCCGCCGGCAGCGGGAACGACTTCGACGCGGTGCTCGGCTCCCTGCGCGCGAACGCCTCTGGTGCTTCGACCTGGGGGTCCGGGCAGACCGCGGGTCAGACCGGCACGGTGGCCGGGCAGCAGGTGGTCGACGAGGCCCGGCGCTACCTCGGTGTGCCCTACCTGTGGGGTGGGACCGACCCGGACAAGGGTCTGGACTGCTCCGGGCTGGTGCAGCTGGTGTACCGGCGGTTCGGCATCGACCTGCCGCGCGTCTCCTACCAGCAGGCGACGGCCGGGCGCCCGGTGGCGAGCCTCGCCGAGGCCAGGCCCGGCGACATCCTCGCCTTCGACCGGCCCGTCGACCACGTCGCGATCTACGTCGGCGACAACAAGATGATCGAGGCTCCGCGCACCGGGCTGGACGTCCGCGTCACCGAGGTCTACGAGACGCCGACCGCGATCAGGCGGGTCCTCCCCGACGCACCCGTCGGCGTGGCGGCCCGGGCCCTGGCCGGTTCGTCGGCGTTGCCCGCCGGTACGCCGTACGCGGGACTGTTCAGCCAGGCCGCCCAGAGGTACGGCCTCAGCCCGACGCTGCTCGCCGCCGTGGCCAGGCAGGAGTCGGGGTTCGACGCCGGCGCGGTGAGCCCCGCCGGGGCGCAGGGGCTCATGCAGCTCATGCCCGCCACCGCCGCGGGCCTCGGCGTGCGCAACCCGTTCGACCCTGCCCAGGCGGTCGACGGCGCGGCCCGCCTGCTCCGTGACCTGGTCTCCGAGTTCGGCCGGACCGACCTGGCGCTCGCGGCGTACAACGCGGGACCCGGCGCGGTGCACCGGTACGGCGGCATCCCGCCCTACGCGGAGACCCGCCACTACGTGCCGGCGGTGCTGGCACACCAGGAAGCACTGGAGCGCGCATGACGATCTCACCGGTGCCCAGTGCCCCTGTCCCGGACCCGGCGTCCTCCGAGGTGGCTCCTCGCCGTGGTGCCTCCAAGGTGTTCGACGCCCTCGTCCGGTCCCACCTAGAGGACCTGCGTGCGGAGAAGCCCGCGGCCCGGAGCCCGCGTGCCACGGCGCACACCGGTTCTTCCGCGCCTCAGGCGGAGCGAGGCGTCTCGCCAACGAAACCGGCAGATCATCGGGAGCCCGCCGATCGGCCGGAGATGTCGAACGGCTCGGCCGATGCGGGGCCGACTCTTGCAGCCGGTCAGGTGCCGGGCCAGGCCGTGTCAGGCCCGGCTGTCTCCGGAACGCCGTCCCCGCTCGCCGCGTCTGCTTCGGGTGCCACCGGTGGGGCTACGTCCGGACCGGGCGCTGCGGGAACGTCAGGCCTTGGTGGGGCCGGCGGCACGTCGGGCCCGGGCACGTCGACCGTCGGCGCCTTGACTACGGCCGGATCGAACACCGACACGTCGGGTGCCGGCACCGCTGGCTCAGGCAGCATGAGCGCCGGGACCTCAGGCGCGGGCGCATCTGCTGCGGGCACGTTCGGGATGGGCGCGGCAGGGATGGGCACTCCAGGTGCAGACACCTCCGGGGAGAGCGCGAACGGCCAATCCGCGAACGGCAAGGCTGCGCCTGGTCACGGCATGGCCGACCAGGCTGCGACCGACCAGGCCACTGCCGGTACGGCTGCGTCGGCCAAGGACGCAAGCCCTGCAGGTGGCGACGCCTTACCCGGCGAGGCAGCAGGCGCGACTGACGTGACATCGGCCGCCGAGAACACCGGCCCGAACCCAGCCAGCGCCGTCTCCAGCGCCATCGCCACCGCCGGCCTTTCGGCAGCCGCGGTGCAGTCGGTAGGAGCCCCGCAGTCGGTAGGGGCATCGGGGGCCGCCGTCGGATCGGGCGCGATGTCGCCGCAGGCCGCTGCCGTGGCTCAGCAGGTCGCCCCGTCCCTGGCCCGGATGGCGGGACGCGGCGAGGGCGTCCACCGGCTCACCCTCAGGCTCCACCCGCAGGACCTCGGGGAGGTGCGGGTCACGCTGACCGTCAGGAACGGCACCGTCGACGTCACGCTCGCCGCCGGTCCCGCCGCCGGCCACGCCCTGCGTGAGGGGTCGCCCCACCTGCGCGCTCTGCTGGAGCTGGCGGGTGCCTCCGCCGGACACGTCGTGGTGAAGGAGCTGCACGGGTCCACGACGGGCTCGGCCGCGAGCGGCAGCACCTTCTCGCAGGGGACCGGCTCCGACCTCCACGAGCGCAACGCCGAGGGCGGCAGGGGCGGCAACCGTGACGGGTCGCCGCAGCACCTCGACGGACACTCCGACGGCTCCGGCCACCACACGGGCTCCGGCCAGCCACGTAGCTCCGGCAACCAAGACGGCTCTGGTGGCCCTGGCCAGCCGAACGTCTCCGGTCACCCCGGCAGCGCCGAGCACTCCGGGCGCACTCTCCGTGGACGTCCCCAGCAGGCACCGCTCGGAGCGACCCCGACCAGCCAGACCCCGACCAGCCAGACCGCGACCAGCCCGGCCTCGTACGGTCCGGCCCCGACCAGCCTCGACCTGACCCTCTGAGGAGACGCACATGACCGAACAGGTGACACAGACCAGCGGGCTGGCTCCGGCGCCGGTAGCACCGCAGATCACGTCGTCGAGCAGCCTCGACCGGGACACGTTCCTCCAGCTCATGGTCGCGCAGCTGCGCAACCAGGACCCGATGAACCCGACGGACTCCGCGGAGTTCCTCGCCCAGACGGCGCAGTTCACGTCGCTCGAGAAGCTCGAGGAGGTGGCCCAGCAGACCGCGCAGGCGCTCGGGGCGCAGATGGCGTTCGGCGCCAGCGGCCTCGTCGGACGGACCGTCACCTACCTCGACCAGGACGGGGTCGAGGTCACCGGCCCGGTCGACACCGTGCGCTTCACCGCTACCGGACCGCTGCTCGGCGTCGGCGGGGCCGAGCTGCCCCTCGACCGGATCGTGACCGTCGGCACCTGACCACCAGCCACCTGACCCAGCAGACCCCACCGAAAGGACAATCCTCATGCTTCGCTCCCTCTTCTCCGCGATCAGCGGCCTCCGCGCCAACCAGACGATGCTCGACGTGACCGGCAACAACATCGCCAACGCCAACACGGCAGGCTTCAAGAGCAGCAACATCGTCTTCCAGGACACCCTGAGCCAGATGCTCACCAGCGCAGGCGCCCCGACGGCCACCAGCGGAGGCACCAACCCGATCCAGGTCGGGCTCGGCGTCTCGGTGGCCGGCACCACCACCAACTTCAACCAGGGCTCGGCGCAGGTCACCGGTCGCGCCACGCACCTGATGATCCAGGGCGACGGTTTCTTCGTCACCAGCCGCAACAACGAGAAGCTCTACACCCGCGCGGGCGCCTTCAACTTCGACAGCGCCGGCAACCTCGTCACTCTCGACGGCGACTTCGTCCAGGGGTACGCCGCTGACGCCTCCGGCAACATCAACGCCACCGGCGCCCCGACCGACATCAAGATTCCCGAGATCGCCAACGAGAGCGCCACCAACCCGCTTCGCTCCTACAACATCGGCGGCGACGGCGTCATCACCGGCATCTTCGACGACGGAACCCGCAAGCCGCTGTTCCAGCTGGCCGTCGCCAACTTCGCCAACCCGGAGGGACTGGAGAAGGCCGGGGACACGACGTTCCGGGAGACCACGAACTCCGGCGCCGTCCAGCTCGGCGCTGCGGGCACCGGACGCCGCGGCCAGCTGGTCGGTGGACAGCTGGAGATGTCCAACGTGGACCTCGCCCAGGAGTTCACCAACCTGATCATCGCCCAGCGCGGGTTCCAGGCCACGTCGCGCGTCATCACCACCTCCGACCAGGTGCTCGAGGAGCTGGTGAACATCAAGCGGTGACGCCGAACTGCTCAACTCCGCGCCCCATCGGCCGATGGATGTGATTACCGGACCAAGGACGGCCCGGTTCTCCACGGCACAAGGATGGTGCGCAGATGGTCACGCTTACGCGTCTCACCGGGGTGGTGTTCGCCCTGAACCCCGACCTGATCGAGCGCGTCGACGCGACTCCGGACACGGTCATCACGCTCGTGGACGGCACCAAGTACCTCGTCCGTGAGTCGCTCGCCGACGTGGTCCGCACGGTCATGGAGTTCCGGGCACAGCTGATCGCCATCGCCGGCTCGTTCGAGGTGGCCGACCGGTCCGCCGTACGCCGCAGCCAGCTGGCCGCCGTACCCGCCCCGGAGGAAGTGAGGGTCGTGTCCCTCCCCCCGAGGGAGGCGTGATGGACCGCGCTGCGATGTTCGGCATCGGTCTCGGTATCGCCGCGATCCTCGGGGCCAACGTGCTCGAGGGCGGCAACCCGGCGACCCTGCTGATGCTGCCGGCGATGCTGCTGGTCTTCGGCGGCACCATCGGCGCCGCTGTCGCCGGCGGCACGATGGCGGACGCCAAGAAGGCGGTCGGCTCGCTCAAGCGCGCCTTCACCTGGAAGCCGGTCCCGCCCGGCGAGCTGGTCCCGGTCGTGGTGTCCCTGGCGGACACGGCGCGCCGGCAGGGGCTGCTCACCCTGGAGGACGCGGTCAAGGACGTCGACGACGACTTCCTCAAGCGCGGCGTGGCACTCGCCGTCGACGGCACCGATCCCGAGGAGCTGCGCGAGATCCTCGAGGCGGAGCTGTTCGCCAAGCGAGCCGCCGACAGGCAGTCGGCGAAGTTCTTCAACGACATGGGCGGCTACGCACCCACGATCGGCATCATCGGCACCGTCATGGGGCTGGTGCACGTCCTGGAGAACCTGTCCCAGCCCGACGAGCTGGGCCACCTCATCGCCGGAGCGTTCATCGCGACGCTGTGGGGTGTCCTCTCCGCCAACGTCCTGTGGCTGCCCATCGGCAGCCGGCTGGCCCGGCTCGGCGAGCTCGAGGTCGCCCGGATGGAGGTGGCCCTCGAAGGTGTGCTGGCGATCCAGGCCGGCAACAACCCCCGTGTCGTGGCACAGCGGCTGCGCTCGCTGCTGACCGAGGCGGAGCGGCAGCCCGAGAAGAAGGCCGCCTGACATGGCCGCGTCCCGACGACGCCGGCACGAGCCGGAAGAGGCGCACGGCAACCACGAGCGGTGGCTGATCACCTACGCGGACATGATCACCCTGCTGATGGTGCTGTTCATCGTCCTCTTCGCGGTCAGCCAGGTCGACCAGAAGCGGTTCGAGGCGCTGAAGGAGGGGCTGTCCGCCGGCTTCGGCGAGACCTCCTCACCCTTCGAGGGCTCCCAGGCCGTGATGCCCGAGCCGGGGACGTTGCCGATGGCGCCGGTGCAGCCGGTGAGCCTGGACGGACCGCGTCTGCCGCAGGCCGAGCAGCAGCCCGGGACCGCCGTACCCGAGGAGCAGACCCAGGACCGGTACGCCGCGGCGGTGGCGGAGGTCAACCGGCTCGACGAGCTGCGCCGTCGGATCGCGCAGGCTCTGCGCGAGCGCGGCTTCGAGGACGACGTGCGCATGAGCATCGACCACCGAGGACTCAGCGTCAGCCTGGTCTCCCGGCACATCGTGTTCGCCCCGAACGTCGCCGACCTCACCCCGCGCGGGGTCCAGGTGCTCGACGTCCTCGCGCCCGTGCTGCGCAGCGTCCCCGACAAGCTCGACATCGACGGCCACACCAACCAGGTGAAGGTGAAGCCGAAGTACTACCCCACGGACTGGGAGCTGTCCGCGGCGCGGGCGGTCGCCGTGCTGCGCCACCTGAACGAGCGAGGCGGCATCCACGCCTCGCGGCTGTCGGCGGTCGCGTTCGGACACGAGAAGCCGCTGATCGACCCGTCCCGGCCGGGGTCGCAGACGCTGAACAAGCGGGTCGACATCGTGGTGCTCTCCAGTGCCGACGAGGCCACCCGCGCACTCTTCGACGAGGTCCTCCGGGACCGCGACAGGCTGTAGGAGGTTGGGATGAGCGTGGTGGGCGTGGTGGCACCGGAGTCGGCAGAGGCAGCTCCGGCGGACACGGGAAAGGGCCGAGGCCGGAAGAAGCTGGTCGCGGTGGTGCTCGTGCTCGCCCTGGCCGGAGGCGCGTGGTGGTGGTTCATGCTCCGCCCCGCACAGGCCGACCAGGCCCCCGAGCCCGGCGAGGTGCTGCAGCTCGAGCCGATCCAGGTCAACCTCGCGGACGGTCACTACCTGCGGGTCGGGATCGCGCTGCAGGCCAGCAAGGACGCCGGGACCGAGCTCGAGGGCAGCAAGGCGCTCGACGCGACCATCGAGCTCTTCAGCGGTGAGACGACGGAGGACCTGGCGAAGAAGGGGTACCGCAAGCACCTCAAGCAGGAGCTCGTCGAGCAGCTCGAGGAGAGGTACGAGGGGGAGGTCATCGGCGTCTACTTCACCGACTTCGTGACCCAGTGACATGACACTGACATGACACGGACGTGAGCCAGTGACACGTCGCCTCGGAGGACGGGTGACCGTTCTGCTCAGGTAGCGGCCCGGCGGGCCGATACAGCACGACGTGACCGTCTCCTTCCCAGCGACCCCGCGAGCGGGTGCGTCCTCGACGCACGCGCGGCGTCGGGCTGCCCGCACGGAGCCGACCCCCTACGACTTCCGGCGACCCGTGAAGCTGTCGCGGGAGAACTCGCGCACCCTGCAGATCGCGTTCGAGACGTTCGCGCGCCAGGCGGCCACGGTGATGACCTCCTCGCTCCGGACGGTCTGCCAGCTCACCCTGCTGTCGGTGGAGCAGCAGACCTACACCGAGTACGTCGAGTCGATCCCCGACACGACGTACCTCACCGTCTTCTCGCTCGAGCCGGTGCAGCAGTCGGCCGCGTTCCAGATGCCGCTCGCGGCCACGATGGCCTGCGTCGACCACCTGCTCGGCGGTCCCGGCACCGCCAACCAGCCGGAGCGGCCGCTCACCGACATGGAGAGCGCGGTCGTCGGCGGACTCTTCGAACGGCTCGTCGCCGAGGTCCGCTACGCGTTCGCCTCGCTGGTCCCGCTGGAGCCCAGGATCCTGGGCGTCGAGTACAGCCCGCAGCTGGCGCAGGTCGCGGCCGCTACCGACGCGATGGTGGTCGCCCGCTTCGAGCTCCGTCAGGGCGACCGCGAGCACGTGGTCACCCTGTGCTTCTCCTTTGCGGGCCTGCTGCCGTACCTCACCGCCACCGGATCCGCCGCGGTGGTCAACGACCGCGAGCGCGCAAAGCGCCAGGAGGCGTCGGACCGGCTGGCCGCCGGCTTCCAGGGCGTGCCGGTCGAGGTCTCGGTCCGGTTCAGGAGCACCTCCGCGGATCCCGTCGAGCTGGCCGGGCTCGCGGTCGGCGACATCGTCCGGCTCCCGCACCCGTCGGAGGCGCCGCTCGACGTGATGGCCGCCGACGTCGTCTTCGCACATGCCACCCCGGGCAGCCAGGGCAAGCGGCTCGCCTGCCTCGTCGTCGCGCCACCCACCCAGGAGAGCTGATGTCCACCACCGACAAGTCCGCCAAGCAGGCGCCGGCACCGTCCTCGAGCGTCGAGGCCAGCGCCGTGACGGCAGGGGCTGCCCTCGCGAAGCTGCTGCCCTCCACGGGCGAGCTGACGCCGGGAGTCGCGCAACCCGCCGCCCTCGTCGATCCCGCGCAGTGGGCCGGCGCGGCCGTGGCTGTTCTGGCCGGTACGCCGGAACGCGCGGTCGGCGTCCTGGTCGGCGAGGAGCTGGTGTCCGCGCTGGCCGAGGCACCCATGGGCCCGGTCGAGCTCGGGGCCGCCGTGCAGCCGGCGCTCGACGCCGCGGCCACGGCACTGGGGACGACCGCCGCTGCCGGGCAGACCGTGGACCGGCTCGACGTCGCAGCGGTGCTGGCCGGCGCGTCGGTCGCGGTCCCGTTGCTGTCCGACGGCAGCACCGCCGCAGTGTTCTTCTACGTCTCCGCCGAGCAGCAGTCCGGCAGCCAGTCCGGCAGCCCAGTCCGGCGGCCAGTCCGGCGTCCCGTCCCTGCGGACGGTGGTCGAGCCCGGGCCCGTCAGCCGCCCCGGGATCGAGCTCCTGCACGGCGTGGCGATGGAGGTGACCGTCGAGCTCGGCCGGACCCGCCTCTCCGTCCGCGAGCTCCTGGCCCTCACCCCCGGCGACGTGCTCGAGCTGGACCGCGCCGCCGGTAGCCCGGCCGACCTGTTGGTCAACGGCCGCCTGATCGCCCGCGGCGAGGTGGTGGTCGTCGACGAGGACTTCGCCCTCCGGGTGACCGAGATCGTCGCAAGCGCCGCTGCGAGCTGAGTGATGTGACCGAGCTGATCATTCGGGTGGTCTTCTCCCTCGGTGTCGTACTGGGGCTCCTGTGGTTCATCGCCAGGGCGAGCTCGCGGAGGCTGGGTGGCGGATCGCGGTCGCTGGTGCGTGTCGTCGGTCGTCAGACCCTCGGTCGGAACGCGTCCGTCGCTGTCGTCGAGGTCGGCGAGCGGGTGCTCGTCGTGGGCGTCAGTGAGAGCGGCGTACGCCTGCTGACCGAGATGGACCCGGACGAGCTGACCCTGCCCGCGGCTTCGGAGGCTGCTTTCTCCGACGTCGCGGACTCTGAATCCGACCCGCGGGCTGCCGGGTCACCGGCTGCCGAGGCGCAGCCGGTAGGCGCTCACGTGGCGAGGGGATCGCGTGTCGCGCTGGGCGGCTCGCTGCTGTCCGGCCAGACCTGGCGCCAGGCATGGGCGGCCGCGGCCGGCAGGAACGGCTCAGGATCGGGTCCCGGTGAGTGAGCGCAGTCCGTGGACGCGCCGGGCCGTCATGGCCCTCGGGGCAGTCCTGGCCGGGCTCGTCCTGGCCGCCGTCCCCGCGTCCGCCGCACCGACCGCGCTGCCGACCGCCGCCGCGCTGTCGCCGGCTGCGCAGCTCTCGTCGTCGCCGGCCACCGGCGTCCTGGTCGGCGCCTCTTCCGCGGCCATGGGGGAGACCGTGGTGGCGCTGCCGGTTCCCGCCGCTCCCGACGGACCCCGCGGCCCGCGCGGCGCAGGAGGCGGCACGGACGTGACCGTCGAGTTCGACGACCTCACGAAGAAGCCGAGCACCCCGATCCTGGTCCTGCTCGGGCTCACCCTGCTCTCGCTGGTGCCGGCGATCATGCTGACCTGCACCAGCTTCACCAAGATCCTCGTCGTCCTCGGCCTCACCCGGAACGCGCTCGGGCTCCAGCAGATCCCGCCCAACCAGGTGCTTGCCGGCCTCGCGCTGTTCCTCAGCCTGTTCATCATGTCGCCGGTGCTGTCGCAGATGAACGACGACGGCCTCCAGCCCTACCTCGACGGCAGCAAGAGCCAGAGCCAGGCCTGGGACGACGGCATCGAGCCGCTGCGTGACTTCATGCTCGACCAGACCGGCGACGAGGAGCTCGGCCTGCTCACCGAGGTCGCGGACCGGCCGATGCCGGAGAGCCGGGACGACGTGAAGCTGTCGACCCTCGTGCCGGCGTTCGTGCTCAGCGAGCTGAAGCAGGCCTTCATCATCGGCTTCGTCATCTTCATCCCGTTCCTGGTGATCGACATGGTGGTCAGCGCCACCCTGATGTCGCTCGGCATGATGATGATGCCGCCGGTGATGGTCTCGCTGCCGTTCAAGCTGCTGCTCTTCGTCCTCGTCGACGGGTGGGGCCTGATCGTCCGGAGCCTGGTCGCGAGCTACGGGGGAGCGTCATGACCGACAGCAACGTCCTCGACATCGCCCTCCAGACCATGATCGTCGCCCTCAAGCTGTCGGCGCCGATCCTCATCCCCGCTCTCGTGATCGGCTTCTTCATCTCCCTGGTGCAGTCGATGACCCAGATCCAGGAGTTCACGCTCGCGTTCGTCCCGAAGCTCATCGGCGTGGGCCTGGCGCTCCTGATCTCCGGCAACTGGATGCTGCACACACTCGTCGCGTTCACCGAGGACCTGTTCGCGCGCATTCCCAGCCTCCTGGGCTAGCCATGACGGTGACCCTCTCGGGAGAGCCCCTCATCGGCTACATCCTTGCGGCGACCCGTCTCGTCGCGTGGCTGGTCATCGTCCCGCCGTACTCCTCCCGCTCCGTGCCCAGCCAGGCCAAGATCCTCCTCGCGCTGGGCCTCGCCCTCGTGGTGCGTCCCGACCTGCCCGCGGGTCAGGTGCCGGCCGGTGCCGTGGACCTGCTGCTCTCCGTGCTGCAGGAGGCCGTGGTGGGCGCGACGCTCGGGTTCGTGACGTACCTGGTGTTCGCGGCGCTTCAGGCAGCCGGCGACCTCATCGACGTCTTCGGCGGGTTCAGCCTCGCCATGGCGTTCGACCCGATGTCGTTCAACACGAACTCGGTCTTCGGCAAGCTGCACCAGATGCTGGCGATGATGCTGCTCTTCGCCAGCAACGCCCACCTGCTCGTGTTCGGCGGGCTGCTCGAGACCTTCGACCAGATGCCCGTCGGCTCGGCGTGGGAGGCCGAGCGGGCCGCCGAGGTGGTCACCACCGCGTTCGGGCTGTTCTTCACCGCCGCGGTCCAGATCGCCCTGCCACTCGTGGGGGTCCTGTTCGTGGCGGACCTGGGGCTGGCTCTGCTCACCCGCGTGGCGCCCCAGCTCAACGCCATCGGCATCATGTTCCCCGCCAAGATCGGCCTGACCCTGCTCGTGGTGGGCATGTCGTTCCCCGTCCTTCCCGACGCGATCGACCGCCTGGTCGATGCGGCGAACGACGCGATGCGAGCGCTGCGATGAGCGGCGGCGAGGAGAGGACCGAGAAGGCCACCCCCAAGAAGCTCCGGGAGAGCCGCAAGGAGGGTCGGGTCCCGCGGACGCCGGAGCTCGCGGCCTGGGCGGCCATGCTCGTCGTCGCGGTGATGCTCAAGTGGCTCACCGGCCACGGCGCCGACGCTGTCCGCACCCTGATGGTGCGGTCCTTCACCGTCACCGAGCGGCTCACCCCCGCGGAGGCCCTGACGCTGCTCGGTGAGGGCTTCGACCTGACCATGCTGATGTCCTTGGCGGTCGGTGCGGCCGTGCTGTTCATCGGGGTCGCCTCCGCCGCCGCGCAGGGCGGGATCCACCTCGCCACCAAGGCGCTGAAGCCCAAGTGGTCGCGGTTGAACCCGCTCGAAGGCGCCAAGCGGCTGTTCGGCCCCCACGCGCTGTGGGAGGGCGCCAAGACACTCATCAAGAGCGCGTGCGTGGCCTTCTTCGTGTGGCGGGCGGTCGAGTCGCTGATGCCACTGCTGGGCGGCCTGGTGCCGGTCCACGTCATGCTCGAGGTCGCCGCGGACGCCGCCACCACGCTGATGCGGGACGTCGCCGTCGCCGGGCTCGTCGCGGCCGGTATCGACTACGCGGTGCAGCGGCGCCGGGTCGGCAAGCAGGTCCGCATGACCAAGAAGGAGGTCCGCGACGAGCACCGCATGAGCGAGGGCGACCCGATGGTCCGCAGCGCCCTGCGGTCCCGGCAGCTGGCCGCGGCCCGCAGCCGGATGATGGCCGACGTGCCCCAGGCGGACGTCGTCCTGGTCAACCCGGTCCACGTCGCGGTCGCGCTCCGCTACCAGCCGGAGCGGGGCACGCCCCGGGTGGTTGCCAAAGGGGCCGGTGCCGTCGCCGCCCGGATCCGTGAGGTCGCAGGGAGCAGCCGGGTGGCGGTGGTCGAGGACGTCCCGCTCGCCCGCGCGCTGCACGCGAGCTGCCAGGTGGGGCAGGAGATCCCGCCCGAGCTGTACCACGCGGTAGCGCAGGTGCTGGCGTACGTCCTCAGCCGCCGCGCGCAGGGGGCCGCCGCCGGGTGGCACCGCAGCCCTCGCCCGCAGACCGGCCTGCCCGAGGTGCCGAGGGCGGGGCGCCGCGGACCCCGCAGAGCAACGGCCGGGTCCGGTGGGCCGACGGGCGGTTCTGGTGGGCCGACGGGCGGTTCTGGCGGACCGGCGAGGGGCTCCAGAGCCACGGCCGAGGACGCCTCAGGTCCGGCGCCGACCGGCCGATAGGACCCTCTGCCAGGACGGCGGCCTCGATTGCACCAGGGACGGTGCCCGTACAGGTGCATCCGTGAAAGGGCTCTCCGTGGCGCAGAAGCGCATCGCGCAGGTCGGCGTACCCGTCGCCGTCGTGGCCGTGGTGGTCATGCTCGTCGTACCCCTGCCTCCGCTGCTGCTGGACATGCTGATCGCCGCGAACATCACCGGCGCCCTGCTGATCCTGATGACGGCCATGTTCGTGCACCGGCCGCTGGACTTCTCCGCGTTCCCTGCGCTCATCCTCGTCGCCACCCTCTTCCGGCTGGCCCTGAACGTCAGCGCCACCCGGTTGGTGCTTCTCGACGGGTACGCCGGCAAGGTCATCGACACCTTCGGGCACTTCGTGATCGGCGGCTCGCTGATCGTCGGCATCATCGTGTTCGCGATCCTCGTCGTCATCCAGTTCGTCGTCGTCACCAACGGTGCCGGCCGAGTCGCCGAGGTCGGCGCACGGTTCACCCTCGACGCCATGCCCGGCAAGCAGATGGCGATCGACGCCGACCTCAACGCCGGGCTCATCGACGACGACGAGGCCCGGAAGCGCCGCGCCGAGGTGGCCCAGGAGGCCGACTTCTACGGCGCGATGGACGGCGCCTCCAAGTTCGTCAAGGGCGACGCGATCGCTGCGGTCATCATCACCCTGGTGAACCTGCTCGGCGGGTTCACCATCGGGGTCGTGCAGAACGGCATGTCGTTCGGTGACGCCGTCCAGACGTACAGCCTGCTCACGGTCGGCGACGGGCTCGTCTCGCAGATCCCGGCGCTGCTCCTCTCCGTCGCGACCGGACTGATCGTCACCCGCTCGACCGGTGACGAGGACATGGGTTCGGACCTCGTCCGCCAGATGACCCGCCAGCGGCAGCCGCTCCGGCTCGCCGGGATCGCGGCGATCGTCCTCGTGCTGATCCCGGGCATGCCCAAGCTGCCCTTCCTCCTGGCCGGTGGCGCCATCCTCTACCTGTCGACCCGGCAGCCGGACGAGGAGCCCTCCGAGTCCGTGATGCCCGCGGTCGAGGCCGGTCCGGCGCCCGACTCCCTCGAGGCGCTGGTCGAGGAGATCCGCGTCGACCCGCTCGAGCTCGAGCTCTCCGCCGACCTGATCGACCTCGTCGACACGACCGCGGGCGGCGACCTCCTGGACCGGGTCAAGGCGCTGCGCCGCAAGATCGCGGCGGACCTCGGGGTCGTCGTACCCCCGGTGCGCACCCGCGACAACCTGGACCTGCCTCTGCGCACGTATGCGATCCGGCTCTTCGGCGTCGAGGTGGCGCGCGGAGAGGCCCCGCCCGGGACGGTCCTCGCGATCGGTGACGGGCTGGACGGGATCCCCGGGCAGCGCACCCAGGAGCCGGTGTTCGGGCTGGGGGCCGTGTGGGTCCCGGTGGAGCTCCGCAGCCAGGCCGAGCTCGCCGGCGCCACCGTGGTGGACCGGTCCTCGGTGCTCACGACCCACCTCGCCGAGGTCGTCCGGGCCCACGCCTCGCGGCTGCTGAGCCGGGAGGACGTCCGGATGCTCACCGAGGCGGTGAAGCGGACCCATCCCGCGGTGGTGGAGGAGCTGACACCGGCACAGCTGAGCCTGGGCGAGGTGCAGCGGGTGCTCCAGCTCCTGCTGGAGGAACACGTGTCGATCCGCGACCTGGTGCGCATCTTCGAGGCGCTGTCCCTGCGGGCGCGGCTCAGCAAGGACGTCGACGGGCTGGTCGAGTCGGCTCGCCTCGTCCTGGGTCCCGCCGTGGTCGCGCCGTACCTCACCGACGGAACCCTCTCGGTGGTCAGCTTCGAGCCGGGCCTCGAGCAGCGCCTTCTCGAGGGGCTCCGCGTCGGCGAGGACGGAGGCTTCATCGCCGTCGACGTCGATCTCGCCCAGGGGGTGCTGAACCAGCTGGCGGCCATCGCGAGGCAGGCGGAGGACGAGAGCCTGACGCCGGTCCTGGCCTGCGCGCCCCAGCTTCGTGCGGCGGTACGTCGGATGACGTGCCCGTCGCTGCCGAGGCTGCCGGTCGTCTCCTACAGCGAGGTCGGCGGCCCGGTCCAGATCAGGTCCGTCGGTGTCGTGACGAGCCAGCAGACCGCTGTCGGTGTCTAGGAACAGATCGTCTGTCGAGAGAGAGGAAGGACCCGAGGTGAGCCCGTTGTCCCTGCCCGTGCTCGGTGGAGCAGCCCTGGTGAGCTCCCCGGCCCTCTGGCGTGCTCTGGTCGAGGGCACCACGACGACGCAGGTCGCCCTGACCTGTTACCTGGTGAGCGTCCTGGCGTGCTGGATGGCGTTGAGCGTCGTGGCCGCCTTGGTGGGACCGGCGCCACAGCCCGAGCCTGCCGCCGTGGCGACGACCGACGACGGGGTTGGATCCGAGTAACTTCGGCTCGCCGCTCGCCGCTCGCCGCTCGCCGGTCGCCGGTCGCCGGTCGACGCGAGACCAGTAGTGCTGCCTGGACCGATGACTTAGCGGGAGTCGGCCAGTCCATCTTTCAAGCCGGACCGTACTCAGAAGGCAGGAAGTCGTATGCGCAAGCTCGTGCTCTACACGCTGCTGTCGGTCGACGGGGTAGCCGAGTCGCCCGACCGGTTCGTCCTCGAGTTCGACGAGGAGATGCATGCCAACCTGGGCAGGGTCATCGAGGCCCAGGACACCGTTCTGCTTGGTCGGCGAACCTATGACGAGTGGGCCGAGTACTGGCCGACGTCGGACCAGGAACCCTTCGCCAGCTTCATCAACGGAGCCCGCAAGTACGTCGTGACCTCGACGCAGCCGCAGACGCCGTGGGACAACACAGCTGTCGTCCATGGCTCGCTCCGGGAGTTCGTCCGCGACCTGAAGGAGCAGCCCGGGGCGGACATCGGTGTCCACGGAAGCATCGAGTTGGCGCGGTCCCTGTTCGAGCTCGGCCTCGTTGACGAGCTTCGGCTCGTTGTCGCACCGGTTGTGGTCGGTGGTGGTAGGAGACTGTTCGACGGCAAGGACGATCTGCGCAAGCTCGAGCTGTTACGCAGCGTCGGCACGCCATCGGGGGCGCTGCTCGTCGACTACCGGGTCCACGCCTGATGCACTCTCGACGCGAGTCAGGGCGGGCAAGATGAGCGACATGACGTCGACCCGGGTCAGTTGCCACGTGAACGCCTCACCCGCACGGGTCTACCGTGCGCTCGTCGACGCAGAGGCGATCGCCCGGTGGAAGGTGCCGACGGGTATGACCTGTCAGGTGCACGAGTTCGACGGCCGCGAAGGTGGCGCCTTCAGGGTTTCCCTGACCTACGGGGAGCCGAACCGGATCGGGAAGACGACCGCGCAGACCGACACCTACCACGGACGCTTCGTGAGGCTCGTGCCGAACGAGCTGGTCGTGGAGGTGGACGAGTTCGAGACAACAGATCCCGCTCTCCGCGGCGAGATGACGATCACGATCACCCTCGCCGGCGCGGACGGTGGCACCGATCTCGTGGCGCTGCACGAGGGCCTGCCGAGCGGTGTTTCCGCCGCCGACAACGAAACCGGCTGGAGAGAGGCCCTCGCCCGGCTCGCCGCGCTCGTCGAAGGAGAGTGACGCGGGCCGGGGCGCCAGCTCTCGCTTCTCAGTGCTCGGCGTTGGGCGGCTCGGAGTGACCCCGGGGCGATGTCAGGCGGACGAGGGCCACGACCAGTAGGACTATTGCCAACGCCGACACGATTCCCGCGCCGACGAGTGTGGCGATCAACTCCCAGGGGGAAGGGGTCAGCGGGTTGAGTTCCTGCGCCATCCGGGAAGCATAGGCCGCTTTGCACAGCCCGTCATCCCCGAGCACTCCGTCATGAACCGTGGTCGGCCGGTCTACGTGCGTCGGGTGAACGTGTATTGCCGTTGGGCAGGCGGGTGGTGTGGTAGGTGGGGTCGTGGGCGCGGTGGTGGTGGGCAGAGCAGGGCGCCGTTGTGGACCGAGGTTCGTCCGCCCTTGGACCAGGGTTTGGGTGGTGCACGTGGCACCAGCCGGGTGGTCGGTCGCAGCCGAGGGCGGTGCATTTCTTGTCGCGGATCCCGATCGCGATGCGTTGGGGTTCGGTGTGGAGGCGGGTCTTGTGGGCGAGGTCGAGGACCTGGGACTTCCCGCCGAGGACGGCGGGCGAGGCCGTCGGCGGTGTTCGGGCATGGTGACCACGACGGTGGCGTGGCCCGGGCCGAGCAGGGCGGCCGCTTGTGCCGTCCGAGGCTGGTGCGGGCCGGTGCGCCGGGCCGGTGCGGTGCGGTGAGCGCGTGCAGTGCCTTGGTCAGCATCTGGGCGTGCAGGGTGGGGATCTTGAACCGGCCGGTGCTGGTGCCGTCGCCGTTGTCGCGCAGGGTGAGGTAGGTCTTGCGGGCGGCCTCGCGCTCTTGTTTGGCGAGCTTCTCCCGAGTCGGCGTTCGGCCTCGTCGGGGGCGATCACCTCGAGCAGCTTGCGGCCGAACCCTTTGAGGTGGGCGGCGTCCCAGTCGGCGGCCAGCTCGAGCAGGTGCTGCTCGGCGCGGGCCCGGTCGCCGAGGGTGACGTCGGTGGGGAGGTCTCTCACGGCGTGCACGATCACCCGGGCCTGGGCCTGGTCGACCCGGCCCTGCGCGAGCGCGGCCCGGGTGGCGGCGAAGCCGGTGTCCAGGGCCTGGGCGATCCGCCCTACCCGCGCGGCAGGATCTGCGGCAGTCCGAACGCCTCGAAGAGCTCGGGCCCGAACGTCGTGATCTCGGCGATCTCGTCGCCCTCGATGCGCAGGAGGTCGAACTTGAACGCACGGAACAGCGTGTCCCCGGGTCGCCTGAGGTAGCTCGCGGCCGTCGGCATCCGGTTCGCCATGGTCGGCAGCAGCCGCCAGTCGCCGTCCCGGTCGCGGCCGAACGCACTCTTCAGGAGCGGACTGATCGTGTCCCGGCCGTCGAAGCACATGGGCGTCGGAGGCATGGTGATCCGCAGGTCCTTCGCGGCGATGGCGAGAGCGGCCTCGGCGTCGCAGCGTTGGTGCGCGTCGATGAACTGGTCGAGCAGCTGGCGCTCAGCGGCGCTCGGCTCGTGTGCGGTCCAGTCGCTGCGGTGCGAGGGCAGGTGCTGCTTCATCGTCGCCCTCGCCCGCTGCAGCGCGCTGTTGGCCGCCGCCACGCTGGTCTCGAGCACCGCCGCCGTCTCGGTGGCCGGCATCCCGAGGACCTCCCGTGCGATCAGGGCCGCGCGCTGCCGTGGCGGGAGCACCTGTAGCGCGGCCAGGAACGCCAGCTCGATCGTCTCCCGGGCGACCGCGACCGCGTCCGGCTCGTCGTCGTCGGAGGCGATCTCGTCGAGGAGGTTGTCGGGGTACGGCGTGAGCCAGCCGACCTCGGCGTACGAGTGCATCTCGGGCACGCGCCGGCTCTTCGCCCGGATCATGTCCAGGCAGACGTTGGTGGCGATGCGGTACAGCCAGGCCCGGAGGTACTCCCCGTCGAACGTCTCCCGGCTGCGCCACGCTCGGAGGAAGCTCTCTTGCACGGCGTCGTCCGCATCGTCGTACGACGCCAGCATGCGGTAGCAGTGCACGTGCAGCTCGCGCCGATGTCGCGCGGTGAGGGCCTCGAACTCCTCCTCGACGAGGACGCTCATGTCAGCGCTCTGGCTGCTTGACCTGCTGGACCGCCCACGTGTTGCCGTCCGGGTCGCTGAGGAAGATGAACGAACCGTAGTCGCGGTCCTCGGGGTCCCGGCCGGGCGTCATCGCGCCGTCGACGAAGTGCTGGACGCCGCTGTTCTCCACCTTGTTGGCCTCGAGGTGGGCGTGGGCCGCGTCGATGTCGTCGACGACGAGGTGCAGGCCCTTGGTCGTGCCGGGCTCGCCGGCTCCGACGTTCACCCCGATCGTGATCGAGCACGCCGACCCCGGTGGCGTCATCTGCACGACGCGGAACGCGTCGCCCGCGCTGTGGTCCACGTCGAGACGGAACCCCATCTGCTCGGTGTAGAACGCCTTGGCACGGTCCACGTCCGACACGGGGACGATGATCAGCTCGAGCTTCCAGTCCATGATGGTTCTCCTCTTGTCCGGGGCTCTCGGCCCCACTGTTCCAGCCTTGCCAGGTGGAACGTCGGGTCACGCGGAAACTCATCGGTCGACCGATGAGGAGCTCGGTCGTCCGGCTGACGCGGAGCGACGCCTAGCCCAGGTGAGGCGGCTCGACCAGGACCGGTGCCCGGCGCGCGCTCTGCGCGAGGACGATGCCGGCGACGACGGCCACGCCGCCGGCGACGGCCAGCGCGTCGAGCCGTTCGTCGAACCACAACCAGCCGAGCACGCTGACGCCGACCGGCTCGAGGAGGGCGATCATGGTGACGGTGGTGGCGCGCAGGTGGCGTAGCGCGGACAGCTCGACCGCGAACGGTACGAGCGTCCCCAGCACGATGATCCAGGCGAGCAGGGCCCACACCGGCGCGTCGTACGCCTCGAGGCTGCCGAGCAGCGACACCTCGGTGCGCAGCAGCTCCCCGGAGACACCGGTGATCGGCGAGACCAGGTTCAGCGCGACCGAGGCGACGAGGAACGACCAGAGGATCACCCGGAGCGGGTCGAGCGCCCCGACGCCGTGCTCGCCGATGATGAAGTACGCCGCGAAGCAGACCGCCGCGCCGAGACCGGCGGCGATGCCGACCGCGTCGAAGGTCGCGCCGCTGCCGATACCGGTGGCGGCGGCCAGGCCGGCCATTGCCAGGGCGAGACCAAGCCACATCCGGTTGCGGACCCGCTCCTTCTGCACGAAGCGCGCCCAGACCGCGACGATGATCGGCGCCTGGTACTCCAGCAGCAGCGCCATCCCCACCGGCAACCGGTCGATGGCCACGAAGTAGGTCCACTGCAGCGCCGCCACGCCGACCAGGCCGTGCGAGACGATCAGCAGCCTGAGGCCCCCGGTGGGCGGGCGCAGCGCGTCCCTGCGGAACAACGCGGCGACGAGCAGGAGTACGACGAACGTGCCGGTGACCCGGATCGTGGTCAGGGAGACCGGGTCGACGCCTGCACGGAGGGCCACCCGGGACACGCCGGCGTTGACGATGAACAGCGTCGCGCCGGTGATGACGAGTGTGAATCCGAGCGCCGGGTTACGGGTGACCACCCGGACGAGTGTAAGGGGCGAACCCTCGCCATGCTCCTGTCTGACGCGGAGCGGGATTGGCTAGGCTGAGCGCCATGACTCCATCAGCGTCGGGCGGCCCACAGGTGCGCCCTGTGATCGCGGACATCCCCGCCTACGTCCCGGGCAAACCCCCGGCGCCACGTGAGGGCGTGCAGACCTACAAGCTCTCGTCGAACGAGAACCCCTACCCGCCGCTCCCCGGCGTACTGGAGGCGGCGGCCACGGCCGCGGCGACCATGAACCGCTACCCGGACATGGGGTGCTCCGCGCTCTACTCCGCGCTGAGCGAGTACCTCGGGGTCCCGGAGAACCACCTGGCCGCCGGTACGGGATCCGTGGCGGTGCTCTACCACCTGCTGCAGGCGTTCTGCGAGGCCGGGGACGAGGTCGTCTACGCGTGGCGCTCCTTCGAGGCGTACCCGATCGCGGTGGCAGTCACGGGCGCGGCCTCGGTCCAGGTGCCTCTCGACGCCGATGCGCGCCATGACCTCGACGCGATGGCGGAGGCGATCACCGACAACACCAAGGTGGTCATCGTCTGCAGCCCGAACAACCCGACCGGCCCCGCGGTCGCGAAGGCCGAGCTCGAGGCGTTCCTCGACCGGGTGCCGCCGCACGTGCTCGTGGTCATCGACGAGGCCTACCGCGAGTTCGTTCGCATCGACGACCCCGTCGACGGCGTCTCGCTCTATCGCGAGCGGCCCAACGTCGCGGTGCTTCGCACGTTCGCGAAGGCGTATGGCCTCGCCGGCTTCCGCGTCGGGTACGTCGTGGCGCAGGAGGAGATCGCCTCCGCTGTGCGAGCCTGCGCGCTGCCGTTCGGTGTCTCGTCGGTCGCCCAGGCCGCCGCCGTGGCGTCGCTGGAGCGTGAGGACGAGCTGTTGTCGCGCGTCGAGGCACTCGTCGTCGAGCGGGAGCGGGTCGTCGCTGCGCTGCGCGAGCAGGGCTGGCACGTGCCCGACGCGCAGGGGAACTTCGTGTGGATGCCGCTGGGCGAGCGCACCCTCGACTTCGCGAAGGCGGCCGAGGAGGCCGGCGTGATGGTGCGACCGTTCGCGGGCGACGGAGCCCGGGTCAGCATCGGCGAACCGGCCGGGAACGACGTCTTCCTCTCGGTGGCGGCGACTTTCGCCCCCTGATTCGGGCCGGGCCTGACCCGAGTGGGGCGGTTTCATCAAGGTATGCAGGTGAACCTCCACTTCCCACGGCGTGCAGGCCGTGGGAAGTGACGGTTCGACGACATACCTTGATGAAACACCCGACCCCGGGGCCGGAAAATCGGTTGGGCTTGTCAGGAGCAGCGGGTAATCTGCTTCTTACAACTTTTTTATCGGGGGCATCGAGGGTCGACCACGAGTTGGCCGCGACTCCCCGAGCTGACCGAGGGGACCACCGCCACCTGATGTCGTCGCCGCCCACGCCCGCGCAGACCACGGCCAAGCCGACCGACCACCCGCCCGCCGGCGTGCACTCGCTGTGGCGGCTTCGCGGCTACCTCCGCCCTCACATGGCGGCGATGGCGATCATGCTCGTCACGTCCCTGGCGGGAGTCGGGGTCAGCCTGGCGATTCCCCTCGTCACGAAGGCGATGATCGACGGTCCGATCGCGGACAAGGAGCTGGGCCCGGTCCTGCCGCTCGGGCTCCTCGCCCTGGGCCTGGGAATCCTCGAGGCGGTGCTGATCTTCTGGCGGCGCTGGGTCCAGTCCAACGCGGTGCTCGGCCTCGAGACCGCGGTCCGGCACGACCTCTACGAACGCCTCCAAGAGCTGCCGATGGCGTTCCACGGCCACTGGCAGTCCGGCCAGCTGCTCTCCCGCGTGACCACCGACCTGTCCAGCATTCGCCGGTTCAGCGGGTTCGGCCTGCTCTTCCTCATCATCAACATCACCCAGCTCACCGTCGTGACCGGCGTACTCCTCCACATGTACTGGCCGCTCGGGCTCGTCGTCGCCGCGGCCGCGGTCCCGATCATCTACCTGTCGATGCGGTTCGAGAGGGCGTACGTCGTCGTCTCCCGTCGCGTCCAGGACGAGCAGGGCGACCTCGCCACGCTCGTGGAGGAGGCCGCGGTGGGCATCCGCGTCATCAAGTCCTTCGGTCGCAGCCGGCACGTCTCCGAGGGGTACGACGCGGCCGCGCGCAAGCTCTACGACACGTCGATGGACAAGGTCCACCTGTCCGCACGGTTCTGGACCTTCCTGGAGGTCATCCCCAACCTGGCCGTCGTACTCGTGCTGCTGCTCGGCGCGCTCGGGGTCGGCCGCGGCGACCTCACCCCGGGCACCCTGGTCGCGTTCATCATCCTGATGCTCTCGCTGGTGTGGCCGGTCGCCGCCCTCGGGGTGATCCTGGCCATGGCGCAGGAGGCCATGACGGCGGCGGCGCGCGTGCTGGAGATCTTCGACACCCAGCCCGCGATCGTGTCCGGCATCGAGGTGCTCGAGAAGCCCCGCGGACACCTGCGCTTCGAGCACGTCGACTTCCGCTTCCCCGACCAGGGTGAGGAGGACGGGCTCGTCCTGCGCGACGTCAACCTCGAGGTCGAGCCCGGCGAGACCGTGGCCGTCGTCGGCGCCACCGGCTCCGGCAAGACCACGCTGACCGCCCTCGTGCCGAGGCTGTACGACGTCACCGCCGGCCGGATCACCGTCGACGGCGTCGACGTCCGCGACCTCACCCTCCCGAACCTGAGGCAGATCGTGGCGACCGCGTTCGAGGAGCCCACGCTGTTCTCGATGAGCGCCCGGGAGAACCTCATGCTCGGCCGCTCCGACGCCACCGAGGAGGAGGTCCGTGCGGCCGTCGAGGTCGCGCAGGCGGGCTTCGTCTACGACCTGCCCTGGGGGCTCGACACCCGCATCGGCGAGCAGGGCATGTCCCTGTCCGGCGGCCAGCGCCAGCGTCTCGCGCTTGCCCGCGCCGTCCTGGCGCAGCCGAAGATCCTGGTGCTCGACGACACGCTCTCCGCGCTCGACGTTCACACCGAGAAGCTGGTCGAGGCCGCCCTGCGGCACGTGCTGCAGAACGCCACCGGCATCGTCGTCGCGCACCGCGCCTCGACCGTGCTGCTCGCGGACAAGGTCGCGCTGCTGCAGGACGGCACGATCACGCACGTCGGTGCGCACAGCGACCTTCTCGAGCAGGTACCCGCCTACCGCGAGCTCCTCGCCGCCGAGGTCACGGACGCCGAGCTGCTCGAGGAGGTGTCGGCATGAGCGCCACCACGCCCTCGCCCGGTCCGGGCAACGAGCCGCTCGAGGAAGAGGCCCGGATCGTCGCCGAGAACGAGGACCAGGAGTCCAGCTGGCGAGGGGTCGCAGCAGACGGCAAGTCCGACGAGCTCAGCGAGGAGGTCTCGGGCCTGCTCCGGGCAAGGTCGCGCCGGCTCCTCGGCGAGCTGCTGCACCCGCACCGGAAGTGGATCTACATCCTCATCGGCATCGTGCTCGCGGAGAACGCCGCCCGCCTGTCGATCCCGTACCTCGTCAAGGAGGGCATCGACAGCGGCATCCCGCCGATCCGGGAGAGCGGCGACACCAGCCTGCTCTTCACCATCGTCGGCGTCGTCCTGGGCGCGATCGTCGTGCAGGCGGTCACCCGCCAGACGTTCCTGGTGCTGGCGGGCCGGATCGGCCAGGACATGCTGTTCGAGGTGCGCCGCCGCGTCTTCCGGCACTTCCAGAAGCTGAGCCCGGCCTTCCACGACGAGTACACCTCCGGTCGTGTGATCTCGCGCCAGACCTCCGACGTCGACGCGATCTACGAGATGCTCGAGACCGGGTTCGACGGGCTCGTCACCGCGGTGCTGACACTGGCCGGGACCGCCGTACTCCTGCTCGTCCTCGACGTGAAGCTCGGTCTGGTCGCGCTGCTGTGCTTCCCGTTCCTGATGCTGCTGACCAACTGGTTCCGCAAGGAGTCGGCGAAGACCTACCGGGTGACCCGCGAGAAGGTCGCGCTGGTCATCGTGCACTTCGTGGAGTCCATGGGCGGCATCCGCGCGGTCCAGGCGTTCCGCCGCGAGGGCAGGAACCAGGAGATCTTCGACGACGTCAACGACCAGTACCGCGTCGCGAACCTCCGCGCCTTCCGGCTCGTCGCGTGGTTCATGCCCGGCATCAAGCTGATCGGCAACGTCACCATCGCGGTGGTGCTGCTGTACGGCGCCTACCTGGCGTACCACGGAGAGGTCACCGTCGGTGTGCTCGCGGCGTTCCTGCTGTACCTGCGCCAGTTCTTCGAGCCCATGCAGGAGATCTCGCAGTTCTACAACACCTTCCAGTCCGCGTCGGCCGCGCTCGAGAAGCTCTCCGGCGTGCTCGAGGAGGAGCCCGGCGTCCCCGAGCCGGTCACGCCGGTGCCCCTGGAGAACGTCCGCGGCGAGGTGCGCTTCGACCACGTGCGCTTCGAGTACGTCGACGACACGCCCGTGCTGCCCGACCTGGACCTGACCGTCCCCGCCGGCCAGACGATCGCGCTGGTGGGTACGACGGGCGCCGGCAAGACGACCATCGCGAAGCTGGTCTCACGTTTCTACGACCCGGTGAGCGGCCGGGTGCTGCTCGACGGGGTGGACCTGCGCGACCTGGACGAGCCGACCCTGCGCCGGTCGGTCGTGATGGTGACGCAGGAGAACTACATGTTCGGCGGCACCGTCGCCGACAACATCCGGTTCGGCCGCCCCGAGGCGTCGATCGACGAGGTCGTCTCGGCGGCGAAGGCGATCGGCGCGCACGAGTTCATCGCGGCACTGCCGGACGGGTACGACACCGACGTGGCGAACCGGGGCGGGCGACTCTCCGCGGGGCAGCGGCAGCTGGTGGCGTTCGCACGGGCGTTCCTGGCCGACCCCGACGTGCTCATCCTCGACGAGGCGACCTCGTCGCTGGACGTGCCGTCGGAACGGCTGGTGCAGCGAGCGCTGCGGACGATCCTCAAGGACCGGACGGCGATCATCATCGCCCACCGGCTGTCGACGGTGGAGATCGCCGACCGGGTGCTGGTGCTCGAGCACGGCCGGATCATGGAGGACGGCTCCCCGGCCGAGCTCATCGAGGGCAGCTCAGAAGGATCCGCCGGACGGTTCGCGAGTTTGCACGACGCCTGGCTCGCCTCCCTCGCCTGACCCCTTCCGTTGACTCGGCCCTCGCGGGGTGTTGACTCGGCCCTCGCGGGGTGTTGACTCGGCCCTGCGGGGTGTACGGAGCCTCACGGCGAGCGCTCGCTGCTCGGCGAACTGCCTGCACGAAGCCGCAGACGCAGTTGGTTCGGCCCGGGAGGGCCGCATCGCTTCGACGTACGCCGCACGAAGCGGCTGACACAGGTGCCCCGGGAGGGCCGACTCAACGACCCACAGAGGCCGATTGAACACCGCGGGAGGGGCGACTCAACGACCCACAGAGGCCGACTCGGCACCCCACGCGGGGCGACTCAACGGGAGATCTCGGCGGCGTCGCTCTCGGCTGCCTGCTTGAGCCGCACCAGCGTCTGCTCGATGCCCTTGCGGTTGCGGGCGGGGAAGCCGGTCACGTGGAGCAGGGTCGACCAGATCCGGTTGTACCGGGTGTAGTCGAACGACTCGGTGACCTCGGTGCCGCCGTTCGCGGTCGGTGCCAGCTCGTACCGCCAGCGGTGCCCACCGAAGTGGCGCCAGGCGATCCGCCGGTCCTGCTCGAACTCCACGACGCGGTTGGAGATCTTGTAGGGGAGGCCGAACATCTTCATGTTCACCGCGAACGTGTCGTTCTTGGCGGTGATCCGGTCCGGGCCCTCGATCACGGAGCCGACCGATCCGGAACCGTCGATGCGGGAGTGCTGACGCGGGTCGGCGAGGATGGCGAAGACGACGTGCGGCGGGGCCTCGACCGTCGTACTCGCCGAGATGAGCTTGTCGGTCTCGAGGTTGTCCGTCATGGACGCCGAGACTAGCCACCGCAGGGCACCACGAGGGGCGTCAGTGCGGTGGTCTCGGGATGTAGACACCTGGTGGCGGCTCGCCGTGCCGTGCGACGTACTCCCGCACGTAGGCCTCGACCGCCGTGGGCAGGGTCAGGAAGATCCGGTCCTCGCCCACCTTGTCGATGAAGCCGGCGGAGGCCAGGTCGTCGCGGAGGTCCTGCTTGACCCGAGCCATCGCGAAGACGATGCCCCGTTCGGTGATGTTGCGGCGCAGCTCGTCGAGTGCGTCGATCCCGGTGAGGTCGACCTCCGTGTTGCCCTCGGCGTTGAGGAGGAACCACTCGACCGGCCGGTCCGCCTCGTCCACCGCTGCGAGGGCGCGCCGTTCGAAGTCGTCGGCGTTGGCGAAGAACAGCGGGGAGTCGTACCGGTAGACGACCAGGCCGGGCACGAGCTGCGCCTCCGGGTAGTCGTCGATGTCGTGCATCCCGGGAACCCCCGGGACGTAGCCGAGGATGCCGTCGTGCGGACGGGCGACCCGCCGCAGCTGCTCCAGGATCGAGAGGCCGATCGCGACCGCGATCCCGTTCAGTACGCCGAGCACCAGCACCGCGGCTGTCGTGGCAAGCGCGATGAACAGCTCGCTGAGCCGGAACCGTGCGATCCGGCGCAGCTCGCCGACGTCGACGAGCCGGATCGCCGCGTAGACGACCACGCCGCCGAGTGCGGCCAGTGGGAACGCCTCGAGCACCGGGCTGAGCAGGAGCATCGTCATCAGGACGGTGGCCAGGGCGACCAGGGAGTACAGCTGCGTGCGGCTACCGAGCGAGTCGCCGATCACCGTGCGGCTTCCGCTGCTGCTCACCGGGAACCCCTGGAAGAGGCCGGACGCGACGTTCGCGGCGCCGAGCGCCAGGAACTCCTGGTTGGCGTCGATCCGTTCCCGGTGCCGGGACCCGAAGGCCCGGCCGGTGAGCACGTTGTCGCTGTAGCTGACGATGGCGACCCCGATCGCCGGCAGCGCGAGCCCCAGCATCGCGCCGAGGTCCACGTCGGGGAGGCCCGGCGCGGGGACGCCCGAAGGGATCGGCCCGACGAGGTCGATGCCGTGGTCGGCGAGGTCGAACACAGCCACCGCCGCCGCGGCCAGCAGCATGACAATCAGCGGGTTGGGCCAGGTCGGCCGGAAGTGCTGCGACACCAGGAGCAGCACGAGCACCGCGGTTGCGAGCAGCAGGGTCGGCGGCTCGATGTCGCCCAGATGCGTCACGGCGAACCGTGCCTGCTCCAGTGGCGTGTCCCCCTCGATGTCGATGCCGGTGAACTTCCCGAGCTGACTGAGCACCATGAGTACGGCGATGCCGGCCATGTAGCCCACCAGGACCGGATGTGAGAGAAGGTCCGCGAGGAAGCCGAGCCGGCCGAGCCAGCCGAGGACGCAGACAGCTCCGACCGCGATCGCCAGGGCCGCGGCGAGCGATGCGTAGCGCTCCGGATCGCCTGCCACGATCGCGCCGATCGCCGCGGCGGTCATCAGCGCCGTCGTGGACTCGGGGCCGACCGACAGCTGTCGCGACGACCCGAGAAACGCGTACACGAGCAGTGGACCGATGGTCGCCCACAGGCCGACGACCGCGGGGAGCCCCGCAACCTCGGCGTAGGCCATCACCTGCGGGACGAGGTAGGCCGCCACCGTCACGCCGGCGAGCAGGTCGCCGCGCAGCCACTGCTTCTCGTAGTGGCGCAGCGGAGCGAGCCCGGGAGCCATGCTGCCCAGGCGGTCCTTCAACGTTGAGCCGCCCTCGTCGCTCGGCACAACGTGAAGTTACTGCCTCAGGGCTCGGGCTGTCCGGTAATCCCGGGTCGCTCCCGGCCGGTCACCTGGCCCGGAACTCGAAGATCTTGGCTGGAGCGATCCGGCGGACCTTGGCGTCGAGGGCCCAGTACCGGCCCGGGTCGAGGTCTGCCGAGACGTCGCCGCCCTTCCTCGGGCCGCACGGTCCCTTGCCTGCAACGTCGACGTTCTTCCGGAGCCGCTTCAGTGCTTTTCTGTTGTGCTTGTCGAAGGCGCGGTGCGCGTCGCGGGCGAACTCGGCCTTGGAGTAGCGACGTTCCGGGTCGAGGACCAGGAACCAGGCGCGGCGTTCGCAGCTGATGTCGAACGTGGTCTTCCCCGCCTCGACCTTTCGAGGCATGGAGATCCTGTGGCCCTTGGCGATGTCGACATCGACCTTCGAGACTCGACGTCCGTCACCGTCACTGTCGCGACTCGCGGCGGCGGTGCCTGGCGTGGCAAGGCCGATGGACACGGCTACTCCCAGCGCGGCCAGTCCGACGACGGCCCGTTCGGTGTGCTGCATGGTTCCCCTCCGAGGTGGATCGCCGCCTGCCGAAAGGCAGGCGGCACTCGCCACGCTATGACCGATCGTGCTCCGTGCTGACGGTCGTCCTACAAAACCTCACAACGCACTAGACAGCTGGTCTCCCAGCCCACCCGATGGGGCGGCTGTGGTTCCTGATGCGGGTGGAAGGAGCGGAGCCGGCCCGAGAACCACGGGCCGGCTCCGCCGACACTGCACTGAGGGAAGACTCCTTGGCTGCTCAGTCGACCCTGATCCCTCGGAACATGCCCTGGAACACGTGAGGCGTGTTGTCCTCGTCGGCGTCCGGCCAGAAGCAGAGCAGCATGTAGTTGCCGCGTGGCAGGGAGTACACCGTGGTCATCGACTCGCCGGGGCTGACCACACCGGTGTCGAACGAGACGCGCCCGAGCGGTGGCGGGGCCTCCTCACCCTTGTTGACCTGCCTGACCCACCTGGCGAAGTCCCGCTCCGTCTTGCCCTTGGCGAGCTTCGCGATCTCGACGAAGTGGTTCTCCATGCTGTCGTTGACGAAGGTCAGCGGCCCGCGCTCGTTGATTCTTCTCGGTTCCGGGGCCCAGGTCGTGTGTCCGACGGCGCGAATGACGGCGCCCTTCCGCCAGCCGTCCTTCCTGCCGTCGTGGCCGTCGCCGTCGCGGTCGTGCGCGAAGAACCTGGCGATCTTGCCCGGGCGGATCCTCGGGGCGTTGATGTCGACCGCCCAGTACTTGTCCGGGTCGAGGTCGACCCACAGGAGCCCGCCCCTCCGCGGGCTGCAGGTGGCGCCACCCTCGAAGCGCACGTTGCGCTCGAGGCGCTTCAACGCCCTGCTGTTGTTCTTGTTGAAGGCGCGGTGCGCGTCACGGGCGAACTCGAACCTCGAGTAGCCACGTTCCGGAGCGATGATCTGGAACAGGGAGTTGGTTTCACACCGGATGTCGAACGTGTTCTTTCCCGCGCGAATGTGGCGGGGCATCGTGATCTCGCGGTTCTTGGCGATGTGTACGTCGACCTTCGAGTCCTTGTGGTCCCCGTCGGGCTGCGCGGCGACGGGCGCCGTCAGACCGGTGGACACGGCCAGCCCGAGCGCGGCCAGGCCGACGACAGTGTGTTTGGTGTGTTGCATGAGATTCCCCTCCGAGACTGATCGCCGCCTGCCGAGTGCTCGGCGGCTCTCGCTCGTCACGTTATGGCGGATCGGATGTGGCGAAGCCGCCGTTCACCGAAACCCTCACAAGTCACTAAGCCGACGGTGTCCGCGCCCACCCGAAGGGGCGGTGGTGCCTCACGAATGCGGGTGCGGCGGAGCGGACCCGGAAGCTTTCGGGCTGGATGCCCGAGAGTGGCTCCTTTGCCCGGACCGCTCCGCCGACGCTCACTCCGGCGTGATGGCTCAGCTGGCGGCCGCGACCTGGTCGGGCTGTGGCGTCTCGGGCAAGGGCTTCTTGCGCGGCCTCTCCGCTGTGATCACGATGGCCACGGCGAGTACGACGATCCCGCCGCCGATCACGACCGGGCCGGTCAACGGCTCGGAGAGGACCAGCCAGCCGAGGAAGACCGCGACCACGGGGTTGACGTAGGCGTAGGTCGCGACGAGCGAGATGGGCGCGTTCGCGAGCAGCCAGACGTAGGACGTGAAGGCGACCATCGAGCCGAACACGACGAGGTAGGCCAGCGCCGTCCACGTGCGGGCGCTGTAGTCCGCGGTGAACCGTTCGCCGGAGGCCAGGCCGACCAGCACCATCACCGTCCCGCCGGCGACCATCTCGTACACGGCGGTCACGAAGACGTCCTCGGGCAGCCAGAGCCGCGGCTGCACGAACGACCCCAGCGACCAGCACGTCGAGGCGAACACGATGATCCCGGCCGCCAGCAGGGTGAGCTCGCGCCCGCCCTCGGCCCGTCCGGCCAGCACCAGGTAGGCGAGACCGCAGAAACCGAGAAGTACGCCGACCAGGCTCATCGGTCCCGGGACGTCGCCGCCCGCCATCCGGAACACCACGATCCACAGCGGTACGACGGCGATGAGCAGGGCCGTCACGCCGGACGGAGCGCCGAGGTTCTCGCCGACCGAGACCAGCCCGTTGCCCAGCATCGGCAGCATGAGGCCCAGGAGCGAGGCACCCGCGAGCTGTCGCCACGTGACCGCCAGGCGCCGGACGCCGCCGCGGACCGCGAGGATCAGGCCGAGCAGAAGGCCTGCGGTCATGAACCTCAGGCCGCCCGCCATGAGCGGGGGAGCCTCCTCGACGACGATGCGGATCCCGAGGTACGTCGAGCCCCACACGACGTACACCGCGCCGAGGGCGGCGATGACCAGCCCCAGTCGAGGGGGAAGCTTCGTGGTGGCCTCGGGGTGCGTCGTCTGTGTCATGACCATCCTGTCTCGTGACTGCTGACAGGCTAGGTCTGCGAGTCGGCGGTCGTCGCGCGACTTTCGGACAGGACGACCGCGAGATCCCGCCAGATTCCGATCCGGCAACGTCGTGAGCGGAAGGCGGCCGCCGATTAGGCCAGGCGGCGCATGATTCGGTACTTTATTGGCACTGAGACCGGTGTGTCGCCGGTCACAGAAATCAGGATCGACCCGCACGACCGCGACGCAACACCCCCGCGCGTGTGTCACGTGTCGGGTCGTGAACTCCCAGCCGGTGGCGGAGACCCCGTTCACCGACAACACCTAGGAGTGCAGGTGAACGAGAGCTCAGCACAACAGAGCACCGCGGACTTCGGCCCGGACCTCGGCGAGGTCTTCGGCCCGTCGCACGCGGACGGCGGCCCCGAGCTGGTGCAGCTGCTCACCCCCGAGGGGGAGCGCGTCGAGCACCCGGAGTTTTCCTTCGACGTTGACGAGGGAGCTGATGAAGACGACGTTATCCGCGGCTTCTACCGCGACATGGTGCTGACGCGCCGTATCGACACCGAGGCCACCGCGCTGCAGCGCCACGGCGAGCTCGGTATCTGGGCGCAGCTGCTCGGCCAGGAGGCCGCGCAGATCGGCTCCGGCCGCGCGCTCCGGCCGCAGGACTTCGTCTTCCCGACCTACCGCGAGCACGGCGTCGCCTGGTGCCGCGACATCGACCCGCTGCGCCTCCTCGGGCTGTTCCGCGGCGTCGACCAGGGCGGTTGGGACCCCAACGACGGCAACTTCGGCCTCTACACGATCGTGATCGGGGCGCAGACCCTGCACGCGGTCGGCTACGCCATGGGCATGCAGCGCGACGGTGTCGTCGGCACCGGCGACCAGGACCGCGACGGCGCGGTGGTCGCCTACTTCGGCGACGGCGCGAGCAGCCAGGGCGACGTCAACGAGTCGTTCATCTTCGCCGCCTCCTACAACGCTCCCGTGGTGTTCTTCTGCCAGAACAACCAGTGGGCGATCTCCGAGCCGATCGAGCGCCAGAGCCGGATCCCGCTGTACCAGCGCGCCCTCGGCTTCGGCTTCCCCGGCGTCCGGGTCGACGGCAACGACGTCCTCGCGACGTACGCCGTGACCAAGGCCGCCCTGCAGCGTGCCCGGGAGGGACAGGGACCCACCTTCGTGGAGGCCTACACCTACCGGATGGGTGCGCACACCACGACCGACGACCCGACCCGCTACCGGCTCTCGTCCGACCTCGAGCACTGGAAGCTCAAGGACCCGATCCAGCGCGTGAAGGTGTACCTCACCCGCAACGGTCTGGTCGACGACGACTTCTTCGCCGCGATCGACGACGAGGCCGAGAAGCTGGGCGTCCACCTGCGCGAGGGTTGCCGCGCGCTCCCGGAGCCGAAGGCACTCGACGTCTTCGACCAGGTGTACGCCGAGCCCACCGAGGAGCTCATCACCCAGAAGGCCGGCTTCGCGGCCTACCTGGACTCGTTCGAGACCACCGGATCGACTGGAATGGGGCACTGATGGCAAAGATCACGCTGGCAAAGGGCCTCAACGCCGGTCTCCGTGCGGCGATGGAGAAGGACCCCAAGGTCCTCGTCATGGGCGAGGACGTCGGCAAGCTCGGCGGTGTCTTCCGGATCACCGACGGCCTGCAGAAGGACTTCGGTGAGGACCGGGTCATCGACTCCCCGCTCGCCGAGTCCGGCATCCTCGGCACGGCGGTCGGCCTCGCGATGCGCGGCTACCGTCCCGTCTGCGAGATCCAGTTCGACGGCTTCGTCTACCCGGCGTACGACCAGATCGTCAGCCAGGTCGCGAAGATCCACTTCCGCAGCCAGGGCAAGGTCAAGATGCCCATCGTCATCCGGATCCCGTTCGGTGGCGGGATCGGCGCCGTGGAGCACCACTCGGAGAGCCCCGAGGCGCAGTTCGCGCACACCCCGGGGCTCAAGGTGGTGGCCTGCTCGAACCCGGTCGACGGCTACTGGATGATCCAGCAGGCCATCGCCTGCGACGACCCGGTCGTCTTCCTCGAGCCGAAGCGGCAGTACCACGCCGACAAGGCAGAGCTCGACGACAGCCAGACCCTGTCCGACGCCGACCCGCTGTTCACCTCCCGCGTGGTGCGCGAGGGCTCCGACCTCACGCTGCTGGCCTACGGGCCGATGGTGAAGACCGCCATGCAGAGCGCCGAGGCGGCGGCCGGCGAGGGCAGGAGCATCGAGGTCATCGACCTGCGCACCCTGTCCCCGCTGGACATGGGCCCGGTGCTCGAGTCGGTCCGCAAGACCGGCCGGGCGGTGGTCACCCACGAGGCGCACGTGAACCTCGGCATGGGCTCGGAGATCGCGGCGCGCATCACGGAGGAGTGTTTCTACTCCCTCGAGGCGCCGGTGCTGCGGGTGGGCGGTTTCGACACGCCGTACCCGCCGAGCCGCATCGAAGAGGAGTGGCTGCCCGACCTGGACCGGGTGCTCGACGCCGTCGACCGCTCGCTCGCGTTCTGAGAGGAAGACCGAGACCTCATGCCTGAGTACAAGCTTCCTGACCCCGGTGAGGGTCTGACCGAGGCCGAGATCGTCTCCTGGAAGGTCAAGGAGGGCGACACGGTCAAGGTCAACGACATCGTGGTCGAGATCGAGACCGCGAAGTCGCTGGTCGAGCTGCCGTCGCCGTTCGCCGGGGTGGTCAGCAAGATCCTGGTTCCCGAAGGCGAGACGGTGGCGGTCGGTACGCCGATCATCCGCATCGGCGAGGAGGCCGAGGCGGCTGCGCCGGCCCCTGCGGCTCCGGCTGCCGGGGGATCGGCGATGGCGGGCGAGGGCGACCCCTACATGCACCTCGCCCAGAAGGCCGCCGAGATCGACATGTCCAACCCCGCCGCGACCGGCGGTGGCGAGAACCAGACGCTCGTCGGCTACGGTCCGCGTGAGGGCGCGGTCCAGCGTCGCGCCCGCAAGGGTGCGGCGACCCCGGCCTCCGACGCCGGCGCCGGCGCCCAGGCGGAGGTCCAGGGCGCGTTCACGCCCGGTGGCGCCGAGCCGGTCACCGTGCCCGACCTCGACGAGCCCTCCGTTCCGTCCACCCCGGTTGCCGCCGCCCGCGCCGGTGAGAACGGATCGGTGACCGTGCTGGCCAAGCCGCCGGTGCGCAAGCTGGCCAAGGACCTCGGCATCGACCTGCGGTCGGTGACCCCGACCGGCCCGAACGGCACCGTCACCCGGGCCGACGTGGAGAACCACCGGTCCGCCTCGGCGACCTCGGCGGTCGAGCCTGTCGAGACCACGGTCGTCCGTGGGCAGCACGCCGGGGAGCGGGAGACCCGCGAGCCGATCAAGGGCGTGCGCAAGATGATGGCGCAGGCGATGGTGGACTCCGCGTTCACCTCGCCGCACGTCACCGAGTGGATCACCGTCGACGTGACGCGCACGATGCGGTTCGTCGAGAAGCTGAAGGCACGCCGGGACTTCGCCGACGTCAAGGTGTCGCCGCTCCTCGTGCTGGCGAAGGCGGTCTGCCTCGCGATGCGTCGTACCCCGGAGATCAACGCGACCTGGGACGACAAGGCGCAGGAGGTCGTGTTCAAGAGCTACGTGAACCTCGGCATCGCGGCCGCCACGCCGCGCGGTCTCGTCGTACCCAACGTCAAGGACGCCGACCAGCTGTCCCTGCCGGAGCTCGGCACGGCCATCAACGCCCTGGCCAGGACCGCCCGTGAGGGCAGGACCCAGCCTGCGGAGATGAGCGGCGGCTCGTTCACGATCACGAACGTGGGTGTGTTCGGGGTCGACGCCGGGACGCCGATCATCAACCCGGGCGAGTCCGCGATCCTGTGCTTCGGCGCGGTGCGGAGGCAGCCGTGGGTCGTCACGAAGAACGGCAGAGAGAAGATCGTCCCTAGATCGATCACGACGCTGGCGCTGTCCTTCGACCACCGCCTCATCGACGGCGAGAAGGGCTCACGCTTCCTCGCCGACGTGGCGGAGATCCTCGAGGACCCCGCGAGCGCGATGCTCTTCTGAACAACGCCGACCCGGCCCGTCTGCTCCAGCAGATGGGCCGGGTCGGCTACTTCTTGCGGAGGGCCTTGATCCGGGTCGCGACGCCGACGACCTTCGTCGCGACGCCCATCACGATCGGCGGTACGTCCATGCCCTCCGGCTTCAGGGGGTGCATGATCGCGTCGGTCCCGCCGTCGACGAACACGGTCGAGCCGACCAGGAGACTTGCCTGGTCCGAGAGCAGGAACGCGATCGTGCCCGCGATCTCCTCGGGACGTCCCGGCCGGCCGATCGCGCTCGGGTAGGCATCGGCGAAGACCGCCAGCTCGGGGTCCTCGCGCAGCCGGTCCGTCATCGGGGTCGCGACGAACCCCGGCGCCACGCTGTTGACCCGGATCCCGGAACCTATCCACCGCTCCCCGGTGCCGTCGCGCCGGGCCCACCAGGTGAGGGCCGCCTTCGTGGCCGGGTACACGTGGACCGCGTCGCGCTGCGCGGCCAGGTCGCGCGCCTTCTCCTCGTCGTGCTCCAGGCACGCACCCGCCACGTCGCCCGCCCATCCGGGCTGGCAGGTGACCGAGTTGGAGCTGACCAGCACCACCGCGGGCTGCTCGCCGTTCTCCGCCGCGCGCACCAGCAGCGGCCGCAGAGCGGTGAGTACGTCGATCGCGCCGAAGTAGTTCACCGACACGACGAGCGAGCTGTCCACGCCGGTGAGGCCGGGCACGCCTGCGCAGGGCACGAACCCCGTGATGCCCTCCGGTGCGAGCTCGCCGATCCGCGCCACTGCCTCGGCCCGGCCCGCGGGCGTGGACAGGTCCGCCGTGACGTCGGACGGGGTCCGGTCGACACCGATCACGCGGTGCCCCTGCTCACGCAGCCTGGCCGCGGTCGCTGCACCGATACCGGACTCGGCGCCGGTGACGACGTACGTGCTCATCTCACATACCGTCCTTGACTCTGAGGAGACCCGCGAGGGTGGCGATGTACGCCGTGCGGCGCGGCCCGATGTAGATCGCCGCGTAGTGGTTGTTCCATTGGACACCCGTGCCGGTGAGTCGACGCCACACCGTCCGGCCGGTGTCGACGTCGATGGCGGTGAGGTACCACGGGTCGCTCGGAACACCGGCTGGCTTGGTGTACACGTAGAGCAGCCCGTTCGCCAGCGACGCCTTGGGGACGGACGTGGGCGCGGTCTCCTTCGACGTCCACGCCGTGGAGCACTCAGACCTGCGGATGTCGACGCGGGCGATCCCGGGCGCCGTGCTCTTGCCGCCGGACGTCGACGCGGGCCCGGCGTACCCGTGGTTGTTCTCCACGAGGACCGACCTGCCGACCGCGACGAGGCTGTTCTCGGTTGCGCTCGCGCCCTTCCGGAACACCGGCTGCGCGCACACGCGGCGGTTGCGGAGGTGCCTTGCTGTGCGCCTGAAGGCGACCACGCGCATCCTCGGCTCGGCGTTGTCGGTGATCACGACGAGGTCCCTGCCCACGAGGGTCGGCGTGGTCCCCGACCCCTGGGAGAGCTGGCCGGGCTTCCGGGTCGAGCCGCGGTCGTAGGTCTCACGCCAGGTGACCCGCGGCCTGCCGCGCCGGCCGCTGTCGAAGCGGTACAGCGCGTGGTCGCTGACGACGAAGACACCACCGGTCTCGTCGGTCGCGAAGGAGTTCACGATCGTCTCGCCGGGAAGCCTCAGGCTGCGTACCCGCCCGGTGCGCCGGTCCACGGTTCCCACGCCGCCCTGCTTGGTCACGAACCAGAGCAGGCCGTCCCAGTCCGGGAGGAGCGCCACGAGGCAGTCCCCGTCCGGGACGTGGCCGGAGAGGTCGTACGTACGCCGGAGGTCGAGCAGCCTCCCGCCGCTGGGGGCCCGGGACTGCCCGACCACCCAGACCTGGGCGTTCGTGGTCGCGATGACCGCCCGGTCGCGGTGGTCGAGGTAGAAGTACGCCCCCGCGCAGATGTCCTCCAGCGGGCTCGTGCCCGGGTCCACCCGCCTCGGCGGCAGCGGATGCGCGGCGAGCACGTCGAGCGTCACCGGGTCGAGCAGCATCAGCCGCGACCCCTCGAGCCCACCGCACAGCGCCTCGAGCCGCCCCGCCCGGTCGAACGCGACGGTCGCGCACTCCTCGACGCCGTACGTCGCGCTGCTGACCTGCAGGTCCCGGCCGAGCGGGCCGCTGCCGGCGTACGCGTCGGAGGCGTAGGCGTCGTCGTGCATGCTGTTGCGGCCGTTCGCCGCGAGGAACGGGTGGCTCGGCGGCCTGCGGCCCGCCACCCGGTCAGCCACGGCGGCCCTGCCCTCGAAGGCCGGCACGGACGCGTCACCCGGGCCGGGCGGGATCGGCGGCGCCAGGTCGAGCGCGGAAGTCGCTGCCGGACCCGAGGACTCGGAGTTCGCGGCGGCCGGCGCGAGAGCGGACGCGACGGCCACCGCCACGAGCGAGACGATGGCAGCGGAGAGGGCGCGCCGCCCGCGGGGGGACCGGGCCATGGTCCTCCCAACGAGCGTGCATACCGTCGGTTACTCGGGCCCTGTACTACACCGCTGAGCGGCGAGACCAGCGCAGAGACGGAACCGCACAATGTGGTGCAGACCATTCGAGCCGTGATTCGGGACCGGGGGACGCACGGGGGACCATGTATCTATGCTGGATACAGCATGCATACCTCTGCACGGCCCGCCGGATCCGCGGCTCAAAGGGCATATGACTTCGCAAAGTGGGCCATCCTCACCAACGTCTACGCCGCCGGTGACGTCATCACCGAGGGCGGGCTGGCCCACGAGATCGGCGTGTCCCGGACCCCGGTGCGGGAGGCGCTGCTGCGGCTCGAGGTGGAGGGGCTGGTGCGCCTCTACCCGAAGAAGGGCGCGGTGGTCAGCTCGTTCAGCCCGCAGGAGGCTGAGGACGTCCTCGAGGCGCGGGTCCTCGTCGAGAACTTCACGGCCTCACGCTCCTTCGCGAACCGCGCGGCTCTGGTGCCGGACCTGGAGCGGGTGCACCTGGAGATGAAGCGCCGGCGCAGGGACCGGGACACTGCCGGTTTCACCGACCGCGACCGGGTCTTCCACGAGCTGATCGTCGACGCGGCCGGGAACGCCGTGCTCTCGGAGATCTACCGGACCCTGCGGGAACGCCAGACCCTGTTCACCTCCGCTCTCATCCGTGGCAGGGCTGACCGGATGGACGAGTGCCTCGCCGAGCACGAGCGGATCGTGGAGGTGCTGCGCGGTGACGACGAGGCCGCGTTCCTCAAGGCGGTGAACGACCACCTGCAGTGGTCGACCGCCATGGCCCGGGCCTCCCGGTGACCGACAGGCCGGTGACCGAGCAGTTCCGTCCGCGTGGGGGTCGCCGCGCCCTCCTGGTGTGGATGACCGGCGTCGGCGTCTACTTCCTCGCGGTCTTCCACCGTTCCTCGCTCGGCGTCGCGGGAATCGCCGCCGCCGAGCGGTTCGACATCTCCGCGTCGCAGCTGTCGACGTTCACGGTGCTGCAGCTGCTCGTGTACGCCGGCATGCAGATCCCGGTCGGCGTGCTCCTCGACCGCCACGGTCCGCAGCGGCTGCTGTTCGTGGGTGTCGTGCTGATGACGGCCGCGCAGCTGGGCTTCGCGTTCACCGGGACGTACGCCGGCGCGCTCGCGGCCAGGGTCGTCGTCGGCATGGGCGACGCGATGGTGTTCATCAGCGTGCTGCGGATCATCAACGCCTGGTTCCCGCCGATGCGCAGCCCGGTCCTGACGCAGTTCACCTCGCTGCTCGGGCAGGTCGGCTCGCTCGTTGCCGCCGTACCCCTCGCCGCCGCGCTGTCGTCGTTCGGGTGGACCAACACGTTCGCGGTGAGCGCCTCGGTCGGGGTGATCCTCGGCCTGCTCGTGCTGCTGGTCGTCCGGGACGTGCCTCCGGGTGCGCCGCCGGCGCGGCACGTGAAGGACGCGCGGACGGTACGCCGGGACCTGAGGCTGGCGTGGCTCGACCCAGGTGTCCGGCTCGGGCTCTGGTCGCACTTCACCGCCCAGTTCGCCGCGAACGTGATGGGACTGCTGTGGGGCTACCCGTTCTTCGTGAGCTCCGAGCACACCGGCAAGGGAACCGCGGCGCTGCTGCTGTCGCTGCTCGTGGCCACGATGATGGTCGGCGGACCGCTCGTCGGCGGGTTCATCGCCCGCCATCCGTGGCAGCGCTCGACCCTGGTCCTGGGCATCGTGACCGCGATCGCGACGACGTGGGCGGTGGTGCTCCTGTGGCCGGGAGACGCCCCGGTCTGGCTGCTCGCCGTGATGGTGGTCGCGACGGGCCTCGGCGCCCCCGGCTCGATGATCGGCTTCGACGTCGCGCGCACGTTCGCGCCATCCTCCCGCCTCGGGTCGGCGACCGGCATCGTCAACGTGGGCGGGTTCGTCGCCGCCCTGCTGATGGTGCTGGCGATCGGCCTGATGCTCGACGTACTGACTCCCGGGCGGTCCACCGACTACAGTCCGCGGGCCTTCACGCTGGCGATGTCGGTGCAGTTCGTCGCCTGGGGCGTCGGCGGCGTCCAGGTCTGGAGGTACCGCCGTAGGGCGAGGGCGCATCTCGCCGCGAGCCAGCCGGAGACCTACGAGCAGATGACCGGCCGCTCGGGCTGACCGCACCGCCCCCGCACCTGCTTCGCACGCGTTGTGGACGGTCCCGCGGTGGCATACCGCTTGAGAACGGGCTGTAACCCCGATTTACAAGCCGAGGCGGCGGTAACGGGCGGCCCGCTCCGCCACGAGCGTCGAGCGGTCCCGGTGCAGCAGCTCGGCCAGCTCGTAGCGGAGCACGTCGCCGAGACGTGCGCAGAACTCCTCCGGCTCGTCGGCGGCGTCCGGCTTCTCCACGACGACCCGGTCCACGATCCCGGCCTCGAGCATGTCGACCGACCGCACCTTCTGGGCGCGCGCCATGTCGGGGGCGTGGTCGAGGTCGCGGTGCACGATGGCGCTCGCGCCTTCCGGCGGCAGCGGCGAGAGCCAGGCGTGCTGCGCGGCGACGACCCGGTCCGCGGGCAGGAGGGCCAGGGCGCCGCCACCGGTCCCCTCGCCGAGGAGCAGCGTCAGCGTGGGAGCGTCCAGCGACACCAGGTCCGCGAGGCACCGCGCGATCTCGCCGGCGAGCCCGCCCTCCTCGGCCTCCACCGACAGCGCCGCACCGGGGGTGTCGATGACCGTCATCAGCGGCAGGCCGAGCTCGGCGGCGAGCCGCATGCCGCGCCGGGCCTCGCGCAGCGCCCCGGGGCCGAGCGGGCGCGCCGCGGTCTGGCCACGACGGTCCTGCCCCAGGAAGACGCAGGGCGACCCGCCGAACCGCGCCAGAGCGATCAGCAGCCCGGGGTCGGACTCGCCCTGCCCGGTGCCGTTGAGCGGGATCACGTCGGTTGCGGCGTACCTCAGCAGCCGGCGTACGCCGGGACGGTCGGGCCGCCGGGACCGGGTCACCGAGTCCCACGCGTCCACATCCGGGAGCGGCTCGTCGACCGGGTCGGGGATGACGGACAGGTCGTCGGGCGGTGACACCAGCACGGTCAGCGCCCGGTCGAGGATCCCGGCGATCTCCGCAGGGGGTACGACGGCGTCGATCAGACCGTGCGCGTAGAGGTTCTCCGACGTCTGCACGCCGTCCGGGAACGGCTTGCCGTACAACGACTCGTACACCCTCGGCCCGAGGAAGCCGACCAGCGCGCCCGGCTCGGCGACGGTGACGTGCCCGAGCGAGCCCCACGAGGCCATCACCCCACCGGTCGTGGGGTTGCGGAGGTAGACGAGGTAGGGGAGGCCCGCCGACTTGTGCGCTGCGATCGCGGAGGAGATCTTCACCATCTGCACGAAGGCGACGGTGCCCTCCTGCATGCGCGTGCCTCCGGAGACCGGGGCGGCGAGGAGGGGCAGGCCCTCGCCCGTGGCGCGCTCGATCGCCGACACCAGCCGCTCCGCGGATGCGACGCCGATGGACCCCGCGAGGAACCGGAACTCGCACGCCACGACCGCGACCCGGCGGCCCCGCATGAGGCCTTCGCCGGTCACGACGGACTCGTCCAGCCCGGTCTTCTCCTCGGCGGCGCGGAGCTCGGCGGCGTACTCCTCGGAGATCGGGCCGCGGACCGGCGGGGTGTCCCACGAGACCCAGGAGCCCTCGTCCAGGACGAGGTCGATCAGCTCGGTGGCGGACAGGCGCTCACTCACGTCGGCCCTTCCTCTCTCCGGGTGCACAGGCCCTCTCGGCGGGTACGCAGGACAGACAGCATCCCATCGACAGGGCTGCGCCCCGGCCGGAGGGGACACGGCCGGGGCGCAGGTTCAGGTCGCTGCGGTCAGAGCAGCGAGTTCCACTTGTTGATGCAGGTCTTCAGGTCGACCTGCACCTTCTCACCGCGGTCGACGACCACGGGCACACGCTCGAGCACCTGGCCGTTCTTCTCGCAGGTGAGCGTCCAGTTCTCCACCAGCCCGTACACCGTGTCGGACTCGGAGTTGAACAGCTTCGCGCTCAGGGTCCACGACGGCGACACCGACGCGTAGTTGATCACCCGCAGCACGTAGGTGCCCTTCTCCGGCGACTGCAGCAGCACCCGCTCCTTCTCGTTGACGAAGTTGCCCGAGCTGCCGACCGAGGTGAGCGAGCCGTCGGCGTTCTTGCGGTAGACCTCGAGGTCCATGTCATCCGGCGTCGGCCAGTCGAGAGTCACGTCCAGGAGGTCGACGTCCTGGTCGACGACGAACTCCTGGTCCGTCGAGGCGAGCGCGGCGGTGGTCCCCGTCCACGACTGCTCCTTGACCGGATCACCGGAAAGCGTCTTGACCTGCTTGTCCATGACGACCGGGCGGGTCGACTGGTTGGCGTGCCAGGTGTACTTCCCGCTCGACCCGACCTTCATGGTCGTGTCCAGCGTGTCCTGGAACGAGCTCTCCCACGTCGGGGACGCGAACGTCTTCTTCAGCCGCAGCGTGGCGCCCTTGGGTGCCTTGCCCGTGATCACCGAGTGGGTGGTGGTGTCGACGGCGTTCTCCAGAGCGATGAGGTAGGCCTCACGGTTGCCCTTGCCGGCGTACTGACCGGAGCCGAGGTACTCGTCGACGACCTCCGGGAACGGCGGGTGGAACTCGTTCGGCCCGATCTCGAAGGTGTAGCCGTAGCCGCCGGTGGCGTTGTAGGACCAGTCCTCGGTCGTGCCGGTGGTGTCGTAGAGCTGCCAGCCGTGGATGTTCTGGTAGCCGTTCTGCGCGGCCATCCTCGCGCCGAGCGCCTTCAGACCCGCCTCGTCCGGCGGGTCGCCGACCGGGAGGCCGTCGAACCCGATGGTGTCGGGGGCCACGCCGTTGGGGCGAAGGACGAGGTTCGAGAAGGTGTGGTTGGAGATCATCATCGTGACCTGCCGGCCGCTGATGAGCGCACGGATGTTCTGCGTCTCCGGCTCGGAGAAGGCGGAGGCGCCACGGTACGTCGGGTCGGCGAACGTGTCGGACGCTCCCGGCCCGCCCCAGAAGCCGCCGTAGTTGCGGTTCAGGTCGATGCCGCTGCCGTAGCCGCCGGGGCTGGTGGCGTTCGCGGCCGCGCAGGTGCCGTCGGGGGTGTCCTGCCCGTCGACGATGCGGCAGTTCTTGCGCTTGTAGGCGTTGCCGGGCGTCGCGAGCACGGAGGCGGTTCCGTCGAGGGGGTCGACCTGGTTGAGGTCGCGCAGGTCCACCAGCTCGCCGTCGGTGCGGGACAGCTGGAAGCCGTCCACGTTGACGACGGGGACGACGATGACCCGGGCCTTGTCGAGCAGGCCGGTGATCCGCTGGTCGGAGCCGTAGTTCTTGACCAGGTCGTAGGCGAACTCCATGGCCATCTCGCCGGAGGGCCACTCACGGGCGTGGTGCACGCCGAACAGGGCGAAGACGGGGCGACCGTCCTCTGGGGCGGTGACGTCGCGGCCGATCTCGATGCCGTAGACGGTCCGACCGTCGAGGGACTTGTTCGGCAGCGCGAACCGCTTCGCGATCGAGGGCCGGATCGCGGCGAGCTCGCGGATGTCGTCGTTGTAGTCGTCGAGGGTCCGGTAGGTGTCCCGGCCGGACGGGAGAGGTGACTCCAGGGTCGACTCTGCGTAGGCCTGGTTGGCGGCGTTGATCTCCGCCTCGCGCTTGGTCATGTTGGCGATGCGCACGTCGTAGGTGAGGCCGGCCGCCTTCAACGCGTCGAGATCGACGGCCGTGTGCAGCAGCACCTCGACGTAGTCCTGGCCGGCGTGCTCGGTCAGGTCGAGGCCGAGTGTCTGGAGCAGCTCCTTGTCGGCGCGGGTCGGGGTGTCGACGGTGACGAGCTGGGGGGCGAAGGCGGTGTCCGTGCTGCTGCCGCCGGTGTCCACGATGTCCAGGGCGGACGCCGAGGTGACCGACGGGGCGAGACTGAGTAGGGCGACGGATGTTGCCGCCGCGATGAACGCCGTACGACGACGGCGCGACCGATGGGCCATGAACACTCCCGGGGAGGACGGAGAGACAGTGGGAGCCTCATGCCCAAGAACGAGCCAACCCTCACGGGGTCACGTCACGTTTTACCGTTTTGACTAGACCGCGCTGGTCCGGTCAGGAGTCGTCGGACTTGTCCAGCCATGCCCGGACGGACGCGTCGTGCTCGCCGAGACGCGGGGGCGGGAGGTGCTCCTCGCGGCCGCCTGCGAAGGTGTTGTCGTCGAACCGCAGCGGCGGGCCGGGGAGCGAGACCCTGCCGACGGTCGGGTGGTCGACGTCCAGGAGCAGGCCCTGCGACAGGGTCTGCTCCCAGGTGTACACGTCGTCGAGGGTGCGCACTTTTCCGGCCGGGATCCCGAGCTCACGCAGCCGCTCCAGCCAGGCCTCCGCGCCGTCCGCGGCGAGGGACCTCTCGACCGCGGCGATGAGCGCGTCCCGTTCGGCGACGCGGTCGCGGTTGGTGACGAAGCGAGGATCGTCGATGCCGAGCAGTGTCGACAGCGCCCGCCACTGGTTCTCGTTGCCGCAGGCGATCTGGATCGGTGCGTCGGCGGTGTGGAACAGGCCGTACGGCGCGATCGCGGGATGGTGGTTGCCCATGCCGCGGGGCACCTCGCCCGCGACGGTCCACCGGGTCCCCTGGAAGGCGTGCACGCCGACGATCGCGGCGAGCAGGCTGGTGCGCACGACCCGGCCGCGGCCGGTGGCGTGACGTTCGTGCAGCGCGGCGAGGATCCCGAAGGCGCCGTACATCCCGGCCAGGAGGTCGCCGATCGGGACGCCGACCCGCGTCGGCTCTTCGGGGGACGGGCCGGTGATCGACATCAGCCCGGCCTCGCCCTGCGCGATCTGGTCGTAGCCCGCCCGGCCTGTTTCGGGTCCGTCGTGCCCGAACCCGGTGATGGAGAGGATGATCAGCCGCGGGTTGATCTCGTGGAGGCGCTCGACGGAGAAGCCGAGCCGGTCGAGCACGCCGGTCCGGAAGTTCTCCATCAGCACGTCGGCACGCTCGACGAGCCGGGTCAGCAGGTCCCTGCCCTCGTCGGACTTGAGGTCCGCGGTGACCGACTCCTTGTTGCGGTTGCAGGACATGAAGTACGTCGACTGCGGATCGTCCTCGGGGCCGACGAACGGTGGCCCCCAGGTGCGGGAGTCGTCACCGACCCCCGGGGTCTCCACCTTGATCACCCGGGCGCCCAGGTCGCCGAGCATCATGCCGGCGTGGGGGCCCGCGAGGGCGCGGGTCAGGTCTATGACGACGAGGTCGGAGAGCAAGCTCATGGTCAGGCCGGGGACTCCTCGGATGTCAGCCACGTCGTGAAGAAGCGGCTCAGGTCACGGTCGGTTCGTGCTTCCCACCAGTCGATCATCTCCTCCCGCGAGGAGCTGGTGTCCCGGTGGGTCTGCGGCCACGCCCGCACCAGGCGGTCGAACGTCGTCGTGCCGACCTTGCGGCGCAGGCGCTCCCACATCAGCGCAGGGCTGTAGTACACGTTCGCAGATCCGAACTCGTCGTGGTGGAACGCCCCCGGCGGGCCGTACTGGTCGCGCAGCCACTGGTCGTCCACCGTCCAGTAGCCGACGTGGTTTCGCCAGCTCATCATCGGGGCGTTGCTGTGCTCGCTCTGCCACCGGGCCTCGACGTAGGTGGCCATCCCCTCGTTCATCCACACGTCCCGCCAGTCCGTGGGCGTGACGGTGTCGCCGTACCACTGGTGCGCCAGCTCGTGCACGAGGACGGACCGCACATCGAAGCTGCTGTTCCGGAACAGGCCCGCGCCGAAGGTGACCATCGTCTGCGTCTCCATCGCCGATCCCCTCGGCGTGACGACGACACCGGCCGTGTCGAACGGGTAGGGCCCGAGCCTCCGGGCCAGCCAGCGCATGGCAGCCGGCGTCTTCAGCAGCGGCTTCACGAACTCGGGGTGGCTGCGGGGGACCCAGTAGCTCAGCGGCAGGCCGCCGGGCCCGGTCTGGCGATAGACCCGGTAGGGGCCGACCGCGAGCGTCGTCAGGTACGACGACATCGGGTGGCTGTTCGACCAGCGGGTGACGGTGCGGCCGTCCACCCTCCGGCGGCTCACCAGCGTGCCGTTGGACACCCCGACCCATCGCCCCGGGGCGGTGACCCGGACGTCGTACATCGCCTTGTCGGAGGGGTGGTCGTTCACCGGGTACCACGTGAACGCGCCGAACGGCTCCTGCATCGTCCACAGCTGACCGTCCTTGGTCACCCGCATGCCGATGCGCGCGACGTCGGACCGGGACGCCGGCCCCGCCGCCGGCCCGGGGGTCCCGCGGTACACGACGCGGACGGTGTGCCGCTCGTCGGCGGTGACGGCTCGCTGTACGTCGAGGTGGTGGCCCTGGCGCGTGAACGCGGCCGGGGACCCGTCGACGGTCACCGTGCGCACGGCGAGCAGTGAGGACAGGTCGAGCCGGAATCCCGGGGCATCCGCAGTCGCCCGGAGCCTGATCGTGGCGATCCCCCGGAGCATGCGCGGGTCCCGGCGCCAGTCCAGGTCGAGGTCGTAGTGCAGGGTGTCGACCCCTGGGTCGCCCTTGGCCGGGTAGTAGCTGTCCTCGACCGGGGTCGAGAGGCCGGCGTCCTCGGCCGGCGCGGACGTGGCGTTCGCGCGGACAGGGGCAGCGTGGACAGGGGCAGCGTGGACGGGGGCGGAGGTCGCGGACGTGATGGCCGAGCCGGCGAGCGGCAGGGCGAGCGCGAGCGCGACGGCGGGTGCGAGGGTGCGGAACACGGGTGGATGCTTTCTTCAGGCCGGGCCCCGAGTCTAGATGTCCGGGGGCTCCTGCCGCGTCGTAATGCTCGGCAACGTCATCCGATGCGGCGGCGGCAGCGACCGGGGCGTATGACGTCCCGAGCAACGTCATCCGATGTGGCGGCGGCAGCGACCAGCGCGTATGACGTTCGGCGCGCGTGACCTCCGGCGTTGGTTCAGTCGGTGCTCAGCATCTCCGTCATGGAGGCGAGGGTCTCGGCGGCGGTGTACGCCGGGCGCCAGCCGAGCAGGTGCTTCGCCTTGCTGGTGTCCATGACCAGCGGGGTGCGCACGACATGGATCCACTCGGCGATGGACGGGGTCCACGGCATCCGGGCGAGGACTTCCGAGGCGGCCACGGCGGCCGCGTGCGGCACCCGGACCGGGACGGCGCCGATCGCATCGGCCACGTCGCTGATGGTCAGCTCGCCGTCGGCCGCGAGGTTGTAGGCCCCGGGGTCGCCACGGCCCATCGCGGCGGCGGCGATGGCGGCGGCGACGTCGTCGTGGTGCACGAGCTGCAGCGGCGAGCCCGGGTCGGGAAGCACGGGTCGCAGGCCGGGAACGGCGCCGACGGCGTGCCGGAAGAAGGCGGGGATCCGGTCGCTGACCTGGCGCCAGGGCATGGAGTCCGCGAGGGCGGTGGCCTCCGGCCCGGCGACGATGCAGGGGCGGAGGACGTACACCGCGAGGTCGGAGCCGGTGGTCGTCTGGGCGAGCAGCTTCTCGCACTCGGCCTTCTGCTGGGAGTAGTAGTGCTCGTCGGAGCCGAGGGGCGGGACGTCCTCGGTGATCGGCTGCGGGTTGTCGGAGCGGTAACCGTAGGCGGCGACCGACGAGGTGTAGACGAGCCGCTTCGGGCGGGGCGCCCGCACGGTGGCCTCGAAGACGTTGCGGCTCCCGTCGAGGTTGACCCGCCTGCTGCGCTCACGCGAGCCCATGATCAGGTACGCGAGGTGGACGACCACGTCGGCCTCCTCGACGAGAGCGTCGACGGCGTCCCGGTCCAGGACGTCGCCCTGGCGGTACTCCGTCTTGCTCCACCCGTGCACAGCCGGGTCGAACGGCCGTCGCGCCATCCCGACGATCCGCTCGACGCCCTCCTCGCGCTCGAGTGCCCGGACCGCGGGAAGGCCGATCTCCCCGGTGGGTCCGGTGACCGCCACCGTCAGGCCCATCAGGACTCCTCCTCGAAGAACGTCCCCCTGATCTCTCTGCTGCGGCCGACGAACTCGGCCACGACGGTGTCGCCGGCACGTACCGTGACGTCGTAGACGCCGTCCCTGCCCTCACGAGAGCGCTCCACCGCCACGGCGGTCAGGGCGTCGCCCAGCCTCGTCGGCGCGAGGTAGGTGATGTCGCACGCCTGGGCGACCGTCCGGCGGTTGTAGGAGTTGCACGCGAACGCGAAGGCCGAGTCGGCGAGCGTGAAGGTGAACCCGCCGTGGCCGATGCCGTGTCCGTTGACCATGTCCTCGCGCACGGTCATGGTGAGGGTCGCCGTACCCGGGCCCACGTCCACGATGCGCATGCCCAGTGCCTGGCTCGCGCGGTCATCGGCCCACATCAGGTCCGCGCAGCGCCGGGCCCTGACCCCGTCGATGTCCGACACGGCCTCCTGGTGGCCGCTCACCCGAGGTCCTTCTGCATCAGCGAGACGAGCTTGTCCGCCCCGCCGAGGCGGCCGACCTCCTTGTACCCGCGGCGCTCGTGGAAGGCGAGCGAGACGTCGTTGCGCGGTTCGAGGTTCACCTCGAGGGTGAGCCGGTCGTACGCCGTCGCGACCTGCTCGAGCTCGTCGTACACGAGGGTGCCCAGCCCGCGCCTCCGGAACCGGTCGAGCAGCACGATCCGGTCCAGGTAGTAGAAGCGGTCGGCGTAGCGCTCGGTGAACCACAGGTAGTTCTCCGAGTCGTACGACGTGCCCGGCGCGAACGTGACCACGAAGCCCGCGAACTCGCCATCGGCCTCGACCACGTCGAACCGGTGCGCGATCGCCTCGAGCGCGAGCAGCCTGTCGTGGTCCATCGGCGCGAGCGAGTCGACGTTGCGCGCGTTGAGCTCGAGCACCCGCTCGTGGTCAGGCTCCTCGACCCGTCGCAGGCGGGACCCAGCTGAAGACATGAGGACAGCCTCGCATGCCTCCTCAAGGCCGCGGTAGCTGTGACAGACTTGCCGCACATCTGCATCCGAGCGTCATATCGGGTGATCCCCGAGTGAGGACCTTCCATGAGCCACGAACTCTTCGAACGCCACCGCGAGACCCTGGAGCAGGCCGTCGCCGCGACCCGGTCGCGTGAGTACTACTCGGCCTTCAACGAGAGCCCGAGCCCGCGGGTGTACGGCGAGAACGCCGCCGCCGAGGGCAAGGCAGCCTTCGAGGCCTTCGCCGGTACGACGTTCCCGCTCGACGTCCCGGGCGCCGAGGGGACCGTCTCGACCGAGAAGTCACCGTTCGGCTTCGCGCTCGACGTGGCGTACCCGCGGATGGCGCCGGGTGGTGTCGACACGCTGATGGCGGCTGCCGGTGCCGGGATGAAGGCGTTCCGCGACGCGGGGCCGCAGGCACGGGTCGGTGTCTGCCTGGAGATCCTGAGCCGGCTGCACGGCAGGATCTTCGAGCTGGCCAACGCCGTACAGCACACGTCCGGCCAGGCGTTCGTCATGGCGTTCCAGGCCGGCGGCGCGCACGCGCTCGACCGGGCGCTCGAGGCCATCGCCTACTCCTACGACGAGATGACGCGGGTTCCCGCCACCGCGGTCTGGGAGAAGCCTGCCAAGGGCGAGCCGCTCCGGATGGAGAAGACGTTCACCGCCGTGCCCCGAGGCGTGGCCTTGGCGATCGGCTGCAACACCTTCCCGACCTGGAACTCCTGGCCCGGCATCTTCGCCTCCCTGGCCTGCGGCAACCCGGTGGTCGTGAAGCCGCACCCGGGCGCGGTGCTCCCGCTCGCGATCACCGTCCAGGTCGCGCGGGAGGTGCTGGCGGAGGCCGGGTTCGACGAGAACCTGATGACGCTCGCCGCCGAGGACCCCGCCGACGGCCTGGCGAAGACCCTGGCCCTGCGGCCGGAGGTGAAGCTCGTCGACTTCACCGGCTCCAACGCCTTCGGCGACTGGCTCGAGGAGAACGCCCGTCAGGCGATCGTGTTCACCGAGAAGGCCGGCGTGAACACGGTCGTGGTCGACTCGACCGACTCTTTCAAGGGCCTGTGCATGAACCTGGCCTTCTCCTTCTCGCTGTACACCGGCCAGATGTGCACCGCGCCGCAGAACGTCTTCATCCCGGCCGACGGCATCGAGACCGACGAGGGGCACAAGTCGTTCGCCGACGTCGCGGCCGGCATCGAGGGCGCCCTCGGCAAGCTGCTCGGCGACGACGCCCGCGCCGTCGAGCTGCTCGGCGGTGTGGTGAACGAGGGCGTCCTGTCGCGCCTCTCCGACGCCAAGTCCACGGGCGAGGTGCTCGTCGAGTCCCGCGAGGTCAGGCACCCTGCCTTCGACGGCGCGGTGGTCCGCACGCCCACGCTCATCGGCATCTCCGCCGACGACGCGTCGGTCTACGAGTCGGAGTGCTTCGGCCCCGTGTCCTACCTGATCAGGACCTCCGGCACGGACCAGTCGATCGACCTGTTCCGGCGTACCGTCACCGAGCACGGCGCGATGACCGCCTCGGTGTACACCACGTCCGACGAGGTCGTCGCGTCGATGCGCGACGCCGCGCTCGACGCCGGTGTGGCTCTGTCGGAGAACCTCACCGGCCAGGTGTTCGTGAACCAGTCCGCCGCGTTCTCCGACTTCCACGGCACCGGCGCGAACCCTGCCGCGAACGCGTCGTACACCGACACCGCCTACGTGGCGAGCCGGTTCCGCGTCGTGCAGTCCCGCCGCCACCTCTGACACCGACCCGGCGTCGGCCCGTCGGGTGAGCCGCCGGTCGGGTGAGCCGCCGGGTCCGGCTGAGTTGTGAGCAGATGGCTGTTCCCTCGCCTCGAGGGAGCCATCTGCTCACAAACCGGGGCTCGGTCAGGGGAAAGTGACGCCCGTGGCCTGCTCGGAGACCTCCCACAGGGCGGCGGCCATGCGCTGGTCACGGGCCGCCCTGCTCGCGCGGACCACCTTCGGGAAGCCGCGCATCTCGGCGAACCCCTTGGGGCCGATGTACGCGCCGCCGGGAAGCAGGGGCATGGTCGCCGCCATCAGCTGCGGCATCGCGCCCACCGCGGCCTGCTGCCCGAGCACGCGGCTGGCGCCGACGATGATCGCGCCGTCCGCCTTGGTGCCCTGCATGTTGAGGCCGGTGTCCATCAGGTTCGTCGCGGCGTACCCGGGGTGTGCCGCCATCGACGCGACCGGCACGCCGGCCTTGCGCGCGCGGCGCTCGAGCTCGAACGCGAAGAGCAGGTTCGCCAGCTTCGACTGCCCGTAGGCGATCCACTTCTGGTAGCGCCGGGGCTGCACCCGCGGGTCCTTGAGCGGGACCCGCCGGACGTACCTGTGCGCCTGGGAGGCGACGGTCACGACGCGCGCGTCACCCGACGCGACGAGCTGCGGGAACAGCAGACCGGTGAGCGCGAAGTGCCCGAGGTGGTTGGTGCCGAACTGGAGGTCGAACCCGTCCACGGTGCGCAGCTGAGGCGTGGCCATGATGCCCGCGTTGTTCACCAGGATGTTGAGCGGGCCGTACCTCGAGGCCTCGTCGGCGCCACGTCGCACCGACGACAGGTCGGCCAGGTCGAGCAGCAACGGGGCGACGGTGGCGGTCGGCAGCAGCCGCCGGACGTCCTCGACCGCGTGCATGAGCTTGTGGTCGTTGCGCGACGCCATGATCACCTCGGCGCCCTTGCGCGCGAGCTCGAGCACGGTGTGATGGCCGAGCCCTCCGGTCACGCCGGTGACGAGGGCGCGCTTGCCGCTCAGGTCCGGGATGTCGTCGAGCGTCCACTGGTGGCTGTTCACGGGGTCACCGCCAGCGCCTCGAGAACGCGGCGCCCCAGGTCCTGGTCGCCGGTGACCTCGACCCCGACGTCGTCGGGCGAGCGCCGGCCTCCGGCGAGGATGACGAAGGTCTCCGTGTCCATGCGGAGTACGACGGTCGGCTGGTCCGGGTCGCCGGTCATCGGCAGGGCCCGCCCGTTCTCGGCGATCTCGACGGCCAGGTGGACCGGGTGTACGCCGGTCACGTCCAGCACGACCGTCGTACCGGCGGGCGGAGCCACCCGCTTGCCGACGGAGAACGGGAAGCTCATCGCGAAGACGGTGACCGAGTGCACCGCCCCGGCGGTGTTCATGCCGCCCGGGCGGCCGACCGCGCGGCGGATGTCCTGCTCGTGCATCCAGATGTCGAGCGGCCGGTTGCGCAGGAGCGTCTCCCAGTTCCAGCCGATCCCGCCCGGGGTGATGGCGGGGATGGCCGACGCGTCTGTCGGCGGGTTGTCGCGGAGCTCCGCGAGCCGTACGTCGGCCGCCCTCACGAGCTCGTCCACGATCTCCTCGTGAGACATGGACTTCCGGGCGACGATGCCGGTCTCGGTGTAGGGCCCCGTCGGGGCGGTCACGTGCTCGAGCTCGGGAAGCTCCACCGGCTTCTGCTCGACGCCGCTGAGCTCGGACTCCAGGTGAGCCAGGTGAGCCGCGACCGCACGCACGTCCCAGCCGGGCAGGTCCGTGGGAGTGGACCACGCGTCGTCGTCGAGGTCGCGCAGCAGCGCCACGACGTCGTCGACCGCCGACTTCCAGGTCTGGATGTACCCGTTCAACCGCTCCTGGTCAGAAGTCATGGCCGGAAGCGTAGGACACGGACAAAGTGGTGCGACAGTGGAGGAGACGGATTGCGGACCCAGGACACAGGAGAAGGCTCTCCACACGAGCACGTGTGGGGAGCCTTCGGCTTGTCCGGGCCCGGGACGAACGAGGGACTAGAAGAAGCCCTTCCCAACATTCGGGTTCTTCGGGTCCTCGGCGTTGGATGTGTTGCCACCGTTGTTGACGCAGTCCCAGCCGCCAGAGAGCTTCGTGGCGGTCTGCCCGTTTGGGCAGTCGATGGGAGCGGCGTTGGCTGTTGGGACAGTGAGGACACTCAGACTTACCGCCATGGGCAGGGTCAGGAGTCCGATAATTGTGCGTCGCATGGGTGCTTCCCCCTTGCTGTATTGAGTTTTCGTCCCTTTCTCTTTCGCCGCGCGGTTTACTCAGCCAACGCCGCGCCCAGGTGACTGTCAAGGCATGGCCGCCGCCGGTCTGGGACCGTCCGCCACTGCCTCCCGGGCCCGTCCGGACACAGTGCACGGAGGGCAGATGTCGGACTCGGGGCACAGGACCGAACTGGCGGACAAGATGGGACGGTCGGTGGCCGCGAAAGGCCTACGTTGTCCGCGCTTGTCCTGGATCCGGTCTCATCGGACTCGTCGGTGCTCAATTGCCCCATAGAAAGTAAAAACATGGGTGCCGGTCTAGGGAGAGTAGGGAGGCCGGGACACCAGTGCGCGGCTCCAGCACGTTCTCCAGGATCCGCGCTCCCTGAGGGGTGCGACGGGTCAGACAGTGATGTCGGTCGAAGGCCGATTCTGCATCCCGTAGACCGTCGTACTCGATCTCGGACTTCTTGGGCGGCTCCCTGCTGGAGGACTTCTGCGCTGGACGAAGGCCCGAACTCCGCACCGGCAGCGACTGTCTTGATCGCGTTGACGGCCGGCTCGGCTGGTTGGACCATGTGGCCATATCGTTCGTGTGGCGCGACGACGAGGGGGCGCGATGCCCAGCCTGCGTTTCTGTGCTTACCAGTACCAACACCTTCCTCTTGCGGCGCTGCGGCTTCGATGGCAGGAGATGGAGCAACGCGGTTTCGACGTGGTGTGGAACTGCGACACCGTCGTGGAGCCCGATCGGGAGCGCCACATGATGTTCGACGGCCCGACGACCCTGGTCCTGATGTCGGCCGAGACGACGCGGATCCGCGTCGGCACCCTCGTCTCGAGCCTCTACTTCCGCCAGCCGGTGACATTGGCAAAGGCCACGATGACCCTCGACCATCTGACCGGCGGCCGCGTGGAGGTGGCGCTCGGGGTCGGCGATCCCTCCGCGGGCGCGGCCTCAGCCGGAGTCACGTGGTCTCCGGCGGAACGGGTGGCCCGTTTCGGTGAGTTCGTCGAGCTGGTGGACCTGCTGTTGCGTCAGGAGGTGACGACGTACGAAGGGACCTATTACCGGTGTGAGGGTGCGGAGACCATCCCGCTGCCGGTCCAGAGGCCTCGACCCCCGATCACCGTGGCTGCCCACGGCCCGAAGATGCTTCGCATCGCTGCCCGGTTCGCCGATGGGTGGAGCTCCTGGGGTGGCTACGGCGTGGAGACCGAGGAGGACTTCTACAACGTCACCGCGGAGCGCTGCGACCGGTTCGACGAGCTCGCCGCGGGCCTTGGCCGGGATCCGCGGGAGATCCGGCACTCCCTGGTGTGTTTTCCGCCCCTGACACCGTGGGAGTCGCCGGAGTACTTCACCGACATGGTCGGACGGTTCCGCTCGATCGGCATCGACGAGTTCGTTCTCTACTTGCCCGGGTCGTGGCGCGACGAGCCAAAGGGGGAAGCGGTGTTCCAGGACGTGATGACCACGGTGATCCCCCGGTTGCGCGAGGATGCCTGAGGTCTCGCCTTCTCCCGAGCCGGCGTTTCCCGGGCATCCGGACGCCCTGACAGACTTGCGCACATGAGCACCCGCCCTCGCGTCCGCGCACCAGAGCTCCGAGGCCGTGGCTGGCTGAACACCGGAGGCCGCGAGTTCTCGATCTCGGACTTCCGAGGTCGCTTCACGTCATCTTGGACTTCTGGACCTTTTGCTGCGTGAACTGCCTGCACGTGCTCGACGAGCTGCGCCCCCTGGAGCAGAAGTACGACGGTGAGCTGGTCGTCGTGGGAGTGCACTCGCCGAAGTTCGTGCACGAGGCGGACGCGGACGCGCTCGCCGCCGCGGTCGAGCGTTACGAGGTCGCCCACCCGGTCCTCGACGACCCGGAGCTCGAGACCTGGCAGGCGTACACGGCGCGCGCGTGGCCGACGCTGGTGCTGGTCGACCCCGAGGGGTACGTCGTCGCGCAGTACGCCGGCGAGGGCCATGCCCATGCGATCGACGCGCTCGTCGCCGAGCTGCGAGAGGAGCACCTGGCGAAGGGCACGCTGCAGCCGGGTGACACGCCGTACGTCCCGCCGACACCGGTGCCGCGCGACCTGCGCTTCCCCGCGAAGGCGATCCGCCTTGAGGGAAAGGGCTTCCTCGTCGCGGACGCAGGGAATCACCAGCTCGTCGAGCTCGCCGACGACGCGGAGACCGTCGTACGCCGGATCGGGTCGGGGTCGCGGGGGCTCGCCGACGGTGACGCCGCAACGGCCGGCTTCAACGAGCCCAACGGCCTGGTCGCGCTGCCCGAAGGGGTCGCGGCGGAGGTCGGCTACGACGTGGTCGTCGCGGACACCGTCAACCACGCCCTGCGCGGCGTCGAGCTCTCGACCGGCAACGTCAGGACCCTTGCCGGCAACGGGAAGCAGTGGATGCAGGGCGACGGGACGGCCACACTGTCGAGCCCGTGGGACGTCGCCTGGTGGCAGGACCGGGTGTGGGTCGCCATGGCCGGCATCCACCAGCTGTGGACGTTCGACCCGCACACAGGTGAGGTCGCTGTGGTCGCCGGCACGACGAACGAGGGGCTGCTCGACGGGCCGCTCGCCGAAGCATGGTTCGCGCAGACCTCCGGGCTCGCCGTCGCCGGGGACCGGATGTGGATGGCAGACAGCGAGACCTCGTCGCTGCGCCACGTCGAAGCAGGCGAGGTGAGCACGGTGGTCGGGCAGGGGCTCTTCGACTTCGGGTTCCAGGACGGCCCGGCGGGCAAGGCGTTGCTGCAGCATCCGCTAGGGGTCACCGTCCTGCCGGACGGCTCGGTTGCGGTGTGCGACACCTACAACGGGGCGGTCAGGCGCTACGACCCGCAGGCCGACGAGGTGACGACCCTCGCCACCGGTCTCGCGGAGCCCAGCGGCGCCGTCGTCGACGGGGAGCACCTCGTGGTCGTGGAGTCGTCGGCGCACCGCCTCACCCGGGTGGCGCTGGGCTCTGCGGCGAAGGCGGACGGGTTCTCGCACACCACGCAGCGGCCGGTCACCGAGATCGCGGGCGGCGACCTCGAGCTGGTGGTGGCGTTCGAGCCGCCCCCGGGACAGAAGGTGGACGACCGGTTCGGCCCGCCGTCGCAGCTCCTCGTGTCGGCGACGCCGCCCGCGCTGATCCGCTCCGGCGACGGCCGAGGGACCGACCTCACCCGGACGATCGGCATCGACCCGGCCGTCGGTGAGGGTGTGCTGCACATTGCCGCGCGCGCCGCGTCGTGCGACGAGCACGCAGGCGAAGGGGCCGCCTGCCACATGCACCAGCAGGACTGGGGTGTCCCGGTCCGCGTCGTCAGCGGTGGCGCAGGACGCCTGGTCCTGCCCCTGTCGGGACGGTCGCACGACTGAGCGTTAGACCTCTGGACAGCGCCGTCGGGGTCGGCCAGAGTGACGGACATGCGCCCACAACTCGGAAAAATCACCCAGCTCGTCATCCCTCTGAGCCTCATCGTCCCGCTGACGCTGGCCGGACCCGCCCTGGCCGGGCCGCCCACCGACCCGCAGTGGCAGCAGGTCGACGTAGGCACCAGCCAAGGCCTCCGCGGGCTCGATGCGGTAGACGCCCGCACGGCCTGGGTCGGTGGCAGCGGCGGAGGCGTCTGGCGTACGACGGATGCCGGCTCCTCCTGGCAGGACGTCAGCCCGCCGGACACGACCGGACTGATGTTCCGCGACGTCGAGGCGCAGGACGCCGACCGGGCCACGGTGCTCGCGATCGGTGAGGGCGATGCCTCCCGGATCTACCGCACCGAGGACGGCGGCCAGAGCTGGGACCTCACCTTCGTCAACGACGACGCCCGGGCGTTCTACAACTGCATGGACTTCTTCCCCGGTGGACTGCGCGGCCTGGCCGTCAGCGACCCCGTCGACGGCAAGTTCCGGGTGATCGGCACCCGCGACGGCGGCAGGTCGTGGTCGGTTCTCCCCACCGACGGGATGCCGGAGGCCGTGAACGGGGAGTACAACTTCGCGGCCAGCGGCACGTGCCTGGTGACCGCCGGCGCTCGCGACGCGTGGATCGCCTCCGGCGGCGCGGCCTCGCGGATCTTCCACTCGTCCGACGCCGGACGCACCTGGCAGGTCAGCGACGCGCCGATCCCTGCCACCGAGGCGGGCGGCGTGTTCTCGCTCGCCTTCCGCAACCCCGAACAGGGCGTCGCAGTCGGCGGCGACTTCCTCGCCCCGGACAACGGTGTCGACGCCTCGGGACTCACGCGTGACGGCCAGACCTGGGCCGGAGGAGGCGACCTCGGCGGCTACCGGTCGGGCGCGGACTGGATGGCCGGGGCCCGCTCGACGGTCATCGCGGTCGGACCGTCGGGCAGCGACATCAGCCACGACCAGGGACGCACCTGGGAGACGTTCAGCGACACCGGCTTCGACTCGGTGGTGTGCACAACGGACGGCGCGTGCTGGGCGTCCGGGTCGAAGGGGCGCGTGGCGAGGCTGTCCGACGTCGGCTGACAGCGAGCCGATCACGCTCGGCGAGCGGGCAGCGCGGGACGGGCGAAAGTGTCCAACGTCTCGTGCTGCCCCTCTCCGGACGGTCAGAGGGGTGGAAATCCGCTGGTAGGATAGAGCCAGCCAAGGCCCCGGGGTTCACCTCGACAGTGCTCGTCACAGAGCATGCAGGCGGAACTCAGGAGGCCTTTCTTGTCGCCCGGTGTGGGTGCGCGGAGCAGAGCAGGATTGCCGCGCAGGACCAGTGATCGGGTGCCTTGCGTCTCGCAGGCTCACCGGACCACGCCGTGGCATCCGGGCTAGGACGCGCCCGACCATTACTGGAGTTCTGTACCCCGTGACTGCTGTTCAGTCTGCTGAATCCGCCATGCCCGCTTCCGGGCCGGCCACCCTTCCCACCTCTGAGCTCACGTTCGACGCGCTCGACATCCCTGCGCGGCTCGTCAGCACGCTCGCCCGCCAGGAGATCACCGCGCCGACCCCGGTGCAGGCGGCGGTCATCCCCGACGCGCTCGCCGGCCACGACGTGCTCGGCCGCGCCCAGACCGGCTCCGGCAAGACCCTGGCGTTCGGCCTGCCGATCCTGGCCAAGCTCGCGGGGGAGCGCAGCCGCCCCAAGCACCCGCGTGCGCTGATCATCGTCCCGACCCGCGAGCTCGCCACTCAGGTACGACGGTCCATGGAGCCGCTCGCGGAGGCCATGCGCCTGAAGCTGACGACGGTGTACGGCGGCACGCCCTACGACCGCCAGATCAAGCAGCTGCGCAACGGCGCAGACATCGTCGTCGCCACGCCGGGCCGGCTCGAGGACCTGATCTCGCGCGGCAGCTGCCGCACCGACGACATCCAGATCACCGTGCTCGACGAGGCAGACCACCTGTGCGACCTCGGTTTCTACCCGGTCGTCGACGCGCTGATGGCCGAGACCCCCGAGGGCAGCCAGCGGCTGCTCCTCTCCGCGACGCTCGACGGTGACGTGGACAAGCTGGTCCGCACCCACCTGCGCGACCCGAAGCTGCACGAGCTCGACCCCAACCAGGGTGCGGTCACGACGATGGCCCACCACGTGATGGTCGTGGGCGGCTTCCGCGACAAGGTGGCCGCGACCACCAAGCTGGTCGAGGCGAACCCGCGGTCGATCGTCTTCACCAGGACCCGTGAGGGTGCGACGGAGCTCGCGGACTCGATGACCGAGGCCGGCATCGAGGCCGTCGACCTGCACGGCAACCTGTCGCAGCGGGTGCGTGAGCGCAACCTGCACAAGTTCTCGACGGGTCGCGCTCAGGTAGTCGTCGCCACCGACGTCGCTGCCCGCGGTATCCACGTCGACAACGTCGGCCTGGTCATCCACTACGACGCACCGACCGACCCCAAGGCGTACCTCCACCGCTCCGGTCGTACGGCGCGCGCCGGCGAGTCCGGGGCCGTCGTCACGATCACCACGCCGCGACAGCTCGACCAGATCGTCCGGCTCCAGTCGAGCGCCGGCGTCGAGTCCCGCCACCACGACATCCGCACCGCTCCGCAGCCGATGACCGCCGAGGCTCTTGCCGAGTCCGGCGAGTCGGCTCCGGTGCTCCGCCGGGGCGGCTCGTCGCAGAGCCGTGGCCGTGCCGGTCAGCGCGGCGGGTTCGGAGGCGGGTACCGCGGCAACCGTGAGGACCGTGGCGGCTACCGGGGGAACCGTGAGGACCGTGGTGGTTACCAGGGGAACCGTGAGGACCGTGGTGGGTTCCGGGGGAACCGTGAGGACCGTGGTGGTTACCAGGGGAACCGTGAGGACCGTGGTGGTTACCAGGGAAATCGCGAGGACCGTGGCGGTTACCAGGGAAACCGCGAGGAGCGTGGTGGGTTCCGGGGGAACCGTGAGGACCGTGGCTTCAACCGTGAGGACCGTGGTGGGTTCCGGGGCGAGCGCGGCTTCAACCGTGAGGACCGTGGCGGCTTCAGGAACGACCGGGACGAGCGTGGCTCCGGAGCGGACCGGGGGTACCGTGGACCGCGTGACGAGCGAGACAGCTTCCGTTCGGGTCGGCCGAGCGATGGGAACGGCCGGCCGGCTCACCGGGAAGGCCGTGGCGGTGATCGTGCCGCTGCTCGTGATGATCGCCGTCCTCACGGCCAGGATCGCGGTTCGTTCCGCGATGGTCGTGGTGAGACTGGCTTCCGCGCAGATCGCGAGGAGCGGGGCGGCTTCCGGTCGCAGCGGCCGGAGCGGGGAGATCGCCGCGAGTTCGTAGGCTCCCGCGACCGTCGTACCGACAGCCGCCCGGACCGTCGTACCGACCGTCCCGACTTCCGCGACCGCGGGTTCCGTCCCGACCGCGCGGACCGCGCCGAGCGCCCGAGCGCCCGGAGGCCCCCAACGGCGGCAAGAAGAAGCCGCGCTGGTCGCAGACGGGCCGCTGAGCCTTCTCTAACGTCATCCGCCCTGGTCGCAGTCGCGACCAGGGCGGATGACGTTGTGGCCGGGAGACCGACCTTCGCTGCGTCAGACGCGCGGCGGACCGTCGTACCGACGCTCCTCCACGTGCTTGGTCCGGGAACGCTGTGCGTTCATGACGACCGCCAGGATCACGGCCAGAGCGCCGACGACGACGAAGATCCACCCGAGTGCCACGTCGTCCACGAAGCCGATGTCGAAGTTGACGACTCCCAGAACCAGGATCAGGCCGAGTACCAGGAGTACGACGCCCAAACCGATGCCCATGTTCTCTCCTCTGATTCAGCGGCGATGGTGGTCGCCTCGGCGCCGCATGCCTCATGGCTGCGCCGTTTCCTGCTCCTGCAATACCCTCATCGGCCCCATCTCAATCGGGAGCCGAAGGCAAAGTCGCGGGGCGAGACGCCGTACGCCGGGCTCGGCGGTGTCAGGAGTTCGCCCGGGCGCGTTCCTTGCACACAGAAAGAGGGGCCGTCCCACCACGTGGTGGGACGGCCCCTCTCAGAACCGGGTCAGAAGGAGTCTTCGCCCAGGTCCATGAGCGACAGGTCGGTGGACTCGGCGATCGAGCGCTCGGCCGCGATCTTCGGCAGCACGTTGCGCGCGAAGAACTGCGCAGCGGCGACCTTGCCCTCGTAGAAGTTCTTGTCCTTCTCGCTGACGTCGCCGCCGAGCTTCTCGAGCGCAACCTCGGCCTGACGCAGCAGCAGCCACGAGCAGACGATGTCACCGAGGACCATCAGCAGGCGGCTGGTGTTCAGGCCGACCTTGTAGAGGTTGCGCTGGTCGCCCTCCTCCGCGTTGGGGTCGGACGACATCAGCTGGTTGATCAGCGTGCCGACGATCGCCTGACCGTCCTCGAGGCCCTTCGCGAGAAGCTCGCGCTCGATCTTGAGGCGGCCGTTCCCGGCCTCGCTTCGAACGAAGCTCTCGACCTCGCCGGCTATGTGGCCGAGTGCCTGGGCCTGGTCCTTCACGATCTTGCGGAAGAACAGGTCCTGGCCCTGGATGGCCGTGGTGCCCTCGTAGAGCGTGTCGATCTTGGCGTCACGGACGTACTGCTCGATCGGGTACTCCTGCAAGAAGCCGGAGCCACCGAAGGTCTGCAAGGACTCGGTGCCGAGCAGCACCCAGGAACGCTCGGAGCCGTAGCCCTTGACGATGGGGAGGAGCAGGTCGTTGACCCGCTCGGCGAGCTCGTCACGCTCACCGGAGTGCTCGGCCATCTGCACCTTGTCCTGCCAGGTGGCGGTGTAGATGACGAGCGCGCGCAGCGCCTCGGCGAACGACTTCTGCGTCATCAGCGAGCGGCGTACGTCGGGGTGGTGGGTGATCGTGACGCGCGGAGCGGTCTTGTCCGCGGCCCGCGTGAGGTCGGCGCCCTGGACGCGGCTCTTGGCGTACTCCAGTGCGTTGAGGTAGCCGGTCGACAGGGTCGCGATGGCCTTCGTGCCCACGAGCATGCGGGCGTTCTCGATCACCTGGAACATCTGCGCGATGCCGTCGTGCACCTCGCCGAGCAGCCAGCCCTTGGCGGGCTCCCCTCCACCAACCGCAGAGTCACCGAAGGTGATCTCGCAGGTCGTGGAGACCTTGATGCCCATCTTCTTCTCGACACCGGTGACGTACGCGCCGTTGCGCTCGCCGGTGAGTTCACCGGTCTCGGGGTCGAAGTTGTACTTCGGGACGATGAAGAGAGAGAGGCCCTTGGTGCCGGGGCCGCCCGCGCCCTCGACGCCCTGCGGACGGGCGAGGACGAGGTGGATGATGTTGTCGCTCATGTCGTGCTCACCGGAGGTGATGAAGCGCTTCACACCCTCGATGTGCCATGAGCCGTCCTCCTGCAGGAGGGCCTTGGCGCGGCCGGCGCCCACGTCCGAGCCCGCGTCGGGCTCGGTGAGGACCATGGTCGCGCCCCACTTGCGCTCGACCATGTGGTGGGCGATCTTCTTGTCCCGGTCGTTGCCGTTCCGGTAGACGACGTTGCCGAAGTTCGGACCCGCGGCGTACATCCACACCGGCGGGTTGGCGCCGAGGACGAGCTCGGCCATCGACCACACCAGCGACGGGGGAGCGGGCTGCCCGCCGAGCTCGGTGGGCAGCTGGAGGCGGTACCACTCGGCGTCCATGAACGCCTGGTAGCTCTTCGCGAAGCTCTCGTTCATCGTGACCGTGTTGGTCTCGGGGTCGAAGACCGGCGGGTTCCGGTCGCCGTCCTCGAACGAGGCAGCAAGGTCCTCGCGCGACAGGCGGTCGACCTCGGAGAGGATCGACTTGGCGGTCTCGACGTCGACCTCTTCGAAGAGGCCCTTGCCGAGGACCTCCCCGCGACCGAACACCTCGAAGAGGTTGAACTCGATGTCGCGGATGTTGCTCTTGTAGTGGCTCACTGCTCCACCTTCGCAATCGGGGTACCGGGTCAGTCGGCTCCGGTCCGGGGGCTGCACGCCAGGCAACGCCACGCGTGCTTACTCGTCAGTAACATAATTATCCTACCCACCAGTAATAAAGACAACCCCTACCGAACAGGTGGGTTACGGTGATCCGCCCCACTGAGGCCGATTGCTGCGGTGAACGACCGTTTCCCTGGCGCAGCGCGGGAACGAGCCCGGCGAAAACCTGTCCCGCGGTGCGCGGCGCCCTTGGTCCTCTGTCGGACCCCGGCCACGGCGCCGGCGACGTGGTGCGCTCAGGGCACGTGGTCGCGGGAAGCCAGCGGTTCGTGGTCGACGAGGCCGGGGTGTCGCAGGAGACGCCGCTGGGTCAGGCGCAGCAGGCGCCGCCCTTTGCCGGCTCGGCCTCGCGCTGCTCAGCGACGGCGGAGCCGCAGCAGCCGCCGCTGCTTGTGACGGTCTCGTCCCGCTCGGCGAGCGCGAGTTCCTGGAGGCTCCTGCCCTCGAGCTCGGGGTGGGCGTCGGCGAGCACGACGTAGTTCTCCCACCGCTGTCCGTCCGGTCCGGTCACCCAGTGCTTGTCCTGGCGGGCGTAGCAGCAGACGACGTCGCCTTCGGCGTCCACAACCAGGCCGGCGGCCTCGAGGCGGCCGGCCTGCTCCTCGACCTCTTCCATCGACTCGCGCTCGACGCCGAGGTGGTTCAGTGTGCCGGTGGCCCCGGGGTTCTCGAACAGCACCAGCTTCAGCGGCGGGTTCGCGACGGCGAAGTTGGCGTAGCCGGGGCGTCGCTTGGCCGGCTGGGTGTCGAACAGGGTCGAGTAGAACTCCACCGCCGCATCGATGTCGTCGACGTTGAGGGCGAGCTGAAGGCGGGACACGGTTGCTCCTGGTGGTGTGAGGGGGTCGGCTGGTGGCGTGGTCGTCGGCGGATCAGGCGCAGCAGGGCTCGGCGGGTTGCTGGAAGGGGGCCGCAGCCTTGTGCCGCAGCCGAAGCGCCGCGTGGGCGACGCGGTCGACGGCGCCGGCCAGGGCGAACCGGGCGTCGGGGTGGGAGTGTGCCGCCACCTGGCGCCGCCTCTCCGCGGCCCGCAGCAGGTCGGCCTGGTGCTCGGCGGCCACGGCGGCCATCACGGTGAAGTGCATCGCGTTCTCCTCTTTGCCTCATCCCGAGGTGTTTCCTTGGAAGCACATAGACGAATATCTATGTCTTACTCGGAACAGTGCCACGGCCTGGGTGTCGGGTCAAGCATTGATGACCGTCTATGTGGAGGTTTTACTTCAGCCGCGTGTGTACGGCGGGCTGTCTCGCCCCCACTCGTCGCGAGTTGATAGACGCTCACCTATCTCGTGTCACTATGGATCTCATGCCGAAGCCGTTGCCTCTGATCCAGCCCGTACCGAGTGCGGTCGCCTGCTGCGCCCCGCTGGTGGACGCGCCGCTGAACGCCGAACAGGCGGAGGAGCTGGCGGTGCGGCTCAAAGCGATCGCGGACCCGACTCGCCTCCGGCTGCTGTCGCTGATGCTCGCCAGTCCGGGTCTCGAGGCCTGCACCTGCGACCTCACCGAGCCGCTGGGGCTCACCCAGCCGACCGTCACCCACCACCTTCGCAAGCTCGCGACGGCGGGCCTGGTCGTGCCGGAGCGCCGGGTTGGCAACTTCACCTACTACCGGGTCGTGCCCGATGCCCTGACTGGCCTGGCCGCAGTCCTCGGCCCGGTAACGGTGGCCTGAGCGGGTGTATATGGCCGCCACGGACAGGCCGTCGGTCCATGAGGAGATGGAGCGTGCGCGCCTCACCTTCCACAGCCTGGTTTCGGAGGCTTCGCCTGCGGATCTGCGCCGAGCCACCGACGGCACGCGGTGGAACAACGAGCAGCTCCTGTTCCACATGCTCTTCGGGTACATCGTCGTGCGGGCGCTGCTCCCGCTGGTGCGGACGTTCGGGCGACTACCGGACGGGTTCGGCCGGGCGTTCGCTCGGGTTCTGAACGCCGGGACGCGCCCGTTCGATGTCGTGAACTACCTGGGTTCGTGCGGCGGGGCGCTCATCTTCCCCGCGTCGCGGATGACCGCGAAGCTCGACCGGGTCGTAGCCGCGGTGCACAGCCAGCTTGATCGGGAGACCGAGGATGCACTCGGTCGCCGCATGTACTTCCCCACGCGGTGGGACCCGTTCTTCCGGGACACGATGAGCCTGCTCGAGGTGTACCACTTCGCGACGCAGCACTTCGACTTCCACGCTCGACAGCTGACCCTCCGGCAGCCGCGGGCGTAGCAGCCCCACTTTCGGGCGACGTCAGCAGTGCTTTCCGAGGCGCTTCACGAAGTGGACGTCTGCGGCCCCCTCGCGCGGCAGCCCCTCGGTCCGGCCGGTCTCGACGTACCCGTGACGTCGGTAGAACTCCGGAGCCTGGAAGGTGAACGACGAGACCACGATCTGTGTGCAGCCGCGGTCGGAGGCCTCCCGCTCCGCCGCTTCCAGGAGGCGAGTGCCCCAACCCTCCTTGCGACAGTCCTCGCGGACCCAGACGAGACCGATCCCGGCGCACGTCCCCCACGTCCAGCCGCTCAGCCCGGCGATGAGCGACCCATCGCTGTCGTTCGCCCTCACGGTGAACTCTCGCTCGTCGGTGACGCCGGTCGCCTGGAAGTTGAACGCAGTGAGCTCGGCGGTCAGCTGCTCGTCCAGCGCTGGGTCGGCTCCCGCAACTGTCAGACGGTGTGTTTGTGGGGCATCGCTCGGCATTGCCCAAGTTTCACATGCGGACCCGTCCATGTTCCGAACCTTGGAGCGGGGAGGCGTGCTCTTCGAATCCCGGATGTGCGGAGGGCGACCGGCATAGTCTCGTCAGGTGGTGCACGAGGCATGGGAGGCCGGCGACGCCTACGAGGCCTATGTGGGTCGGTGGAGCCGCCCCGTTGCGGTCGCGTTCCTGCAGTGGCTGGGCCTTCCCGCCCACCTGCGTTGGCTGGACGTGGGCTGTGGCACCGGTGCCCTGACCGCAGCGGTGCTGGACGAGGCCGAACCCGCCGAGGTGGTCGGCGTGGACCCGTCCGAGGGGTTTCTCGCCGCTGCGGGTGCTCGGGTCCGTGACGTGCGGGCAACCTTCCGGGCCGGAGACGCGCGGTCGTTGCCGCTGCCTGACGGGCAGTTCGACGCCGTGGTGAGTGGGCTGGCGCTCAACTTCGTGCCGGACCCACGTCGCGCGGTTGCCGAGTTCGCCCGAGTCGCGAGAGCGGGCGGTGTGGCCGCCGCCTATGTCTGGGACTATGCCGACGGCATGGCGATGATGCGGTACTTCTGGGACGCCGCAGCGGCGCTCGACCCTGCCGCAGCCCAGCTGGACGAGGGACACCGCTTCCCACTGTGCCGGCCGGAACCCCTCCATGCCTTGTGGGCGGACGCCGGGCTGGACGACGTGACGGTTCGGGCGTTCGACGTACCGACGACGTTCTCCGACTTCGACGACTACTGGAATCCCTTCCTCGGCGGACAAGGCCCAGCACCCGGGTACGTCAGCTCCCTGTCCGACGAGCACCGTCTCGCGCTGCACGATCTGCTCCGAGCTCGCCTGCCGTCCGGCATCGACGGGTCCATCCGGCTCACCGCCAGGGCTTGGGCGGTGCGTGGCGCGGTGCGGGACGGGTCGCCGAAGGCTGCGCCCGGCGCGAGCCCCACTGTCCGGTAGGAGCTCGCCGAGCTGTGTCAGGATGCGGTTCCGTCATCGTCGCTCGGCGATCACCGTCCACAGTCATCGCCAGGAGGTCAGCCTGCATGCCCAGCGAAGACACGAGCATCCGGCTGATCGACGTACGAGACGCGGACGCCGTTGCCGCCCATCTCGCTCGTGACGTCCAGGAGTTCGCCCGCTGGGAGCCTGCTCAACCAGCCGGCTACTACACCCCCGAAGGGCAGCGGACGCGGATCGAACGGCTGCTTGACGGTCACAGCAACGGGCGCCTGTGGCCGGGCGTCGTTCTGTCAGATGGTCTCGTCATCGGCCAGGTCACGGTCAGCGAGATTGTGCGGGGTCCCTTCCGGAAGGGCTCCATCGGCTACTGGGTCGCAAGCGCTTTCCACAAACAGGGGCACGCGAGTCGTGCTGTGGGGTCGGTCCTGCAGGTGATGGCCGACGAGCTCGAGCTGCACCGGGCAGAGGCCAGCACGCAGGTGGAGAACCTACCGTCGCAGAGGGTGCTCCGCTCGAACAGCTTCACCTCCCTCGGGATCGCCCATTCGCACATCTTCGTCGACGGCGCCTGGCGCGACGGAGTCCTGTGGGAGCGGATCCTGGACCAGTGATGCAGAACGATCCGATCTCTTAGGCACCCGGGAGTGCCCCGTCGTACCTACACTGAGGCGACAGGACGAACGGGGGTTCGATGGAGCTACTGCTGGGGCTGCTCGCGGTGGGCGGGGCTTTCACCGTCGCCACGCGGCTGCGTCGAAGGATGGCCGACCGGAAGCGGGCCGGGTCCGAGCTCGAGGCGGTCCGGCAGCTCGCCGAGGAGGACGTCGTCCTGCTGGGCGAGCAGCTGGCCGGGCTCGACGCGACGGTGGCAGACCGGACTCTCGACGAGGACGCACGTCGCGAATACCAGACCGCGCTGGACGCCTACGAGTCCGCGAAGCAGGCGGTGGACCGGATCAGCTCGCCCGACCAGATCAGCCGGGTCGTGGACACGCTGAGCACCGGCCGGTATGCGCTGGCCTGCGTGCTGGCGCGGGCCGAGGGTCGTCCGGTTCCGGAACGGCGTACTCCCTGCTTCTTCAACCCCCAGCACGGACCGGGGACCACCGATGTGCTGTGGACCCGGCCCGGCCGCGGGACCCGTACCGTGCCGGCGTGCGCGCAGGACGCCGCACGTCAGGAAGCCGGAGAGCAGCCGGAGGTGCGGCTGGTCAGGATCGGCTCGCGGCGGGTGCCCTACTGGGAGGCGGGCGAGCTGTTCCAGCCCTATGTCGCGGGCTACACGGTGGACGGCGAAGCCGTCAAGAACGCGCGACGAGACGGCTATGCGTACTCGACCTTCAGCGCCCACCTGGGGAAGTTCGAGGGCGACTTCCAGCGCCGCGACCCGAGCTGATGGTCGCCGGGGCGTCGCCCTCCCCAAGAAAAATGGTGCGGGGTAAGCGCACGAACAGGTCTAATCTGGCGGCTGCAGTCAGTTCGCTCTTGCACTTCGGGGGAAGCCGTCATGCCCGTCTCACGCTCCAAGCTGGTCATCGCCGTCGTGCTGGCGGTGCTGCTCGGCCTGGCGACGTACCTCGGCTCGACCGTGGGCGTGCGAGCGCTGCGGTCCTCGGAGGTGAGCTCGACGACAGAGTCGGGGTCGGTGCCGGAGTTCGTCTACAACGCCCCGGACACGGTGCCGACGACGGCTGCCTACGGTCCGGTCGGGCCGGTGTCCGTGGTCTTCGCCGGCACCGACGTACGCACCGGTCTGTCAGGGGAGCAGGACAACCCCTGGATCGCCGTCTCGAGCCAGACGGGTGAGTACCGCGCCCTGTCCGCTCCGCACCTGCCGGAACCGGCGGCCGACGCGGTCTCGGTGGCGCAGGACGGCAGGGTGCTGGCCTGGGGGTACGGCGACGGCGTCGTCATCTACGACCCCGTCGAGGACGAGGCCCGCGAGCTGGACGGGAGTGTCGGGGCGAGCCCCCTCGTGGGGTCGTTCTCTCCCGACGGCAGTCATCTCGCGGTGTTCGACGGGTCGCTGCGCGTGATCGAGGTCGCGTCGGGGGAGGTCGTGGCCACTCTGGGCGAAGCCGGTGAGAGGGAGGCCCGCCAGGCGGTGTGGACTCCCGACGGCGAGGCGCTCACCTATGTGGTGGACGGCAGGCTCGTCACCCACGCCTGGCAGTCCGACGCACGCACCACCACGCCCGCGCCGATCGCCCAGGATGCGACGTTGGCGTGGCAGTCCTCCGGCAAGCAGCTTGCGGCGACTCAGGAGGCCCACGGTGTCAGGTCCGTGGAGATCTTCGACGTGGCCGGGGACGGCCGGCTCGAGCCGGTCCGCACCGTGTCGCCGGACGGCTATGCCCAGCAGGAGCTGCTCGGCTTCACCGGCGAGAGCCGAGTGACGGTGAGCGCGCTGACTCTCGAGACCGCGACGCTGGTGCGGGTGTACGACATGTCGACGGTCGACACCAGGCAGCCGACCCAGGTCATGCAGCTGCCCGGAGGTGGCACCAACTGGGTCGGGGCCGAGACCGTGCAGGTCGCCACGCAGCCGTTGGCGGCGGGCAGCGCGGCGTTCGAGGAGCCGAGGTGGCCGTGGAGCGACCTCTCCAAGCTGGTTGCCAGCATCATCCTGGCCGTGTTCGCGCTCGGGATCTACCTGACCCGCCCCGTCTCCAGGCGGATGCGCAACCGCTGACGGGTCAGCACCCCAGTGGAAGCGCCGGGGACCGCACCAGCCGGTAGGCGCGGGTCCGCTCCCGGCCGAATCCTCGCTTGACACTCCGGTGTTTGACTTTCACAACTCTGTCTATTTAGTCTAGTGAATCGCTAAATAAACAAAAGTGATAGACACACGTTGGCGAGTGGTAGTCGGGTCGAGGGAGCCGGTATGCCGTTGACTCGCTGGAAAGGTGCAGCTCCATGAGAAACCTCATCGTCCTCGGATTCGTAGGCCTGCTGGCACAGCTGGTCGACGGCTCCCTGGGTATGGCGTACGGCGTCACCTCGTCCACGCTCCTGCTCGCGGCCGGGATCGCCCCCGCGGCGGCGTCGGCGGCGGTCCACTTCTCCGAGATCGGTACGACGCTGGTCTCCGGGATCTCTCACCACAGGCTGGGCAACGTCGACTGGCGGACCGTGAGCATCATCGCCGTGCCGGGTGGGATCGGCGCCTTCGCCGGCGCCACCTTCCTGTCCAGCCTCGACGGTGACACGGCGAAGCCCTGGGTGGCGGCGCTCCTGCTCGGTCTCGGTGTCTATGTCATCTGGCGGTTCCTCGTCCTCGGCGGACGGCGCCCGCACTTCAAGGGCAAGCTCTCGGCTGCCTTCCTCGCCCCGCTCGGTGTGGTCGCGGGCCTGATGGACGCCATCGGTGGAGGTGGCTGGGGCCCCGTCGGCACGACGTCGCTGCTCTCTTCCGGGCGGCTCGAGCCCCGGAAGGTGGTCGGTTCGATCGACACCTCCGAGTTCCTCGTGGCCATCGGCGGCTCGCTCGGTTTCCTGTACGCACTCGGCAGCCAGGGCATCAACTTCGGCTACGCGGGCGCGCTCCTCGTCGGCGGTGTGATCGCCGCGCCGATCGCAGCCTGGCTGGTCAAGCACATGCCGGCCCGGGTCCTCGGCGTCGCCGCCGGTGGACTGATCGTCCTCACCAACATCACCACCATCCTCGAGGCGGTCGGCATCACCGGCCCGGCCTTGGGCATCATCGCCGCCCTGGTGTTCGTGACCTGGGTCTCGATCATCGTGTGGGCCGTCAAGCAGGAGCGTGAGAGCAGGGCGCTCGAGGCGGAGCTCGAGAGCGTCAGCTCCTGACCCACGATCGCGCGGCCCGGTGGCTGCACCCCGCCGGGCCGCGCTTCATATGCCAGTAACCAGCCTTTTCCGCCAGATCTGACAGACTTACCGCATGCGAGTCTCTGCCAAGTCCGACTACGCCCTCCGGGCACTGATCGAGATCGCCGCGCGTGCGGACGGGGCCGCGATCAGTGCCGAGGAGCTGGGCAGGCGCCAGGACATCCCGCACGGCTTCCTTCAGGCGATCCTGGCCGACCTCAGGCGCGCCGGGATCGTGGTGAGCCAGCGCGGTCAAGCCGGCGGGTGGCGGATGGCGCGAGGCCCGGAGACCGTCACGGTGGCGGACGTGATCCGCGCCGTGGACGGGCCGCTGGTCAGCGTCTACGGCCTCCGGCCCGAGGCGGTCGAGTACAACGACTCCGCCGAGGTCCTCCAGCACGTGTGGATCGCGGCACGCAGCAGCCTGCGGGACGTCTTCGAGAAGGTGTCGATCCGCGCCCTCTCCGACCGGAAGCTGCCGAGAGAGGTCACGTCGCGCACGCGGGACGAAGAGGCCTGGAAGTCGCACTGACCCGGGCCGGCGGGCTGTTCACAGGAAATGAGAACGCGTTACAGTTTCTCGCGTGATCGAGACCGACGCCCTCACCTGGACCGCGCCCGACGACGACCACCCCGCGCGGCACGCCTCCCAGGTGTCCGCGGCCACCGTGGCCAGGGGGGTCAAGGAAGACTGGGTCGCGCTCTTCGCCCTCGACGGGGTGGTCGAGGACCCGGTCGGCCCGTCCGTGTTCGACCCGGAGGGCAAGGGCCACCGCGGGCACGACGGCATCGGCAGGTTCTGGGACATCGCCATCGCGGGCGTGCAGAAGTTCCACTTCACGATCACCGACTCCTTCGCGAACGGCGACTCGTGCGCCAACGTCGGCACGATCACCAGCATCCTCGAGGACGGCACCCGCGTGGACACAGAGGGCGTGTTCGTCTACCGGGTCGACGAGGCCGGCCTGATCACCTCCATGCGTGCGCACTGGGAGCTCGACCGGGCCATGGCCACGATCACCCGCGGCTGAGCGCTCCCAGCGGCTGCGCTGACAGCCCGCGAGGCGTTGTGGCTCCGGCTGTAACGCGCCGCGGACCAGGCCCGGTTATAGACTGACCTTGGGTTGAGACAACAGCCTTCCCCGGCAGGGGGTCCGGGGCCCTCGGATGCATACGTGCGCGAGGGGGATGAACGCTTCTCCCTCAGGAGACTTCAGTGCTGCATCCAATCGCATGGTGATGTCCGTGCCCGGCCCGTTCGGGCCTTTCGTCTACACCCTGGCGTCCGGTGACTGGTGGTGGTCGGACGGGCTGTTCCGCATCCACGGGTTCGAGCCAGGTGACGTCGTACCCACCACCGAGTTCCTGGTCGCCCACAAGCATCCCGAGGACGCCGCGGTGGCCCTGGCGGTCATCGAGCGGACGCTCACGGGCGGCGAGCCCTTCGCCCTGTGGCACCGCATCATCGACGCCCACCAACGTGTCCGCCAGGTCGTCTCGGTCGGTGACGGGGTCTACGACGAAACCGGCACCCTGGTCGAGATCCGCGGCCACATGGTCGACGTGACCGAGTCCATGCGGACCGAGACCTCCCGGCAGATCGACGAGGCGGTACGACGGTCCGCGGAGTCGCGCGCCGTCATCGAACAGGCGAAGGGTGCCATCGTCGCCGCATGCGGGCTCACCGTGGACGAGGCCTTCGAGCAGCTCCGCGAGCACTCGCAGCGGGCGAACGTGAAGGTCCGGGACCTGGCGCGGCAGCTGGTCGATGGTCTGGAGTCCCGCCGAGGAGTGGCCGCCGACGCGGCCGCGACGATCGTCCGGGTGCTGCAGGGGAAGCCGTCGGGCATGCCGGCCGCCGGCGCCCCGGACGGACCTGCACTCGGGCCCGCGATCGGTCCGACGATCGACCCGGTCGGCTAGCCTTCCGACGGGCCGCGTTCGCGACCGAGGGGAGCCCTCGCCACCCTGTCCGTGATGGACCACCACGTCCCCGGCTCTCGGGGATCTGTAAAGCCCCCGTTCGTCCTGCCTGGTTCGGGTCGAAGGACCCTTCATCGCCCCTTCCGCGGGACCTAGCGTCCAAAGGAAGGACGCGGGGATGCCCCGGAGGTGTGGATGTCCCGCACCGAAGCGTGGATGTTCCCAGGGAGGCGTGGATGTTTTCTGTACGGATCCACGGAAGAGGCGGCCAGGGGGCGGTCACGGCAGCCGAGATGCTGTCGGTCGCCGCGTTCAACGAGGGCCGGCACGCGCAGGCGTTCCCGACCTTCGGGTCGGAGCGGACCGGCGCCCCGGTCGTCTCGTTCTGCCGCATCGACGACAAGGCGATCCGGCTGCGCGAGCCGATCACCGAGCCCGACGCGCTGATCGTCCAGGACCCCACGCTGCTGCACCAGGTGAACCTCTTCGAGGGGCTGCGTCGCGACGGCTACCTGCTGGTCAACACCTCGCACGACCTCGCCGGGCTGGGGCTGGGCGAGCTCGTCGGGACGCTGAAGCAGGAGCGGGTCGTCACCGTCCCGGCCACCGACCTGGCGAGGGAGCACCTGGGCCGTCCGCTTCCCAACGCCGCGCTGCTGGGTGGCTTCGCGGCGCTCACCGGTGAGGTGTCGCTGAAGGCGGTGACCGGAGCCATCCGCGAACGGTTCCCGGGGCCGGTCGGAGAGGGCAACGTCCGCGCCGCCGAGGCTGCCCACGAGCACGTCCGTGACGCGATGAGGAGGCTGGCCGATGCTTAGGCAGATCGAGGGCTCACAGGCGGTCGCGCGAGCGGTCGGGCTGGCTCGGCCGGAGGTCATCGCGGCGTACCCCATCTCCCCGCAGACGCACATCGTCGAGGGCCTGTCGGACATGGTGCGCGGCGGCGAGCTGACCCCGTGCGAGTACCTCATGGTCGAGTCCGAGTTCGGCGCGCTCTCGGCCTGCATCGGTGCCTCCGCGGCAGGCGCCCGCACCTACACCGCCACGTCGAGCCAGGGTCTGCTGTTCATGGCGGAGGCGCTGTTCAACGCCTCGGGGCTCGGCCTGCCGATCGTGATGACGGTCGCCAACCGCGCGATCGGGTCGCCGATCAACATCTGGAACGACCACTCCGACGCGATGTCGATGCGCGACTCCGGGTGGATCCAGCTGTACGCCGAGTCGAACCAGGAGGCCCTCGACCTCCACATCCAGGCCTACCGACTCGCCGAGTTCCTGTCGCTGCCGGTGATGGTGTGCATGGACGGTTTCGTCCTCACGCACGCGTTCGAGCAGGTCGACCTTCCGTCGCAGGAGCAGGTCGACGCGTTCCTGCCCGGCTACGTGCCTCAGCAGATGCTCGACCCGGACGACCCGGTGACCATCGGCGCGATGGTCGGCCCCGAGGCGTTCTCCGAGGTGAAGTACCTCATGCACGCGAAGCAGATGCAGGCGCTCGACGAGGTTCCCGCTATTGCGGCCGACTTCCGAGCAGAGTTCGGGCGCGACTCCGGCGGCCTGCTCCGCCCCTACCGGGTCGAGGACGCGAAGACCGTGGTGGTTGCCCTGGGGTCGGTGCTCGGCACGATCGACGACGTCGTCGACCAGCTGCGCGACGAGGGTGTCTCGATCGGCGTGCTGGGGGTCAAGTGCTTCCGGCCCTGGCCGGCCGCGGAGGTCCGCGACGCGCTACGCAACGCCGAGCGGGTGGTGGTCGTGGAGAAGGCGTTCGCGGTCGGCGCCGGCGGCATCGTCGGCCAGAACACGCGGGACGCGACGCGCGGCCTGTCGGTCGAGGTGTTCGACGTCGTGGCCGGCCTCGGTGGACGGCCGATCACCCGCGCCTCGCTGCGGGCCCTGCTCGACGACGTGCTCGGCGGACGTCTCCCCGCGCACCAGCTCCACTTCCTCGACCTCGACACCGGGCTCGTCCAACGCGAGCTCGAACGCTCCCGCCGCGGCACGCGACCGGGGCCCCACGCGGAGCACATGCTGCGCGACATCGGCACCGTCGCGTCCGGTGCGTACGAGTAGGAGGCGGGCCATGGCATACCAGGACATCAAGCTCTACCAGGCCGGGACCTTCGTCGCCGGCAACCGGCTGCTCGACCAGGAGCAGCGGTCGGTGCAGGCGCGGATGGACCGGTCCAACTCGCTCACCTCCGGGCACCGCGCCTGCCAGGGCTGCGGTGAGGTGCTCGGCGCCCGCTACGTCCTCGACGCCGCGATGCGGGCGACCGACGGCAAGCTGGTCGCCGCGAACTCGACCGGCTGCCTCGAGGTGTTCTCGACGCCGTACCCCGAGTCGTCCTGGCAGCTGCCGTGGATGCACTCCCTGTTCGGCAACGGACCCGCGGTCGCGTCCGGCATCGCCGCGGCGCTCCGCGCGAAGGGCCGCGAGGACATCCGGGTCGTCGGGCAGGCCGGCGACGGTGGCACGGTCGACATCGGCTTCGGCTGCCTCTCCGGGATGTTCGAGCGCAACGACGACGTGCTGTTCGTCTGCTACGACAACGAGGGGTACATGAACACGGGCGTCCAGCGGTCCGGCGCAACCCCGCCCGCTGCCCGCACCGCGAACACCAAGGCGATCGGCCCGGAGCCGGGGAACGCGTTCGGCCAGGGCAAGAACGTGCCGCGGATCGCGATGGCGCACGAGATCCCGTACGTCGCCACCGCGACCGTCGCCGAGCTGCGCGACCTGGAGTACAAGGTCGAGAAGGCGATGACCTTCCGCGGCGCCCGCTACCTGCACGTGTACGTGCCCTGCCCACTGGGCTGGGGGTCCGCCTCCAAGGACACGATCCGGCTCGCCCGCCTCGTCAAGGAGACCGGCATCTTCCCCGTCTTCGAGGCCGAGCGCGGCCAGGTCACCGAGGTCTCCAAGATCCGGCACCAGGTCCCGGTCGAGGTGTACCTCAAGCTGCAGAAGCGCTACGCGCACCTGTTCGGCGAGCATCCGCGGCCCGACATCGTCGCCCGGATCCAGGCCGGCGCAGACCACAACATCGAACGATTCGGGCTCCTCGCCGGTGAGGGCGAGGGCGCAGAGCTCCCGGGGGCATGATGGACAAGCCATTCGCCGTCACACTCGACGTCGGCTCCAGCCGGGCGAACAAGACCGGCTCCTGGCGCACCGAGCGTGCGGTCTACACGAACCGGATGCCGCCGTGCAACGACGCCTGCCCGGCCGGGGAGAACATCCAGGCCTGGCTCTACGAGGCCGAGGAGGGCGGCGACGGCTACGAGCGGGCCTGGCGCAAGATCATGGACGACAACCCGTTCCCCGCGATCATGGGCCGGGTCTGCTACCACCCGTGCGAGACCGCCTGCAACCGGGCGCAGCTCGACGAGGCGGTCGGGATCAACTCCGTCGAGCGGTTCCTCGGCGACGAGGCGATCCGCAAGGGCTGGAGTGTCTCGGTCGAGGTGCCGGCTTCCGGGAAGCACGTGCTCGTCATCGGCGCCGGGCCGTCCGGCCTGTCCGCGGCGTACCACCTCGCCCGGCGCGGCCACACGGTCACGATCAAGGAGGCCGGGCCGATGGCGGGCGGCATGATGCGGTTCGGCATCCCGAAGTACCGCCTGCCGCGCGACGTCCTCGACGCCGAGGTGCAGCGCATCCTCGACCTCGGCGTGACGCTCGAGCTGAACGCGAAGGTGACCGACCTGAACGCGCTCCGGGAGGACTACGACGCCGTCTTCCTCGCCGTCGGCGCCCAGCTCGGAAAGCGCGCCTACATCCCCGCGGGGTCGGCAGCGCACATGCTCGACGCGGTCAGCATGCTGCGGAGCCTCGAGGAGGGCGAGAAGCCGCTGCTCGGCAGGAGGGTCGCGGTGTACGGCGGAGGCAACACCGCCATGGACGCGGCGCGCACCGCCAAGCGGCTCGGCGCCTCCGAGGCGATCGTGGTCTACCGGCGCAACAAGGACCGCATGCCTGCCCACGAGTCGGAGTTCATGGAGGCGTCCGAGGAAGGCATCCTCTTCAAGTGGCTCACCACCATCAAGCAGGTCGACCAGGGCAAGCTCGTCATCGAGAAGATGGAGCTCGACGAGTCCGGCTTCCCGCAGCCGACCGGTGAGCTCGAGGAGCTCGAGGCAGACTCGCTGGTGCTCGCACTGGGGCAGGACACCGACCTCTCCCTCCTCGAGGGGGTGCCGGGACTGGCCGTCGAAGGCGGAGTGGTCTCGGTCGGCAAGGACATGATGACCGGCTGCGCGGGTGTCTTCGCCGGTGGTGACATGGTCCCCTTCGAACGGTCGGTGACCGTCGCCGTCGGGCATGGCAAGAAGGCCGCGAAGAACATCGACGGCTGGCTGTCGGGCATGGCCCCGCCGCCCGCCGTACGCCCGGCGCTGGCGACGTACGACACCTTGAACACGTGGTACTACGCCGACGCCCCGCGGACGCACAGGCCGGTGCTGGAGCGGGCGCGCCGGGAGTCGACGTTCGACGAGGTGGTGCAGGGGCTCGACGAGTCGAACGCGCTCTACGAGGCGCGGCGCTGCATGTCGTGCGGGAACTGCTTCAGCTGCGACAACTGCTACGGCGTCTGCCCGGACAACGCGGTGATCAAGCTCGGACAGCCGGGGGAGAAGTACCTGATCGACCTCGACTACTGCAAGGGCTGCGGGCTCTGCGTCGCCGAGTGCCCGTCCGGCGCGATCCAGATGTTCCCCGAGGAGATCTGACCCTCCCGTCGAGCCGCCCCTCCCGGGTTGTTGAGTCGCCCCTTGTGGGGTGTTGAGTCGGCCCTTGTGGGGTGTTGAGTCGGCCCTCCCGTGGTGTTCAGTCGGCCCTTGAGCGCCGGACTCACGCATCGCGATCTTCCCTGGTCGCGCTCTGCAAGTCGTGTCAGAAGGGACCGTGGCACTGCGAGGTGCGAGAGGCGGCCCGCACGCGACTGCGTCGGGCAGAGTGGAGACCGACGTACGTCGGACACAGCGAGCAGCAGATGGGGCGATTCAACGCCGCGGGAGGGCCGACTGAACGTCGCGGGAGGGCCGACTGAACACCGCGGGAGGGCCGACTCAACAGTCAGTCGCCGCCGGCGTGGTCGGAGACCCACTCGACGAACGGGGTGGCGTCGCGCCAGTCCTCGCGGACCTTGTCGAGCAGGTCGGCGGTGTGGATGACGGGCTCGAACCCGTAGGACTTGCCGAGCGTCATCGACCTGTGGCGGAGCAGCTCGATCCGCGGGTGGTCGGCGTCGTAGCCGCGCGGCGACGTCTTGAGCTTGTCGCCGCCGAGGGTCCATCCCTCTTCCTGCAGCGTGGCGATGATCCCCTCGAGCTCGGCACCGCGGCGGTCGTCCGCGATGGCGTCCCGGATCCGCGCGAGCCGTGGCGACGAGGCCTCGTAGAAACCCACGCCCACGCGCACGCCGGGTGCGGCGACCTCGACGTACCACCCGGTCGCCGGGCCGCGCGCGACGAAGGCGCCCTGGTTCGTCTTGTACGGCGTCTTGTCCTTGGCGAACCGCACGTCACGGTAGGGCCGGAACACCTTCGCGGAGCCGAACTCCTCCTCGAGCGCGGCGGTGAGGGCGACCATCGGTGCGCGGACCGCGGCCTCGTAGACGTCCTTGTGTGCCGCCCAGAACGACTTGGTGTTGTCGGTCTCGAGGTCGTCGTAGAAGTCGAGGGCGGCTACTGGGAACCCGGTGAAGTCGCTCATCCGACCAGCATGCCCTTCGTCCTGACGGCCGCACTGCGCAGGGTGCTGCGAGAGGACGGACGACCGTGCCCTGCCTGGGCAGGCATCGCGCGGTAGGTTCGGCCACAGGCCCGGGACCGGGTCGTCGCCGACTGTCGAGGAGGACGTGTGCGCGCAGTAGTCGTCGAGCGGACCGGTGGACCCGAGGTGCTCGCGGTCCACGACGTACAGGCGCCGGACCCCGGCCCCGGCCAGGTGCAGGTCGAGGTCGTGGCGTCCGGCGTGAACTTCATCGACGCCTACGAGCGGACCGGCGCCTACGCGGTGGAGACACCGTTCGTGGCCGGGTCCGAGGGTGCCGGTGTGGTCACCGCAGTCGGCGCCGGCGTCAACGACGCGGCCGTAGGTGACCGGGTTGCGTGGGCCATGGTCAGGGGAGGCGGCTACGCGGAACGGGTCGTCGTCCCGGCCGACCGGGTGGTGCCGGTTCCCGACACCGTGGAGCTCGAGACCGCGGCAGCCGTGCTCCTGCAAGGGATGACCGCGCAGTTCCTGTGTTCGTCGACCTTCCCCGTCTGGGCGGGGCAGACCGCGCTCGTCCACGCGGCAGCGGGCGGCGTCGGGCTGCTGCTGACGCAGATGGCGGCCGCTCGCGGAGCCCGGGTGGTGGGCACGACCTCCACGCCGGAGAAGGCGCGGCTAGCGCAGGAGGCCGGGGCGTCCGAGGTGGTCCTCTACACCGAGCAGGACGTGGTGGCCGCGGTCAAGCGGCTGACGGACGGCCGCGGCGTGGACGTGGTGTACGACGGCGTGGGCAGGTCGACCTTCGACGCCAGCCTGGAGTGCCTCGCCCCCCGCGGCATGATGGTGCTCTTCGGCGCATCGAGCGGCCCGGTCCCGCCGATCGACCCGCAGCTGCTCAACCGCAAGGGGTCGCTGTATCTCACCAGGCCCTCCCTCACGCACTACTCCGCGGACCGCGAGGAGCTGCTCGGGCGTGCGGCGGACCTGTTCGACATGGTCGGCTCGGGCAGTCTGTCGGTCCGGGTCGGTGGCCGCTACTCCTACGACGAGGCCGGGCGGGCGCACGAGGACCTTCAGGGCCGTCGCACGACCGGGAAGCTGCTCGTCGTTCCCTGACCACCGGCAGCCGATGCGCTAGCCGGTCTCGAACCTGGTCCGGTGGTCGTCGTCGAGCGCCAGCGAGATGCGCTCGAGGTGGTCGGGGTCCATCGCCGGCAGGTCGTCCACCGGGAACCAGCGCACGTCGCTCGACTCGTCGTCGGCGACGTGAGCCTCCCCGTCCACGTAGCGGCAGCTGAAGGTGTGGTCGAGGTAGCGCGCCCGGTCGCCGTTGTGGTGCACGGTCGACGGCAACGCGTGGACCCAGGCCAGCCGCTCGACCTCCACGGCGACCCCGGTCTCCTCCAGCACCTCGCGCCTGGCGGTGACAGCCGGCTGCTCGCCGGGCTCGACGATCCCGGTGACCGGTGTCCAGCGGCCGTTGTCGGCCCGGCGTACCAGCAGGATCTCGTCGGCGCGGCGTACCACCGCGGTCACACCCGGCAGCCACAGCTCTGCCTGGCCGACCATCCGGCGGAGGTCGAGGATGAAGTCGGGTGTCGGCACCCGGTGAGGTTAGTACGCCAGGCCCACGTAGAGCATCGCGCCGACGATCGCGGCGAGTCCCACCCAGGCGATCAGGTCGGCCCTCGACTCGACGAGCAGGCGCAGCTCGCGGTCCGCCCGGCCGTGACCCAGCACGTGCTCGGCGGCCGCGACCCGGGTGATGCCGATGCCGGCGATCACGATGTTCACCAGGCAGCCGACGCAGAACAGGCAGAGCACGCCGATGTCGAAGGCGGACTGCTCCATGTACCAGAACACGAACCCGGTCATGAACAGCGTGACGCCGAGCACCGAGCCGAGGTAGCCGCGGGAGAGCCGTGAGCCGAGCACGCCGGCGAGCCCCGCGGCAGCGATGAACGCGAACACCGGCAGCCCGATGATCGAGTTGGGGACGCCGAGTGCCGAGGACTGCCAGTGGTCGAACACGCTGCTGCAGGAGAGGAGCGCGTTGATCTCGCAGACCGACAGCGAGTCCGGGTCGGCCGCGTAGGCGATCCGCTCGACGGTCTGCCAGGCGGCCGTGAACACCCCGAGCAGCCCGCCGACCAGCATCACGGCGTACCACCGGCGAAGCGGCGCAACGGTCCGGTGCGCGACCTCGGCGGGCGTGGCGTCGGCGGGCGTCGTGTCGGCGGGCGTCGTACCGGCGGGCTCGGAGGCAGCCGGGCGGTTGAGGATGTTGGTCATGGTGCGCTCCTCGCGGGGGTGCGTGCTCACCTCCGAGCGTCACCGATGGACATCCAGTGGAAAAAGGGCCTTTCGACCCGGTACGCCGGAACCGAAGTCCTTCCCTTGCCCCAGGGAAGAGACGGGATCCGGAATCGGTCGCCGGAGGGGGACCTCGGTCCCTTGCCGCAGCTCGCGTCCGCGCGGAGGCTGATGAGGTCGGCCCGTCTCCGTCGAGGTACGGCGGAGCGAGGAGGTCGCGAGGAGGTGTCGCAGATGGCGACAGCGAAGACCCCGGTGTCAGAAGCGAAGATCATCGATGTGGCGGAGGCGATGTTCCGCGCGTACAACGACCACGACGTCGACTCGATCCTGGAACACCTGACCGACGACGTCGTCTGGGCAGAGCCCTCCATCGAGGAGCCTCTTCGCGGGAAGGACGCGGTGGCGGCCGACCTGAAGGAGACCTTCACCGCGTTCCCGGACATGCACTTCCGGCCGGAGGACTTCCACGTCTTCCCGAGCGAGGAGAAGTCAGCCAGCATCGTCGCGTGGACGATGACCGCGAGCATGACCGGGGGACCGGCGGCCGGGCTGCCGGCAACCGGCAAGTCGGTCAAGATCAGCGGAACGACCTACAGCAGGTTCCGGGGGGAGCTGATCTGCGAGTACACCACCGTCTACGACTCGCTGGACATGCTGCAGCAGCTGGGGATGCTGCCCAAGACGAGCGGTCTGCCGTTCAAGGCCCTGGTGATGGCCGACGTCATGGCGGGCAAGGCAGTGCAGGCAATCCGCCGGTAGCGCCGCTCGATCAATCGTGCGCCGCTCGGCGGCGTTCCCTCAGGTAGCCCGCAAGGGCAATGGCCGCGACCGCCGCAACAGCAACCGGTGGCGCGAGCAGCCGCCTGTCTCCCTGGGTGCGCGTTCCCATCACCGCCCCGAACGACTGGTGCGAGAGCAACGACCATCGCGACTGCGACGACAGGACGGACCCCGTGCTCATCGAGGACCCGATCGAGAACAGCGACGTCAGGGAGCCGATGCTGCCCGCCGAAGCGAGAGACCCGAAACTGCCGACGGACGCGACCGACCCGACGCTGCCGATGGACAGGACCGAGTCACGAGACCCCAGCGACAGCAGGGAGCTCTCGGACCACAGGGACCAGCGCGACGAGTTCGGCATGGTCACATCCTCCCGCTTCAGCGACCCCCTGATCGACCCCTCGAGCGGTCGCGAGGCGGTTTCGGCCGTTGTGGAAGGCTTGCGGCATGGAGCTTCGCGTCTTCACCGAACCGCAGCAGGGAGCGACGTACGACGACCTCCGCCGCGTCGCACAGACGGCCGAGGATCTCGGCTTCGCGGCGTTCTTCCGCTCCGACCACTACCTGGGGATGGGGACCGAGGGCCTGCCCGGGCCGACGGATGCCTGGATCACCCTGGCGGCACTGGCGCGGGAGACCAGCCGGATCAGGCTCGGCACGTTGATGACCTCGGCGACCTTCCGCCTGCCGGGGCCGCTGGCGATCGCGGTGGCGCAGGTCGACCAGATGAGCGGCGGTCGTGTCGAGCTCGGGATCGGCGCCGGCTGGTTCGAGGCGGAGCACACGGCGTACGGCATCCCGTTCCCGTCCGTGCGTGAACGGTTCGACCGGCTCGAGGAGTCGCTAGCGGTGGTGACGGGGTTGTGGGCCACACCGCCGGGCGAGCGGTTCGACTTCGAGGGCAGCCACTACCGGCTCGCCGACTCCCCGGCGCTGCCCAAGCCGGTGCAGTCGCCGCGGCCGCCGGTGCTGGTCGGCGGCACGGGCAAGCGTCGTACGCCGGACCTCGCCGCCCGCTACGCCGACGAGTTCAACGTCCCGTTCGAGAGCCTGGGGACGACGGCCGTCCAGTTCGACCGCGTGCGCAGAGCCTGCCTCGCGCACGATCGGGACCCGGACTCGCTGACCTACTCGAACGCGCTCGTCCTGTGCTGCGGGTCGAGCGACCGCGAGGTCGTCCGGCGGGCCGAGGCCATCGGGCGTGAGGTCGACGAGCTACGGGAGAACGGGCTTGCCGGATCGCCGGACGAGGTCGTCGAGAAGATCGGGCGGTACGCCGAGACCGGCGCGCAGCGCATCTACCTCCAGGTGCTCGACCTCTCCGACCTCGACCACCTTCAGCTCGTCGCCGAGAAGGTCATGCCCCAGGTGTGAGAACCAGCCGGACCAGCGCCTCACACTAGGGTGAGGCGGATGCCCGACGTTCCCACCCGATACCGGTCGTCCGACGAGGACAGTGCCCGGTGGCTCGGCTTCCCGTTCCGGCAGGGTGACATCGTCATCAGCACGCGGTCCAAGAGCGGCACGACATGGATGCAGATGATCTGCGCGCTGCTGGTCTTCCGGACGCCGGACCTGCCGGCGCCGCTGACGACACTGTCGCCCTGGCTGGACTGGCTGGTGTCGCCGCGCGACGAGGTCTTCGCGCAGCTCTCCGCGCAGGAGCACCGGCGGTTCGTCAAGACGCATACCCCGCTGGACGGCGTACCGCTCGACTCGCGGGCCACCTACATCGTCGTCGCCCGGCACCCGCTGGACATGGCGGTGTCGCTCTACCACCAGGGCGGCAACCTCGACCGTGCGCGCATGCGGGAGCTCACGGGTCAGACGGGCTCCGTCGGGCCGGCGTCTCCCCGCCCGTCGCTGCATGAGTGGCTGCTCGCCTGGATCGACCGTGACGTGTCGCCGCGGGACCAGCTGGACTCGCTCCCCGGCGTGATGTGGCACCTGTCCGACGCCTGGGCGCGGCGCGGCGAGCCCAACGTCGTACTCGTGCACTACGACGACCTGTCGGCGGACCTCGGCGGCGAGATGCGCCGCCTGGCGAGCCTGCTCGGGGTGACCGTGCCCGAGGAGGTGTGGCCCGCTCTCGTCGACGCGGCCTCGTTCGAGCAGATGCGGCTGCATGCGGACCGCCTCGCCCCGGACGCCTTGGGCGTGCTCAAGGACAAGGCAGCCTTCTTCCGAAGAGGTACGTCGGGATCCGGCCGCGAGCTGCTCACGGCGGAGGAGCTGGCGCACTACCGCGAGCGCACCGCAGCGATGGCTCCGGCGGAGATGCTCACCTGGCTCCACCGCGAGTAGCATTCCGCCGTCGCATCGCCGTTTCGAGGAGTACGCCGTGACCCAGCCGGAAGAGTCGCGGGCGCCGGGGGCGGCGGAGGTCTTGCCCGAACGCGCACGGCCCCGACCGGACTGGCTGAGAACGGTCCTCGCCACCGTGCTGTGGATCGCCGCGTGGGCCGGACCGAGGATGCTTGGGGGCTTTCTCTGGACGGACGGAGAGCCCCTGGTGGACGCAGGCTTCCTCTACATGGAGGGTGAGGACGTCTGCTTCCTGCTGACGATGGCCGTCTATGCGGTGCTGGCGAGCCGGGTGTCGTACCGCTGGTTCGACGCGCTGTTCCTGCTGATCCCGTTCTACAACCTGATGTGGTCGGCGCGGATCGTGTGGCGGATCTGCTTCCTGCCCTACCGGGACTGGGAACCGAGACCGGGCGAGGCGAGCGACTGGGTCGCGGTGCCGCCGATCGGGGGTAACGCACCGGTCTATGTCAGGAGGCCCCGGACGCAGTACGGATGAGGCGACGGGGGCAGTCCGGGAAGCCCGCGCGGTCCGTCATGTGCGGTATGTCCTGGATCGAGCCGCCTCGGTTCCCGGTTCGGCGGGCAGCCTCGCCGGCACCGCCTTAGTCTGGTCATGTCCGCGGCGGCGGAGCAACGGGGGGCCGGATGGCTGTGTGCAAGCGCATCGGTGAGGGCATCGGAGCATCCGATGGCTGCTGACGAGACTGCGGTGTTCAGGCACGACGTGCTCTTCTACGACTCCACGAGCGATCTGGTGGCCTCCACGTCACCGTTCCTGCGGGAGGGCCTCGAGCTGCGTGAGGAGGTCGTCCTCGCGTGCAGTGACGCGACCAGGCGCGCCTTCAGCGAGAGTCTCGAGGCGGACGAGCGGATCCGGATCAGCTACCTCCCGCAGGGCTTCTGCTCCCGGGTGCCGTCGGCCATCGGGATGATGCAGAGCCTCATGCGAGAGCGCCTCGAGGCCGGATCCGGCCGCGTCCGCCTCGTCGCCGAGACCGCAGTCGGCGAGGAGGACCGCAACTGGAAGGAGTGGGCTCGGGTCGAGGCTGCTTGCAACCAGGCTCTCTCGGACTTCCCGCTCTGGAAGGTGTGTGCGTACGACAGTCGGGCGTCCTCGGAGGAGGTGCTCGCCGACGCGGAGCTCACCCACCCTCAGGTGCGTCGTGGTGACGTCTCGGAGGCCAACCCGTTCTACATCGAGCCGAAGATCTTCCTCGACCTCACGACGAGGGACCACGTCGACCCTGTCGAGGAGACGGAACCGTTGCTCCGCATCACCGGTCTGGTCGACCTGGCGCTTGCGCGACGGGAGATCCGGACACGTCTCTGGGCAACGGACGCCGGCCCGAGCACGATCGAGGACTTCGTCCTGGCGGTCAACGAGGTCGTCTCCAACGCCCTGCGTCACGGAAGCCGGCCGGTGTCCCTGCGGGTGTGGGCGACGGCCCACCGGCTGGTGGCGACCGTGACCGACCGGGGCGGCGGGTTCCGCGACCCGTTCGCGGTCTACAACTCTCCTGCGCCCCACCGCATCATGGAGGAGGGGATGGGTCTGTGGTTCGTCCGGCAGCTCTGTGAGGAGCTCACGGCGGACCACCGGCCGGAGGGCTTCACCGTCCGCCTGGCGGTGAGGCGACGCGCAACCACCGGTCCCTCGGGAGATCCCGTGTCCACTCCAGCGCCGAGCCGCCGAGGCAGTGGTCGATGGCGTTGGAATCCTCGTAGCTGACGATCGTGGGCTCGTGCGGAGCGCGGCTCGGCTCGCGCCCGGACCTGGGGCACAGTGGAAGGAGCACGGGACCTCGGAGGTGACTGTGTCGACGGCCCTCGTCACCGACCTCTACCAGCTGAACATGGCGCTGGGCTACTTCGCCGAGGGCATGACGCAACGGGCGACCTTCAGCCTCTTCGCCCGCCACCTGCCTGCGAACCGCGGCTTCCTCGTCGCTGCCGGCCTGGAGTCGGTGCTCGACTACCTCCAGGACTTCCGGGTCGACGACGCGGACATCGCGGGTTTCGCCTCCGCGTCCGGGTGGCGCCACGAAGACCTCGAACCGCTGCGGGGGCTGCGTTTCACCGGCGACGTGTGGGCTGTCCCCGAGGGGCGGATCGTCCTCGCCGACGAGCCGCTGCTCGAGGTGACGGCCTCCCTGCCCCAGGCCCAGCTCGTCGAGACGTACGTCCTCAACCAGATCAGCCACCAGACCGCGCTGGCGTCGAAGGCCGCGCGATGCGTGGTCGCCGCGTCGGGCGTACCCGTGGTCGACTTCTCGCTACGCCGCTGCCATGGCACGGAGGCCGGCATGCACGCGGCCCGCGTCGCGGGGATCGTCGGCTTCGCGGCCACCAGCAACGTCGCGGCGGCGTTGGAGTACGGGATCCCGGCGACCGGGACCATGGCGCACTCCTTCGTCGAGGCGTTCGACGACGAGGCAGAGGCGTTCCGCTCCTTCGCCGGCAGGACGCGCGGGCCGGTCACCCTGCTGGTCGACACCTACGACACCCCGCACGGTGTGACCGTTGCGGCCGAGGTCCTGCGCGACCTCGCCGACGAGCGCCAGGTCGGCGTACGCCTCGACAGCGGCGACCTCGCCCGGCTGGCGGTGGTCGCGCGACGACTGCTCGACGAGGCGGGTCTGCCCGGCGCCCGGATCCTGGTCAGCGGCGGGTTGGACGAGTACGACATCCATGACCTGGTCGCGACCGGCGCGCCCGTCGACGGCTTCGCGGTGGGCACGAAGGTCGGCACCTCCGCGGACGCGCCGTACCTGGACTCGGCGTACAAGCTCGTGGAGTACGACGGCCGACCGGTGATGAAGCTGTCTCCCGGCAAGGCGACCTCACCGGGCCGGAAGCAGGTCTTCCGCGGAGCCCGGGTGACCGACGTCATCGCCACCCGGGAGGAGAAGGCCCCGCCAGGTGCCGAGCCGCTGCTCGTCCCCGTCATGGTGGACGGGCGACGAGCCGATCGCACACCCGCGCCGTCGGAGGCGGTGGCCTCCGCGCGGGAGAGGCTCTCCGCTGACCTCGCCGAGCTGCCGGAAGCCGCACGCGACATCCGCGGGCCCGTCCCCCCACGACCGCGTCGGTCGCCGGCGCTCACAGCCCTCACCGAACGGGTGCACAGGGAGCTGGAACGGCACGCGAAGGCGTGACGGGTTCCCGCTGGTGACTGCGAGCAAGTCCCCATGGCCTGACGGGACTCGTCGATTTCGGCCTCATGATCCGGTTCGTCACTTCCCGTTCCGGGGTCTTCCAGATCAATCTCCCAACCCCCTCACAGAGGCGGAGCCTTTCCTTTGTCCGAGGCGTAACCTTCTAGGATGGAGTCGGTCGACGGGCGGCCGGGCGGTTGGGACGGCCACCTCGTACTCGTTCATCACAACGAGACGCAGCGACGCATCGGAGTCGCCGCATGGGTACATCGTGGCCTCGATCTCGGCGCCAAGGTTCTCTACACAGAGCCACCTTCTGAGCCCGCCGAGCGGTCGTTCATGAGCTTGCTGGTGGAGCAGAACGTGGACGTCGGCGAGGCCATGGAACGTGGACAGCTCGAGGTCTTCTCTGCGGATGCCAAGGCCTACGACCCAGCGTGGCAGGCGAGCGTGGTCGAAGCGGCCTTGGCCGAGGGCTACCCGTCGGTGCGGTGGTCCGGGGAGGCCGACACGGCTTGGGGCGTGATGTCCCCGGCAGCGCATGCCGATGTCGAGTGGGCGACGGACGAGCTGTGCCGTGTTGAACCGGTGTCCATCCTGTGCCAGTACTCCACCCGCCTGAGCCTGGAGACCTTGCAGACCATCTGCGCGATGCACGGAGACGGGGTCCGGGAGTCGCTGCTGCACACGTCTCCGGTCCCCGGCGGCATCGCCCTCGCCGGGGAGGTCGACGCGTCCAACGAGAAGATCCTGCGCTCCGCGCTCCTGGCAGCCACGTCGGCCGCGGAGCAGGGCTCCCTGGTCCTGGAGATGGGCTCCCTGCACTTCCTCGACGTCAGGGGAGCCCGGTCGCTCCTGACGGGGACCTCCGCCTACCGCTGCGGCGGCGGCACGGTCTACCTGCGCGCTCCCCGTCGACCGGTCGGCCAGGTCCTTCGCCTGCTCGGCGTGGACCGGGCCGAGGGTGTGACCGTGGAGGTGGAGTGAGAACTGACACCGGCCGCATCTCTGGCGGCAGCTACACCCACGACCTGCTCCTGCACGACCAGGACGACGAGATGGTGGATGGGATCCGGGCGTTCGTCGGACAGGGTCTGGCCTCGGGCGGCCAGGTGCTCGTCCACGGCACAGAGGAGCGCGTGGCCGTGATGCGCGACGCCCTGGGCTCGCATCCGCGGCTGGAGTACGGCCTGGACCGTGACCTCTACCGCTCGCCGTCGAGCACCCTGTTCGCCTATCAGCGGAAGATGGCGGAGAGCCCGGAGCCGGTGGAGCTGTGGGCGACCGGGACCGTGCCGCTCGGCGACGACAGCTCCACCCGTGCCGGCTGGTCCCGCTACGAGTCCATGGTCAACGAGGTCCTCGGCTCCTACGCGTTCCATGGCCTGTGCACCTATGACACCCAGACGCTCCCCGAAGCCACCATCGAAGCGGCCAAGGCCACGCATCCGAGTGTCAGCACCGGGTGGCGGCGCGCTGCCAGCCCGGAGTACCAGCATCCAGCCGACTTCCTCGCCAACCCGCTGGCCGGGGTTCCCGACCCACCGGACTCGCCCCCGGCCGTCAGCGCGACCTTCCGAAGCCTCCGGGACCTGTGGAGAGCGCGCAGCCTCGTCCGTGAGCGCGCCCACCTCAGCGAAGTGCCACACGAGACGACGGAGGGCCTCGTCAGTGCGGCCAACGAGATCCTGGCCAACGGGCTCGAGCACGGTGCGACCCCCGTCGAGCTCACGCTGTGGGTCGAGCCGTCGAAGCTGACGTGCCGGATCACCGACGGCGGGGCGGGGATGCAGGACCCGCTGTCCGGGTACCGCTACCCCGAGCCCTCCGGCTCCAGCGGTCTGTGGGTCGCCCGGCAGATGTGCGAGGACGTCTTCGTGAGCAACCTGCCGGACGGCGGCTGCAGCGTTCTGTTGGCGACGGCCTGAACCTCACGTTCCGCGCTCGTCGACGCATCGGGTTCAGTGGACGAGGGCCTTGAGCGCGATCAGGGTGGCGGCGATCAGGGCGACGAGGAGCGCATGCAGCAGCGCTGTCGCGGGCCTGGTGCCGGACAGCCGGGCAGCGACGTACCCGTAGCCCGCGATGAGGCCCAGACCGGTCCACTTGGCGAGCGCGAAGGCCGTGTCCGGGTCGACGAGGTTCAGCCCCGCGGCCAAGAAGAACACGCTGGGAAACGCGATCCCGAAGGCGACCGCCGCGGTTTCGCCCACGACGCTGCGCAGCGGCTCGGTCGCTGCGCCCATCCCGGCGCGTGCCCGGGCGCCGACGAGCTCGCTGTACAGCTCGGCCAGGGCGACCGCGAGCGCCGTTGCCAGCAGGGTGCCGACGACTTCAGCCATGCCAGGCGGATGCACTTCGAGGGTGAGGACCAGCGCAAGGCCGATGATCGAGCCGTAGACGACCCGCGAGACCTCTCCCGACCGGAGGTGGGCGGCGAGCCGCGGATGCATGGTCATCGCCGACCTCCCCTCGGGTTCGGGTAGCACCGCCAATGTCTCACGGCACCCTCCCTTGTGGGCGCCGTCCGCGTCAGCGACCTCCGAAGGAGAGTGCGCGCAGCTTCGGGCGCCACGGACGGTGGCAGTCGATCTCGATGGGTGGGCGTGGACGGTCGATCCTGCGCCAGACCGGGTCACCGCAGTCGTCGGCAACCTCGATGTACTTCGTGTCGAGGACGGCCTGCAGCTCGCCGGACGCGTCGATGTTCCAGGAGTTGAGCGGGAGCGCTGCCACCACCCACGTGGGTGCGTCCGGGCCCGTCAGCTGACGCTTCAGCAAGGAGAGATCTGGGTCGAGCGTGCGAACCGGCAGGCTCCACAGGTAGGGGTAGGGAGATCGGAGTCCGGATGCCTGGACGGTGTCCGCGTCCCCGTAGAGGCTGACGATCGTGTCCGTCGGGTGCGATGACCTGGCTATCGCGGCGCCGGTGTTGAACGACGCGGTGCCGCTGTGGCCGGAGACCCGATCCACCGTGAACGTCGTCAGTGCGCAGACCGTGGCGACAGCAGCGACCACGACCAGACCTTGGCTCACCCGGCGACGCCAGCCCGTCAGCGTGAAGAGGAGCATCAGCGCGAACGCGGCGGACGGGATCAACGGGATCAGGTAGGCCTGCCAGTAGCTGCCGCCAAGACCGGCCCCGATGACGTCGACCGCGAACATGGTCGCGACTGCCATGAACCCGACCGAGAACCGCGCTCGAAGTGCCGGCAGGCACGAGGCGAGCCAGACCATGATCGGGACGATGCCTGTGACAACGGCCAGCACGGCAAGAGTCACAGCGCGTTCGCGCGGCGCGGAGAGATGCCCCTGTGCGATCACCGCCGAGGCCTCCGACCGGAACCCGTAGACGTGGTGCCAGACAGTGCCGAGCTCCACGTTGTTCGAGAGCGCCCAGGCCACGGTCGCGAGTACGGGCACCGCGGCGCCGGCGATCGCGGCGACCCCCAAGGTGAGGCCTTCACTCGGGCGCAGGCGGCGGGAGACCATCGCGCCACCCAGGAGCGCCGCGCCGAACACGAGTCCGCCCACCAGGCTCTGCTTGAGCCCGCAGGCGAGCACCGCCACGAAACCCGCCGCACCTGCCAGGGCGACGCGTCGCCAGTCGTGACGACGGCGCAGCGCGGCGATCGACAAGCAGCAGCTGATGACGACCAGCGGAGTTCCCAGCATCTCGCCCTTGCCCGTCCAGCTCTGAAGGGCGGGGTTGCTCGCAAGAATGACCGTTCCAGCAGTGGCCCAGCGTGCGGCGGACTCGCCCGCCACGCGCACGCCCGTCTGGTAGACCACGACGACCATGGCGATCGCGAGGAGGGAGGCGAAGACGCGAGGGCCGTAGGCGCCGAAGAGGACGTCGGCGGCCTGGTAGGTCCAGATGAGGATGGGCGGACGGTCGACCCAGAAGGTCCCGTACATGTTGTCGGGCGTCGGGACCCAGGCACGCGAAACGAGCAGGAAGCCCGCCTCGTCGTTGGTCAGCGGGGACAGCAGCGACGTGTACCGCAACGCGATCGTTGCGAGGACTGCGACGGGCAGGAACCACGGGGTCCAGGAGGGTGTCCGCGGCTCACTCCTTGTGGGGAGTGAAGCGGGAGGTGACTGGAGGGTTCCTGCCGGTGTCTCGACCGGCATCACGTTCACCGACGACGCAAGAACTGGTCACGACGGGCTTTGAACCCCCACGACGTGACTCGCGCCAACGACTCCAAGGCGATCGACGAGTTCATCTTGGAGTCGCCTTGCACCCGCTCGACGAACTCGATCGGCACTTCCGTGACGGTCAGACCCGCCTGAATCGCTCGCCACGCGAGGTCGATCTGGAAGCAGTAGCCGAACGACGCCACGGACTCGTAGCCGATTGCCTCGAGTGCGGACCTTCGGAACAGCCGGAAACCACCCGTCGAGTCCTTGAGCGGGGTCCCGAGCAGCAGGCGGGCGTAGATGTTTCCCCCGCGTGAGAGAACCTTGCGCGAGAGCGGCCAGTCGACCACCGAGCCACCGGGCACCCAGCGAGAGCCCAGGACGAGATCCGCCCCGGCCTCCATCGCCTCCAGAAGACGCGGGAGCTGTTCCGGCTGGTGTGAGCCGTCGGCGTCCATCTCGCCGATGACGTCGTAGCCCTTCGCCAACGCGACGGAGAAACCGTGCAGGTAGGCAGCGCCCAGGCCGGCCTTCTCGGTCCGGTGCAGCACATGGACCTGGGGATCGAGCGCGGCCAGCTTGTCCGCGATCTCTCCCGTGCCGTCCGGCGAACCGTCGTCGACGATGAGTACGTCGATGTGGGGGACCGCCTCACGGAGTCGCCCCACGACCCACCTGATGTTCTGAGCTTCGTTGTAGGTGGGTATGACGACAACGCCACGCCCGAGCTTTCCCCCGTGCAAAAGAACTCCTCGATAGTTCCGACTCGAATGGGTGCGTGCGAGCGCAGCGAGGGTCGACGCGAGGTCGCAAAATCCCTCGATCGGTCAGAGCTCGCCATTGCATCATCGCCCACAACAGCCGCAAGCATCCTGGAAACGGGCGAATCGTCACCTTCTGCGTGGTGAACGCGCTACGGCTGGAGCTTGAAGACGAACCGCTGGTAGGACCAGTAGCGGAAGAGCGTGCCCAACGGCACTCCGATCGCGAAGGCGGACACGTTGTCTGCCATGGCGGAGTGGAAGCCGAGCAGGTAGTGCGAGATGCCCAGGCAGCTCATCGTCACGAGCATGCCGACCCCGTTGAGCAGGAAGAACATCGCGTACTCGCTATGGACACTCGCCCTGGACCGGCCTCGCCAGGTCCACAGCCGGTTCCCGGCGTACGTCACGAGAGTCGCGACGGTCACCGCGATCACACGGGCGGTGACGGGCTTGTGGTCGAGCAGCCCCGGGTCGGGAAGCCGCAAAGCGTTGAAGGTCGCCATGTCGACCACGAAACCCGCGGCACCCACTGCCCCGAACTTCAGCCGTTGGGCCCATCTGGCAGTCCGAGACGACTCCACCACCATGGGTTCGAAAACGGTCATGTTCCCCCTTCCCGGACGCGAACTCTAACCCAGGACAGCGGCCGGCTAGGAATCACTTGCTCGTGGTTGCTCCGGTTTGCGGGCGAGGAGGTAGGCCTGCTGGGTCTTCTCGAACCCCGACCCATCCGGGTCGCGGAGCACCCGTGTGTGCACCTCGAGTCCGGTCCGGCTCAGCAGCTCGGCGACATGGACGGGTGACAAGCGGTAGTTGTCGAGTGACACCGCGTGGCCGTATGCCTCCGCGCGGTGCACATGTTCGTTGTCACCGGCCTGGAAGGCGAGCAGCAGATGGCCGCCCGGAGCGAGCACCCGGTCGAACTCGGCGAACACCGCCGGCAACGACTCCGGCGGGGTGTGGATGACGGAGTACCACGCGACGATGCCGCCGAGGACGCCGTCCTTCAGGTCCAGGCCCGTCATCGACCCCTCGTCGAACTGCAGGCCGGGGTACGCCTGACGGGCGACCGCAACCATCCCCGGCGACAGGTCGACGCCGAACGCGCTCAGCCCGAGAGAGTGCAGGTGTGCCGTCACGCGGCCGGGGCCACAGCCGAGATCGGCGACCTGCCCGTCACCTGTGGCCTGCACGAGCTCGGCGAACGTGGCAAGCAGCGCACGGTCCAGTGGCTTGGCCGCGAGCTCGGTGCGGAGGAGCTCCTCGTAGTCGACGGCGACGGTGTCGTACGCGGCCCGGGTCGTGCGCAGGTAGGACGGTTCGGTCATGGCGAGGAACGTACCGCCTGCGTCTGACAGCGCCTGCTGCGACAACGCCTGTGTGGCGACTGGGGAACCGCCAGTCGTCGCGTCGCGTCTACTCCTCGTGAGAAACGTGACCCCCGCCCTCGTCCTGATGTTCGGCGTTCTGGGCGGGACGGTGTCCGGTTGCGGGCACGGGACGCAGTCACCGTCCAAGTCCGGAGCCCCTGAAGCCGAGGCCGTCGACCCTGGCTGGCGCAGGATCGCTGACGGTCCGTTGTCTCCCCGCCAGGGCGAGATGGTGGTGTGGACCGGCAGCGAGATGCTCGTGTTCGGCGGGTACGACGGTCCACCCTGTCCGCCCAATGCCGACTGCCTCGGCGGCGGGAGGCCGCTGACCGACGGAGCGGCGTACGACCCGACGACCGACGCCTGGCGTCCCATGGCAGACCTGCCCGTGCTCCCCGATGACGTGCGCGCCTCGTGGGAGGTCGATCAGGTGGTTCTGCGGCGGGAAGGGGCACCCGGTGAGCGGGGCGGGACGGTGCAGGCCTGGGTCTACGACATCGACGAGGACACCTGGTCTCGCGGACGCGTCACGGCCGATGCGGAGCCGACGCCCGGGCAGCTGGACCCGCGCGGCAGGCTCGCCGCGTCCCTCCCGCCCGACCCTGCCTGGGGTCCGACGTTCGACCGTTCCGTCGTGTGGACGGGCACCGAGTACTTCCTGACCGCCCTGCTCGAGAACGACCCGGAGTCACCCAAGCACTACCGGCTGGCCCGGTTCCGTCCCGGCGACGAGGGCTGGACCGATCTCGGGAGGACACCGGTCGAGTTCTGGAATCCGGTCTGGTACTGGTTCGACGCACGCCTGGTGAACCCGTCACAGAACCTCGCCATGGGCGCTACGGAGCAGCGAGTCAGCGGCGCGTGGAATCCGACCTCGAACACGTGGGAACCCGTTGCCCAGCTGTCCGCGGAGGATCCCGGCGACGCGCGTTGCCCACTCCCCGAGATCGGGGCGGCGGGGGACTGGCTGGTCACCTACAACGGGATCCTGGTCTCGGTCATCCCTGCTCGGGTCCTGCCCGCGCCGGCGTGTGACGACGTGGTCGAGATCCACTCGGCCCTGTGGACCGGTTCCGAGATCCTGACGTGGGGCGCAGTCGACCACGGCTGGCAGCGGAACCTTGCTGTCGGCTACCGCTGGCAACCACCAAGCGCCTGAGCAACGAGACCAGCAACGGGTCATCGACTCGATCGACCCGTGGACGATCCGCCTTCACGCACGATGAGCTCCCGCAGCTTCTCGAAGGACTCCGTCCAGCCGCTCCGGTGTAGCTCAAGTCGCTCCTCGGTCGCGAACGCGCCCTGCGACAACGACACCTCGGTGGCGCCACCGACGGCGTCCAACGACAGCCTGACCACGGTCTCTCGGTCGTCGGGGTGGGGTTCGTCCCAGCGGAAGGTGTAGACGAGGTGGCTCGCGGGCTGGATCTCGAGGAACCGGCCCGAGAGATGGAAGGCTTCGCCGTCAGGTGGCTGCATGGTGAAGCGGTAGCCGCCCCCGACGGTGAGGTCGAGCTCGATCTCGGGGATCGTGAACCCCTGCGGCCCCCACCACCTCGCCAGCTCGGCCGGCTCGGTGAGCAGTCCGAAGACCCGCTCGCGGGGGGCCTCGAAAACGCATGTCAGTTCCAGGGCGAATGCACCCGGTTGTTCGTTCATGACCCGCTTCTTCCCAACTACAGGTTGCGGGGAGTCACGCACTGGATGTGCCTACTAGCAGGCTAACGCCCTGCCGACAGACACGCCGGGTCGCTCCGTTCTGGCTCCTGCCCCGGCGCCGGCGGCAGTCTAGGTTCACCACGACAAAGCCACCGATGTGGACACTGGGAGCTCATCGAGCCTGCAACGGTGGCAGGTCCCGAACCCCAGCTTCCGCGACCCCGCGGGCCACATCTGGGAGATCGCTCAGTAGGCGACTGCGGACCTCCAGGCCGGTGCGCCGTCGCGGCGGCAGGTGGTCTGCACTGGTGGTTTCAGTATTCGCAGGTGACGTGTACCGTCGGTTTGAACATGATCTTCCCGCGCACGCAACTCAATCCGTTGTCGTTCGACGATCTCGCCAGCCCCGGGCGGTTGGTCCCCGAGTTTGGCTGGTAACCCCTATGACTTCACCGACACTGTCGGAGCTGGACGGTGCAGAGCATCACGCGCCCGAGCTCAAGCTCAACGTGCAGACGCATGACTACCGTGGTGGCGTTGTGGTGGGGCTCGCCGGCGAGCTGGACGCGGTCACGGCGTCGTGGCTTCTCGATTGCCTGCACGAGAGGCTCACTCCGGCTGGCCGGAGGGTCTCGCTCGATCTGAGCGGGCTCAGCTTCTTGGACGTGGCAGGTGCGCGAGCCGTGGTCACGCTCAGCGACCAGGTGACGAAGGCGCATGGGCGACTGGAGGTCAGGGGACTGGAAGGGGGTCCGTTGCGTACGTCGCGGATCCTTGGTCTGGACCGGTTCGTTGCCATCGGCCGCTCAGACGAGTCGGCGAGGCGATAGTTCGGCTCCCAGGCGCGTGGTTCGGGAATTGTGGGTTGACTGCGCCGAGGCTGGGTAGGAGGTGCTATTACGCATCAAGGCATCCTCATGAAGCACAGACCCGCAACCGCAAGCATGCGGCTCCCGGCTACGCTCGCCGCGGCCCCTCTGGCCCGCGAACGGGTTGCCTTCGCGTGCGACGGGCTCGACGACGAGCAGACACACGTCGCCGAGCTGCTGACGACCGAACTCGTCTCGAACGCCGTCCGCCATGCCTCGCGGGACGGCGCCGCCGAGGACGCGATCGTGTTGCACATCGAGCGCACCGACGAGGCACTCAGGGTCGAGGTCAGCGACCCCGACGCCCGCCCGTTAGGACCAGTGCACCGCCCCACGTCGCCTCGCGAGTCCGGCTGGGGTCTGTACCTCGTCTCCGAGCTCGCTACCGCCTGGGGAAGCCGGCAAACGGAGACGGGTGAGGGCAAAGTGGTCTGGTTCGAGATCGGGCTTGCTCCCCGGGACTGAGCGACCTGTCGGCGAGCTGGCGGGGTGTGAGTCACCGGCCCTTCGAGACAGCCAGGACCACGGTCCCGGCGTCTGCGTCGGCGCCCGGCGCCGGGTAGGTGGCGACGACGGTGTCCTTCGGGCGAGCGGAGTCGACATCCACCGTCTTCACCTCGAGGTCCTGGTCCTTGAGGACCTTCTCGGCCTCCTTGGCATCGCTCCCCACGATCCCGTCCGGCACGACGTACCGAGTCGACTCGTCCGGCGCCTCTCCCTTGCTGACGACCAGCACGACGGTCTGTCCCGATGCGAGCGGCTTCCCGGGCCCGGGAATCGTCGCCACCACCGAGTCCTTCGGCGCGGAGGACTCGATGTCGGCCTTCTCCACGTCGTAGCCGCGGTCCTTCAGATCTTCCTCGAGCTCCTTGGCGTCGCTGCCCGCGGCGTCAGCGGGTACGACGGGCCCGTCGGCCGTCTGCTCAGGGGAAGGGCGTGGCGAGCTCGTCCGCGGTGAGGGTGATGCCGGTTGCCCGGTCACCTGCACCCGTCGCTCGCTGGGCTGCGCCGGAGTCGTGTCGGCCTCCGAAGACGACGGGTCGCCGGAGAGGGTCATCCAGGCGAGCGCCAACGCACCGGCCAACAGCGCCCCGGTCCCCCCGAGCAGCCAGGCGCGGGGGGCGGCCGCACGCCGGCGGGCGAGACGGTCAGGCCGACCGTCCGCCGCTGCCCCCACCGGCAGGACCGCAGTCGAGGACGTCTCCGGTGGTGCCGTGAGGGCGTCGGACAGCGCAGCCTCCATCTGGTGGGCGTCGGAGAAGCGTTGCAGCGGGTCCTTCGCCGTCGCCGTGGCCACCACCGCGGCCAGCGCCGCAGGCACGTCGGGAGCGAGGTCGCGGACGGACGGGATCTCCTCCCTGATGTGGCTGAGGGCCACCGCCACGGGTGAGTCGTCTGTGAAGGGGACCGTGCCGGTGAGCGCCTGGAACAGCAGGACACCCACTGAGTACAGGTCCGAGGCTGGAGCTGCGCCAAGACCGGAGGCCTGCTCGGGTGACAGGTAGTGTGCCGTTCCCAGCACCGCCCCGGTGCCGGTCAACGCCGCCTGCCCCTTGGTCTGCGCGATCCCGAAGTCGGTGACCTTGACCCTGCCGTCGGGCCGGACCAGGACGTTGCCCGGTTTGATGTCGCGGTGGACGATGCCGGCCGCGTGGGCAGCGGCCAGCGCCGAGCACACCTGGGTCCCCACACTGACGGCGCGCCCGGGAGTCAGCCGACCTTCGTCCTGCAACACCTGGCCGAGATGCTCGCCCTCGACGAGCTCCATGACGATGAAGTGCTGACCGCCTTCCTGCCCGAAGTCGAAGACCTGCGCGATGTTGGGATGGCCCAGCCCCGCCGCCGCTCGGGCCTCGCGGCCGAACCGCTCCACGAACCTCGGGTCGTCGGCGTACTCCTCCTTGAGGATCTTCACGGCCACGCGCCGTCCCAGCCGCTCATCGACACCCTCGTGAACGGTCCCCATCCCGCCGGTCGCGATACGTCGCACCAAGCGGTAGCGGTCTGCAAGCATCATCGGGCTCTCGACTCTCCGGCCTGTGGCCGAATCATGGTGGGACGGACGCCGCCTCCGGTCAGCTGCACGCGTCGGTGAGCGCCCCGTTGGCCTCGCGGATGGCGCCGAGGTCGACGTCCTGGCCACGCTCCGCGCGCCCGGCGACCTGTTGGAGCTTGGTGACGTAGCCGTTGATCGCCTTCTTCATCTGTGCGTCGTCGGCCTCGGCCGCCTCTGCCTCGAGGTCGGCAGCGGCTTGGCGCAGGGTCTGCTCGAGCCTCGCCGGGTCGTTCATGTTGCTCCGGATGTCGTCGAGGTTGCTGGCGGCGAGCTTCGCAAGATCGGCGCAGGTCTTGGCGTTCGACATGAAGTCCTGAGCGTCGTCGACGGCCTTCTCGGCGTCGGTCTGTCCGGAGCATCCCGCCACCAACAGGGTGAGCAGCGCGAGGGCTGCCGACATCTGACGGGCACGGATCCTGGGGGAAGAGCTCATGAAAGTTCCTGTTCCGAGACGAGTAGTCGGCTTGTCGAGATGGTGGTTCCACTCGGTGGCTCCCCATGGTCACAGAGTCCCCCCGAGTGGTGACAAATCCGTCTCCTACCCAGCGAGCGATGATCGACACCACGACGTGCCCACTGGTCCACCAGGGAACAACCGCAGGTGTCCACGTGCGGGGCGGCCGCCCCAGTGCTGATCTACGGATGTAACGACTTCCCGCTCGGCAACGGTTCGTCGGTGGGAGGGAACCCCGCCGTCCCGGACCCGACGGCCCACGTGGGTCTGGGTCTGGGATGACGGGCCCTCCTGTGCCCAGATCGATGGGAGGGCGATATGGACGTAGCACTCGCAGCAGTGGTGGAACAGCTCGCGGACGAGTTCCAGGACATACGCGGCAGCGCCGTGTTCGGTGTGGTCACCGACTGTGTGGACGAGTTCCCCGGCGATGGACCGCACTTCATCGAGCAGGCGGCGAGGGCCAGGCTGTCGCTTGCTCGGGAGGCCGGGAGCCACATCGGTGGGGCGTAGGCGTAAGCGTGACTCGCTGGATGTGTCGCTGCACGACGGAGATCTTCACGAGGAGGTCGAGCTGTCGACGCTACTGATGATCGCCGCCAACGCGTCGGACATGCCACTCACGCAGAGAGAGGTCGACGAAATCCTGGGGGTCGCGCCCCGCAACGAGTCGCGCTGACCGCGTCAGCCGAGCACGTGAAGGACGCCCTCCATCGATCGGCGTGGCCGCTGTCACGGGGCGCCAGGGGATGTCGCGGTCGGCGCGGCCGGGGATAGCGTTGCCTCATGAAGGTTGACGTCACCGAGGACGTCGCTGTGACGCGCCCCCGGGTGTTCGACCTGATGGCCGATGCCCGCAACGAACCGATCTGGAACACGCAGGTGACGAGCAGCGAGCTCGAGACCCCTGAACCGATCGGGAACGGGAGCTCGTTCACGTCTGTGTATCGCGGCCAGACCTACGCCGTCACCATCACCGACTATGAACGGCCGAGCCGGTTTACGTTCACCGTGACCGGCAAGCCGATGACCATCGTCGCCCGGATGCGGTTCGAGGAGTACCGCAGCTCGACACGGCTGCGCGCCGAGTTCGACCTGCGACCCCGCGGAGTCATGAAGGCCCGTCCTGCCGCTGCTGGGCCCCGTCGTCCGGCGCGACTTCCCCAGACAAGTCGCAGGCTTCAAGCGCTTCTGTGAGTCCGACGACCCGCACCGTGCCGAGCCCTAGCCGGGCTACCGTGCGCGCGAACTGGATCGAGGTGCCTGTCGATGCAGACGCGCTGCGTCAACGCGGTATGCCAGCGGGACGATTGCCCCAGACGGCCCTGTGGGCTTCTCGTGTGGAGCGGATGACGGTGTGCTGGTTCAGGACATCGTGGACACATGTCTCAAGACATGCCGGACTGAGGGCAGAGCCGGCCGCAGGCTCCGGTCATGTCGAAAACCGGTCGGGTCGGGCTGCGCTGTTGCGGGAGCCGTCACAACGTCGCCCGGGCACGATCTTGACCACCGAACGGCGAGAATTCGCGTCAGAACTTCGCCCGGGTCCGATTGTGACGGTGAGCGCCTCAACCGGCACGGCAAAGGCAACCGGCCCGAACCGGCTCGGAGAGCGGAGGGCCGGCCGCGGCGGCCCGGCTCTGCTCCATCGGCATCGACCGAACCCACGCCCGAACCCGCGTCATCGTCCTCGTCCAGGACCTTGACATCCGCATCGTCGACGCCGTCACCGGCGAACTCATCCGGCAGCTCGTCCTCGACCCATCCAAGCGCTACCAGGGCACCGGGCGACCACCCGGACCGACCCGCTGAACGACGGACGGCCGAACCCACATCTATTGGGTTCGGCCGTCCGGGATGTCCTGAGACATCACATGGAGCGGATGACGGGAATCGAACCCGCATGTTCAGCTTGGGAAGCTGATGTTCTGCCATTGAACTACATCCGCGGAGACCGCCGTAAGGACGATCGGCACAGATAGTACCCCGTGCGTCGTGGCCGCCGTTCGCGGGCTCGCGGGAAGGCCGCGCGTGCGCACCGAGGTGCGGTTGCCCACCCACCGACGTCACGGCCGTGCCCGCTAGGAAACGCATGCCTTGACAGACATATAACCAGCAGAGCATGCTTCATTCATGGATGGATTCGCTCTCATCGCGGACCCCACGAGGCGCCGCATCCTGGACAGCCTTCGCGCTGACGATGCCGCCGTCGGGGAGCTGGTCGAGGTCCTCGAGCTTCCTCAGCCGCTGGTGTCGAAGCACCTTCGCGTCCTGCGGGAGGCCGGAGCCGTGTCGGCCCGCGTCGACGGAAAACGGCGGGTCTACAGCCTGGCCGTGGATCCGTTGCCTGACGTGCTCGCGTGGGTGACGCCCTACCAGCAGATGTGGGCGGAGAGCTTCGACCGGCTTGCTGAGGCACTGGACAGGAAGGAGACGCCGTGAGCCAGGAACGCGACCTCGTGATGTCGAACATCGAGTCCGAGCCGACGGAGGCGACGCTGGAGGAGGTCGACGGGGGCTGGGTCCTCACCATGCGCCGCGAGTTCCCGCACCCGGTGGAGCGGGTGTGGCAGATGGTCACCGACCCCGAGGCGCTCGTCCTCTGGTCGCCCGTGGTCCCGGACCGGCCGCTGACGCACCCCGGCGCCGCGACGTCGCGTGAGACGCCCGAGGCGCCTGCCGTCGACGCCGAGGTCCTCGTCGCCGACGCGCCGCGCGAGCTCGTTCATCGCTGGGGCCCGCAGCTGCTGCGCTGGACCTTGGTGCCGACCGCGGACGGGTGCCGGCTGACGCTGGCGCACACGTTCCCCGAACCAGCGGAACGGGGGATGTACGCCGCCGGCTGGCACATCTGCTTCGCGGTGCTGCGTGCCGTCGTGGAGGGTCAGCCCGTCGAGCGCGTCGTGGGGGCGCAGGCCGAGCTCTACGGCTGGACCGGCCTCCGCGACCGGTACGACGGGCAGCTGCCTGTCTGACCAGGGGGCACGGCAGTCCAGCGACGACGAGCGGCTCAACGTGTGATCGCGGCAGCGAGCCGCGTGACCGCCTCGTCGACGGACCCGCAGGCCACCACCTCCGGGCCGGGCAGCTCCCAGCCGCCGACGGCGAAGACGGGCACCCGGGTACGCGCGGCCAGGGCGATCTCCGACAGGGTGCCCCAGCTCCCGCCGACCGCGAGCAGGGCGTCCGCGCTGCGCACCAGGAGCGCGTTGCGCATCTCGCCCATCCCGGTCGGGATCACGACGCCGTGGCCCGGTGAGGCAGCCGACCGGTCGTCGCCGGGCAGGAGGGCGACCGCCGTACCCCCGGCCTCGGCCGCGCCGGACGCGGCTGCAGCCATCACGCCGCCGAGCCCTCCGGTGACCACGACGAAGCCCCGCGTCGCCAGCTGCCGTCCGGCCTCGCGGGCGACGTCGAGCAGGGAGGAGTCCTCCGGCGATCCGGGGCCCACGACTCCGACGTACGGCGGGTGCACGGTCCGACCATAGACCGTGCACCCGCCTGGCGAGTCAGATCGAGCGCTGGTACGCCCCGAACGTCCGGGTCGCCGTCCACGCCATCACCAGCGCGAGCGCGGCAAGCGCCGCGAGCCGCGGCCAGACCGCGCCCCAGTCCGGGCTGCCGAGCAGCGTCTCCCGGCTGGCCACCACCGCCCAGTCGAGCGGGTTGTACTTGGCGGCCGTCTGCATCCAGTCCGGTGCGAGGCGGGGGTCCATCACCGCCGAGGACAGGAACGTCGCCGGAAGGCTCAGGAACTGGCTGATCCCGATCAGCGCCTCCTGCTGCCGCGCCATCAGCGCGATCGCGTTCGACAGCGCCGCGCAGATGACCGTCAGCAGGATCGCGGCGACCAGCGTGACCGCGACGCCGGTGACACCGCCGCCGAACCGGGCGCCGGCGAGCAGCGCGACCGCGAACACGATCACGGTCTGCACCACGCTGGTCAGCGACTGGTAGGCCAGCGTGCCGTTCATCATCGCGCCCCGGCTCACCGGTGAGGCGAGCAGTCGGTCCATCACGCCACGCTGCATGTCGTCGATGTAGACCGTGCCTGCCCACATCGCGGAGAACAGTGCGGTCATCGCGATCACGCCCGGCGTCAGGAACTCGAGGTAGGAGCCCTGCGTCTCGAAGCCGGGGATCTGCACCACCGACTCGAACAGCTTGCCGAACAGCAGCAGCCAGAACATCGGCTGGATCAGCGTGATCACGAGGAACACCGGCACCCGGACCAGCATCTTCACCGAGCGCACGGTGAGGTACGCCGAGTGCGTGACCAGGGGCCCGATCCGGGGCTCCCGCGGAGATGTGCGCGGAGCGAGGGTTGTCGTGGAGCTGCTCATCACGCCACCGCCTCGAACGCCCGGCCCGCGTGCCGCAGGTACACGTCATCGAGCGACGGGCGGGCCACGGTGGCCGACACCACCTCGACCCCCGCCGCGTCGAGCGCAGCGAACACGTGGGGTACGACGCGAGCGCCGGCCGCCGAACGTGCCCGCAGCCTGTTCCCGTCGGTGACCAGGTCGGACAGGTCCGCCATGCCCTCGACGTGCACCAGCGCGGTGCGTGCCGCGTCGGCGGTCTCCAGCTCGACCTGGACCACGTCACCGCGCAGCTCGGACTTGAGCTGGTCCGGCGTACCCTCCACGGCGACCTTGCCGTGGTCGACGATCGCGAGCCGGTTCGCGAGCCGGTCCGCCTCGTCGAGGTAGTGCGTGGTGAGCAGCACCGTCATCTCGTCGTCCTCCGCCATCCGGGCGATCTCGGCCCACATCTCCGCCCTGGCCTCCGGGTCGAGGCCGGTGGTCGGCTCGTCGAGGAACAGCACCTCGGGACGGTGCACCAGCCCGATCGCCACGTCGAGCTTGCGGGCCATGCCACCCGACCAGGTCTTGACCAGCCGACCTGCGGCGTCGGTGAGGCCGAACCGGGACAGCAGCGAACGAGTCCGGCTCGTCGCGTCGGCCTTGCTCAGCCCCTGGATCCGGGCCGCGAGCATGAGGTTCTCCCATCCGGTGGCCATCGGGTCGCTGGACGGCTTCTGCGACACCAGCCCGATGGACCGCCGTACGGCATCGGGCCTGGTCGCCACGTCGAGCCCGGCGACGTACGCCGTGCCGGAGTCGGCCCGGGACAGCGTGCTCAGGATCTTGACGGTGGTGGACTTGCCGGCGCCGTTGGGGCCGAGCAGCCCGTAGACGGTGCCACGTTCGACGGCGAACGAGAGGCCGTCGAGGGCGTGGACCGGTTCCTTGCCTCGACCGGCGGGGTAGGACTTGCGCAGGTCTTCGGCCTGCAGGGCATGCGTGGGCATGCGATCACTCCTTCTGGAAGGAGCCGATCCGCCGCTGCCGTATCGTGATGGTTGCGCCTTGGGTGGTCCGCGACCGGCAGGTCGACGGGCGGCTCGAGGGTTGGCCCGGGTCAGGTGTTGCCGCACCTGGCTCGGGCTTTCTTGTTGGTGCAGTCAGTTGTCGCAGCGTTTTCAGCTGCTTCTCGAGACTCAGCTGCTCTCGAGAGTCAGTCGTGCTGGAGGAGGGGTGCGATCTCCGCTGCCTCCTCTCCGAGATGCGTGATGGGATCGGAGAAGATCTCCGCGAGGGAGACACCCTGGTCCCGCAGCTCGTGGATGCGTCGCCACCATCGCGTTCCGCCGAGCTTGTCGCGCTTGATCCGCTCAGCGAGGTCGGTGGCGAACGCGAGCTCGGCCTCGAGCATGGCCTTGCGGTACTGCACCTCGACCACGAACAGCTCGGGGATGGACTGCTCCTCGCCCACGGAGAGCGCCGCGTCGACGCTGCCGAGCTCGATCTTCAGCCTGGCAGTGCGGTCGCTGAGCAGCCGGGACGCCTCGTCGGGCGACAGGCCCGCGATCAGCGACAGGCCGGCCTCGAGGGAGGTGTACTCGCGGACCGGCGTCGAGATCAGCTCGGCGAGCCAGTCCTCGAACTCCGCCAGGCCGGCGTCGGTGATCGCGTAGATCGTGCGCTCGGGCCGGCGCCCCTCGCGGACCGTCTCCTGCGCCTCGATCAGGCCATGCTTGGCCAGCGAGTCGACGACGGAGTACAGCGAGCCGTAGTTGAGCTTGATGCTCTGCTCCTTGCCGCGGCTGCGCAGCGTCGTCGACATCTCGTAGGGGTGCATGGGCCGCTCCGCCAGGCAGGAGAGCACCGCCAGAGCCAGCAGGTTGGAAACCCGTCGTCTGGTCATGACGCCTCCTGTAGCGAACACGAATACTCGGATTCGAGTATTCGCTTGTGGATGTCCGTTGTCAAGCGATTGCGCGACCGCCGCGCGGAGTCGCTGCTGTGCCCCCGCGGTGCGGGTCGGTAAGTTACGCGTGTGCTGCTCTCAGACCGCGACATCCAGGCCGAGATCGACGCCAAGCAGATCGCCCTCGAGCCGTTCGACCCTGCGATGGTGCAGCCGTCCAGCGTCGACGTACGCCTCGACCGCTTCTTCCGGGTGTTCGAGAACCACAAGTACCCTCACATCGACCCGGCGGCCGACCAGCCGGACCTGACGCGGATGGTCGAGCCGGAGGGCGACGAGCCGTTCATCCTGCACCCGGGTGAGTTCGTCCTCGGGTCGACGTACGAAGTGATCACCCTGCCGGACGACGTCGCCGCCCGGCTCGAGGGGAAGTCGTCGCTCGGCCGTCTGGGGCTGCTCACCCACTCGACCGCCGGGTTCATCGACCCGGGGTTCTCCGGCCACGTCACGCTCGAGCTGTCGAACGTCGCGACGCTGCCGATCAAGCTGTGGCCGGGGATGAAGATCGGCCAGCTCTGCTTCTTCCGGCTGTCGTCGCCCGCGGAGCACCCGTACGGCTCGGCGAAGTACGGCTCCCGCTACCAGGGCCAGCGCGGCCCCACGCCGTCGCGGTCGTTCCAGAACTTCCACCGGACGTCGATCTAGGCCAGACACGACCTGACGTACGGCGGCCCGCTCGCTCCCCGGAGGGTGCGACGGGCCGCTGCTGTGCAGGGGTACGGCGGGCCGCTCAGCCGTCGATGCGGTCCGCGAGGTGATGCAGCCTGCTGGCGAGGGCGTGACGTCCCGTCCGGCGGCGGCGACCACCCGGTACCCGGAGGCGCTCGGCCCGCTGGACGCGCTCGGCGATCTGCTGGTCGGCGTTGCGGTGGATGACGTAGTGCGCGTAGTCGGACATGGTTCGTGCCTTTCGGATCGAAGAGTTCGGGGGAAGGGTCAGAGCTGTTCGAGGACGATGTCGCCGCTGACGGTGGAGGCGCGGAGCTCGATGAAGTCCTGGCCCTTCTCGGGCTGGCCGGCGCCTTCGAGGCTGGAGCGGACGGATCCGCTGACCGAGCTGATGTCGGTCCAGACGGGGATGCCGGCCGGGATGCCGACGCTCACGTCGCCGGAGACCCCCTTGGCCTTCAGCGACCCCACCCGGAACGTGTTGACGCGGAGCTCGCCGGATGCCGTGGACAGGGCGAGGTCGGTGTGCGCGTCCCTGACCTGGACGTCGCCGGACCCGGACTTCACGACCGTGTCGGCCTCGGCGACTCCGACGTACACGTCTCCCGAGCCGGTGGAGATGACGGTCGAGGCGGCGGTCCGCTCCACGCCGACGTCGCCGGACCCGGACTTGACCCGGAGGTTGCCCAGCGAGGTGTCGAGGGAGATGTCGCCGGACCCGGTCTCGACGACCGCGTCGCCGGTGAGCTCGGCGATCCGCACCTCGCCCGAGCCGGACTTGACCCGGACGGTGCCGTAGCGGCCGGTCGCGGCCAGGTCGGCCGAGCCGAGCTTGGTGACCAGCTCGCTGTCCAGGGGGACCGTGGCGGTGACGGTCAGCTCGCCGTTGGTGTCGAAGAAGCCGGCGCGCCTCTTGGGGGCGATCACGACGACCTGGTTGCCGCGCTGCTCGACCACCACGTCGTCGGCGTCGCGACCGTCCACGTGGACCGTGGTCTCGGTGACCTCGTCGGCGTGGACCTTCACGTCTCCGCTCCCGAGCTCGACGTAGAACGAGATCGGGCCGGCCGTGTCGAATGTCTTCTGCATGTCTTGTCTCCAGGGTGTGCTCGGCTCCCGAGCCGGCGTCGCCGGTCGGTTGCTGGGGATGGGTGGTTGGTGAGTGCTGGTCAGACCCAGCCGGTCATGCGCTTGTTCTTTCCGTGGGAGCCCCGCGGGTGCGGGCCGGGGCCGTGCTGCTCGAAGAAGGGGAGGCTCGAGAGGTCGATGTCGACGTTGATCGCCCGGTCGCGGGTGGCGGTGCGGATGGTGTTGACGATCCAGGTGTTGAGGGAGTGCCCGCTCTTGGCGGCCATCTCCTCGGCCTTCGACTTGAGCGACTCCGGGATCCGGAGGGTGATCCGGGCCGTCGAGCCGTCCTCGAACTCCTCGGGCTCCGGCGGAGCCGGCGGCGCGGGCGGTGCGGGCGCGGCGGGCGGGGTCGGGAAAGCCGGTACGTCGACGACGAACTCGGGCTCGCGACCCCGCAGGCGCACGTCGATGGAACCGGCGGGCAGCTCGCTCGTGATCTCGGCAGCGGCCTGGGACAGCGCGTCCATCAGGGCGAGCCTGACCGCGGGGTCGAGGGCCATGGCGAGACGCTCGGCCGCGGCCTTGGCCTCGGGGCCACCGGCCTCGGCGGCTGCGGCGAGGTCGTGGCGGAGGCTGTCGACGTACGGGGTGATGTCCATGTGCATCAATATGACACCACCATGACGTCATGTCAACGGTTTCGTGACATCACATGGTGTCGGTGTGGCGTCAGGTGGTGTCAGACGGGCGAGACCTGATGTCACGGCGATCCGAGGCGGAGTACGACGGTTGGGCGCTGGCGGAACCACCAGGGGCCCAGGTTGCGAGGTGGTCCTGACGGAGTGTGGACGCTCGCGGGGGCTGGTGGGCTCGTTCCTGGTGCGACTGGGGCCCTTGGGGTCTGTGAGCTGTATTCCGGGGGAGAAGGCTCGTCGTTCGTGACGATCGGCAGGTCTCCTGGCACGGATGACAGGCCGATCGTCACAAACGATTCGGACGAGGACAAAGAGGTGCCTGTCGGCGCTCTGGGGAGACACCGACCTCGATCGGGCTGGCCCGGGGCGGCCGCGCCAGGTGGTGTGGCCGGGTATTGGGGCCGGAACAGAGAAGACGGGCCGCCGCTCCGAAGAGCGACGGCCCGTCAAGGTAGGGCTGTGCAGGCTAGAAGTCGAAGAGCGACTTCTGGCTGTCGATGCCCTCCACCTTCTCCGGTTCGGAAGCCTCGTCCGCGGTGTCTGGCTTTCCGTTCTGCGGCGTCGTGTCCGCAGGGGCCGTTGGCTGGGCCGCCTCAGGCTCCGGCTCAGCCGCTGCTTCCGGCTCGATCTCGCGCTCGGTGGTCGGCGGCTCAGCCTCCGTCTTGGCCGCGGGCTCAGAATCCGCAGCCTCGGCCTCGTTCGCGGCCGGTTCAGCCTGAGCTGGCTCCGGTTCGCTGGGCGCGATGTCGAACAGCGAGCCGCCCGAGCCGATGGTCGACTCGGTCGCGGGGCTGTCCGTCGACTCCGCGGCGGCCTCGGACGCCTCTGGCTCGGGGGCAGTCGCCGCCGTCTCGGATGCCTCGACGGCGGCGTCGGTCGATGCCGGCGCGGCCGGCTCCGGTTCGCTGGGGGCGACGTCGAAGAGCGACCCCCCGGAGCCGATGCTGGACTCGGTCGAGGACGCCTTCTTCGACGCCTCGCCAGCAGGAGTCTCCGGCCCGGACGCGGGTTCGGCCGGCTTGGCGGGTGCCTCGGGTTCGCTGGGGGCGACGTCGAAGAGCGACCCGCCGGCGCTCGGCTTTGCTGCCTCACCGTCCGGCCCTGCGGGGGACGGCTCCGGCTCGGGCTCTGCAGGTGCGGGGGTGTCGAACAGGGATCCGCCGCTCGGCTCCGACGGCTCCGGCTCGGGCTCCGCGGGCGCAGGGGTGTCGAAGAGCGACCCGCCACCGGCCGGCGGGCTCGTGTCGGCGGGCGGGCTCGTGTCGGCCGGTGTCGCCTCGCGATCGACAACGGCGGTCCCCGCGGTAGCGAGAGCACCTGCGGCCGAACCGCCGGCCGGGGAAGCGGCTCCCTCACTCGCTCCGGAAGCGCCGCCGGCGCCGACCGGCGTACGACCGGACTCGCCCTTCACCGACGCCAGGAGCATCTGTGCGACGTCGAGGACCTCGACCTCCTCGCGGGCAGTGCCGTCAGCCTGCAGTTCGGTGAGACCGTCGGAGAGCATCACCCGGCAGAACGGGCAGCCCACCGCGATCTGGTCGGCACCGGTCTCGACCGCCTCGGTGGTGCGGTTGACGTTGATGCGCTGACCGATGCGCTCCTCCATCCACATCCGCGCACCACCGGCTCCGCAGCAGAACGAGCGTTCGCTGTTGCGGGGCATCTCCTTGAGCTCGGCGTCCGGGATGACGTCGAGGAGCTCGCGCGGCGGCTCGTAGACCTGGTTGTGGCGACCGATGTAGCAAGGGTCGTGGTAGGTCAGCGTCCGCTTCGGCGCGCCGTTGGTGGGGATCGGCGTCAGCTTGCCCTCGCGCACGAGGCGATTGAGCAGCTGGGTGTGGTGGACCACCTCGAGCTCGACGCCGAACTGGGAGTACTCGTTCTTCAGCGTGTTGAAGCAGTGCGCACAGGTCGAGACGACCTTCTTGACCTTCATCTCCTTGAAGGTCTCCACGTTCTGCGTCGCGAGGCCCTGGAAGACGAACTCGTTGCCCGCGCGGCGAGCCGGGTCACCGGTGCACGTCTCGCCGTTGCCCAGGACGCCGAACGAGACGCCGGCCATGTCGAGCAGCTCGGCCACCGCGCGGGTGGTCTTCTTGGCGCGGTCCTCGTAGGCGCCCGCACATCCGACCCAGAACAGCCACTCGACCTCGTCGAGGGACTCTGGGTCGTTGGGGCCCTCGCCGCCAATGACTTTTACGTCGAACGGCAGGTCCTTGGCCCAGTCCATGCGCGCGTTGGCGGACATGTTCCACGGGTTGCCCTTGTTCTCCAGGCCCTTGAACAGCTGGTTGAGCTCGGCCGGGAAGTTGGACTCGACGAGGACCTGGTAGCGGCGCATGTCCATGATGTGGTCGACGTGCTCGATGTCGACGGGGCACTGCTGGACGCACGCGCCGCAGGACACGCACGACCACAGCACGTCGTTGTCGATGACGGCGCCGCCCTCGGGGTGCCATGCCAGGCCCTCCGTGTCGCCCACGAGCGGCCGCTCGCCCTCCGCCTTGACCGCGTCGGGCAGGTTCTCGCGCTCCTCGTCCGAGGAGGCCAGCATGTACGGCGCCTTGGCGAACGCGTGGTCACGCAGGTTGAGGATGAGCATCTTCGGCGACAGCGGCTTCTCGGTGTTCCACGCCGGGCACTGGTCCTGACAGCGACCGCACTCCGTGCACGTGGCGAAGTCGAGCATGCCCTTCCACGTGAAGTCGTCGACCTTCCCGACACCCATGGCGGTGTCCTCGTCCATCTCCTCGACCATCTCGAGGTCGAAGGGCTTGCCGTCAATGGTCAGTGGCTTGACGGCGCCGAGGGCGACAGGCTTGCGCCCGAACATCACGTTGATGGGGGCGACGAAGATGTGGAGGTGCTTGGAGTGCACGACGAGCACCGCGAAGACGAGCATCACGCCGATGTGCAGCAGCAGGCCGACTTGCTCGAGCACCTCCAGGGTGTCGTGGCTCAGCGGTTCGAGGAGCGCACCGATGGCGTCGGAGACGAAAGCGCCGCTCTCGTAGGGGAGGTTGCCGGTGGCCGACGCCGCACCGCGGAACAGGAACATCGTCCAGATGACGTTGAAGATCATGAACAGTGTCAGCCAGGCCCCACCGAGGTGCGAGCCCGCGAAGCGCGACTTGCGGCCGAGCCGCTCCGGGGAGTTCTTGAACCGGATGATCGCGAACACGACGATGCCGAAGAACGCCATCATCGCGATGAAATCCTGCGCGAACCCGAGGACCGGCCAGGTCCCGACCACCGGGATGTGGAAGCCGGAGTCGAACAGCGCGCCGTACGCCTCCAGGTACACCGTGGCCAGGATCAGGAACGCCCAGAACACGAAGAAGTGCGCGGCTCCCGGGATCGTCCACTTGAGCAGCTTCTTCTGGCCGAAGACCTCGACCACCTGGGACTTGATCGCCTGACCCACGTGGTGCCCCACGTTCTCGAGCCGGTCCGGTGCAGGCTGTCCGTTGGTGATCAGCCGGTAGAGAAACGCGACTCGTTTTCCGACGATTGCCAGCGCAACCGCGGTCATCGTCAAACCCAGGATCGTCACGAGGGGCATCAGTTACTCCAACCTGCAGGCGGCGCCGCGTCTTCGCGGACACTATTGTCGTCCCGACGCCACGGGCACACGCCACCAGGCCGGCAGTCGGAACGCGTGAGCACTCTACCAGCGGGTAACTTCGGTGGGCGGTCCGCGTGCGGCGGATCTCGTCACATGGGACCCGGGCCTAGGCTGGCGGACATGAAGCCGTCCCTCCGCTTTCCGGTACGACGCCCGGGCGGCAGCCGGCTGCTGCTCGAGCTGGACCTGACCCGCGGCCTTCACGAAGCGCCTCCTGCCTCGCCGCTCGAGATGGCGCGAGCTCGCCACGTGCCGACCCTGCGCTCGGTCGTCGAGGCGCTCCGGAAGGCCGCGGCCGACGACCGGGTCGCGGGGCTGGTCGCGCACCTCGGGACCAGGCACCTGTCGCTGTCCCAGTCCTCCGAGCTGCGCGCCGCCGTCAAGGCACTGAGCGACGCGGGCAGGCCGACGGTCTGCTGGACCGAGTCGTTCGGCGAGCTCGGCCCCGGCAACGTCCCCTACCACCTGGCCAGCGGGTTCGACGAGGTGTGGCTCCAGCCGAGCGGCGACGTCGGCCTGGTCGGTGTCTCGGCCGAGGCGGTGTTCCTCCGCGACACCCTGGACAAGGTGGGGGTCCAGCCGCAGATCGGCCGGCGCGCGGAGTACAAGACCGCCGCTGACGTTTTCCTCGAGTCCGGGATGACCGACGCGCACCGCGAGATGCTGTCGCGGATCGTGGAGTCCGCCACCGAGGTGGTCGTCGGTGAGGTCGCCGAGGGCCGGCGGCTCTCGCAGGAGGACGTCCGGGCCGCTCTGGACGTGGCGCCGCTGTCGGCCGAGGAGGCGCTCGAGCGCAGGCTCGTGGACCGGCTCGGCTACCGCGACGAGGTCTACGCGGACCTGCGCAAACGGCTCGGTGACGTCGACCTGCGGTACGTCGAGCGGTACGGCAAGGGACTCGCCCAGGTCGCGGGCAGTTTCGCCGGCGCCCGGTCCGCGGTGACCCGCCGGGACTGGCCGGTGGTCGCGGTCGTGCAGGCGTCGGGGCCAATCCACCTCGGCCGCAGCCACGCCTCCCCGGTGTCGGGGCGGTCGGTCGGCTCGGACACCCTCGGTGCGGCGCTGCGGGCGGCTGCCGCGGACGAGTCGGTGAAGGCCGTCGTGCTGCGGGTCGACAGCCCCGGCGGGTCGTACGTCGCCTCCGACGCGATCCGGCGCGAGGTGCACGCGTTGCGTCGTACCGGCAGACCGGTGGTCGCCTCGATGGCGAACGTGGCGGCGTCGGGCGGCTACTACATCGCGATGCCCGCGGACGTCGTCGTCGCCGCGCCCGGCACGCTGACCGGCTCGATCGGGGTGCTGGCGGGCAAGCAGGTGATCCGCGACGCGCTTGCCCGGGCAGGGGTGCGCCGGGAGAGCGTGTCGTCGGGGAGGTACGCCGAGATGTTCTCGACCCAGCGGCCGTTCGACGAGGACGAGTGGCAGCGGCTCGAGGGCTGGCTCGACCGGGTCTACGAGGACTTCGTCGGCAAGGCGGCGACGGACCGCGGGATGCCGGTGGAGCGAATGCGTGAGGTCGCAGGCGGACGGGTGTGGACCGGCGCGGACGCGGCCGGCATCGGCTTGGTCGACGAGCTCGGCGGTCTGGCGCACGCCATCGACCTGGCCTGCGCGCGGATCGGCGCCGAGCGGGCCGACGTGGAGGTCAAGGCCCTGCCCAAGCTCAGCCCGCTGGAGCGGCTGCGCCCGGCCGAGAGCAGCGAGTCCCCCGCGGCTGCCCGGCTGGGGGAGGGGCTGCCGCTCCTCGAGCGCGCCCTCGGCCTCGCCGGGCTGCCGAGCCACGGGGTGCTGACGATGCCGGTGACCTGGCGCCTTCGGTGAAGCCGGTGCTCGAGGTGCAGGTGAGGCACTACGTGGTGACGCGGGCGAGGTGGCCGGAGCCGGTGAACTCCACCCGCACCCTCGTGCGGTCGCCGGACGACGTGCGCGCGCAGTAGGCGAAGGTGTCGCCGACCCGGGCGTCCGGCTGGCCCATCCGGAACAGCACCCGCCGGGTCGTCGCGCCGGCCGGCAGGTCGCGGAACGCCGAGACCCGGCGCAGGCGCGACCCTCCCGTGCAGGCGTTGCCGTTGACGCCCAGCGCCCGCTCCCACGTCTGGAGGTAGGCCTCGGAGCCGCGCGCCATGTCCTGCACGATCGCGTCACCGGCGAGCTTGCGCAGGTCCTGCACCCAGTCCGGGTACAGCCCGTAGTGCGCGACGCCGTCGACGTTGATGTCGTAGACCCGCTTGCCGCTGACCTGCTTGTGGACGGTCACGCCGCCCAGGCCCTTGAACGGGTAGGTGACCGGGTTCTTGGCGTCGGCGCCGCGCGGGTCGCCCTGCGCGCCGAGTCCGTTGATGTCCGCGCCGAACCCGAGCCCGAAGTAGTAGCGGCGGTCGGCACGTCCGACGTGGTACCTCCACTTCTTCACGAAACCCTCGCTGTCGCCGGCGTACGGCGCGATGAACCCGCCGAGCTTCGAGATCCGCGGGTAGGCGTCCGGGGTGGACCAGGAGTGGCTGGACAGGATGCCGGGGTAGTTCATCTTGTCGACCAGGTCCAGCGACGACCTGCGGGCGAGCACGCTCATGTGGTCGGGGTCGAACAGCATCTTGCGCTGCGCCAGCTGGCGGATCGTGAACCTGCCCAGGTCGGTCAGGCCGAACTGGTTGCAGTGCGGGGCACCGGGGTAGACCGGCGGGCGGGGCGCCGTGTCGCCGTACGCGTCCATGATCGCGCCGAAGAGCGGGTCGCGGTCGGACACGTCGCGCGGCATGGCGTACTGCTCCTTGTCGTGCACCCCGTCGGCGTACGTCTTCGGGCAGGACTCCATCCGCCAGAACGAGCCGGTCTCGAGGAAGTTCGCGGAGTTGACGAGAACGCCGGTCGCGCCGTTGTCCCCGGCGACTCCGGACAGCGCGTTGTCGAACTTGTTGACCAGCTCCATCTGGCGCACGCCCATCTTGTGCACCTGGTCCATCTGCCGCTCGATGGACTTCTTGTCGCACTCCGGGATGCCGGCCTTCATCGTGCAGCCGAAGACGACGCTGGTCTCGATGCCCATGACCACGGCCAGCTTCCCGTCGTTGATGACCTTGCGGGCCTCGAACGGGGAGGTGACGATGCGGTACCAGCCCTCACCCGGACCGCCGGCCTGGGCGTCGATGTAGCGCTCGAACTGACGCATCCGCTTCGCCTGGAGCCGGATGGAGTCCATGTCGTCACAGCTGTTCTTCTTGAGCGGGTAGAGCTGGCACAGCTTGTTGTTCTCGACCAGCAGGTTCACGAACAGGCGCAGGCCGCCGCGGTAGGACCGCTCCATCCACTTGTAGTAGGTGCCCTCGTGGGTCAGCGAGTCCGGGGCCGGCCAGTCCTTGAAGGTAGGCCAGCCGACAGGGTCGTGACCGTCCATGTCACCGGACAGGAAGCCCTCCAACGGGGCGCCCTTGCCGCCGGTTGCGGTGTGGTCCTCACAGTCCCTCAGCGCGAACTCCACGCCGTACGGGTCCCACGGCTTGCCGCAGTGCACCCGGCCGCCGAGGAACTCGAAGGCCATCCCGTGGGTGTGCGCGTCGGTGTAGCCGCGGACCTCGGCGTAACCGGTCTCGCCACGGAACGGGCGCCCCGAGACGCTGGTCCTGACCTCGGGCCACGTCGCGCAGCTCTTGGTCAGTCGCAGCCGGAACGGCTCGGCCTTCTCGGCCATCACCAGTGCGCCGCCGTCGCCGACCGTGAGTCCCTGGTCGGCGTGCCGGAGCCGGAAGAGGTACGACGGTCCGCGCTTCGTCACGGTCCAGTCGGCGTCCTGGCTCGGCTGGTCGGCGGACTCGACGTCGTTCGAGGAGGTGAGACCGACCGGGTCCGACGACGCGGCCTTGGCGACGAAGTCGCGCGCGGTGCCGAAGAGGAGGTACTTGCCGAGGTCGGTGGCCTGGAAGTGGAACGGCTCGGCGCCCGCGACTCGTGCGGCGGAGGCGGCGAACCCGTCACCCTTGCGCGTGACCCACTCGCCGGTCCGGGCGGACCGCATCGCGTAGCAGCCGCCGGCCATGGCGTAGCGGTCCTCGGGCACGTCCCGCCGGGCCGGCGCGGCCTTGCCGGGCAGCAACCGGGGCTCGTTGGCGTACCTGCGCGCGGAGACGGTCGCGGTGTTCGCGGCGGCCTGCTCCTTGGTCGTGGGGTCCTTCGTCAGCGGGTCGGACGCGTCCGTGACGGAGCGCGAGATGGAGTTCTTGGTGGCCGGGTCGGAGTGGTCGTGGTCGTGGCCGTCGAGCGAGAGCGTCCCGTCGGAGCCGGAGGTTGCGTCGGTGGACGACGAGTGGTCGTGGGTGCTGTGGTCGTGCCCCGTCAAGGGGTCCGCGCCGGCGTCGGCTGGGGAGCCGGTGCCCGCGGCGGCGGTCTCGAGAGCGTCCGCGCCGGGCCGGTCGTCACCGATCGCGGTCCCCGGGACCGTCACCGTCGCGGCGAGCACCGCGAACACGGCCAGCCCCACGGACCAGGCCAGACGCTTGTGCGCCGGGGACAGGGTGAGTCGCTCGTTGACGTCGTCGCGACTCGCATCGTCGTGGGGCATGCGGTTTCCTCCGGGCCTCGTGATGGTGGAACAGCAACGAGGCCCACCCGGGGCAGGTCACGGGCGGCCCTGGGTTGACCGGTCCAGGGAGCCGACGGGTCCGGGGAGCCGCCGCCCTCGGCTCAGAGGCCGTCCGGCCAGATCCCGTTGGTGAGCCGCACCGTGAACAGGCCACGGTCGACGTCGGTGTACCAGCCCCATGACGCAGATCACTTCGCCGGTTTTCCTCGTTTCCCACGCAAGCGCCGTGAATCACCCATACCTTCCATCTGCTGCGTCCAACAAGCGTGTTGGGCTCACTCACCTCGGAAGGTTCACTACATGCAGATCAACAAGCTCCTGCGCTCCCGCACCGCTGCGGTCGTCGCGGGTGTCACCGCCGTCGTCGCCCTCACCGGAACCGGCGCCGTCGCCGGTCAGATGATCGGGTCGCCGGAAATCCGTGACGGCGGTGTCAAGAGCGTCGATATCGCCAGCGACGCGGTTGGCAAGTCCGAGATCACTGACGAGGCTGTCGGCTGGGGCGAGCTCAACGGCTACGCGAAGGACCAGATCGACGCCCGCGCGGGCAAGGACGGCGCGGACGGCGCGGCGGGCACCGCAGGCACGGCGGGTGCTGACGGCAAGGACGGCCTCAACGGCGCTGACGGACTCGCCGGCAAGGACGGCGCGACCGGCCCCGTGGGTCCGATGGGCCCGCAGGGTCCGAAGGGCGACAAGGGTGCCCCCGGGCTGTCGAACCTGATCGCCGGCGCTGGCTACACCGACACGTGGGTCGGAGACGGCGGTGCTTCCCTCCAGACCGCCCGCGGCGAGTGCCCGGCCGGCCAGTACGCGCTCGGCGGTGGCTTCTCGACGTGGGGTGGCGACAAGGACCTGGGTGGCGACAACAAGAACATTCAGGTCACCGTCTCCGCACCGTACTTCGAGGGTGAGTACATCCCGGTGGACGAGGCGGGCAACTTCCGTCCGACCGAGTGGGTCATCAAGGGCTACAACAACGGGACGACCGACCAGATCGTTCGCCCGTGGGTGGTTTGCGCCACCGTCAACTGACCCTTCCGAGAGGGAGAACAACCCCGGTCGCCCATCCCGGGTGACCGGGGTTGTTCTGCTCAGGACTCCCGTTCAGCCACTCTCCCCGGTCACCGACGTAGTACCGCTGGCTCGAGCTAGCGGACCGTGAGTGCCCCGTCCCGGAGAAGCGCTGGGCGACAAGAAGGAGCACGCGGACGCCGCAGCGATGGACGCGACAAAGGCGGCTGGTCGGCCGATCTACGTCCACGAGTGCGTGGTGTCTACGGTTCCACCCGTCCCGTAAGAACCCCAACCGAACGAAAGAAGGACGGCCGTCAATGAACCGGAACATGAAGAGAATTCTGGCGGGGTTCGCCGGCGCCGTGCTGGGTGTGGGCGGGGCCCTTCTCGCGCAACGGTTGGGCATGTCGAGCGATGCGGCCTTTGTGGTCCAGTTGGTCCTTCTGGTGGTCCTCGTCGTCGTGGTGACGCTCACGATGCGCGCCAAGAAGGGCGGCCGACGATGAGCCAGGAGAACAAGGAGAGGCGGCACCCGATCCGGGACGTTTGGTGGGGGCTGTTCGTGGGGGTGACCTTCGGCATCGGTTCGACGGAGTTGCGGGACCACGGCGTCTCGTGGCTGCTGTCCATGGCGATCGCGGCAGGGTTCTGCCTGATCGTGCTGCTCGTGGTGCGCATGGCCCAGCGGAAGGGGGGTGACCAGTGAACGCGACGGGCATCGTGGACCTGGGCAACGAGCCCAACGCCGTGTTCATGCTCGAGGACGAGCTGGTTGGGCAGACGGTCGCTCTGTCCATGCACGGACGCCGGCCGGGGACGCCTCTCAAGCAGCCGACAGAGACTGGGGAGTCGGGGTCGTTCTCGCAGTCGGGTGTGACCGCGAACCACGACTGTGGATGCCGAGGTTGATCGCTCACTTCGGGACCGGCGAAGCCGCTCTCGTGCCTGAGCAGCCCGGGGGCTCGACAGGAGCTCGGGGTGAAGACAGTCCTTGCGCCCGTCGTACACGTCGAGAATGCCGGGGTACGTCGTGCGTTGCCGGCGACCGCGACGAGCAGGCCGCGCCCCTGGTTGAGCAGCAGCGAGTCGTGCGGGAGAGCGTGGCCCGGGGTGGTGAGGGTCGTCGTCCGCCTCGGCTTGCGGGGGTTGGCCATGTCCATCACGTTGCCACTGCACTGTCCTGACCGGTTCACGCTGCAGCCCTCTCGTAGTCCGAAGCCTGCCTGACCAGCGACGCCGGACTACTGGGTCACGACCGGCCGCCGGCGGCTACGACCTCGGGTGTCCGCCGAGGCGCGCGGTGAGGGCGTCCGCGGTGCGCTGGGTCGCCGCGATCACCCTGCGGAGGTCCGACACCTCGTCGCTCGGGTAGGTCACCGCGAGGCCGGCGACGGGGTGGCCGTTGTGGTCGAGTACGACGGACGCGACCGACGCGAAGCCGGGGGTGACCTCACCGCCCTCCATGGCGTAGCCGCGCTGCCTGGTCTCGGTGAGCAGGGTCCGGAGTGCGCTCGGCGAGGTCGGCCCCACGCCGTGCCGGTCGACGAACGCGGAACGGTCCGGGTAGAGCGCTCGCACCTGGTTCTGGGGAAGGGCGGCGAGGATCGCCCGGCCGCTCGCGGTGAGGTGCGCGGGCAGCCGGACGCCGACGTCGGTCACGAGCGGAGGCCGTCCCGGTGCGCGCTCCTCGACCACGTACAGAACATCGCGGCCGTGCAGCACCGCGAGATGTGCGGACTGCCCGACGACGTCGACCAGGCTCGCCAGCGAGCGGCGGGCGATCCGCTGCAGCGGCTCCTGCCTCGAGTAGCCGCTTCCGACCTCGAACGCCGCGACACCGAGGCCGTAGCGCTTCTCCTCGGGCAGGTGCGACACGAAACCCTCGGCGATCATCGCGTTCACCAGGTGGTAGGCGGTCGAGCGCGGGATGCCGACGGCCTGCGCGATCCTGCCGAGCGGGACGGGGTCCGGCTGGCTGGCCAGGAAACGGAGCACGCGCAGTGCGCGAGTGGCGGCGGGAACCTGGCTCACCGTGCGCCCTTTCGGAGTCGGAACGAGGCTTGGGAAACGCAATAAACGGACAAAAGTGACCTTCTTGTCTATTTCGACAAAAGCCTACGATCCGCCTTTTCTTTACCGACGATATTTAAACCGCGTCTTACTGGGAGGAGTCGGACGCACCAGCAGCGTGGACTCGGGTGAGCCCCCGTTTGCATGAGTTCGGGAGTTTCAGTGTCCACAGTGTCTCGGCGCTTCGTTCTCGGCGTCTCGGCTGTCCTGACCATGGTGGTCGTCGTATCCACGACACCGACCAGTCCGGCGAGCGCCAAGGTTCCGCGCCCACCCCATCGATACACCGCCATGATCGAGCCGCTGGCCGACTACGTGGGCCAGAGCGTCTGCTCGCCGGCCGCCAAGCCGGGGACGCAGGCGTTCGCCAACATGCTGCTCCGCACCTACCGCAACTCCCGCAGCCTCGGCATCTCCCGCTCGTGCAGCGTGGGCGGGGTCTCCGAGCACAAGGAGGGTCGGGCCTTCGACTGGGGCGTCTCGGCCAACAGCGCACGTGACCGGCAGTCGGTCAAGGCGCTGCTGCACTGGCTGTTGAAGAAGGACGTCCACGGCAACAAGCACGCCATGGCCCGTCGGCTCGGCATCCAGTACATCATCTGGAACCGCCGGATCTGGGGCGCCTACTCGGCGTCTTCGGGCTGGCGTCGGTACACGGGGTCGAACCCGCACACCGACCACGTGCACTTCTCGCTGAGCTGGGCGGGTGCGCGCAAGAAGACCTCCTTCTGGAACCCGCGCGACTTCCCCCACAACTCGGGAGTCGTGCCGAAGCCGCCCACCCCGCCGAAGCCGTCGGACCCCGAGCCGCCCAGTACGCCGGGCAACCACCCGGCCCCGCAGCCGGACCCGGACTCGACCCGCCCGAACAGGCACGTGAACCCCGAGCCGCAGGCTCCGGAGCGCTTGGCGGCAGCACCGGCCCTGGTCCAGGAGCAGGTCTCGGTCCGCCTTGACCGACGCGCCGGGACCCGCCCCGAGGCGGCGCTGGTGCGTGGACACAAGTACCTGATCGAGGTCTCCGGGACCTACCGGTACGCCCAGGGTCGCGAGGCGGTCGCTGACGCCGAGTGCAGCCGTGCCCGAGGCTCCTGGTGGCAGAGGGACCGTTCGCTGCGCTGGGAGCAGTGGGGCTCGGACCACCTCGACCTCTACATCGACGGCCACGACCTGTACGGCCAGGCCGACGACGGGCAGAGCTGCGACCTCGACACCCACACCTACCGCTGGGTCTACGAGGCGGAGCGAGACGGACGCGCGCCGCTGGCGGTGTGGGACCCGACGAGCTACCGGGACAACCGTGGAAGCCTCCGGGTCCGGATCACCGACCTGGACCGCACCCGCGACACGATGTCCTGGAAGGTGCCCGCCCGGGCCGAGGCCGGCGTGACCAGTCCCGGCTCACTGAGAGGCGGCACGGACTACCTGGTCACGGTCAGTGGCACCTGGCAGGACGGCCAGGGGGTGACGGCCGACACCGAGTGCACCCGGACCACGACCGACTCGACGTGGCGGAGGTCCCGGGCCTCGGGGTACTCCGACGACAGCCACGACATGGTGATGGGCGAGTTCGGTCAGGACAGCCTCGTCCCTCGGCTCACGGGTGTGAGGACGGAGCCGGTGACCGACACCGGGGACCGGTGTGACGCTGACGACCACGCGTACACGTTCGTGTGGCAGCCCGACCGCTCGCAGCCGTTGCACGTCCGCGTCGACGACCCGGGCAGCTACCGCGACAACTCCGGCGCCCTGCGGGTGCGGGTCCGTCCGTACGTCGTCGACGGCGGCGGTACGACGCCAACCCCGACGCCCACGCCGACGCCCACGCCCTCACCGACCCCGGAGCCGGTGACCCCGACGACCGAGTCGCTGAAGGTCGACGGGGCGAAGGCCACGGCCGTGCGCACCCGGCAGGACTTCCCCGAGGGGACGCGGCTGCGGCTGACGGTCTCGGGCTGGTACGTGATGCGCTACAGCAGCGACTGGGTCGCCGCCGACGCCGAGTGCACCGCGACGGCCTCCGACCAGAGGTGGCGCTCGGCGAGGTTCGACGGTCGGTTCAACGGCTCCTGGTCGCCGCTGGGTGACCTTGCCGTGAACGGCAGGCTGGTCGACTGGCGGCCCAGCGACCGGGACGGCTCGTGCGACGAGGAGAGGCACCTCTACACGCTCGACCTCACGACGGACCAGGACGGACCCCTGTCGTTCGTGGTGGCCGACAGCGACTACAGCGACAACCGAGGCGAGCTCACGGTCACGGTGGAGCCTCGATGAGCCGGGCGCGCAACGGCGTCCTCGGGACGGTGCTCGCGGCGGCGCTGCTCACCGCCTGCTCGGGCCAGGCGGCGCAGGAGACCGCCGGGTCCGGGCCGGCGCCTTCGGAGACGACCACCTCGCCGTCGGGGGCGGCGTCGCGCGAGGCGCACCCGACGGTGGCGCGGGTCGCCTCGCGGGGCAAGTCCTCGCCGTCGCTCCCGCCCGGTGATCCCGGCCCGGACGCGCCGTCCGTGCCGGACCCGGGTCCCGCGAAGGGGCACGGACATGCGGACCCGCCGCGGCGGACCGTCCCACGTGCGGCGCTCCTCGACCGGCCGACCCTCTCGGCGATGCTGCGGGGGACGTGGCGGGACGCTGGCACGCGGGCACTCCCGTGCACCGCGGCGCCTGACACGGTCGCCAGCCGCACCGTCGCCTTCCGGTCGTCCTCTGGGCAGGTCGTCCAAACGGTGTCGACCCACATGAACGTGTCCGCCGCCGACCGCGCGGTCCGTCGGCTCGCGAACCAGCTGGCGGCCTGCGGCTGGGACCTCGGCTCCGACCCGCGCCTGGGCACGGCCTCCTTGTCCGCGGCGGACGGGCACCACACCCTGACGGTGGTGTCGGTCGAGGGCGTCTCGCTCGTGCTCGCCGGGAACAACTCCGTCGCGGCAGACGAGGGCCGGTGGGCCTCACTGGTGGATGTGGCGCTCGGCTCGGTCTGCCCCGCTGCCCCTGACGGCTGCCACTGACCGCCCCCGTGACCGCGTCGTCCGCATGAGCGAGCGCTATGGGTCCCGCTCACCCGGACGACGCGGCTTGGGGAACATGAGGTTGTCTCGTATCTGAGACATCTGCGGGCCGCAGGTGCTGGCGGGTTGGGGTGGGGCGGAGTGGAATGGCCTCATGACAGTCGTACATCTCGGGGTGGGCCCCGTCTCCTTCGAGGACCTGGTCGCCGTCGCGCGGCACGACGCCGCCGTCGAGCTGAACGGTGACGCGGTCACGGCGATCGAGCAGGCCCGTAAGGCCGTCGAAGAGCTTGCCGCGGCGCCGACCCCGGCGTACGGCATCTCCACCGGCTTCGGCGCCCTCGCCACCCGGCACATCCCCACCGACATGCGCGCGCAGCTGCAGCGCTCGCTGGTCCGCTCCCACGCCGCGGGCAGCGGTCCGGAGGTCGAGCGTGAGGTGGTCCGGGCCCTGATGCTGCTGCGGCTCTCCACGCTGGCCACCGGGCACACCGGCATCCGACTGCAGACCGCCAAGACGATGGCCGGGATGCTCACGCACGGCATCACGCCGATCGTGCACGAGTACGGCTCCCTCGGCTGCTCCGGTGACCTCGCGCCCCTGTCGCACTGCGCGCTCGCCCTGATCGGCGAGGGGCAGGTGCGCGACGCGAGCGGGACCGTCGTACCCGCGGCCGACGCCCTGCGCGCGGTCGGTCTCGAGCCCGTCGAGCTCGCGGCCAAGGAGGGCCTCGCGCTCATCAACGGCACCGACGGCATGCTCGGCATGCTGGTGCTGGCGATCACCGACCTGCGCCTGCTGCTCAAGGCCGCCGACATCACCGCCGCCATGTCGGTCGAGGCGCAGCTCGCGACGGACCGGGTCTTCGCCGCCGACCTGCAGGCGCTCAGGCCGCACCCGGGCCAGGCCGCGTCCGCCGACAACCTGGTGAGGATCCTGGCCGACTCGGGTGTGGTCGCCAGCCACCGCGGACCTGACTGTCACCGGGTGCAGGACGCCTACTCGCTGCGCTGCTCCCCGCAGGTGCACGGCGCGGCCAGGGACACCGTCGACCACGCCGCGACGGTCGCCGGTCGTGAGCTGGACTCCGCGATCGACAACCCGGTCGTCCTCGACGACGGTCGCGTCGAGTCCAACGGCAACTTCCACGGCGCTCCCGTCGCCTTCGTCCTGGACTTCCTCGCGATCGCCGCGGCCGACGTTGCCTCGATCTCCGAGCGGCGCACCGACCGGTTCCTCGACAAGGCCCGGAGCCACGGCCTGCCGCCGTTCCTCGCAGACGACCCCGGCGTCGACTCGGGCCACATGATCGCGCAGTACACCCAGGCCGCGATCGTCTCGGAGATGAAGCGGCTCGCCGCGCCCGCGAGCGTCGACTCCATCCCGTCGAGCGCCATGCAGGAGGACCACGTCTCGATGGGCTGGTCCGCCGCCCGCAAGCTGCGCCGTTCCGTCGACGGGCTCACCCGGGTCGTCGCCGTCGAGCTGCTGACCGCGGCGCGGGCGCTGGACCTGCGCGCCCCCCTGAAGCCGTCGCCCGCCACGGGTGCCGCGCTCGCCCTGCTCCGCGAGTCAGTCCAGGGCCCCGGCCCGGACCGGCACCTGAGCCCCGAGATCGAGCAGGCCGTCGAGCTGGTGCGTTCCGGCGCCATCGTGGCCGCCGTCGAGAACACGATTGGAGAGCTCCGATGAGCCATGGAGACCAAGGGGCAGGCGGCGCTCGACCGGTCCGCGCTGCCCGTGGCACCGACCTGACCGCGCGCAGCTGGCAGACCGAGGCGCCGCTGCGGATGCTGATGAACAACCTCGACCCCGAGGTGGCCGAGCGCCCCGAGGAGCTCGTCGTGTACGGCGGCACCGGCAAGGCCGCGCGAAGCTGGGAGGCGTACGACGCGATCACCCGCGCGCTCACCACCCTGGCCGACGACGAGACCCTGCTCGTCCAGTCCGGCAAGCCGGTCGGCGTCATGCGCACCCACGAGTGGGCACCGCGCGTGCTGATCGCGAACTCCAACCTGGTCGGCGACTGGGCGAACTGGGAGGAGTTCCGGCGGCTCGAGGAGCTCGGCCTGACGATGTACGGCCAGATGACAGCCGGCTCGTGGATCTACATCGGCACGCAGGGCATCCTGCAGGGCACGTTCGAGACGTTCGCGGCGGTCGCCGACAAGCAGTTCAAGGGAAGCCTGGCCGGGACGATCACGCTCACGGCGGGGCTCGGCGGCATGGGCGGCGCGCAGCCACTGGCGGTCACCATGAACGACGGCGTCGCGATCTGCATCGAGTGCGACCAGTCCCGGATCAGCCGGCGGATCGAGCACCGGTATCTCGACGTACAGGCCGACTCCCTCGACCACGCGCTCACCCTCGCCGTCGAGGCGCGGGACGCCGGGCGTCCGCTGTCGGTGGGGGTGCTCGGCAACGCCGCCGACATGCTCCCCGAGCTGCTAGCCAAGGGCGCGCCGATCGACATCGTGACCGACCAGACGTCTGCGCACGACCCGCTGTACTACCTGCCGTCCGGTGTCGCCTTCGAGGACTGGGCCGAGCTGCGGGCCAAGGACCCGGCCGGCCTCACCGAGCAGGCCCGCATCTCCATGGCCAGGCACGTCGAGGCGATGGTCGGCTTCATGGACGCCGGCGCGGAGGTCTTCGACTACGGCAACTCCATCCGCGACGAGGCCCGCAAGGGCGGGTTCGCCCGGGCGTTCGACTTCCCCGGCTTCGTGCCGGCGTACATCCGCCCGCTGTTCTGCGAGGGCAAGGGACCGTTCCGGTGGGCCGCGCTGTCCGGCGACCCGGCCGACATCGCCGCCACCGACCGGGCGATCCTCGAGCTGTTCCCCGAGAACGAGCGGCTGCGGAAGTGGATCACCATGGCCGGCGAGCGGGTCCACTTCCAGGGGCTTCCCGCGCGGATCTGCTGGCTCGGGTACGGCGAGCGCCACCTCGCCGGGCTCAAGTTCAACGACATGGTGCGCTCGGGCGAGCTGAAGGCGCCGATCGTGATCGGGCGCGACCACCTCGACTGCGGGTCGGTCGCCTCGCCGTACCGCGAGACGGAGGCCATGCTCGACGGGTCCGACGCGATCGCCGACTGGCCGCTGCTCAACGCGATGGTCAACACCGCCTCCGGTGCGACGTGGGTCTCCATCCACCACGGCGGCGGAGTCGGCATGGGCCGGTCCATCCACGCGGGCCAGGTCACCGTCGCGGACGGCACCGACCTAGCCGCCCAGAAGATCGAGCGGGTGCTGACGAACGACCCCGGCATGGGCGTGATCCGTCACGTCGACGCCGGCTACGAGGAGGCAGCGGCCGTCGCGCGCGAGCGGGGCGTCCGGGTGCCGATGCAGGAGCGCTGACCTGTCCGGCTCGAGATCGGGGGGAGTTTCATCAAGGTATGCAGCCGAGCCTCCGCTTCCCACGACGTGCACGCCATGGGAAGTGACGGTTTCCCTGCATACCTTGAGAAAGCCGGGACGCCAACCGGCCGCGGGCTCACGGCGTGCGGGTGGACAGTGACGGTGAAGGAGGGACGGATGTCACGGGTCAGGGGTCTGGGTGGGATGGCTGCGCTTGCGCCGGCGCCAGAGACGTGGTCGTGTCGCCGGGCGCGTGGCATGCGGCTCGCCGGTGCCCGCCCGCTGCTGCTCCAGCTGCTCACGCTGCCTTCGGCGGCGCTCCTCGCGGCGGGCACGCCAGGCGACCACCTCCTGGTCGACGTCGCGCGTCGGCGTGACCACGGGCGGTCCCCCGAGCAGCTGCCGTCGGGCGTCCACCACCCTGCGGTTGAAGTCCTCGACGGTACGACGTACCCCGTCCTCGGTCGCCTCACGGTCGAGGAGCCCGTCGAGCCCCGCGTCCTCGTGTCGCAGGGCCAGCGCGGGCGGCAGCGCGCCGGTGATCTGCTCGCGTTCGACGAGGCTCTTCACCCACCAGTCGGGGTCGTGGGTCCCGCCGAGCCCGCGGATGGGCTTGCCGGCGCCTGGCAGGTTGTCGAAATCGCCGCGGGCCATCGCCTGCCGGATCTGCATGTCGACCCAGAGGGTCTGCTGCTCGATCCGCTGAGCCGGCGAGCCGCCTTCGGGCTCGTCGTCGTCGGCGTCGTCCGGTTCGGGCGGCTGACCGGTCGCGGCGGTGAGCGCGGCCTGGCGCAGCCGATGCTCGTCCTCGAGTCGTCTCTCGTCGTCGCTCATGTGCCTCACCCCGCCTCGATCTTACGCGGGGAGTGTGCGCCGTTTTGTCCGTTGCCCGGTTGGCCCGTCCGAGGTCAGCGGGCTGCTGTTTCATCTAGGTATGCAGCCGAACCTGCGCTTCCCACGACGTGCACGCCATGGGAAGTGACGGTTTCCCTGCATACCTTGGTGAAGCCGAGCCGCGACGGCGCGCGGGGCCACCGGTCACCAGGAGCCGCGGTGCACCACCTCGTCGACGGGGCGTCGGGACCGCTTCGCCGCCGAGCCGCGGGTGCCGGTGTCCGACGTCCGGTGCCCGACCGTGACCGCCCCGATGGGGGTGTACTCCTCCGGCACCCCGAACTCGGCCCGGAACGTCGCGACCCGGTCGGGCGGGATGCCGAAGAAGCAGGCGCCGAGCCCCTCGTCGACCGCGGTCTGCAGCATGAGCAGCGCGGCCATCGCGGTGTCCATGTGCCAGTACGGCACCGGCCAGCGCGCCTCGTCGCGGTCGGTCCAGCCCTTGTCCGGCTCGGCGTAGCGACCGAGGTAGGCGGACTTGTTCGACATCGGCACCAGCACGACCGGAGCGGTCCGCATGCCCCGCAGCCAGCGGTCCGGCGCCTCGGTGGAACCCGGAGGCGTGCAGGCGGACCAGAAGCGGTCCACGTCGGCCGGCTGGTCGAGCCGCAGGAAGGCCCAGCCCTGGGTGAACCCGGCACTCGGCGCATGCAGGGCGTTCCGGAGTATCCGTTCCACCACCAAGGGGTCCACGGGTTCGGCAGAGTAGTTGCGCACCATACGGCGTCTGAGCACGACGTCTTGGAACTCCATGGAGCGAATCATGTCCTTTGAGCAGATGTGGCGCGACCTCGAGCCGATCGGCCGGTCGGCGTCGGGTGGTGGGTACTTCCGGCAGCCCTACACGCCGGCGGAGACCGAGGCGAGGCTCTGGTTCGTCGAGCAGTGCCGGGCGCGCGGGCTCGCGGTCGAGGGCGACCGCATCGGCAACCTGATGGCCTGGTGGCGGCCCGACCCGAACGCGACCGACGTGCCGGGCGTGCTGACCGGTTCCCACCTCGACTCGGTGCTCGACGGAGGTGCGTACGACGGACCGCTCGGCGTGGTCAGCGCATTGGCGGCGGTCGACCTGCTCCGGGACCGGGGGTTCACGCCGAGCCGCCCGATCGGGGTGTCGGTGTTCGTGGAGGAGGAGGGGTCCCGGTTCGGCCTGGCCTGCCTGGGCTCGCGGCTGATGACCGGCGCGACGACCTGGAAGCAGGCCAGGGAGCTGCGGGACAGGGACGGCGTGTTCCTCCTTGACGCGCTCGAGGCGTCCGGCCTGCACGCGGAACCGGGTACGGCGGGCATGCCGGCCACGCACCTGCTCGACCGGGTCGGCACCTTCGTGGAGCTCCACGTCGAGCAGGGCCGCGACCTGGTCCACCGCGAGGCCCCGGTCGGTGTGGCCAGCGCGATCTGGCCGCACGGGAGGTTCCGCTTCGACTTCACCGGCGAGGCCAACCATGCGGGCACGACGCGGATGGAGGACCGGCACGACCCGATGCTGACCTACGCGATGACGGCCCTCGCCGCGAACAAGCAGGCACGTCTCACCGGGCAGCGCGCGACGTTCGGGCGGGTCGACGTACAACCCAACGGGACCAACGCGATCCCCTCCCGGGTCACCGCCTGGCTGGACGCCCGCGCCGACACCGCGGACCATCTCGAGGCGCTGCTGGCCGACGTCGGACGACTGGCCAAGGAGCGGGCCGGCCGCGACGGCACGACCGCCGAGGTCACGGCCGAGTCGGTCTCGCCGGAGGTGAGGTTCGACCCCGACCTCGCCCGGCGGATCGCGGCCCAGCCCGAGGGCAGGGACTGGCCGGTGATCCCGACGATGGCCGGGCACGACGCGGGCATCCTGTCGGCGGCAGGGGTCCCGACGGCGATGCTGTTCGTCCGGAACCCGACCGGCATCTCGCACTCGCCCGAGGAGTACGCCGAGACGGCCGACTGCCTCGTCGGTGTCGAGGCGCTGGCCGCCACGCTCGAGCGGCTGGCGTCATGACCCGCGCCGACAGGACCCAGAGCTACTGGCTGGAGCATGCCTGGCTCGGCGACCGCGCCGACGCGGTGACCGGCGTCCTGGTCGAGGTCGAGGACGGCAGGTTCACGCGCGTCACGACCGGCGTGGAGCCCTCGACGGGGGCGGAGCGTCTGGCCGGTCTGACGGTCCCCGGCCTGGCGAACTGCCACAGCCACGCCTTCCACCGGGCGCTGCGCGGGCGGACCCAGCGGGAGCGGGGCACGTTCTGGAGCTGGCGCCGGCAGATGTACTCCGTCGCCGAGTGGCTCACCCCCGACACCTACTACGAGCTGGCGAAGGCGACCTACCGGGAGATGGTCGCCTCCGGTTTCACGAGCGTGGGCGAGTTCCACTACCTGCACCACGGGCCCGGCGGCATGGCGTACGACGACCCGAACGCGATGGGGCTCGCGCTCGTGCACGCCGCACGGGACGCCGGGATCCGGATCACCCTGCTCGACACCTGCTACCTGGGGGCGGGAATCGGCCAGGTTCCGGCAGGAGCGCAGACCCGATTCAGCGACGGCGACGCCGGCGCGTGGCAGGAGCGGGTGGACGCCCTGCGCGCCGCTGCTGCCCCGACCGGCGACGGGGTCGTGGTCGGCGCGGCCGTCCACTCGGTCCGGGCGGTCCCGCGCGACCAGATGCACGTCGTCGCGGAGTGGGCCGAACGGTACGCCGCGCCGCTGCACGTGCACCTCTCCGAGCAGATCGCGGAGAACCGGGAGTGCCTCGCGGCCTACGGGGAGACGCCGACCGGTGTGCTGGAGGAGTCCGGCGTCCTCGGCGAGCGCACCTCCGTCGTGCACGCCACGCACCTCACCGAGGCGGATGTCACGATGCTGGGGGAGACCGGCACCTACGCCTGCTTCTGCCCCACGACCGAGCGTGACCTCGCCGACGGCATCGGGCCCTCACGCCTGTTGTACGACGCCGGGTCACGGCTCACCGTCGGCACCGACAGCCATGCGCTGATCGACGCGTTCGAGGAGATGCGTGCCGTCGAGCTCGACGAGCGGCTCACCTCCCTGGAGCGCGGCACCTGGTCGGCCGCCGAGCTGCTCACCGCGGCGACGGCCGACGGGCACGCGTCCCTCGGCTTCGCCGACGCGGGCCGGATCGAGGTGGGCGCGCGGGCCGACCTGGTCACCCTGGACATGTGCTCGGCCCGCACGGCGGGCGCGGGTGCGTCACCCGAGACCGCGGTGTTCGCGGCCGGCGCGACCGACGTCGTGCAGGTGGTCGTCGACGGCAGGCTGGTTGCCACGGCGGGCGATCGACGCGAGATCGGTCTGCAGCTCGACGACGCGATCAGACAGGTTTGGGGGAGCGCATGAGCAGCCTGCTCGTCACCGGGATCGGCGAGCTCGTCACCAACGACGAACGGGCCGGAGACGGCTCGCCGCTCGGCATCGTCCGAGACGCCGCGGTCGTCGTGGAGAACGGGAAGGTCGCCTGGGTGGGCGAGGCGCTGTCCGCGCCGACCGCGGACACGGCGTACGACGTCGCCGGCCGTGCGGTCGTCCCAGGCTTCGTCGACTCGCACTCGCACCTGGTGTTCGCCGGGGACCGCGCCGAGGAGTTCGCCGCGCGGATGAGCGGCACGCCCTACTCCGCCGGCGGCATCCGCACCACCGTGGCGGCGACCCGGGCCGCGACCGACGAGCAGCTCGCGGCCAACGTGGCCCGGCTGGTCGGCGAGATGCGGCGGCAGGGCACGACCACGGTGGAGGTCAAGAGCGGGTACGGCCTCACCGTCGCCGACGAGGCCCGGTCGCTCGCGATCGCCCGCCAGGCGACGCCGGAGACGACGTTCCTCGGCGCGCACGTGGTGCCCCCGGAGTACGCCGACGACGCCGCCGGGTACGTCGACCTGGTGACCGGCCCGATGCTCGAGGCATGCGCGCCGCACGCGCGATGGGTCGACGCCTTCTGCGAGAAGGGCGCGTTCGACGCGGACCAGGCGCGGGCGGTCCTCGAGGCGGGCCGAGCCGCGGGTCTGGGCGGCCGGCTCCACGCCAACCAGCTCGGGCACGGTCCGGGTGTGCAGCTCGCGTGCGAGCTGGGCCTCGTCGCAGTGGACCACTGCACGTACCTGTCGGACGAGGACGTCGCGGCCCTGGCCGGGGCCGGCACGGTGGCGACCCTGCTCCCCGGTGTGGAGTTCTCGACCCGCTCGCCGTACCCCGACGCCCGTCGGCTGCTCGACGCCGGCTGCACCGTCGCGATCGCCAGCGACTGCAACCCGGGGTCGAGCTACACCTCGTCGATGCCGCTGTGCATCGCGCTCGCCGTCCGGGAGATGCGGATGACCCCCGCCGAGGCGCTGCACGCCGCGACGTACGGCGGCGCACGCGCGCTCGGCCGCGACGACGTCGGGCGGCTCGCCCCAGGAGCCGCCGCCGACCTCGTCGTCCTGGAGGCGCCGTCGTACATCCACCTGGCCTACCGGCCCGGCGTGCCGCTGGTGCACCAGGTGTTCAGCCGTGGCCGGGCGGTAGCAGCAGGCTGACGGGGACGCCAGGGCGCTCGAGGCCTCTAAGGCCCCTGTAAGGCACCTGGGTCTCCGGCTCCTCAGGGATAAGGACTTCTCCCGATGTGCGGGGCCTCCTCAGAGACACAGGATCGGTACATCGAACCGAACTGAACGAGGAGCCCCTCCCATGTGGAACACACCTGACGTCTACCTTGGCTACGAGATCGACTACCGGCGCAGCCGGCTCCAGGACGCGTGGGGCACCGCGCCGGCCCGGAACGGCAGTCGCAGCGACCGACTGTCCCGACTGTCCCGCCGGTCACGCGGGTCACACAGATCCCGCCACGGGTCCCTCCGCGCCCAGAGCGCGTGAGGGAGCCCGGTGGGCGCTGATTCCCTGCTGCTGCTGAAACTGTCGGCGGCAGACGGGATGATGGGGGACGTGCCCGTAGAGCATTTCTCGACGCTTCCCCTGGTGGGGCGCGACAGCGAGCTGGCCGACCTGGCGTCCCTCGTCGGGATCGGCGAGGACCCGTCCGCGTCGGCCGTGCTGCTCGCCGGTGACGCCGGCGTCGGCAAGACCCGCCTCCTGACGGAGCTCCGCGACCGCGCGGTGGACGCCGGTTGGCGGGTGCTGGTGGGCCACTGTCTCGACTTCGGCGACAGCGCGCTGCCGTACCTTCCCTTCTCCGAGATCCTGGGCCGGCTCACAGCCGAGTCCGCCACCCTCGCCACCGCCATCGGAGAGGCGCACCCCGCGGTCCGCCACCTCCAGCCGGGGCAGCGTCTGCTCGCGGGTGGTGGCCATGCCGACGCCGTGGCGACCGAGCGCGCGGAGCTGTTCGAGGCCCTTCACGCTGCTTTCGAGCAGCTCGGCGCCATGTCGCCGCTGCTCGTGGTGGTCGAGGACGTCCACTGGGCCGACCAGTCGACCCGCGACCTGCTCAGCTTCCTGTTCACCCGCCGGTTCTCCCAGCCGGTCTCGGTCGTCGTGTCCTACCGCACCGACGACCTCCACCGTCGTCACCCCCTGCGCGCGGCCGCGGCGCAGTGGGGCCGGCTGCCGGGTGTGCACCGGTCTCAGCTCGCTCCACTCAGCGACGCATCCGTCCGCACCCTGGTGCACGCCATCCACCCGGGGCCGCTCGCGGAGAGCACCGTGCACACGATCGTCGAGCGCGCAGAGGGGAACGCCTTCTTCGCCGAGGAGCTGCTGGTGGCCACCGAGCTCGGCGGTCGCGGGCTTCCTCACGAGCTCGCCGACCTGCTCCTCGTCCGCCTCGACCAGCTCGACGCCGCCGCCCGACAGACGGTCCGGGCCGCGTCGTGCGCCGGCAGGCAGGTGTCCCACGAGCTCCTCGAGAGGGTCGCCGGCCTCGCTCCCGAGACGCTCGAGCAGGGACTTCGCGATGCCGTCGAGAGCAACGTCCTGGTGGCGCTGGGCTCCAGCGGCTACGCCTTCCGGCATGCATTGCTCGCAGAGGCGGTCTACCACGACCTGCTGCCCGGCGAGCGGACCCGCCTTCACGCGGCGTACGTCGCCGCGCTGTGCAGCCACGAGGTCGGGGGCACGGCGGCCGAGCTGGCCCGGCACGCCCGGGCCGCGCACGACCGGGTCACCGCGGTCAGGGCAAGCGTCGAGGCCGGTGACGACGCGATGTCCGTGGGTGGTCCGGACGAGGCTGCGCGCCATTACGAGCTGGCGCTGGAGCTGCTCGGTGACAGCTCGTCGCGCCCCGCGGAGCTCGCCGACGTCGACCCGGTCTCCCTGACAGGCAAGGCGAGCGACGCGGTGATGACGGCGGGTCACCCGTTCCGTGCGCTGGCGCTCGTGCAGGACCAGCTCGCCCAGCTCCCGGACGACGCCCCGGCCACCGACCGCGCCCGGCTGCTGATGAACCTCGCCATGGCCGCCCTGCTCAGCGACACCTCCGTGAACGCGCTCGAGGCGACGACCGAGGCGCTGAGCCTGATCCCGTCCGAGCCGAGCGCGCTGCGGGTGAAGGCGATGAACGCCCACGCCCGGGCGAACTCCGACCGGCAGCGCGACGACGAGGCGATGCGGTGGGCCACCCAGGCGCTGGAGATGGCCGAGCGGTTCGGCCTCTCCCGGGTGGTGGCCGATGCGACAACCACCATCGCGGAGCTGGAGGAGCGGGCCGGCAACCCCGAGGAGTCCAAGCGCTCCCTGGAGAAGATCGTCGAGCAGGCCAGGGCCGACGGCGACGTCGGCGCCGAGCTTCGGGCGCTCGACCAGCTCGGCGGAATGCACTTCGAGGTTGCCCACCTCGAGGACGCCGGCCGCATCTACCGCGCCGCGTCCGCGCGAGCTGCTGAGCAGGGGCTCACCTGGGCGCCGTACGGTTTCGACGCTCGGCTGATGGCGGCGATCACCGCCTACATCGCCGGTGACTGGGACGACGCGGTGCGCATCGTCGACGTCGCCGGCCAGGCGCCTCCGCCGCTGGCCGAGGCAGCCCTGGGTGCTGTGGGGCTGGCGGTAGCGGCCGGACGAGGCGAGGCCGACGCGCTGGAGTTACTGCCGCGGGTCCGTGCCTGGTGGGACAAGGACATCTTCATCAGCATCGCGAGCGGGGGCGCCGCCATCGACCTGTACGGCGACCGCGGCGACATCGACGGTGCCGTCCGGGTGCACGACGACGTCGTGGAGAGCATCACGCGCATGGTGCCGTCGCCGTCGTTCCTGGCCCGGATCCGGCTGAGCGCTCTGCTGCTCGGGCAGCTCGCCGGCCGTGCGGCTGCCTCCGGGGCCGCGGAGCGACCCGGCATGCTGGAGCGCGGGCAGGATCTCCTCAACATCGCGGACGAGGCCAGGGAGAGGGCCGAGCGACGAAACGGGCGGATCGGGCCGGAGGGGCTTGCCTGGAACGCCCGCGTCGCGTCGGAGCACCTCCGCCTCCGCTGGCTCAGCGGCATCGACAGCCCGGCCGAGGAGGAGCTCCTCGCTTCGTGGCAGGCGACCGTGGCCGCCTTCGAGGAGTTCGGGCACGACTTCGAGCTCGCCCGGTCGCGGACCCGGCTGGCCGCCGTACTCCGCTCCCTCGGGCGAGCCGGGGAGGCGCGCGAGCAGGCCGACCTCGCCCGGGCCACGGCTCACCGGCTGCGCGCGGAGCCGCTGCTCACGGAGCTGCGCTCGCTCGGCGCGGGCACTGCCGGGCGCCGGGGCGAGGCGTCACGCCGGGACGAGGCGCTGACCCCCCGTGAGCACGAGATCCTCGTCCTCGTCGCGCAGGGGCGGAGCAACAGCGAGATCGGGCGGCAGCTGTTCATCAGCGCCAAGACGGTCAGCGTCCACGTCTCGAACATCCTGGCGAAGCTCGGCGCGAGCGGGCGCACCGAGGCCGCCGCCCTGGCCCGTCGCGAAGGGATCCTCAGCGACTGACCCGTTGAGCCGTCCCTCGTGCGGTGTTGAGCCGTCCCTCGTGCGGTGTTGAGCGGGTCGCTCCGGCGGTGCCGGGCCGGCCTCAGCGGGTGGACGCAGCGGCCACCAGGCCCCGGAACAGCCCTGCGTCCGCGGCCATCTCGGGATGCCACTGCACCGCGACGCAGAACCGGTCGCCCTGCGCCCCGCCGGGCAGCTCCATCGCCTCGAGCGTGCCGTCCGCCGCGTAGGCAGCGGGCACGAAGCCGGGGTGCTCGCGCACCGACTGGTGGTGGTGGCAGTGCACGGCCAGCCGGTCGCCGACGAGCGAGCGCACGTAGGACCCGTCGAGGAGGTCCACCTCGACCGTGCCGAAGGCGTCCCCGCCGGGGTTGTGGTTCTCGTGCCCGACCACGTCGGGGGTGTGCTGGTCCAGCGACCCGCCGGCCCGGACCGCCATCAGCTGCATGCCGCGGCAGACGCCGAGCGTCGGCAGCCCCGCCTCCTCGGCGGCGTCGAGCAGGGCGAGCTCCCAGGCGTCGCGGTCCTCACGCCAGCTCGCCGTGCGGGGGTGGGGCTCCTCGCCGTACCGCCGCGGGTCCACGTCCGCGCCGCCGGAGACGATCAGCCCGTCGATCCGGGAGACCACGGCTCGGGCCGCCTCAGCGCCCCCGGCAGCCTGGGGCGGGAGCAGCACCGGGATCCCGCCGACCACCTCCACCGACGTCGCGTACGACGTGGGGAGGAGGTCGGCGGACATGTCCCAGACACCCCACCGGGCACGTTCCCGGTAGGTGCTCAGGCCGATGAGCGGACGCATCGGATCAGACCGGCGTGACGTAGGCGCCGGAGATGCCGCCGTCGACCAGGAACGTCGAGGCGGTGATGAAGCTCGACTCGTCGGAGGCGAGGAACAAGACGGCGTTCGCCATCTCCTCCGGCTCGCCGAACCGGCCCATCGGCACGTGGACGAGCCGCCGTGCGGCGCGCTCGGCGTCCTTCGCGAAGAGGTCCTGCAGCAGCGGGGTGTTCACCGGCCCGGGGCACAGCGCGTTCACCCGGACCCCCTGGCGCGCGAACTGCACGCCGAGCTCGCGGGACATCGACAGGACGCCGCCCTTGGACGCGGAGTAGGAGATCTGGGACGTCGCCGCCCCCATCACCGCGACGAAGGACGCCGTGTTGATGATCGAGCCCCCGCCCTGCTCGAGCATGTAGGGGAGCGCCGCCTTGCAGCACAGGTAGACGCTGGTCAGGTTGACCTCCTGGACCTTGCGCCAGGCCTCGAGGTCGGTGTCGAGGATCGAGTCGTCCTCCGGCGGCGAGATGCCGGCGTTGTTGAACGCGATGTCGACGGAGCCGAAGGCGTCCTTGGTGGTCCTGAACAGCGCGTCCACCTGGTCCTTGTCGGTGACGTCGGCGTGCACGTAGGCGCCGCCGACCTCACCGGCGACCTCCTTGCCGCGGGCGTCGTCGACGTCGCCGATCACGACCTTGGCGCCTTCCTCCGCGAACCGGCGGACGGTTGCCAGCCCGATCCCGGAGCAGCCTCCGGTCACGACGGCGACCTTGCCTTCAAGACGTCCTGCCATGGGTGGGTGTTCCTCTCTCTAGGTCCTGTTGCGTAGCCAGTCGAAACCTCACTCATCGGAGATGAAGACGTTCTTCTCCTCGGTGAACGCGTTCGGGGCGTCCGGGCCGAGCTCCCGCCCGAGGCCGGACTGCTTGAAGCCGCCGAAAGGCGTCCAGTACCTCACCGCGGCGTGCGAGTTGACGCTCAGGTTCCCGGCCTGGATCCGTCGGGACATCCGCAGCGCCCGGCCGAGGTCGCGGGTGTAGACCGAGCCGGACAGGCCGTACTCCGTGTCGTTCGCCAGCGCGACGGCGTGCTCCTCGTCGTCGAACGGCATCACCGACACGACCGGGCCGAAGACCTCCTCGCGCCACACCCGCTCCTCCGGCGAGCTGGTGAGGCAGACGGTGGGAGGAACCCAGAAGCCGTCCCCATCGGGTGCGGTGCCGGTGAACGCGACCTCGGCCTCGTCGATGTAGCCCTGGACCACCTGCTTCTGGCGGGCGGAGATGAGCGGGCCCATCTCGCTGGCCTCGTCCGCCGGGTCGATCACCAGCATGTTCTTGACGGCCTCCTCGAGCAGGCCGAGGAACTCGTCGTACGCCGGCCGCTCCACCAGGATGCGCGACCGCGCGCAGCAGTCCTGTCCGGCGTTGTCGAAGACGGCGTACGGCGCGGTGGCGGCCGCCTTGGCGAGGTCGGCGTCGGCGAACACCACGTTGGCGCTCTTCCCGCCGAGCTCCAGGGTCACCCGCTTCACCTGGTCCGCGCAGCCGGCCATGATCCGCTTGCCGACCGCGGTGGACCCGGTGAAGGCGACCTTGCGCACCAGCGGGTGGGTCACGAACCGCTCACCGACCACCGAGCCCTTGCCCGGGATCACGGTGAACACGCCTTCGGGGAGCCCCGCCTCGAGCGCCAGCTCGCCGAGCCGGATCGCGGTGAGCGGGGTCAGCTCGGCCGGCTTGAGCACGACGGTGTTGCCCGCCGCCAACGCCGGTCCGAGGCCCCAGCCGAGAATCGGCATGGGGAAGTTCCACGGCACGATGATCCCGACCACGCCGAGCGGTTCGTGGAAGGTGAGGTCGACGCCGCCGGGCACCGGGATCTGGCGTCCGAACATCCGCTCCGGAGCCGCCGAGTAGTAGTTGAGCACGTCCCGGACGTTGCCGGCCTCCCACCGGGCGTTGCCCAGGGTGTGGCCGGCGTTGCGGACCTCGAGGTCGGCCAGCTCGTCGATGTGCTCGTCGACCACCGCGGCGAACCGGCGCAGCAGCGTCGCCCGGGCGCCGGGTGCGAGGTCGCGCCAGGCCGGGAAGGCCTCCTGTGCGCGCTCGATGACGGCGTCGGCCTGCTCGACCGACGCCAGCTCGACCTCGGTGACCGGCTCGCCGGTGGCGGGGTTCAGGACGGTGTAGGTGTCACTGCTCATCTGGTGCTGCCCATCATCAGTTGCGGTCTCATCTTTCCTTTCGGGGGTTGGTCAGAACCGTTCGAAGCCGCGGCGGAGCTCCCAGTCGGTGACGCTCGACTCGAACGCCCGCAGCTCGACGTCGGCCATGTTCGTGTAGTGGTCGACCACCTCGTCGCCGAGCGTGGCGCGGGCGACCTTGGAGCTCGCGAAGACGTCCCGCGCCTCGCGCAGCGTCCGCGGCACGGACGGCTTGTCGGACAGGTAGGCGTTGCCCACCAGCTCGGGCTCCAGGGGCAGCTCGTTCTCGATCCCGTGCAGCCCGCCGGCGATCATCGCAGCCAGCGCGAGATAGGGGTTCACGTCCCCTCCCGGCAGCCGGTTCTCCATGCGGGCGGCGGCGCCCTTGCCGACCAGGCGCACCGAGCAGGTCCGGTTGTCGCTGCCCCAGGCGATGGTGGTGGGCGCGAACGAGCCGTCGGCGAAACGCTTGTAGGAGTTCACGTTCGGGGCGTGGAGCAGCGTGAAGTCGGCCATCGTCGCGAGCACCCCCGCGACGAAGTGGTCGTAGAGCGCCGAGCGGCTCCCGGCCTCGTCGTCCCAGAACACCGTCGAGCCGTCCTGGCCGCGCAGCGACAGGTGGATGTGGCAGGAGCTTCCCTCACGGTCGTTGAACTTGGCCATGAACGTGAGCGACCTCCCGTGCTGGGAGGCGATCTCCTTGGCCGCCGTCTTGTAGACCGCGTGGTTGTCCGCGGTGACCAGCGCGTCGGCGTAGAGGAAGCCGACCTCGTGCTGGCCCAGGTTGCACTCGCCCTTCGCGCCCTCGACGTCCATGCCGGCGGCGTACATGGTGTTGCGGATGTCGCGCAGGAGCGGCTCGATGCGGGTGGTGCCGATGATGGAGTAGTCGACGTTGTACTGGTTGGCCGGGGTCAGGTCCCGGTAGCCCGAGCTCCAGGCGTCCTCGTAGGTCTCGTCGAACACGATGAACTCGAGCTCGGTCCCCGCCAGCGCGACGTACCCGAGGTCCCGGACGCGGTCGAGCTGCCGGCGCAGGATCGTGCGCGGCGACGGCTTCACGGGCGAGTGGTCGAGCCACACCAGGTCGCACTGGACCATCGCGGTTGCCGGGAGGTGCGGCAGGACCCGGATCGTGTCGTAGTCGGCGGCGAACTCCATGTCGCCGTACCCCTTCTCCCACGACGACATGGCGTAACCGTCGACGGTGTTCATGTCGACGTCCACCGACAGCAGGTAGTTGCACCCCTCGGTGCCTCCGTCGATCACGTGGTCGACGAAGTACCTCCCGTGCAGGCGCTTGCCCTGGAGCCGGCCCTGCATGTCGGTGAAGGCGACGACCACCGTGTCGATCTCGTCGGAGGCGATCCTCTCCTTGAGCTGGTCGAGGGTCAGGTACCGGTCGTTGCGCCGGGCAGGGCTCATGGGTTTCCTTTCTGGTGCTCTCGGTCGCGGTCGCTACCCGAGGAGGCCGCGGACCAGTGCCGCGGTGTCGTCGCAGTGCCGCTCCATGACCCGGCGCGCTCTCGCCGGGTCGCCGCCCAGGACGGCTTCGACGATGGCCTGGTGCTGGGCGTTGGAGTGGTCGATGTTGACCGGCAGCACCGGGATCGCCTGGAGCATGTCGTGCAGGTCGCCCTGGACCTCGGTCACCGCCGCGAACGTCTTGGGGGACCCGGACAGCGAGGCGATGGCGAGGTGCAGCCGGGAGTCGGCCTGCCGGTGCGCCGCGGGGTCCTTCGCGCCCGCCACCTCCCCGAGCGCCTCGACCAGGAACCGCTGCTGCTGGTTGGTCAGGGTGCGCGAGGCCGCGATGTGGCACGCTCCCGGCTCGACCACCCGCCGGAACTCGAGCGTGTCCAGCAGCTCCGTGCGTCGCGAGGAGAGGCTCTCCGCCGCGGCCTCGCTGGGGGGCGGTGGCTCGTGCACCACCACCGTCCCGCCGCCGCGGCCGCGCTTGGTCTCGACCATCCCGGCGCTGCGCAGGGCCGCGATGGCCTCGCGCAGCGTCGCCCGGGAGATGGCCATCCGTTCGGCGAGCTCGCGCTCCGGCGGGAGGGTGCTCCCGTTCGGGAACACCCCCAGCCGGATCGCGGTCGCCAGCTGCTCCACGCAGTACTCGAACGCGTGGTGGCTGCGAACCGGGCGCAGGACCGCCTCGCCGAGGGCCGCGTCGCCCAGGCCTGCGCCGTCGAGGTCTGCGCCGTCGAGGCCGTCGTCGAGGTCTGCGTCGTCGAGGTCTGGGTCGGCCGTCCTGGACGGGTCCTGCGTGGACGTGTCCTGCCCCCGGTTCGCCATCGTGTCCTTTCGGTCGGATCCGTCAGAAGGTCCGGATCCGTCAGAGGATCTCGTCGAGCGACTTGGTCAGGTGCTCGTCCTTGGCGCCGTGCATGAAGTGCTTGCGACCACCGACGAACCAGGTGACGGTGGCGAACGCCAGGACCGCGAGCACGGCGAGCGGTGCGTAGTTGAACGTGTCGACGTTGACCGGGCTCACCGGCGGGAGCACGAACAGCACGCAGATGATGACCACCCAGACCACCGCGGTCCAGCCGATGAGCGGGCTCCACTTGCCGAGGTTCCACGGGCCCACGGTGAACTCCGGGTGGAGCCGGCGCAGGAACACCGGGACGACGTAGGCGATGTAGAGGCCGATCACCGCGATCGAGGTGACCGCGAAGTAGGCGGTCGTGTTGAACAGCGCCGGCGAGGCCAGCAGGATCGAGCCCACCACGCACAGCCAGATCGAGTTGGTCGGCGTGCCCGTGCGCTGGTTGACCCGAGCCCACAGCCGCGAGCCGGGCAGGGCGTTGTCACGGGAGAAGGCGTAGGCCATCCGCGAGTTCGCCGTCACCGACGCCATGCCGCAGAAGTACTGCGCCACGCACACGATGAAGAGCAGGAACTGCGCCATGGTCGGGCTGCCCAGCGCGTCGAGGAAGATCTGCGCCGGCGGCAGGCCGGTCTCGCTCGTGGACAGCGCCTGCAGGCCTGCCTCGCTCTTGTCGGGAATCGCCGCGGTGATCGAGTAGAGCAGGATGAACCCGCCGATGACAGAGACGAGAACGCTCAGCACGATGCCGCGGGGTGCGCTGAGCTGGGCGCCCTTCGTCTCCTCGGCCACGTGCGCGGACGCGTCGTACCCGGTGTAGGTGTACTGCGCCATCAGCAGTCCCATGAGGAAGACGTACGGCGCGAACGCCCAGCCCGTCTCGTTGTGCCACCCGGTCAACGTCCACTCCACCGACTGGTGGTTCTCCGGCATGATCCAGAGCACCGCGACGATGACCGCCACGCCCACCACGTGCCACCAGGCCGAGATGTTCGACAGCAGGCTGACCAGGTTCACCCCGAACTGGTTGAGCAGGGCGTGCGACACGATGATCACGGCGAAGACCGCGAACGTGTTGGTGGCCGTCACCTCAACGCCCCACGTGAGCCGGGCGAACGCCATCCACGTCGTCGCCGCGCCGAAGTCGATCGCCGCGGTCACCGCGACCTCGCCGAGGAAGTTGAACCAGCCGACGTACCACGCCCACACCCGCTTGTTCTTGGTGGCGAGCTGCCCGGCCCAGAAGTAGAGCCCTCCGGCGGTGGGGAACCGCGAGCAGATCTCCGCCATCGCCAGGGCGACGCACAGGACGAAGACACCGACCAGTGCCCAGCCCAGCACGAGCGTGGACGGGCCACCGGATCTCAGGGCGATGCCGTAGGAGGTGATGCAGCCGGCCAGGATCGAGATGATCGAGAACGACACCGCAAAGTTCGAGAAGGCAGACATACCCCGGTGCAGTTCCTGGGTATAACCCATCTCTGCGAGGACTCTGGCGTCCTCGTCCATCTGGCCGAGAGGCTCGTCGGTCGTGCTCATCCATGCGTCCCATCTGCTGGAAGGGGTGGGGAGTGGGTGGCGACGTCGTGGCTGTGAGTGTGGCGACCTGTGACAAAAGTGTCAATGGCCGGACCTCAGACCTTTTGTCGCAAGGACGGCGCCTCACCGGCAGAGCCCCCACCGCTCATGTAAATCGGGGTTACAGCCCGTTCTCAAGCGGTATGCCGCCGCAGGACCGTCCACAACGCTTGAGAAGAAGGCCGAGAAGATCGGCCCGCCCGAGCCCTTCCGAAGGTCCGTGACATACCCGTAGTATGCGAAAACAGGTTCTACTTCGGGATGTGATGGACTCCATGACGGTCACCGACGACCGCTTCACCAGCATGCGGCCCTTCAACGCCGGCTCAGTGCCGCGGATCCCCGCGCGCGACTTGCCGCCGGGCCCACGCTGGCCCAGCCTGGTCCAGAGCTTCGCGCTCATGCGGTTCCGCCACCAGTTCATTCCGTGGATGCACAAGAAGTACGGCGACGCCTTCACCATCCGGCTCGTGCCGAAGGCCGCGCCGCTGGTGCTCTTCACCAGGCCGGAGCAGGCCAAGGAGATCTTCGCCGGTGACCCCGAGGTCTTCCATGCCGGCAAAGGGAACGCGATCCTCGGCCCGATCATGGGCGAGCACTCCCTGCTCCTCCAGGACTCCTCGGAGCACCGCCGCGCCCGCAAGCTGCTGATGCCCGCGTTCAACGGGGCGGCGCTGCGCGGCTACGAGTCGCTGGTCACCCAGCTCGCCAAGGAGGAGGTGGCTCGCTGGACGCCGGGCAGGCCGTTCCGCTCCCTCGACCGGATGAACGCACTCACCCTCGAGGTCATCCTCCGGGTCGTCTTCGGTGTGACCGACGAGCAGCGCCTCGCCGAGCTGCGGCCACTGGTGATCAAGACCGTCGACATCAACCCGATCGTGCTGCTCGGCTGGGGGTACCCGTTCCTGCAGAAGTTCGGCCCGTGGAAGGCGACGGTCGACAACCAGCGCGGGCTCGACAAGGTGATGTACGCCGAGATCGAGGAACGCCGCCGCGCCGGGGACCTGCACGAGCGGTCCGACGTGCTGTCCCGGCTCCTGGCCGTCGGGTCCGACGACGGTGACGCGCTCTCCGACGCCGAGCTGCGCGACCAGCTCGTCACGCTCCTGCTCGCCGGGCACGAGACCACCGCGACCGCGCTGTCGTGGACGTTGTACGAGCTCGGTCGTGACTCCGCCCAGCTGGACAAGGCCCGCGCCGCGGCCGACAACGGCGACCACGACTACCTCGAGGCCGTGCTGAAGGAGTCCATGCGGCTGCACCCGGTGATCCCGATGGTGGTCCGCCACCTCATGGAGCCCGCCAGGGTCGGCGGCCGGGACCTGCCGAAGGGCACGAACGTGGGGCCGTCGATCATCATCGCGCACAGCCGCGAGAGCAACTTCGACGACCCGTGGGTCTTCCGGCCGGAACGGTTCCTCGAAGGGCATGTCACGGCGAACACCTGGATCCCGTTCGGTGGGGGTGTCCGCCGGTGCATCGGGGCGGGCTTCTCGCTGATGGAGGGCGTGGCCGTGCTGCGGGAGGTGCTCTCGGCGTACGACGTCTCTCTGCCGGAAGGCGAGCGGGCGGACGTGCCGAAGGTCCGCAACATCACCAGCGTCCCGCGACGCGGCGCCCGCGTCGTCGTACGCCCCCGCTGACCCCCGCTTTTTCGCCGACCCGTCACTTTCCGACCGGAAATCGCGGCGTGTCGGGCGTGAATTGACGGGTCGACCAGGAAAGCCTGCCGGTATGGAGCAGGTGTGGCCGCTGTTCGGCCTTCGCGTGACGGCCGGACCACTGGAGCTGCGCCCGGTGCGGGACGAGGACATCCCGACCCTGGTGGAGCTGGCGCGAGCGGGCATCCATCCAGCCGGGACCATGCCGTTCACGTATCCCTGGACCGACGCGCCGGCAGAACACCTGGGCCGGAACATGGCTGCCTACTACTGGCGGACGCGTGCCGAGGTGTCGCCGGCACGGTGGACCGTGGACTTCGTCGTCCGCTGGCACGGTGAGGTCGTGGGCGTCCAAGGGCTGATCACGAGCGACTACCTCGTGACCCGGACCTGCGAGACCGGGTCATGGCTCGCTCGGAGCCACCAGGGTCGCGGGATCGGGACGATGATGCGCCAGACGATCTGCGCCTTCGCCTTCGACCATCTCGAAGCCGAGGAGGTGACGTCGTCGGCATGGCTCGACAACCCTGCGTCGCTGAGCGTCAGCAGAAAGGTGGGCTACGAGGACAACGGCCGGAGGAGGCAGCAGCGGCGACCCGGTGAGCTGGCGACGATGCAGGACCTGGTCCTGACGCAGTCACGCCTCGTCCGTCACGACGTCGACGTCGACGTGCAGGGGCTCCCGGCCGTACGTCGGTTCCTGGGGCTCGACGGAGAAGCGCAACGATGACTGAGGTGCCGCCTGCCGACGCGTTGGTCGTCGTCGACGTCCAGTGTGCCTTCGTGTTCGGCCCGCACGCCGTGCCCGACGCTCGGCGCCTGCTGGCGGGGCTCGATGTGCTCTTGGCCCGGGCCCGCGCCGCCCATGCGCTGGTCGTGCATCTCCAGAACGACGGCAGGCAGGGCGCGCCTGACGAGTCCGGCACCGTTGGATGGGAGCTCGCGATTGCGCCGCAAGACGGTGAGGTCGTGCTGCGCAAACACAGCGACAGCGGGTTCGCGGGCACGGTCCTGGAGGACCTGTTGCGTCGGCGGAAGGCAGCGTGCCTGGCCATCGCGGGAGTCCAATCCGAGATGTGCGTCGCGGCGACAGCCAGAGAAGCCCTCGCCAGGGGGTTCACTGTCGTCCTGCCGCACGATGCTCACGCCACGTACCCCATACCGGAACAGACCGGCTTCGGTCCCGCCGTACCGGCTGACCAGGTGTCGCGGGTTGCCGAATGGTCCCTGGGGGACGAGGTGTTCCTCGCGAGGGGAGCCGCCGACGTGCGCTTCCGCAGGTCGTCCCCTTCCCTAGCCGGAGACCTCTGAGGCGTGTTGCGCGTTTGCGGCACTGTCGTCGTCCGACGTTCGCCGACCCGTCGATCCGTGCGCGACACGCCGCGGATTCGGGTCAACTATTGACGGGTCGGCGAAAAGGCGGAGAGGACGTCGGAGGGGGTGAGGCCGTAGTCCGCGAGGGAGTAGCGGTGCGACGGGCGCTTCCCGCCCTGCCGCGACCCGGCATGGAGTACGCCGACCCGCTCCGACACCTCCGCGCTCCAGGGCAGGTCGAACGCCGCGTAGATCGACCGGACCGTCCCGACCGGGTCGGTCACGAACCCGTCGTACTCCACGTCGACGAACTGCGCGGGGTCGTGCTTCGCGCGCTCGGCCGTGAACCGCTCCGTCGACCGGGCGAGCAGGTCGAGCTGCGTCCGCCCGATCACGTCGCCGTCGAACACCGTGGACCACCCGCGCGTCGCCTCGGCGCTCAACGAGCAGGCGGACGCAACCGCGACGGACGGGTCGCGGTGGGTCTGCACGACGAGCGCGTCGGGGTAGACGGCCATGATCGCGTCGAGGCCGACCAGGTGCGAGGGGTTCTTGAGCACCCACCGCCGGTCCCGGTCGTTCAGTCCGACCAGCTGCAGGATCCTCCGGTGCCGCCGGTAGGCGTCGGTCCAGTCCTGCTTCGCCAGCCAGGCGGAGTAGTTCGGGACGTAGGCCAGCGACTCGTGCGAGACGGACTTGCCCGACTGTCGCAGCAGCCGCCAGCACTCCTCGACCGAGGCTGCGTCCATGTAGTGGATCCCCATGAACTCCGGGTTCTCGACATGGTGCTCGGCGTAGGCCGCCTGGATGCCGACGAAGACCGGGTCGGCCTCCCACGTCTCACGCGGCGGTCGCGGCTGCGGGAACTCGGTGAGCCACAGCTCCAGCCCCTGGTGTGACGCGTCGGCGGTGAGCAGCCGGTGCAACGCCGTCGTCCCGGTGCGAGGCAGGCCCGTGACGAAGACGGGCCGCTCGACCGTCACGTCGACGTACGACGGGTGCTGCTTCCACCCCGCCTCGGTCAGCAGCCGCGCGACCAGGGTGCTGCGCAGGAACGACCGGTGCATGTAGTTGCCGACCCCGGTGAGACCGGCCTCGTTCGCGTAGTCGTCGAGCAGGATGCGCAGGCCCTCGTGGTAGTCGTCGTCGCCGAAGTCGTCGAGCCCGGTGACCCGGCTCGCCGCCTCGTGCAGGTCGTCGAACGTGCCGACGCTGTCCCTCTCGCGCATCTCTCCTCCGGTTCTCCGGACGTCATCCGATGTGGTCGCTCTGGCGACCACATCGGATGACGTCCCGCGGGTCAGTTGTGGAACTCGCCGCAGTTGACGTCGAGGCAGTGACCGGTGACCGCGCTCGCCATGTCCGACGCCAGGAAGATCACCGCGTCGGCGACCTCCTCCGGCAGGGGCAGCCGTTTCAGGTCCGTCGCGCCGGCGATGTCGTCGTACACCTCCTGGTGGGTGGTGCCGCGCTCGGAGGCGAGCCAGTCGAAGTAGGCCTTCTGCACGTTCTCGTAGATCCAGCCGGGGGCGACGGAGTTCACGCGGATCCCGCGCGGCCCGAGCTCCGTCGCGAGCGAGCGCGCCATGTGCAGCAGCGCGCCCTTCGCCAGCTTGTACGCCCCGAACTCGACCTTGGAGTGGTGGACCACCGCCGAGTTCACCATCACCACCGACCCGCGGCTCTCCGCCAGGGCGGGCGCGAACAGCGTGGTCAGCCGGAGTGGCGCGAGCACGTTCGTCTCGTGGCTCGCGCGGATCGGGTCCAGGTCACTCTGCGTGAGCGGCTCCATCGGCGGGATCGCGAACGCGTTGTGGACGAGTACGTCGGCGCGGCCGAACTCCTCGAGCGTCCGCTCGACCAGGTTGCGGCAGGCGAAGTGGTCGGTGATGTCGGTGGGTACGGCGAGCGCCCGCCTGCCCTTCTCGCGGACGACCGCCGCCGCCTTCTCCAGCCGCGACTCGGTCCGCGCCGCGAGCACCAGGTCCGCACCGGCGTCGGCGCAGCGTTCGCCGAGGGACCGACCGAGGCCGGGCCCGACACCGGAGAGCACGACCACCTTGCCGTCGAGGAGACCCATCAGCCCGTCACCCGATCATCCTGCGCGCCACGGACCGCTGCCGGGCCGCGATCCGCGCCTCGTGCTCGTCCCGCGTCACGTCGACAGCGTGGGGGAGCGCGTCGCGCAGCTCGTCGAGCTTGACCACCTCCACGACCGGGCCGTCCGCCGCCATGAGCTCGCGCGTCACCCGCTGCCAGCGCAGCTGGATGTAGCCGCGGGTGTGGCCGAGCGTCTCCAGCCAGTTGGCGACACCCGGTTCGCGCTCGCTGACCACGAACCGGATCATGCCGTCGGGGTCGACGTGTGCCTGGTCGGCGGTCAGCGACGTCTGGTGGTTGACGTAGTCGAGGCTGGTGTACCACATCGAGCCGAGCTGGATCCCCTGGTACGCCATGCCCGACGCCGGCACCGTGACGACCATGGCCTGGTCCGGCGCGAGGTCGTAGTGGCCGGCCGAGGAGTACTGGCTGGCCAGGCCGCCCGGCGTGACGCGTGGCTCGGTGAGCGTGTTGACCGGTTCGTTGAGGTAGAACCACTCGGGAAAGGCGAACCAGGTCTTGATCCGGCCGAGGAGCATCTTCCCTGCCACGGCGTACCTCTTCGCCATCCGGTCGTGGGTGAGCGGTCCCGGCGCCTTGCCCGCGGTGTCGGCGCGCTGGATGTGGATCTCGCCGCGCTCCTCGGTGTCCCAGTCGCTGAAGACCTCGCGGACGATGAGCATCGCCGAGCCCGGGCCGAGGGCGAAGTAGTTCTCCGGCGGGTCCTCGACGGCCGGGCCGAACCGGAGCTCGAACCGCCCGTCCTCGCCGATCGAGATCTGCCGGTCGTCGAACGCGGTGAGCGAGTCGGGGGAGCTCGCCGGCGAGTAGTCGCCGTTCATCACCTGGAACGACAGGTCAGCGGTCGTGCCACGTCGCCCGGTGACGACGTACTCGGCGTCGTCGGTGATGTTCGCGTGGTAGTAGATCGTGTCGGGGTTGTCGAGCCCCATCTTGGTGTGCTGGTTGGTGGAGTTGACGAAGAACGGGAACTGCCGGTCGAAGGCCCACGCCATCTGCAGGGACGCCCGGATGCTGCCGGCGAGGTAGTCGTAGCCCTCGAGCAGGTCCTGCTCGGTCTGGATGAACGAGGCGGACCCGACCAGCCGCTCGGCCTCGGCCACCGCGTCCGTGAACGGCTGGGTGTAGTTGTGGGTCACGGGTTCACCTTCGCGATCACGGACTCGGCGAAGCGCTCGAGGTGCTCGACCTTCTTCTCCAGCGGCTCGGGGTCGGGGCCCTTCACGTAGGGGATCCGGAAGCCGACGATCACGTCGGTCACGCCCTTGTCCTCCAGGCGTTTGATGCCGTCGGGGGAGTAGGCGTCCATGGAGATCACGTGGATCTCGAACGGCTTGTCGGCGACGCCCTCGGCTGCGCGCAGCTTGGCCAGCTTGTCGAGGAGTACGTCGAGCTCCTCCGCGTCCCCACCGGCATGCATCCAGCCGTCACCCCGTCGTACGGCGCGCCGCAGGGCCGCGTCGCTGTGCCCGCCGACGAGGATCGGGATCGGCTCGGTCGGAACCGGGGTCATCTTCATGGCGGGCAGGTCGAACACCTCGCCGTGGTACTCGAACCAGCCGCCGGAGGTCAGGCCGCGGACGATGTCGATCGCCTCGTCCATCCGCCGGCCGCGCCCCTTCCACGGAACGCCCATCGCGGTGAAGTCCTCGGGCCAGGGACTGAGCCCGACCCCGAGCCCGAGCCGGTTCCCGGTGAGGAAGGCGATCGAGCTCGCCTGCTTCGCGACCAGGACCGGCGGCCGCACGGGCAGCTTCAGCACGAACGGCGTGAACCGGATCCTGCTCGTCACCGCGCCCATGGCCGCGACCAGCGTGAACGTCTCGATGAACTCCTTGTCCTCGAGGAAGTCCCGGCTCCCGTCGTCGGTGTAGGGATAGGTGGCGTCCGACTCCTTCGGGTACACCAGGCTGTCGGCGACGGTCATCGTGTCGTAGCCGGCGGCCTCGGCGGCCTGTGCCAGGGGCAGGTAGTACTCCGCCCGGGTCATGGCCTCGGCGTAGGTGAAGCGCATCGGAACACTCCTCGCGGGCAGGAAGGTAGGTGCGGCCAAGAGTAGAACTTGTTCCAGTTCTTGACCAGGGTCCGAGTCGTCCGGTCCCCCTGGTGAGACTGGCTGACAGATCACCGCTACCGACCCGTAACGTGACGGCGGGTCGCCCCGTTAGCCGTTGAGGAGCGCCCTCAGCGAGCCCCCACACCACCTGCTTCGACCTGATGGAGTCACGCATGCTCGACCTGCAGGAGATCTCGGACCGGATCGAGATCGACGACCTCCTCACCCGTTACACGCGGGCGATGGACAAGGGCGAGTGGCACATGCTGAACGAGGTCTTCACGCCGGACGCGTACATCGACTTCACCGCCATCGGGGGCATCGACGGCGAGTACCCCAAGGTCAAGCGGTGGCTGTCCGAGACCCTGTCCCTGCTTCCGCGCCGGCACCACGTGATCGCGCAGAAAGAGGTGTACGTCGAGGGCAATGCGGCGGCCGTCACGGCGTACTTCGTCAACCACATGGTGTTCCCTGCGAACACCAGCGGCGAGGTGCTGTGGGAGTTCGGCGGCTACTACCGCCACAAGCTCGTGCGCACGAAGTCGGGTTGGCGTTCCCGCGAGCTGATCGAGCAGCTCGTCTGGGAGCGCGGGGAGTAGGAGCGCGGCTCGCGGCGGCGGGTCCGACGAGCCGACCGTCGTACGCCTGCGTTGACCCCGGTCAGGACAGGGCCGCCACGACCTCCCGGGAGGTCAGCGGGACCGAGAACATGGGGTAGTCGTACTTGATCGCGTTCTCGTGCTCGGCCGGCGAGGTCGCCGCGACGCAGTCGGTCAGGGTGAGGACGCGGTAGCCGTTCTCGTAGCCGCTGCGCATCGTCGACTCCACACAGCAGTTGGTCAGGAAGCCGCCGAGGACGATGGTGTCGATCCCCTTGCTGCGCAGGATGAAGTCGAGGTTCGTGCTCGCGAACGTGTCGAGGCCGCGCTTGCCCTCGATCACGATGTCGCCGGCCTGAGGAGCGAGCGGGTCGGAACGTGATGGCGCGTGCATCACCGTGGCGGCCATGTCGGTTCTCCATCTCGTGTGGGATGTGTCACAGCGGCCTCAGACTAGCCACTTTCACAGGCGGTGCCATCGCTGTTGGGTGATTTCATCCCCGTCCACGGGTGCGTTCATGGTCCTTGGCTGGCACTAGGCTTGGGTAACTCATGGCTGAAGAAAGAAGCGACTCGTTCAGGACGATGATGATCGGGCTGGCCGCCCTTCTCACCGTCTCGGTCCTGCTTGGTGGCGTGATCAGCCTGCTCGCCCTGGGGGCGGTCAATGTCACCGGCCTCAGTGGTTCCGACAGCGCGCCGCCGCCGGAGCCCAGCCTCTACATCCCGTCGCCGAGCAAGACCGAGGAGCCGGAGCAGCCGCAGGAGACGGTTGCGCCTCCGGAGTCCCCGACGGTGGCTCCCACCGAGGCGACCACCTCGCCCGAGAAGCCACGGACGAAGAAGCCGAAGCCCCAGCGTGCGATCACCCTTGCCGCGAGCCCGCAGAGCGTGTCCCCGTACCAACGCATCAACCTCGTCGGCAGTTACCCCGGCGCGAACGGGACCACCCTCCAGGTGCAGCGCCTCCAGGGCGGCGCCTGGGCGAGCTTCCCGACCTCCGCCACGGTGAACAACGGCTCTTTCTCGACGTACGTCGAGACCGGCCAGGGCGGGCCGAACCAGTTCCGGGTGATCGACCCGTCGACCGGTCGGGCCTCCGCCCCCGTGACGGTCAACGTGCGCTGACTACCATTCTCCGCATGCCTTCCCACCGCACCGTCGCCCTGTTCAAGCTCGCCGCCGTCGCCGAGGCGATCTCGTGGGTCGGACTACTGACGGGGATGTACTTCAAGCACGTCGCCGGCACGACCGAGCTCGGGGTCGAGGTCTTCGGCCCGGTCCACGGCGGGATCTTCCTCGCCTACCTGGTGCTGACGCTGCTGGTCGGGCGGGCCCTCGGCTGGTCGCACTGGACGACCCTGGTCGGCCTGGCCTGCTCGGTGCCGCCGTTCGCCACGGTGGTGTTCGAAACCTGGGCCCTGCGCACCGGCCGGCTCGCCGTACCTTCGGTCGAGGAGCCGCGGCAGGAGCAGGTCTCCGTCTGACCGGGGTGTCCCATTCAGCTGTGCGAGCCTCGGGGAGGCCAACGCACTCTCATGCTTGATGTGCAGGTGGGTCATCCTGCGCAGTTCGACTCGTGACGCGTCAGTCGTCGGGCATCGAGCGGCGGTCGCCGATCGGGAGGTCGGTGAGCGGGAAGGCGAGCGAGCCGGCGCGGACCCACCACTCCATCACGTCGTAGGTGAGCCTCCCCGCCACGACGGAAGGGTCGCCGTCCGACAGCCGTGCAGCCTCGTCAGGGTCGCAGGCGAAGATCGACATCCCACGGTACGACGGGTCGCTCTGCCCGTCGAACGGTCCGTTCGCGACCACCAGGCCCTGCCTTCTCAGTTCGGCGCGGTAGGCAAGGTGGTGGGCCTGGAGCGCGTCGAGCTCCTCGTCCGACATCTCCGAGGCATCGGCCGGCCGTCGCAGGACCACGACCGTGTAGACGTCGAACGCGTCGGGGATGTTGCTGTCGCGTGGCATCGGTTGACTCCTGGGTGATCAGCGTGCGAGCTGGGAGCCGGTCCAGCGTTCGTCTTCGCTCACGTCTGCCACGACGTGGAGCCAGTCGGGAACGAGCTGTGAGGGCTGATCGCCGTCATCGATCTCCGCGATGAGCGTGCCGTCCTCGTGCTCGTCGATCGCAATGACCAGCCCATCCCGATGCACCATGTGCCGTGTCTTGCGGAGAAGCCGTGCGGGCAGGTCAGCGAGGACTGCCCATTCCTGATCGTCCAAGTAGAAGTTCGTGCAAGCGACGGCGGCCGGCCCCTCGGTGAGACGCACCTTGTGCCCGAGCTTGCGAACCACGGTTCCCGCGTCGTCCCGCACTTCTCGCAGCCGCAGACGAGTCCCCGTCACGTACCGATCAACGATCTGCTTCGTGCTCGTCACGCCGTCCGGGAGGCTCGCGAGCAGGTAGCGGCGCTCGCGCTCCACAACGGCATACTTCAGTGAAACCGACACGGAAGCAGCCTAAGTGCCGGTGCCGGCGGAGAGCGCCCGCCATGGAGCGGACGGTCCCGGAGGCGACCGGGCGCTGAGTCGGAGGCGCCGGGCTCGGGCTGTGACCCGGATCACCGGCTCTCCGGCGATTTTGTCGGAGCCATGTGGGAATCTCCCTCACATCGCCTGCGTTGAGGTGTATGACAAGAGTTGAGTTGAGCCGACTCAAGTTGTTTGACAGACTCTTGCGGACGAGCGCACCATTGCGCTCATCCCGAACTTGGAAAAGAGCAGCCCCCGCCGACGGCGGGGCGATCAGTGGAGGTAAACACATGGCTCGCGCGGTCGGCATCGACCTCGGTACGACGAACTCCGTCGTGTCCGTCCTGGAGGGTGGCGAACCCACCGTCATCGCAAACGCAGAAGGCGCACGCACGACCCCGTCCGTGGTGGCCTTCGCCAAGAGCGGCGAGGTGCTCGTCGGCGAGGTGGCCAAGCGTCAGGCCGTCACCAACGTCGACCGGACCATCCGCTCCGTGAAGCGTCACATGGGCACCGACTGGAAGACGCAGATCGACGACAAGACCTTCACCGCGCAGCAGATCTCGGCCTTCGTGCTGCAGAAGCTCAAGCGCGACGCCGAGGCCTACCTCGGTGAGACCGTCACGGACGCGGTGATCACGGTTCCGGCGTACTTCTCCGACTCCCAGCGCCAGGCCACCAAGGAGGCTGGCGAGATCGCGGGCCTCACCGTCTCCCGCATCGTCAACGAGCCGACCGCGGCCGCGCTGGCCTACGGGCTCGACAAGGAGCACGACCAGACCATCCTCGTCTTCGACCTCGGTGGCGGCACGTTCGACGTCTCCCTGCTCGAGATCGGCGACGGTGTCGTCGAGGTGAAGGCCACCTCCGGTGACAACCACCTCGGTGGCGACGACTGGGACAACCGGATCGTCGAGTGGATGGTGAAGAAGTTCAAGGACAGCAACGGGGTTGACCTCGGCGCGGACAAGATCGCCCGCCAGCGCCTGCAGGAGTCGGCGGAGAAGGCCAAGATCGAGCTCTCCTCCTCCAGCGAGACCACGATCCACCTGCCCTACATCACCCACTCCGAGTCCGGCCCGCTGCACTTCGAGGAGAAGCTGAGCCGCTCCGAGTTCCAGCGGATCACCGCCGACCTGCTCGACCGCACCAAGTCGCCCTTCAAGCAGGTCATCAAGGACGCCGGCCAGGATGTCTCCAAGATCGACCACGTGATCCTCGTCGGCGGCTCGACCCGGATGCCCGCGGTGGTCGACGTGGTCAAGGAGCTGACCGGTGGCAAGGAGCCCAACAAGGGCGTGAACCCCGACGAGGTCGTCGCCGTGGGCGCCGCGCTCCAGGCCGGCGTGCTCAAGGGCGAGGTCAAGGACGTGCTGCTCCTCGACGTGACCCCGCTGTCGCTGGGCATCGAGACCAAGGGCGGCGTGATGACGCGCCTCATCGAGCGCAACACCACGATCCCGACCAAGCGGTCCGAGGTGTTCACCACCGCCGACGACAACCAGCCCTCGGTGCAGATCCAGGTCTACCAGGGCGAGCGGCAGATGGCGGCGCAGAACCAGCCACTCGGCAACTTCGAGCTGACCGGCCTGCCGCCGGCGCCGCGTGGTGTGCCGCAGATCGAGGTCACGTTCGACATCGACGCCAACGGCATCGTCCACGTCTCCGCCAAGGACCGTGGCACCGGCCGCGAGCAGTCGATGACGATCACCGGCGGCTCGGCGCTGTCCAAGGAAGACATCGACAAGATGGTCAAGGACGCCGAGCAGTACGCCGAGGAGGACCGCCAGCGTCGTGAGGCCGTCGAGACCCGCAACCAGGCCGAGACCCTCGTCTACACGACCGAGAAGTTCCTGACCGAGAACGGCGAGAAGATCCCGGCCGAGGTCAAGACCGAGGTCGAGGCCGACGTCGAGGCGCTCAAGAAGGCTCTGGAGGGCACCGAGGAAGGCAGCGCCGGCGACATCCAGGCGGCGATGACCAAGCTCGGCGAGTCCAGCCAGAAGATGGGTGCCGCGATGTACGCCGCCGGTGAGTCCGAGGCGGCCGCCGCCGGCGGTACGACGGGCACCGGCGACTCCGACGAGGACGTCGTCGAGGCCGAGATCGTCGACGAGGACACCGACACAGGGGAAGAGAACAAGTGACCTCTGACCACCAGAGCGACCGGACCGACGAGACCATGACGGGCTCGACCGCTGAGGCCGGGGACCCCTTCGACGGGGCTCCCCGGCCCGGGGCGCCGGACGCCGCGGCCCCGCCGGAGGGCGACACCGGGCCCGCGGTCGAAGATGCCGGGCAGGGCGACGGCGGGAACCCCCAGGAGATGACCGACGACCTCGCGAAGGCACAGCGGGACCTCGTCGAGCTGACCGGGGACCTGCAGCGTCTGCAGGCGGAGTACGTCAACTACAAGCGGCGGGTCGACCGTGACCGCGAGCTGGTCAAGGAGAACGCCCGGTTCGCGGTGCTCTCGGCGCTGCTGCCGGTCCTCGACGACATCGACCGGGCCCGCGAGCACGGCGAGGTCGAGGGCGGGTTCAAGGCGGTGGCGGACGCGCTCGAGCGGGTCGTGGCCGGCATGGGCCTGGAGAAGTTCGGGGAGCCCGGCGACGAGTTCGACCCGAACCTGCACGAGGCCCTGATGCACTCGCACTCGCCGGACGTGACCACCACGACCTGCCAGAACATCGTCCACGCCGGGTACCGCATCGGCGACCGGGTCGTCCGCCCCGCGCGGGTGACCGTCGTCGACCCGGAGCCGGCCGGCGACAACCAGTAACAACCAGCACGGGAAGGGAGGTGCGCGCATGACGAATGCCGACTGGGCGAACAAGGACTTCTACAAGATCCTGGGCGTGAGCAAGGAGGCATCCGACGCCGACATCAAGAAGGCGTATCGCAAGCTTGCGCGCGCCAACCACCCCGACTCCAACCCCGGCGACAAGGCCGCCGAGGACCGCTTCAAGGCCATCGCCGAGGCCTACGACGTGGTGGGGGACCCCGAGAAGCGCAAGCAGTACGACGACCTGCGCACCTATGGCGGTGGGTTCGGCCCGTTCACGGGCGGCACACCCGGGGGCGGCGGAGAGCCGTTCGACATCAACGACCTGTTCGGCGGCGCCGGCCAGGGTGGTGGCGGCGGCTTCGGCGACCTCTTCGGCGGTATGTTCGGCGGCGGTGGCCGCACCCGGCGGCCCCAGCCTCGCCGGGGCGCCGACATCGAGACCGACGCGACGATCAGCTTCACCGACGCGATCGAGGGTGTCACCGTCTCCCTGAGGCTGTCCTCGGACGCCCCGTGCCCCGACTGCTCCGGGACCGGTGCCAGGTCCGGAACCGTCCCGCGCGTCTGCCCGGACTGCGAGGGTGTGGGGATGCGGGCCGCCTCGGTCGGTGGCGCCTTCACGATGAACGAGACGTGCACCACCTGCCGCGGCCGCGGCCTGGTCGTCGACGACCCGTGCCCCACCTGCCACGGCTCGGGCCGGGGACAGTCCAGGCGCACCATCCAGGCGCGGATCCCGGCCGGGGTCAAGGACGGCCAGCGGATCCGGCTGCGCGGCAAGGGCGCGAGCGGCGAGCGGGGCGGGCCACCGGGCGACCTCTACGTCAGCGTCAAGGTGGCGCCCCACCCGCTGTTCGGGCGCAAGGGCGACGACCTCACGCTCACCGTGCCTGTCTCCTTCGACGAGGCCGCGCTCGGTGCGGACATCAAGGTCCCGACGCTGACCGGCGCGCCGGTCACGGTGAAGATCCCGCCGGGGACACCCAACGGCCGCACGTTCCGCGTGCGCGGCAAGGGCGTTCAGCAGCGGGACGGGCACAAGGGCAACCTGCTGGTGATGGTGGAGGTTCACGTCCCGGCGGTCCTCAACGACAAGGCCGGCGAGGCCGTGCTGGCCTACCGGGAGGCGACCGCGGGCAGTGACCTCCGCGCCAACCTCTTCGACGGAGGTGGGCGATGAGCACCACCCCGCGGCTGCCCGGCGCACCCGGTCCGGACATCCCGGTCTACGTCATCAGCGTGGCGGCCGAGCTCACCGGGCTGCACCCGCAGACCCTGCGCGCCTACGACCGGATCGGCCTGGTGAAGCCAGGACGGTCCGGCGGAGGCGGGCGCCGCTACTCCTGGCGGGACATCGAGCTGCTCCGCGAGGTCGCCGAGCTCACCGCTACGGGCATCGGGCTCGAGGGCGTCAAGCGGATCCTCGAGCTCGAGAACCAGGTCACCGCGCTTCGCCTGCGCGTCGCGGAGCTCGAGGAGGAGCTGACCGCCACGCAGTTCGCGCTGCAGAACAACCTCGAGAAGGCACGAAACCAGAACCTCCCCGCGATCAGGCCCGTGGGACAGGCCGTGACCGTCTGGCGCAGGGGCCGGCTGTAAGGAGGCACCACCATGGACGCTTCGAAGCTCACCACCCGGAGCCAGGAGGCCATCAACCAGGCCATCCAGAGCTCCGCCGCCGCCGGACATCCGCAGGTCGAGGCCGTGCACCTGCTCGCAGCCCTCCTGGCGCAGCCCGAGGGCATCGCGCGTCCGCTGTTCGAAGCCGCCGGCGTGCAGCCGACGCAGGTCATCGCGGGCGTCGAGGCCGAGCTGAAGAAGCTCCCTGCCGCCTCCGGTTCGACGGTCGGCGCGCCGTCGTACTCCCGTGCCGCCCTGCAGATCCTGTCCAAGGCCGGCGACGTCGCGGCCGAGATGAAGGACGACTACGTCTCGACCGAGCACCTGCTGATCGCCGCCGCGACCGTCGAGTCGCCGGTGCAGAAGGCCCTCGTCGGGGCCGGTGCCACCCCCGACGCGCTGCGTGCCGCGCTCTCCAGCGTCCGGGGCAACCGCCGGGTGACCAACCAGGACCCGGAGGCGACCTACCAGGCGCTCGAGAAGTACGCCGTCGACCTCACCGACGCTGCCCAGGAGGGCAAGCTCGACCCGGTCATCGGCCGTGACGCGGAGATCCGCCGCGTGGTGCAGGTGCTCTCGCGGCGCACCAAGAACAACCCGGTGCTGATCGGTGAGCCCGGTGTCGGCAAGACCGCCGTCGTCGAGGGCCTCGCCCAGCGCGTCGTGGACGGTGACGTGCCGGACTCCCTCAAGGGCCGGCGCGTCCTTGCCCTGGACCTCGCGGCCATGGTCGCCGGCGCGAAGTACCGCGGTGAGTTCGAGGAGCGGCTCAAGGCGGTCCTCGAGGAGATCAAGGAGTCCGAGGGCCGGATCATCACCTTCATCGACGAGCTGCACACCGTCGTGGGTGCCGGCGCGGGCGGCGACTCCGCCATGGACGCCGGCAACATGCTCAAGCCGATGCTGGCCCGGGGCGAGCTGCGGATGATCGGCGCGACCACGCTCGACGAGTACCGCGAGCGCATCGAGAAGGACCCCGCCCTCGAGCGCCGGTTCCAGCAGGTGTTCGTGGGGGAGCCCTCGGTCGAGGACACCGTCGCGATCCTGCGTGGTCTCCAGGAGAAGTACGAAGCACACCACGGCGTGAAGATCACCGACCAGGCCCTCGTGGCTGCGGCCATGCTCTCGGACCGCTACATCACCGGACGCCAGCTTCCCGACAAGGCGATCGACCTCGTCGACGAGGCGGCCTCGCGACTGCGGATGGAGATCGAGTCCTCCCCGGTCGAGGTCGACCAGCTTCGTCGCTCCGTGGACCGGATGAAGATGGAGGAGCTCGCCCTCGAGCGCGAGAGCGACGAGGCGTCGAAGGACCGGCTCGAGAAGCTGCGCGCCGAGATGGCCGACCGGGAGGAGGAGCTCCGCGGCCTGGAGGCGCGCTGGGAGCGAGAGAAGGCCGCACTCGAGGGTTCGGGTGAGCTCCGCAAGCGGATCGACCAGCTGCGAAGCGAGGCCGACCGGTTCCAGCGTGAGGGTGATCTGGCGAAGGCCAGCGAGATCCTCTACGGCCAGATCCCGGCGCTCGAGAAGCAGATAGGAGAGGCCGAGGAAGCCGAGACTGCGTTGTCGGGCGAGAACCCGATGGTGCGCGAGGCAGTCGGCCCCGAGGAGGTCGCCGAGGTGGTCGAGGCCTGGACGGGCATCCCCACCGGCCGCCTGCTCGAGGGCGAGACCGCAAAGCTGCTCCGCATGGAGGAGGTCATCGGCGAGCGGCTGATCGGCCAGGAGTCCGCGGTCAGGGCCGTGTCCGATGCGGTACGACGGTCGCGCGCCGGCATCTCCGACCCGAACCGTCCCACCGGGTCGTTCCTGTTCCTCGGCCCGACCGGTGTCGGCAAGACCGAGCTCGCCAAGTCGCTCGCGGACTTCCTGTTCGACGACGAGCGCGCGATCGTGCGCATCGACATGAGCGAGTACTCCGAGAAGCACAGCGTGGCGCGCCTGGTGGGAGCGCCTCCCGGCTATGTCGGCTACGAGGAGGGCGGCCAGCTCACCGAGGCGGTCCGCCGTCGGCCCTACAGCGTGGTGCTGCTCGACGAGGTCGAGAAGGCGCACCCCGAGGTCTTCGACATCCTGCTCCAGGTGCTCGACGACGGCCGGCTGACGGACGGCCAGGGACGCACCGTCGACTTCCGGAACACGCTGCTGATCCTCACCTCGAACCTCGGCTCGATGTACCTCGTAGACCCGACGATCGACGACGAGAAGAAGCGGGACTCGGTGATGTCGGTCGTCCGGCAGGCGTTCAAGCCGGAGTTCCTCAACCGGCTCGACGAGATCGTCGTCTTCGACGCGCTGACCGAGGACCAGCTGTCGCACATCGTCGACCTGCAGATCGCCGAGCTGAACCGCCGACTTGCTCCACGCCGGATCCGCATCACCGTGACCGAGGCCGCCCACGGATGGCTCAGCAGGACCGGCTACGACCCGGCGTACGGCGCCCGTCCGCTGCGCAGGCTCGTGCAGAGCGCCATCGGCGACGCCCTGGCACGGCTCCTGCTGTCCGGGGAGGTTCTCGACGGCAGCGAGGTCGTGGTCGACGTCGACGAGAAGGGCGAGGGCCTCACCCTTCAGGCCATGCCGCCGGCTGCGTGATGCGGATGTGCACCACGGCAGCAGCGCCACGTGTCGGGTGTCACCGGATGACGCCCGCCGCAAGCCGCTTGGGCCGCATGATGCAATGTGGCCATGAGTGAACCGAAGACCGGTCCCCGCCCCAGCCAGGTAACGATGGCAGGCTGGGTCGCCGCGATCGGCTCCGCGTTGCTCGTCCTGACCCTGTTCGACGCGATGTCCACCCTCAGGTCGGTCGAGATGCGCGACACGATCGACGAGTTCCTGTCGACGCCCCCGGGCAACGGCCTGGGGCTCGAGGCCGCGCAGGTGGTCGAGCTGCTCCGGGTGCTCATGCTCTTCAACGGCGCGGCCGCCGCGGCGGCGATGGTGCTCGCCATCTACGTGCTCCAGCGCCACAAGGCGGCTCGTGTCGGCTATACGATCGCCGCGGTGGCGATCATGGTCACGGCCCCCGTTTCGGGCGGGTTCCTGCCCGTCCTGATCGGGTTCGCGGCGATGATGATGTGGACCAAACCCGCCCGTGACTGGTTCTCCGGAACCGTCACCCCTCCATCGCGCCAGGATCAGAGAGGCTTGCACGTGTCGTCTGAGAACCACCCGCCCAGCGGTGAGAACCCTCCGCACGAGGGCACCGGAGACGACCGGTGGCCGCGGGTGCCCGACGCCTCCTCGGACCGGCCGGTCCCGCCTCCGACGCAGGGCTTCGGCAGCTCGGAGCAGTCGGGTCAGCAGCCGGGTCAGCAGTCCGGTCAGCAGTCCGGCCAACCTGGTGGGTACCCCGGCCAGGGTGGCTCGCACCCAGGCGGGCAGTACGGCCAGCCTGGCGCATATCCGCAGCAGCCGGCCCAGCAGCCCACTGGCCAGTCACCCCAGCAGCCCTACCCTCCCGCCTACGGACAGCAGCCACAGGGCCAGGCATGGGCTCCGCCGGCGTACGGTCAGCAGCCGCAGCAGTACCCCGGCTACCCCGGATACTCCGGCTACTCCACGCCGCGTGACCCGAACAAGCGGCCCGGCACCGTCACCGCGGCGGCCTGGGTGACCTGGGCCATCTCCGGGCTCACGATCCTCGGCTTCCTGGTGATCGCCTTCTTCATGGCCGTGGCCCGGGACCAGTTCGTCGACGGCGCTGCAGCAGGAGCCGGACTTCCAGCAGCTGAACGTGTCCGCGGACGACGTGATCGTCGGACTCTGGGTGATGACCGCATTCGTGCTGTTCTGGGGACCGGTCGCGATGGTCCTCGCGTGGTTCGCCTATCGGCGCGCGAACTGGGCCCGGATCACGCTGGTGGTCTCTTCGGCGGTCGTGGTGCTGATCAGTGTGTTCATGCTGCCGGTGAGCATCGTGCACACGGTGGGCGCCGGCGCGGTGATCGCGCTGCTGTTCCTCGGCGGTGCGAACGAGTGGTACTCCCGCAAGGGCGGCGGCTACCCGCCGTACCCCTCCTACCCCCAGCAGTACGGCCAGCAGTACGGCCAGCAGCCGTACGGCGGGCCTGGAACCGGATACGGCCAGCAGCCGTACGGCCAGCCTCCGCATCCCGGCCAGTACGGCGGTCAGGGCGAGACGGGGCGCGGCCAGCAGCAGGGGCAGCCGCCCTACGGCCAGCAGCAGGGGCAGCCGCCCCACGGCCAGCAGCAGGGACAGCCGCCCCACGGCCAGCAGGGGGAGCAGTCGGGTCAGTACGGCCAGAGGCCCGGCGATGAGAAGGAGCCTCCGAAGAACGTCTGGTGACCACCGGGGCGGGCGGTGCCGACCCGCGTCAGGCGTGGAGGTCCGCGGACGTGAGGCGGCGGATGCCCTCCTCGAGCACGTGGGTCTCCTTGCAGAAAGCCCAGCGCACCTTGTGCAGCCCCTCCTCGTGGTCGTCGTAGAACGCCTGGGAGGGGATGGCCACGACGCCGGCCTTCTCGGGTAGGGCCAGGCAGAACTCCAGCCCGCTGCCGTAGCCGTAGCGGCTCACGTCCGTGGTGACGAAGTAGGTGCCCTCAGGGCGGTACACCTCCATGTCCAGGCCGGCGAGCCCTTCGCAGAGGAGGTCCCGCTTGGTCTGGAGCTCCCGGCGCAGGTCGTCGTAGTAGCCGGCCTCCTCGGTCAGGGCGTGGGCGATCGCGGGCTGGAGCGGGGCTCCGGAGCTGAACGTGAGCCACTGCTTGGCCGACTCGACCGCGCGGACCAGCGGCGCCGGACCGGTGACCCAGCCGATCTTCCAGCCCGTGAACGAGAAGCTCTTGCCGGCGCTGGAGATGCTGACGGTCCGGTCCCACATACCCGGCAGCGTGCACAGCGGGATGTGCTCGCGGTCGTCGTAGACGAGGTGCTCGTACACCTCGTCGGTGATCACCACCAGGTCGTGCTCGACCGCGACCGCCGCGACGGCCTCGAGCTCGGACCGGTCGAGCACCGCGCCGGTCGGGTTGTGCGGTGAGTTGACCAGCATCGCCTTGGTCCGCGCGGTCACCGCTTCGCGCAGGGCATCCACGTCCAGCCGGAAGTCCGGGGACCTCAGCGTGACGGGCCGTCGTACTCCGCCGGCCATCTGGATGCAGGCGACGTAGGAGTCGTAGTACGGCTCGAGCACCACGATCTCGTCGCCCGGGTCGAGGAGCGCCAGGATCGCGGCGGAGATGCCTTCGGTCGCCCCGGTCGTGACGATGACCTGCGACGACGGGTCGAGCTCGATCCCGTAGTGCACCGCCTGGTGCGTCGCGATGGCACGACGCAGCTCGGGCACCCCCGGCCCGGGCGCGTACTGGTTCCGGCCCTGCCGGAGTGCCGTGACCGCCGCCTCGACGACCGAGGCCGGGCCGTCCCGGTCCGGGAAGCCCTGCCCGAGGTTCAGCGCTCCTGTGGAGACGGCGAGGGCGGACATCTGGGTGAAGATCGTCTCCGGAATGCCCTGTAGCCGCTTCGCCATCCGGGGGTCTGGGAGGTTCGCTGCCATACCGCGACTGTAATGGGCGACAATGACGGATATGAGTCGGACCAAGAGGCGCAGGGGTCGGCACGTGCGTCGTCTTCGTCCCCGTGGCTTCACCTTCTACGCCGGAATGGTGCTGGTGCTCGGGGGTCTTGGGATGCTCGGCTACGTGGGCTGGCAGTTCTTCGGCACCAACTACGTCTCGCGCCAGACACAGGAGCGCATCACCGCCGACCTGCAGGAGCAGTGGGCCCTCGGTGCGCAGGGGCAGGGCGCCGGGAACGCTCGGGCGCCGAAGCAGTCGGCCAGGCTTGCCGACGCGACGGCGCTGATCCGGATCCCGGCCCTCGGCGACGACTACGTGGTCCCGGTGCTCGAAGGGGTCGGGGACGACGAGCTGGCGTCCGGGTACGGCCACTTCCCGGGAACCGCGGACCCGGGGGAGAAGGGCAACTACGCGCTCGCCGCTCACCGGGTCACCCACGGGGAACCGCTGCGTGACATGCCCTCGCTCGCGCCCGGCGACGAGGTGCTCGTCGAGACGCGCGACGCGGTCTACACCTATCGAGCTGGACACGGACCCGAACGACCTGGTCGTCACCTTCCACGAGATCTGGGTGACCGACCCGGTGCCCAGCAACCCCCGCGACGGTGGCGTGCAACCTGAGCAGAAGCCCGGGCAGAGACTCATCACGTTGACCACCTGCTCGGAGCTCTTCCACACCGACAACCGGATGATCGCCTTCGGCCATCTCGTCCGCACCGACCCCAAGTGACCTTGCCAAGTCGGCGGCTAGGGTGGCGTGCATGAGCGACCGCGGCGCACTCCTCGAGCAGATCAAGACCAAGGCCGTCGTACACGGCAAGGTCACCCTCTCGTCCGGCAAGGAGGCCGACTACTACGTCGACCTGCGCCGGGTCACCCTCGACGCGCAGGCGGCACCGCACATCGGTCGGGTGATGCTCGAGCTGACCAAGGACTGGGAGTACGACGCCGTCGGCGGACTGACCCTGGGCGCGGACCCGGTCGCCATGTCGATGCTGCACGCCGCCGCCGTGGAGGGCCGCGAGCTCGACGCGTTCGTGGTGCGCAAGGCGGAGAAGACCCACGGACTCCAGCGCCGCATCGAGGGACCGGACGTGAAGGGGCGGCGGGTGCTCGCGGTCGAGGACACCTGCACCACCGGCGGGTCCGTGCTGACCGCCGTCCAGGCACTGCGTGAGGCCGGCGCCGAGGTGGTCGGGGTCGCGGTGATCGTGGACCGGGCCACCGGGGCGAAGGAGAAGGTCGAGGCCGAGGGTGTCGACTACCGCTTCGCCATCGGGTCCGACGACCTCGGCCTCTGAACGCCGATCCGTCAGTTGTGGCCCGGATTTCGCGGCGTGTCGCGCACCGATCGACGGGTCACCCGAGCCCCAGGAGGGTCATCGTGGTCAGTCACGACGCCGCATACCTCGAGCTCGCCGAGTCCGCACTCGGCCTGATCCAGGACCCGTCGGTCGCCGCCCGATGGGAGGAGCCGAGTGCGCTTCCCAAGATGTCGGTCGGCGCGCTCGCCTCCCACCTGGCGGGCCAGGTGTTCTCCACACGTGAGATCGTCGCGGCCGGTCAGCCCGAGGGCGACCCGATCCCGCTCCTCGAGCACTACCACCGGGCCGCCTGGGTCGAGGCCGACCTCGACGACGAGGCCAACGTCTCGATCAGGGATGGAGCGGCGAGCAGCGCCGAGCCCGGTCACGCCGCGTTGGTGGACCGGCTGGCCGAGGCGCTCTCCGACGTGCGGGAGCTGCTCGGCTCCGACCCGCCTGCCGTCGTGTGCATCCCCTGGCAGGGCTGGTCGCTCACGCTCGAGGACTTCCTGGTCACCCGGATGATGGAGTTGACCGTGCACTCCGACGACCTCGCGGCCAGCGTCGGCGTCGAGCCGCCCACGCTGCCCGACGAGGCGCTCGCCCCCGTCCTGCGACTGCTGACCGCCCTGGCGGTACGCCGGCACGGCCAGTCCGCTGTCGTGACGGCACTGGCACGCGCCGAGCGGGCGCCGTCCTCGATCGCGGCCTTCTGACGGGACTCGTCCTGACCGTCGCGACCCGTCATTCAGTGCGCGACACACCGCGATTTCCGGACCACTCTTGACGGGTCGGCCCAAAGTCTTCTGACGGGTCGGCTCAGGCCTCGTCGCCACGGATGTCCTCACTCATGGCTGTCGTACCGATGTGAGCTGAGTTGGCTGTACCACCTGCAGTCGAGGAAAAGTCGGTGGAAACCGCGTCCCAGGAAGACCTGAAGGTCACCGTGGTCACCGGGACCAACTGCACCGACAACGAGCCCAGCGGAACCGGAGTGGTGACGTTCACGAACGCGCCGACCGCGGACATCCAGGTGAACTTCCGTGACGGCGGGTCGGGCGAGACCAGTGCGACCTCGATCGTCTGTGACAACACGGGTACGACGCCTGACTCCACGACGGCCTCCGGTTGGGACGACACGGTGACCCACGAGGACATCGCGATCGACCCGTCGCCGAGGACCATCACCTGCACCATCGTGATCGACCCGTAACGAGGTCGGGCAGGGCGACTGACCTGTCGCGGTCACCGTGCCGGACGAGACAAGAAGGGCCTCCCCGTCGTGGGAGGCCCTTCTTGCGCGTCGCGGGTGGTCGGCTCAGGCGTCCTCGCCGCGGATGTCCTCGCGCTCGACGCGCGCGCGTTCCTGAGGCTCGTCGTAGAGCGGGTCACGGCGACGCGAACGCTCACGCATGTACTCGACGACCATCGGGATGACCGACAGCACGACGATGAGCACGGCGATCAGGTCGATGTTCTCCTTGATCAGCGTGAAGTCGCCGAGCTGGTACCCGAGCAGCGTGATCCCGGTGCCCCAGATCACCGCCCCCAGCGCGGAGTAGGTCGCGAACCGGGTGAACGACATCCGGCCGACCCCGGCCGCCATGGTGATGAAGGTGCGCACGATCGGGACGAACCGGGCCATCACGATGGCCCGGTTGCCGTACCTGTCGAAGAACGCGTACGTCTTGTCGACGTACTCCTGCTTGAAGAACCGGGCGTCGGGCTTGCTGAACAACGCCGGGCCGACCTTGCGGCCGATGCCGTAGCCGACCACGTTCCCGAGCCAAGCGGCCACCGAGATCATCAGGCACGCCAGCCAGATGTTCACGGAGATCACGTCGCTGGCGATGAACAGGCCGCCGACGAAGAGGAGCGAGTCGCCCGGCAGCAGCGCGAACAGGCCGCACTCGGCGAAGATGATGAACAGCAGTCCCCAGAACATGTAGGGGCCCATCGCGTTCAGGAGCTTCTCCGGGTCGAGCCAGTCGATGCCCAGGAGCTGCAGGTTGACCAGCGTCGGCGCAAGGAGAGTCACACGCCACAGCCTAACCGCCGGGGAAGGGCGCTCCCGGACCCTGGCCTAGCATCGACGCGTGCACCACAGCGAGGACACCGGGCGCCGGGCGCCGTACGACCCGATGCCGTACGGACCGGCCGAGGTCGGCGTGGGGCCCTGGGAGGGGCCGTTGCCGGCGGGGGAGCAGTACGACGAGCAGCTGCTCGCCGACGGAGACCGACGGAACGTCGTGGACCGGTACCGCTACTGGAGGATGGACGCGATCGTCGCGGACCTCGATACCCGACGACACGACTTCCACGTCGGCATCGAGAACTGGCAGCACGACTTCAACATCGGCACGATCGTGCGCACCGCCAACGCCTTCCTCGCCAGGGAGGTGCACATCGTCGGCCGGAAGCGCTGGAACCGGCGGGGCGCGATGGTCACCGACCGCTACCAGCACATCCGCCACCACGAGACCGCCGAGGACCTCGCGGCGTACCTGCACGAGCACGGGGTCACCCTGCTCGGTGTCGACAACCTCCCCGGCTCGACGCCGATCGAGAGCATCGAGCTGCCGCGGCGCTGCGCGTTGCTCTTCGGCCAGGAGGGGCCGGGCCTCTCGGACCAGGCGCGGGAGGCCTGCGACGGCACCTTCTCGATCGCGCAGTTCGGCTCGACGCGCTCGATCAACGCGTCGGCGGCCGCGGCGATCGCGATGCATACCTGGATCCGCCAGCACGCCGATCTCGGCGCGGACCACTCCTGGCGCGGCTAGCAGTCGTCGACGTCCACCTCGAAGAGCAGCTGCTTCGCCTCGACCTGGCCGTTCCCCGTGTGGTGCTCGATGACGTCGGGGGTGCAGTCGAGCACGACCACCGCGCACAGGGGCGAGTAGCCGGCCTCCTCTACCTCTGCCGGGTTCCAGGTGACGATCTCGTCGCCGGCGGTCACCTCGTCGTTCTCGCCGGCGTGCAGCTCGAAGCCGGCGCCCTGCATACGGACCGTGTCCACCCCCAGGTGCACGAGGACGCCGTGCCCGCCGCCGGTGAGGATGACGAACGCGTGCGGGTGCACCTTGACGAGCTTGCCGCTGACCGGCGCCAGCGCACACTGCTTTCCGGGAAGGGGACTGATCGCCCTCCCCGGCCCGACCAGACCCTTGGAGAACACCGGGTCCGGAAGGTCGCTGACTGCCAGGCTGCTGCCTGCCACTGGCGACCACACCTGAAGCATCAGATCAGGTCCTCGATATCGCTCGCCAACGTGTCCGCACCCGGACCGACCACCACCTGAACCACGGACCCGGCACGCATCACCCCGTGCGCTCCAGCGGCCTTGAGAGCGGTCTCGTCAATCAGAGACGTGTCGGTGAGCTCGGTCCGCAGTCGCGTGATGCAGGCCTCGACCTCGACAATGTTCTCCTTGCCGCCGAGACCGGCGAGGATCTGCTCTGCTTGGCTCATTCCTGCATCTAACCACCCGTCGTGGGGTAGAAGAAGAAGCATCGGTTCGGACGAGGCCGTCACAGGTGGCTGTGACGTGCCTCGTCGCCACAGTCAGTGCCCCCACGCGGAAGGAGATCAATGAGCACCGCTGACGCGACGAACGGCACGTCGTCGCGCAACAGCAGTGCCCGGAGATCGGGCCTCGGCGTGCTGCAGAGGCTCGGCCGGAGCCTCATGCTGCCGATCGCCGCGCTGCCGGTGGCTGCCCTGCTGTTCCGGCTCGGGCAGCCGGACATGCTCGGGGCCGGGGACACCGGGCTCGCGCTCGCGTCGCGGTGGTCCTGGCTCGAGCCCGTCGCGGACGTCCTCGAGGCCGCCGGCGGCACCCTCTTCCTGAACCTCGGCCTGCTGTTCGCGGTCGGCGTGGCCGTCGGCTTCGCCCGGAAGTCGGACGGGTCCACCGCCCTCGCCGCGGTCGTCGGGTACCTCGTCTTCGACGGCGTGACGGACGCGATGTCGCCGTACGTCCTGCCCGAGGGGCACGACCCGATCGACTACGGCGTGTTCGGCGGGATCCTGATCGGCATCGCCGCCGCCCTGCTGTGGCAGCGGTACTACCGGATCAAGCTGCCGCCGTACCTCGCGTTCTTCGGGGGACGCCGGTTCGTCCCCATCGTCACCGCGAACGTGGCCCTGCTGCTGGGCGTCGTGCTCTCCTTCGCCTACCCGGCCTTCGACAGGGGGCTGGTCGGCTTCGGTGAGTGGCTGGTGCAGAACGACATCCTCGGCGCGGGCCTGTACGGGTTCGCCAACCGCCTGCTGATCCCCCTCGGCCTGCACCACCTGCTCAACTCGGTGCCGTGGTTCGGCGTGGGCAGGTTCGAGACGCCGGACGGGCACGTGGTGGAGGGGGACATCGCGAGGTTCCTCGCCGGCGACCCCACGGCGGGGACCTTCATGACCGGCTTCTTCCCGATCATGATGTTCGCCCTTCCGGCCGCGGCACTGGCCATCTACCACGAGGCCACGCCGGGGAAGCGCAAGCTCATCGGCGGCGTCATGCTCTCCGGCGCGCTGACCTCGTTCCTCACCGGGGTGACCGAGCCGCTCGAGTTCGCCTTCCTGTTCGTCGCCTGGCCGCTCTACCTGATCCATGCGGTGCTGACGGGTACGTCGATGGCGCTGGTGAACGCGCTCGGGATCAAGGACGGCTTCGGCTTCTCGGCCGGCTTCATCGACTACACCCTGAACTTCACGACGGCCACGCGCCCGCTGTGGCTGATCCCGATCGGGATCGGGTATGCGGTCGTGTACTACGGCTTGTTCCGGTTCGCCATCCGCAGGTTCAACCTGCGCACTCCCGGCCGTGAGGCGGACGCCGACAACGGGACGGTGGACCGAGCTCCCGACCAAGGTCCCGAATAACGGGTTCGGCTCGCGTTCGGCGAAGGGGGGCTTCTAGAGTGGCAGTGAGCCGACACCGCGCGGCCTCGCCGGTGCCCGACGAGAGTGACAAGCCGCTTCTACACAGGAGACCAGCCGATGCCTATCGCGACCCCCGAGGTCTACGCCGAGATGCTCGACAAGGCGAAGAGCAACGCCTTCGCCTACCCCGCGATCAACGTGACGTCCTCGCAGACCTTGAACGCCGCCCTCCAGGGCTTCTCGGAAGCCGGGAGCGACGGCATCATCCAGATCTCGACCGGCGGCGCCGACTACCTCTCGGGCCCGAACATCAAGAACATGGTGTCCGGCTCCGTCGCCTTCGCGTCGTACGCCGAAGAGGTGGCGAAGAACTACCCGGTGAACATCGCGCTGCACACCGACCACTGCCCCAAGGACAAGCTCGACGGCTTCGTCCGCCCGCTGCTCGACATCTCCATCGAGCGGGTCAAGAACGGCAAGAACCCGCTCTTCCAGTCGCACATGTGGGACGGGTCCGCCGTACCTCTCGACGAGAACCTCCAGATCGCGCAGGAGCTCCTCGAGAAGGCTGCCGCGGCCAAGATCATCCTCGAGATCGAGGTCGGTGTCGTCGGCGGTGAGGAGGACGGGATCGTCGGCGAGATCAACGAGAAGCTCTACACCACCCCCGAGGACGCGCTCGCCACGGTCGAGGCACTCGGCACTGGTGAGAAGGGCCGCTACATGGCCGCGCTGACGTTCGGCAACGTGCACGGCGCGTACAAGCCGGGTCACGTGAAGCTCCGCCCGGAGATCCTGATGCACGCCCAGGAGGCGGTCGTGGAGAAGCTGGGGCTCGAGTCCGGCTCCAAGCCGTTCGACCTGGTCTTCCACGGTGGCTCCGGCTCGCTGCCCGAGGAGATCGCCGCGGCCGTCGACTACGGCGTGGTGAAGATGAACGTCGACACCGACACGCAGTACGCCTTCACGCGGCAGGTCGCGGCGCACATGTTCACGCACTACGACGGCGTCCTGAAGATCGACGGCGAGGTCGGCAACAAGAAGCAGTACGACCCCCGCGCGTGGGGCAAGGCCGCCGAGGCCGGCATGGCCGCACGGATCGTCCAGGCCTGCGAGAACCTTCGCAGCACCGGTCACACGCTCTCGGCCTGACCCGGCTGTAAATCGGGGTTATGGACCGTTCTCAAGTGGTACGCCGCTCGAGAACGGTCCATAACGCTTGCCAGGCCAGCCGGGCTACAGCGCAGGATGCGGCATCCGGTTCCAGCGGACGCGCCAGCGCCGGTGTTGGTCCGGTACGTCGGTGAGCTCCGACCCCTGTGGCTCGACCCACCGGGCGGACTGCCGTGCCACGCGGTCGATCTCGTCGCTGCGAAGCCGGGCGAGGTAGTAGAGCGGAAGGGCGTGCATGTGTGTGCTCCTCGAGTTGATCTCCTGACTCCACACTGCTGCTAAGGCCCATGGCCGGACATCGGGCAACAGCCCTATCTGTCCGGGTCGGTGCGTTGCGGTGCCTTAGGGAGCCTGAGGGGACACCCGGCCGGAGCCCCGGCCCGCGACCTGAAGGTGTCGCGGGCACAATGGCCGGCATGACGTTCAACGACCTGATGGCAGGACCTCCCCCCACGCACCTTCCCGAGGACCCCGCGGCGCAGGAGCTCGCGGACGGCAGAGCAGCCCTCGACGTGGTGCGGACACACCCCGAGTCACCTGTCGCCTGGGCGACGCTCGCCGAGGGTGCGCTGTCGAGCGACGTGGACGACGTCACGGCGTACGCCTATGCCCGGGTGGGCTATCACCGGAGCCTGGACCTGCTGCGCCGTAACGGCTGGAAGGGGCACGGCCCGGTGCCGTGGGAGCACGAGCCGAACCGCGGGTTCCTGCGCGCGCTGGCCGCGCTGTCCCTCGCCGCAGGGCGGATCGGGGAGACGCCCGAGCAGGCCCGCTGCGCCGAGTTCCTGAGAGACTCCAGCCCGACCGCCTTCAACGAGCTGCTCGGCAACGGCTGACCGCCCACCACTGCATGTAAATCGGGGTTACAGCCCGTTCTCAAGCGGTGCGCCGCCGCACAACGGTCCACAACACTCGCGAAGTTGCCGCGGGCGCATCCGGTCGGACCGTGCACAGGGTACGAACCGTGGCGTTCTTTCCACAGTGGCGGATGGCGGGGTACTTCCTCACGGCAGCCGGGGTCGACTCTGCCATCCATGAGATCAGGACTGGCCGCAAGGGCAGCGCGACACGGCGGCGTCTTCACCAGGCGCGATGCCGTCGAGTGTGGCTACACCGAGCGCGAGCTGAAGACGTTGACCGGCCACGGCGGTGCGTGGGTGACGCTCCGAAGAGGCGTGTACGCCGAACGGGCGGTGTGGGACGCCTTGGGAGAGGACGACCGCTACACCCTCACGGTGAGAGCGATGCACCGCGCGCTCAGGCATCAGGCGGTCGTGAGCCACCAGTCGGCGGCAGCCCTTCTCCAGATGCCGCTCCGGCCACGCTGGCGCGAGCTGCTCCACGTCACCCGGCCGGGGGTGCGCGGAGGTCGGACGGAGAACGGCGTCAAGCACCATCCGGCGGCGTTCGACGAGAGCGAGATCGTCGTTGTCGACGGCATCCGGGTCACGGGGCTCGCCCGCACCGCCGTGGACATCGGCCGCGAGTCCGGATACGAGGACGGTGTGGTGGCGTGCGACGCGGCCCTCCGGCTCGGTGCGGAGCAGGAGGACCTGGAGCGTGCGCTGGTGCCGATGAGCTACTGGCCCGGCATCACGGGAGCTCGCGCGGCCGTGGCGGTCTCCGACGGCGGTGCGGAGACCATCGGCGAGTCCCTGACGCGGCTCCTCGTGCTCGAGCTGGACATCGGCCGGCCGCAGACCCAGTTCGAGGTCTGCCGCGGCACCCGCAAGGCCTTCGTCGACCTGCGCGTCGGGCGCCACCTCTTCGAGTTCGACGGCAAGGTCAAGTACGTCGGACGTGAGCGGGGCGGCGTCGCCGACCGGCCCGTCGAGGAGATCGTCTGGGCGGAGAAGAAGCGGGAGGACTGGCTCCGGTCGCTCGGGTTCGGGGTCTCGCGGGTGATCTGGGACGACCTGTTCGGTGAGGCGCGACGTCGCACCCGTCGGCGGCTGGCCCGCGAGTACCAGGAGACGTTGAACCGGAACTACGGCGCAGCCTGAGGGCTCGCCTCCGGCCGCGGTCCACTGGGGTACTTCGCAAGCGTTGTGGACGGTCCTGCGGCGGCATACCGCTTGAGAACGGGCTATAACCCCGATTTACAAGGCGGGAGACGGGCGAAGCGCCGGAATCGTCCCCTGCTGCGATTCCGGCGCTTCGGCCGTGTTCAGACCTAGGCCTGGAGTCCCCCGTGGGCCCTGTGGTCTCTCACTGCACACGATCATCCCAGGACTCTCGAGAAAAGGTCTGTCCGTTTCATGCCAGTGGCATTATCCTGCCAGGATGGTTGTCGATGAGGATGCCGGCACGCCCCTGTCCCTGCTCGGGCTCGGCGCGACCGAGGAGCAGGTGTACCGCGTCCTGCTCAGGAACGACGCCCTCACCCAGTCCGAGCTCAGCGAGATGTCAGGGCTGGGGGTGGACGAGGTGCGCGGGGTGGTCGACCGGCTCGCGGTTCCGGGACTCGTCGACGTCAACGGCGAGGGCATCCGGGCCAACCCGCCCGACCAGGTGCTCGGCCGGCTCATCAGCGAGGAGACGCACCGCTTGCACGTCGTCGGTGAGCAGCTCGACGCGCTGCGGGGCTTCCTGCCGTCGTTGGTCGCCGACCACCTGGCCGCCAAGGGTCCGAGGTCAGAGCCGGTCGAGGTAGAGCTCGTCGAGGGCGGTGACATCGTCAGGCTGATCCGCACCCTCGGCGCGACCTCGTCCGGTGAGCTGCTGTGGGTGCGGCCCGACCAGTGGCGGCTGCCGGTCAGCCGCGACATCGACGACTGGGTCAGGCGGACAGTGCGTGCCGGCCGGAGGTCACGGGTGATCTACCCCGCGAGAGTGCTCGAGGAGGCGCCGGACGTCGTACGGTTGCGCGCCGAGGCCGGTGAGCACGTCCGCATCCTCGCCTCGGTGCCGTGCAGGCTCGCGATCATGGGCAGGTCGGCGGCCCTGATGCCCGAGCGGTGGGGCTCGGTGAACACCGGTCGCCGGCTCGTCGTTCGCCAGGAGGCGCTCGTGTCCGCGCTGACCGCGCTGTTCGAGAGCATGTGGGACCGCGGGGTGGCGGTGCCCGGACTGGACGGCCAGCTCGACGGCCCGAATCGCGCCGACGACCGGCGCCTGCTGCTCGACCAGCTTGCCGGGGGCGTCAAGGACGAGCAGATCGCCCGGGCGATGGGGCTGAGCCTGCGGACGGTGCGACGGCGGGTCGCGGAGATGCTGGAGGAGCTCGGTGTCGACTCCCGGTTCCAGGCCGGTGTGGAGGCGGTACGACGGGGCTGGATCTGAGCCACTGCCACGCCGCGGAGCGAGCTCAGCCAGGCAGCGACATGGAGAACGCGCCCGCCTCGACATGCCAGGTGCGGCTGCGTTCGGGCCCGTAGAGCTCGCCGTCCGCGCTGCAGTAGAACGGCTGCCCCGACACGGAGACGGTCGTCCCCCGCACGTAGGCGACGTCGTCCCGCTCGTGGTGCTCGCCGCGACGGAAGTGCAGTGCGTAGCCCACGCGGGAGACCGGTCCGACCGCGAACGACACCATCACGTCGACCTTGCCGTCCTGCGGGTTGGCCTCGGGCGTGATCTCCGCGCCGCCGCCGACGTTCGGGCCATTGCCCACCGCCACCATCAGGATCGGCTGGTCGAGGTCCGCGACGACCTCGCCGTCGACCTCGACGTGGAGCCGCACGAAGGGCGGGTTGACCGCGGCCAGACCCGCGCCGACGACGTATCCGGCGCGGCCGAGCCGACCCTTCCACTTGTGGGCCTTGCGGCTGGCCTGCGCGCCCACGCCGATGTGGACGTTGTTGACCACGATGTCGCCGACGCAGTCGACGAGCAGGTCCACGGGGCGCACGTCGCCCTTGAGGATCAGCCGCGCCGACTCCTCCGGCTCGAGCGGGATGCCGGCACCCCGCGCGAAGTCGTTGCCCGTCCCGAGGGGGATCAGGCCGAGCACGGTTTCGGACAGCTCCTGGCGGCGGTGCAGGGCGGCGACCACGGCGTGGAGGCTCCCGTCACCGCCGGCGACGACGACGCGACGGCTGCCGCGGCGGTGCAGGACGCCGTCGAGCTCCCCCTGGTTCGAGGTCGAGCAGACCTCGACGTCGGCGGCCCCGCGCAGCACGGCGAGCGCCTTCTCGACGTTCTCGGTGTCGGCGGTGCCGGCCTCGGCGTTGGTGATCAGAAGGAGTGGGTCCACGGATCGGACACTACAGCGAGTCCGAAGGCCTCTGATAACGTTGCGTCGCAAGAGCCCCGGTGCTGTTGCACTTCCGGGGCTTCTTCGTTGCCTGACCGTGATGCCCCGGCCGTCACCGCGCGCGGCGGGCGAACCGCAACGACTCGATCGGCCAGCGAGAGGGGTCCTCCATGCCCGCGATTGTCCTCGTCGGAGCCCAGTGGGGCGACGAAGGTAAAGGGAAGGCGACCGACCACCTCGGTTCCTCCATCGATTATTGCGTGAGATACCAGGGCGGAAACAACGCCGGTCACACCATCGTGATCGACGGCGAGAAGTTCGCGCTCCACCTGCTGCCTTCGGGGATCCTCACGCCGGGCGTCACCCCGGTCCTCGGGAACGGTGTCGTGATCGACGCGAGGGTGCTCCTCAAGGAGATCGACGGGCTGAACGCCCGCGGCGTGGACACGAGCCGCCTGCTCGTCTCGAGCAACGCCCACCTGATCACGTCGTACCACACGACGATCGACAAGGTGACCGAGCGCTTCCTGGGCAAGAACCAGATCGGTACGACGGGCCGCGGCATCGGTCCGACGTACGCCGACAAGATCAACCGGATGGGCATCCGCGTCGCGGACATCTTCGACGAGAAGATCCTGCGCCAGAAGATCGAGGCGGCGCTGGAGCAGAAGAACCACCTCCTGGTGAAGGTGTACAACCGCCGGGCGATCGCGGTCGAGGAGGTGCTCGAGGAGATCGGCAGCTACGCCGAGCAGCTCGAGCCCTACGTCACGGACACGTCCCGGGTGCTCAACGACGCGCTCGACCAGGGCAAGACCGTGCTCTTCGAGGGCGCCCAGGCGACGATGCTCGACGTCGACCACGGCACCTACCCGTTCGTCACCTCCAGCAACCCGACCGCGGGCGGCGTCTGCGCCGGCGCCGGCATCGGCCCGACCCGGGTCGACCGGGTCATCGGCGTGATCAAGGCCTACACCACCCGCGTCGGCGCCGGTCCGTTCCCGACCGAGCTGCTCGACGACGACGGCGCCCGCCTGCGGGACCTCGGCGCGGAGTTCGGCACCACGACCGGCCGCGACCGCCGCTGTGGGTGGTACGACGCGGTGATCGCCCGCTATGCCGCCCGGATCAACGGGCTGACCGAGTTCTGCCTCACCAAGCTCGACATCCTCGGCGCCTGGGACCGGATCCCGGTCTGCGTCGCGTACGACGTGGACGGTGTGCGGCACGACGAGATGCCGATGACGCAGTCGGAGTTCCACCACGCGACACCGGTCTACGAGTTCTTCGACGGCTGGAACGAGGACATCTCGCACTGCCGCAGCTTCGACGAGCTGCCGAAGAACGCGCAGACCTACGTGCGCGCACTCGAGGAGATGTCCGGGGCGCCGTTCTGGGCGGTCGGGGTCGGCCCGGGTCGCGAGCAGACCGTCGTCCTGCGCGACAACTAGGCTGGGTGCCCGTGAAGACACTCGTCATCGGCACCGGCGGACGCGAGCACGCCCTGGCCCTGGCCCTGTCGCGTGACCCGAACGTCACCGAGGTCCACGTCGCGCCCGGCAACCCGGGCATGGCCGGTGTGGCCGAGGTCCACGACGTCGACCCGCAAGACGGCCCCGCGGTGGCCGACCTGGCACAGAAGCTCGGCGTCGACCTGGTCGTGATCGGCCCGGAGGCGCCCCTGGTGGCCGGTGTCGCCGACGTGGTCCGCGAGCGCGGGATCGCCTGCTTCGGCCCGTCCAGGGAAGCCGCCCGGCTCGAGGGCTCCAAGGCCTTCGCCAAGGAGGTCATGGCCGCGGCCGGCGTGCCCACGGCCATGGCACACGTGTGCACCACTCCCGACGAGGCGGCCGCCGCGCTCGACGCGTTCGGCCCGCCGTACGTCGTGAAGGACGACGGGCTCGCCGCCGGCAAGGGAGTCGTCGTCACCGACGACCGCGAGGCCGCTCTGGCCCACGCGGCGTCGTGCGACCGGGTGGTGGTCGAGGAGTTCCTCGACGGCCCCGAGGTGTCCCTCTTCGCGATCACCGACGGCTCGACCGTCGTACCCCTCCAGCCGGCGCAGGACTTCAAGCGCGTGGGCGACGGGGACACCGGGCCCAACACCGGCGGGATGGGCGCCTACACGCCGCTGCCGTGGGCGCCGCCCGGCCTGGTCCAGGAGGTCAAGGACCGGGTGCTCCAGCCGACCGTCGAAGAGATGGCCCGGCGGGGGACGCCGTTCCAGGGACTGCTGTACGCCGGCCTGGCGCTGACGTCGCGCGGGGTCCGGGTGATCGAGTTCAACGCACGGTTCGGCGACCCCGAGACCCAGCCGCTGATGTCGCTGCTCGAGTCGCCGCTGGGCGTCCTGCTGCTGGCGGCGGCGGAGGGCAGGCTCGACGAGGTGGCTGCGCCCAGGTGGCGCGAGGGCGCCGCCGTGGCTGTCGTGGTCGCGGCCCAGGACTACCCGGGCACGCCCCGCAAGGGCGACCCGATCCACGGTCTCTTCGCCGCCGAGAAGGAGGACGGCGTCGACGTCATCCATGCGGGGACCGCGCTCGGCGAGGACGGCCGGCTCGTCACGGCCGGCGGGCGGGTGCTCGCCGTGACCGCGGTGGGCGAGGACGTGGCCGACGCCCGGGCGAAGGCCTACGAAGGCGTCGGCCGGATCACGATCGACGGCAGCCACCACCGCACCGACATCGCAGCCGGCGTCTGACGACCGCTCGAGGAGACCATCGCTATGAGCATCCCCAACGTCCTCGCCAACCGGTATGCCGGAGCCGATCTCGCCCGCCTGTGGTCGCCCGAGCACAAGGTCGTGCTCGAACGGCAGCTGTGGGTCGCGGTGCTCAAGGCGCAGAAGGACCTCGGCATCGAGGTCCCGGACGGCGTCGTCGAGGCCTACGAGTCGGTCGTGGACCGGGTCGACCTCGACTCCATCGCCGCGCGCGAACGCGTCACCCGGCACGACGTGAAGGCCCGCATCGAGGAGTTCTGCGCGCTGGCCGGGCACGAGCACATCCACAAGGGGATGACCTCGCGCGACCTCACCGAGAACGTCGAGCAGCTCCAGGTCCGGGCCTCGCTGCTGCTGGTCCGGGACCGGGTCGTCGCGGCGCTCGCCCGGCTCGGGCGTCTCGCCTCCGAGCACGAGGCCCTGGTCATGGCCGGCCGGTCGCACAACGTCGCCGCCCAGGCCACGACGCTCGGCAAGCGGTTCGCGACCATCGCCGACGAGATGCTCGTGGCGCTCGACCGGCTCGAGGACCTCATCGCGCGCTACCCGCTGCGCGGCATCAAGGGGCCGGTCGGCACCGCCCAGGACATGCTCGACCTGCTCGACGGCGACGCGTCGAAGCTCGCCGATCTCGAGCGACGGGTCGCGGCCCACCTCGGATTCGACAACGTGCTGACCAGCGTCGGGCAGGTGTACCCGAGGTCCCTCGACTTCGACGTGGTCTCCGCCCTGGTGCAGGTCGTGGCCGGCCCGTCGAACCTGGCCACCACGATCCGGCTGATGGCCGGCATCGAGCTGGTCACCGAGGGGTTCAAGGAGGGTCAGGTCGGCTCGTCCGCGATGCCGCACAAGATGAACACCCGTTCCTGCGAGCGGGTGAACGGCCTCGCGGTGATCCTGCGCGGCTACCTCTCCATGGTCGGTGAGCTGGCAGGCGACCAGTGGAACGAGGGGGACGTCTCCTGCTCGGTGGTACGCCGGGTCGCCCTCCCCGACGCGTTCTTCGCGGCCGACGGGCTGTTCCAGACCTTCCTCACCGTGCTCGACGAGTTCGGCGCCTTCCCCGCGGTGATCCAGCGCGAGCTCGACCGGTACCTCCCGTTCCTCGCCACCACGAAGGTGCTCATGGCCGCGGTGCGGAACGGGGTCGGCCGGGAGACCGCGCACGAGGCGATCAAGCAGGCCGCGGTCGGCGTCGCGCTCGAGATGCGGCAGGGGGCCACCGAGAACGACGTGTTCGACCGGCTGGCCGCCGACCCACGGCTCGGCCTCACCCGCGAGCAGCTCGGCTCCCTCGTGGCCGAGCCGATCGCCTTCACCGGTGCCGCGGTCTCGCAGGTCGAGGCCGTCGTACGCCGGGTCGACGAGGTCGCCAAGCGCTACCCCGACGCTGCGACGTACTCACCCGGCGCCATCCTCTGACGCGGCGGCCGGGAACCCGGCACATCTGCGGATCGCGGGATAAATCTCGCGTCGGTTGGCCCTGCTTTCGACCGACATGCCATGGTTTCTCCGTCTCGCCATACGGACGGACGTTTGGCCCGGCGTCGATGCCCGCCAAGCATGGTCGGGGAACGAGCCGCCGGCCCCGACAACGGGGCACACGAGCCGGCTGTCCTTCGGGGGAAGGGTCGAACTGAACATGTGTAACGTCACGCCGCCGGCGCAGTCCGCGTTACGGCCGGTCCAGGCGCCACGGGAGGCGCGGACCTGGGTGGAGGAGAACCTGTGCTCCGCGCATGCCGCGGACGCCGAGGTGGCCGCGCTGCTGCTCGCCGGGGAGCTCGTCACGCACGCCGAGCTGACAGGAGCCGGGCCGCACTCCGTGGCCGTGGAATGCGCGGTGACCCAGCTCGTCATCACCGTCCGAGCCGGCCTGCCGAGACCGGACGCGCGACGCGGGGATGAAGGGCGGATGCAGCTGCTGATGGTCGAGAAGGTCTCGCGCGAGTGGGGGATGCACGACCGTCCGGAAGGCCGGACGTACTGGTGCACCCTGCCCACCGGGGTCGTACCGAACGGTCGACCGAGGCGGCCGGGGCTCCACCTGTCGGGCAGTGGCCTGGCGTGACCGGCCGACGGGCGTCGTCCTGAGCTAGACCAACGCCTCGCCGTCGTGGGTGGCGAGCTTCCGGGCGACCTCGTGCATGTCGGCCCGCCAGATGTCTTCGGGGACGGGCGGGAGCATCTCGTTCCACTCGATGGTCATGCTGCCGAGGATGTGGGGCAGCCGCGCGGTCCGGGCGATGAACCACACGTGCATGTGCGACCCGCCGTCGCCCCACTTGCAGACGTGCACGCGCCCGATGTTCGGCAGGTTCGCCATGATCCGGTGCAGCCAGTTGCTGACCCGGCCGAACTCGGACGCGAGGTCGTCGTCCATGTCCTGGAAGTCCAGGTGCTCGCGCGGGTGCAGGGTGAGGATCAGCGGGAGACCGCTTGGCTTGTCCGGCGCCACCACCAGCCAGCGCTCGTTGCGCCAGATGACGTGCTCGGGTTCGCCGTCCCGGCACGAGCAGGGCTTGTCGCCCTCGCCCCAGCGCGGCTCCTCCTCCGCCAGGGGTGGCTCGACGACCTTCGGGACCATCTCGCCCTCCCACGGGAAGATGTCCCACTCCCCGACCGGAGGCATCGGCAGCCGGCCTTCCTCTCCGACCGCGGCGACCACCCGTGCGTAGACCTCTTCGGCTGACTCAGGCATGGGCAATACCCTGCCATCAGCCGTCCGCGACTCGCCTCCGACCCGTCACCGAGGGCGCGACACGCCGCTGAATCCCGTCCAGAACTGACGGGTCGGCGTGAAAGGGGCTGAGGGGTCAGGGGAGGCGGGTGCGAAGGAGGGCCTGCTCGACAGTGGGCCCGAACATTCCTGGAAGCCGGATCAGTAGGATCGCCGCATGAGCGGCCCGACGTACGGCGCAGGCACCGGCAGCCCGACTTCGACGGGGATCCCGCCCGCGCCCGACATCCCGGGTGCGAGGCACGTGCACTCGGGAAAGGTGCGCGACCTCTACCGCCTCGAGGACGGCCGGTTGCTCATGGTGGCCAGCGACCGGATCTCGGCCTACGACTTCGTCCTCGACACGGCCATCCCGGACAAGGGCGTCATCCTCACCCAGATGTCGCTGTGGTGGTTCGAGCAGCTCCGGTCCCTGGTGCCGAACCACATCCTGTCGACCGACGTGCCCGACAGCGTCCGGGGCCGCGCGGTCGTCTGCGAGGAGCTCGACATGTTCCCGGTCGAGTGCGTGGCACGCGGCTACCTCACCGGGTCCGGGCTCGTGGACTACCGCCGCACCGGCGAGGTGTGCGGGGTCCCACTGCCCGACGGGCTCGAGGACGGCAGCCGGCTGCCCGAGCCGATCTTCACCCCCGCGACCAAGGCAGCCGTCGGCGACCACGACGAGAACGTGTCGTACGACGCTGTGGTCGCCACCGTCGGCGAGGAGGCCGCGGCCACCCTGCGAGGGCTCACGCTCTCCGTCTACGAGCACGCCGAGGCGATGGCCCGCGAGCGAGGCATCATCCTCGCCGACACCAAGCTCGAGTTCGGCGCCCGTGCCGACGGCACGATCGTGCTCGCCGACGAGGTCCTCACCCCGGACTCGTCGCGCTTCTGGCCGGCCGACCTGTGGCAGCCAGGCCAGGCGCAGCCGTCGTACGACAAGCAGATCGTGCGCGACTGGCTCACCTCCCCGGCCAGCGGGTGGTCGAAGGACTCCGGCGAGCCGCCACCGCCGCTCCCGGACGAGGTGGTCGAGCGGACCCGCTCGCGGTACATCGAGGCGTTCGAGCGCCTGACCGGTCAGCAGCTCACCATTCCCGAGGCCTGAAGGAGTAAGCCCGTGCTCAACCTGTCGATCTTCCTCGAAGACAGCGCCCGGAGGTACCCGAACCGCGACGCGCTCGTGCTCGGTGACACCCGCCTGACCTACGCGCAGGTGAACGGGGCCGCGAACCAGGTCGCCAACCTGCTCGTCGCGCGCGGCATCCGGCCCGGCGACAAGGTCGCGCTGTCCTGCCCGAACCTGCCGTACTTCCCGATCGTCTACTACGGCATCCTCAAGGCCGGCGCCGTGGTGGTGCCGCTCAACGTCCTGCTGAAGGGCCGCGAGATCGCCTACCACCTCGGCGACTCCGAGGCGAAGGCGTACTTCTGCTTCCAGGGGACGCCGGACCTGCCGATGGGCACCGAAGGTCATGCCGGGTTCGAGCAGGCCGACGGCTGCGAGCACTTCTTCATGATCACCGCGGACCCGGCCGCGCCGTCGCCCGTCGACGGCACGGAGACCATGGGGCAGGCGACGAAGGACCAGCCGCCGGTGTTCGAGCCGGTCCAGACGGCCGAGACCGACTCCGCGGTGATCCTCTACACCAGCGGTACGACGGGCCAGCCGAAGGGCGCCGAGCTCAGCCACGCCAACCTGGTGCTGAACGCTCTGACCTGCAACCGGCTCTTCTCCTCCGAGCCCGCGACGGACACGCATCTGCTGACGCTGCCGCTCTTCCACTCCTTCGGGTCGTGCGTGCAGATGAACGCAGGCTTCTCGATGGGCGCGACGCTCGTCCTGCTGCCACGGTTCGACGCGGCGCAGGTCGTCGCCCTGATGCAGAAGGAGGACATCACGTTCTTCGCAGGCGTTCCCACGATGTACTGGGGGCTGCTCAGCGCGCTCACCGACGACGTGGACGTGCACCGGATCGCAGACAACCTCCGGATCTCCGTCTCCGGCGGCGCCAGCCTGCCGGTGGAGATCATCAAGTCGTTCAAGGACCGGTTCCACACTCAGATCCTCGAGGGCTACGGGCTGTCCGAGACCAGCCCGGTGGCGACGTTCAGCGACCCCGACCGGGAGCCGCGCCCGGGCTCGATCGGGGTGCCGATCTGGGGCATCGAGTGCAAGCTCATCGACACCGACTGGAAGACGATCGAGGGGTCCGACGAGGTCGGGGAGATCGCGATCCGCGGCCACAACATCATGAAGGGCTACTACAACCGCCCCGAGGCGACGGCCGAGGTGATGAAGGACGGCTGGTTCCGCACCGGGGACCTCGCCCGTCGCGACGAGGACGGCTACTACTACATCGTCGACCGCGCCAAGGACATGATCATCCGGGGCGGCTTCAACGTGTATCCCCGTGAGGTCGAGGAGGTGCTGATGAGCCATGACGCGGTGTCAATGGCGGCAGTCATCGGCGTACCCGACGAGACGCACGGCGAGGAGATCAAGGCGTTCGTGATCCTCGAGGAGTCGGCGCAGATCACCGAGGACGAGCTGCAGGAATGGGGCAAGGAGCAGATGGCCGCCTACAAGTACCCCCGGATCGTCGAGTTCACGGCCACGCTGCCGATGAACGCGACCGGCAAGATCCTCAAGCGGGAGCTCGGCTGACCGGCGTCTAGACTGGCCGCGCCGCCAACCCACGACCCACGTACTAGGAGCGCCGTATGGCCCGTGTCGTCGTCGACGTCATGCTCAAGCCCGAGATCCTCGACCCCCAGGGCAAGGCCGTGCAGGGCGCGCTCCCGCGCCTCGGCTTCGAGGGGATCACCGACGTCCGCCAGGGCAAGCGGTTCGAGCTCGAGGTGGACGGCGAGGTCACCGACGAGCGCCTCGCCGAGATCCGCGACATCGCGGAGAAGCTGCTCTCCAACCCGGTGATCGAGGACTTCACGGTGCACGTCGAGGAGCTCGTCGACGGCACCGACGAGGCCTGGGCCGGGGGCAGCGCGTGAAGATCGGGGTGGTGACCTTCCCGGGCTCGCTCGACGACGTCGACGCCCGCCGGGCGGTCACGTTCGCCGGCGCCGAGCCGGTCGCGCTGTGGCACGCCGACCACGACCTCGAGGGGGTCGACGCGGTGGTCCTGCCCGGCGGCTTCTCCTACGGCGACTACCTCCGGTGCGGCGCGATCTCGCGCTTCTCCCCGGTGATGACCGAGGTCGTGGAGGCGGCGAAGCGCGGCATGCCGGTGCTCGGCATCTGCAACGGCTTCCAGATCCTCTGCGAGTCGCACCTGCTGCCCGGAGCCCTGATCCGCAACGACCACCGCAAGTTCGTCTGCCGTGACCAGCGGCTGCGGATCGAGAACAACCGGACCCCGTGGACGAGTGAGTACGACGACGGCGCCGAGGTCACGATCGTGCTCAAGAACGGCGAGGGCGGGTACGTCGCCGACGAGGGCACTCTCGACCTGCTCGAAGGGGAGGGCCGGGTCGTCGCGCGCTACCTCGACGGGAACCCGAACGGGTCGCTACGCGGCATCGCCGGCATCACCAACGAGCGGGGGAACGTGGTCGGGCTGATGCCTCACCCCGAGCACGCCATCGAGGACCTGTGCGGTCCCGGCACGGACGGCCTGCCCTTCTTCACCTCCGTGATCGCCTCCATGGCCGACGCCTGAGCAACCCACAGGTGGCGCAAAGCCACCTGCCAGGTTCACGGCGCACCGTGGTGTCAGTGGCCCCGACCAGGGGGCCCGACACCGAGGAGGTCGCACCGTGGACCACGACTACACATCTCCGGAGACCCCGCCCGACAGGGCGAGCCGCCCTGGCGGCTGGCTGAGGCCGGCATCGGTCGGGGTGGCCGGACTGGCCGTCGGGGCGGTGCTCGCGGGCACCCTTGCCGCCGGCGCGGACGAGAGCGGAGCGGACGGCTCGGGTGACACCACCGCCCGCGGTGGCCCCGGCGGCGCGAACACTACGCAGCCCCAGCGTTCCGACGAGGAGCTGCTGACCGGCGCCACCGCAGCCAAGGTGGAGCAGGCTGCCGTCGCGGAGTACCCGGGGGCGACCGTGCTGCGCATCGAGACCGACTCCGACGGCGTGTACGAGGCCCACCTCGTCACGGCTCAGGGCGAGCCCGTCACCGTCGAGGTGGGCGAGGACCTCACCGTCACCGGAACGGAGGCGGCCCGGCCGGGACCGCGTGGGTCACACGGGCCCGAGGGCGACCTGGAAGGCCCGGACGACCACGGCATGCGAGAAGGCCAGGGCCGGCCGGACGACCACGGCAGGGCCGACGACCAGGAGATGCAGGAACAGCCGTCCGGGACCTAGGAACCGTCTGTGACCTAGGAACCGAGGCGCCGGCTACCGCCTCGCGAGCACCCGCTGAGGGGCCGTGCTGACCCGGGCCAGCACGGCCTCGAGCGGGCCGCGCCGACGCGCCAGCCGGAACCCGGCTCCGACCGCGAGCACCGCCAGGACCTGGGCGACGAACGTGCCGGTCGTCGAGCCGTCCCACAGCCCCTCCGAGCGCAGCGCGACGTGGGCGCTGTAGAGGGTCAGGGTCATCGCACCTGCGCCGAACAGCACAGCGAGCAGCCGTGGCAGGAGTCTCCCCGCGGCCAGGCACACGCCGATCACGAGCAGCGCGCTGCCGATGGTGTGCGCGAGGTCGAACGGTGTCGCCGTGTGCGGCGCCCGGACCGCGAGCCACCACCAGCTTCCGGTGGGTGTGCTGCCGTACAACCCGTGGGCCAGGGTCAGCTCCATGCTGCCGAGCCAGCCGGGGCCGGTGAACGTCTCCTCCAGCGTGGCCATCACTCCCGGCCGCGCGAGCAGGGCGTCCGAGGCCATGGCGCTGAGCACGGCCAGTGCCCCGCCCGCGACGGCCAGCTGGGTCGACGTACGCGATCGGGACAGGTCCGTCCGGCCCACCGCCATCCCCGCCAGCAGGAAGGCAAGCCACGGCACCGCGGGGTAGTAGCCGGTGAACGTCAGCTCGGTCAGCAGCTGCCACGGGTCTGTCAGCTGGGAGAACGTGGGACTGTCGTACTGCCGCTCGGGCAGGTGCGGTCGCAGCACGTGCGAGAGCACGGGTACGACGAGCAGCCAGATGCCGCTGATCACGGCAAGGGTCCTCGCCCTCAGGCCCAGGAAGGGGAGGCCGAGCAGGAAGAGCACGCCGTAGTAGGTGAGGATCACCGCGAGGCCGGACTCGATCCCGCCCAGCGCGAGCCCGATCCCGGCCACGATCACGGCGCGCACGGCGAGGCGCGTCGAGACGGCGGCCAGGTCCCGTCCGCTCGGCGGCACGGTGCGCCCCGACATCAACGCCAGGCTCACCCCGGCCAGCACGGCGAACAGCGCCGACGCCCGTCCGCCGGCGACCTGCTGGATGACGGTGAGGTGGTTCTCCTCGATGGGGTCGAGGATGTGGGTGGCCATCATCCCGACCAGCGCGAGCGCCCGCGCCACGTCCAGTCCGATAACCCGACCGGAGGGCACGAGCGGCTTCATGCAACGTGATCCTGCCAGCCCGCGGACGTCATCCGCCCGGGTATCCATAGGTGCGGACGTCGTATGACGTCCGCAGGGACGTCATACGACGTGGCTGCCACAGGTGCCGAGACGTATGACGTCCGCGGGATCAGGCGTAGGCCTTCGCGATGAGCTCGTAGGAGAGCCGGCGCTCCGCGGGGCCGTGGATCTGGGTCGTGATCACCAGCTCGTCCGCGTCCGCCTCCAGGCGCCGGCGCTCGAGGTCGTCGCGGACCTGCTCCGGGGTTCCCACGCTGATGAAGCGCCGCCGTTTCGCGGCGAGGGCGAGCTCCTGCTCGCTCCACGGGTGCGCGGCCGCCTCCTCCGGCGTCGGCACCGGCTGCGGCCGGTTCTGCATCAGCCGGACCATCGCGAGGTCGTTCGCCCTCGCCAGCGCCTCGGCGCGTTCCTCGGTCTCGGCGGCGATCGCGGCCACGCCGAGCATCACTCGCGGCTCGGCCAGCCGGGTGGACGGCTCGAAGCTCTCCCGGTAGCCGGCTACCGCCTCCGCCGGGTCGGCGCTGCCGAAGTGCCCGGCGAACGCGAACCCCGTTCCGAAGGCCGCGGCGGCCCGTCCGCCGTACAGGCTGGAGCCGAGGATCCAGAGCGGGGGCAGCGGCACGTCATCGGGGATCGCGGTCACCGGCTTGAACGGGTGGTCGTCGGGGAAGCCGTCCACGTACGCCAGCAGCTCGGCCAGCTGCTGCGGGAAGTCGTCACCGCCCTCGCGGCCGCGTCGCAGGGCGTACGCCGTGAGCTGGTCGGTGCCCGGCGCCCGGCCGAGCCCGAGGTCGATCCGGCCGGGGTGCAGCCCCTCGAGCACCCGGAAGGACTCGGCGACCGCCAGCGGCGCGTGGTTGGGCAACATGATGCCGCCGCTACCCACCCGGATCGTGCTCGTCGCGGCGGCCACGCTGGCGATCATCACCATCGGCGCGCTGCTGGCCACGCTGGGGATGTTGTGGTGCTCGGCGAGCCAGTAGCGGTGGTAGCCGAAGGACTCGGCGGCCTTCGCGAGGTCGATCGTGTCGTGCAGCGCGGACGAGGCAGGTTGCCCCGACGGGATCGGCGACAGGTCGAGCACGGACAGGGGCACGGTCGTCGAGGTGGTCACGCACGGCTCCAACACCGCAAGGGCGCAGAGGATTCCGTCCCTCCCAGCACGACGCGGGACTGGCGGGTCAGCCGAAGGCGACGCGCAGGATCCGGTCGTCGTTCGGGTGCGGGGTGGACGGCCGCCCGTCGTGGTTGCTCGTGGTGATCCACAGCGACCCGTCGGGAGCGCGCTGGACGGTGCGGATCCGGCCGAACTGCTCGTGGAAGTAGCGCACCGTGCGGCCACGGTTCGGGCCGTCGAGCCGGACCGACCACAGGGCGTGCCCGCGCAGAGCCCCGAGCCAGGCCCGGCCACCGGCGACCGCGACGCCGCTGGGGGAGCAGGCATCGGTGTTCCAGGTCGCGAGCGGGTCGTGGTAGCCACCCCGGCCGTCGCCGCCCTCGACGCGCGGCCAGCCGTAGTTGTGGCCCTTGCGGATCAGGTTGAGCTCGTCGGCCTTCTTCTCGCCGAACTCCGAGGCCCACAGGCGTCCGTGGGCGTCGAAGGTGATCCCCTCGATGTTCCGGTGGCCGTAGGACCAGGTGTAGTTGCCGAACGGGTTGTCGGACGGGACGGCGCCGTCGGGCGTCATCCGCAGGATCTTGCCGGCGAGGGAGCGACGGTTCTGCGCCAGCGAGGAGCTCTCCGCGTCGCCGGTGCTCGCGAAGAGCAGGCCACGGTGGAAGACCAGCCGGCCTCCGTTGTGATGGACGCTGGTGGGGATCCCGGCGAGCACGACGCGCGGCCGGTCGAGCCCGCCGTCGACGTACCTCATCCGGACGATCCGGTTGTCCGAGCGGGTCGAGATGTAGGCGTAGAGCCGTCGGTCCCGGCTGAAGTCCGGGGACAGCGCGAGGCCGAGCAGGCCACCCTCGCCCCAGCTCGCCTTCTGGCTGTGGACCTGCAGCCGTCCGACGAAGCGGCGGCCGCCGGCCTTGTTGACCCGGTAGATGCGGCCGGAGTCCCGCATGCCCACGAGGGCGTTGCCACCGGGGAGGAAGGCGATGCCCCACGGCGTGCGCATGTCCCGGGCGAGGACCTTCGTGACCCGGGGGGCGGCGGCCTCGGCAGGGGCGGTGAGGCCCTCTGCGACGGGCAGCAGCAGCCCGCCCGCGGTCGTCGCGAGTCCGGCCTTGAGCAGGGTACGTCGCTCCATGAGGCTCTCCGGGATCACTGGGCGCGATGACGTGGGTCACAGCCTGCCACGCAACGGTGGAAATGGGGAGAGTCCTGGAGCAATGCCGCATGTGGGATCCGAAGGCGGCTGGGAGGTGGCGGCGCGGGTCGGCCCCGACGTGGTCCGTCGAGGCCGACCGGGCGCCCAGTGCGGCGGCCCAGTGCAGTGGCCCAGTGCGGCGGCGCGCCGTGCTCGGGTCAGCCCAGCGAGGAGCCGGCGAACATGTCGGGGCCGAACACCTCGTAGCGGATCTGCGTCGACGGGAGTCCCCGGCGCACGAGCTCGGACCGGGCGTCGCGCATGAACGGCAGAGGCCCGCACATGAACACGTCCGTGTCGGCGGGCACCTCGACGTCGGCGAGGTCCATGAGGCCGCTCCTCGCGCCGCGCTCCTGGCCCGCCTCGTCGACCCGCTCGTACCAGGTGTGGGTCTCGACGTTGCCGAGTGAGGACACCGACGCCGTGACAGCGCGGAAGAGCGGGTGGCTGTCGGCGGACCGGTCCGCGTGCGCGACCATGATCGGGCGGGTCGTCCCGCGCACGGACAGCTCGTCCAGGATGGCCGCCACCGGGGTGATCCCGACGCCGGCGCTGATCAGGAGCAGGGGGTTCTCGCCCTCGTCGAGGAACAGGTCCCCGGCCGGCGGGCCGACCTCGAGCACGTCTCCGGTCGCGACCTGCTCGTGGAGGTACGTCGACACGACGCCGTCGGGCGCACCGTCGCGGCCGCGCAGTCGGCGGACCGTGATCTGGAGAGAGTTCTCGCGCGCTCCGGTCGACACGGTGTACTGCCGCGGCTGCCGCGAGCCGTCGGGCAGGTCGACGGCAATCGAGACGTACTGCCCGGGCAGGTGAGGCGGCACCGACCCGCCGTCCTGCGGGCGGAGCACCAGGGTGACGGTGTCGACCGCCTCCTCGACGCGCTCGATCACCTGGTACTTGCGCCACGGGTGCGCTGGGTCGACGCCGCCGAGCGTGTAGAGCCTGGCCTCCTCGGCGATCAGCTGCGCGGAGAAGAGCCAGTAGACCTCGTCCCAGGCTGCGGCGACCTCGGGCGTGACCGCGTCCCCGAGCACCTCACCGACCGCGGCCATGAGGTGGCGGCCGACGATCGTGTACTGCTCCGGCCGGATGCCGAGCGACACGTGCTTGTGCGCGATGCGCTCCATGACGGGCCTGAAGGACGGTGCGTCGGGGTCGACGAGCTGGGTCGCGTAGGCGACGACGGCCGACGCCAGCGCCTGACGCTGCTCGCCGTTGGCCTGGTTGCCCATGTTGAACAGGCTCAGCAGCTCCGGGTGCGCCTCGAACATGGACGGGTAGAACCGGGACGTGATCTCCACGGCGTGCTCCGCGACCACGGCGGCGGTGGCCTTGATCACGGTCTCGGACTGGGGCGAAAGCAACATGGTGGGGCTCCCTCGAGAAGTAGACAGTCGCCGGGTTACGGTCGACGCCGGGAAGTGTATGTATGTCCGTTTCCGTGAAAAATCACCCGGGGTCCGAGGTCAGGGCCGGACGGGTAGGTTAGGGGCGCCATCCCGCTCGACCGACCCGGAAGCCAAGATCGGTGACTGAACAGCGCGCAGAAGCCACGACCCGGCTCGACACCGTCGCGGTCGCGGGCCACGACCCCGACCGCCAGCAGCCGTGGGCGGACCTGGGGCTGAAGCCCGACGAGTACGCCAACATCCGGGAGATCCTCGGCCGCCGCCCGACCAGCTCGGAGCTGGCGATGTACTCCGTGATGTGGAGCGAGCACTGCTCCTACAAGTCGTCGAAGGTGCACCTGCGCCAGTTCGGCGAGAAGGTCACCGACGAGATGCGCGCGTCGCTGATGGTCGGCATGGGTGAGAACGCGGGCGTGGTCGACGTCGGTGACGGGTACGCCGTGACGTTCAAGGTCGAGTCGCACAACCACCCGTCGTACGTCGAGCCGTACCAGGGTGCCGCGACCGGAGTCGGCGGCATCGTCCGCGACATCCTCGCGATGGGCGCGCGTCCCGTGGCCGTGATGGACCCGCTGCGCTTCGGCCCGCTCGACGCGCCGGACACGCACCGCGTGCTGCCGGGCATCGTGGCCGGGGTCGGCGGCTACGGCAACTGCCTGGGCCTGCCCAACATCGGCGGGGAGGCGGTCTTCGACGAGTCGTACCTCGGCAACCCGCTCGTCAACGCGCTCTGCGTGGGCGTGATGAGGCACGAGCAGATCCACCTCGCCAAGGCCTCCGGAGCCGGGAACCAGGTGATCCTGTACGGCGCCAAGACCGGCGGCGACGGCATCGGCGGCGTCTCCGTGCTGGCCTCGGAGACGTTCGAGTCGACAGGGCCGGCGAAGCGCCCCAGCGTCCAGGTCGGCGACCCGTTCCAGGAGAAGCTGCTCATCGAGTGCACCCTCGAGATCTTCGCCGAGGACCTCGTGGTCGGCATCCAGGACCTCGGAGGGGCGGGCCTGTCCTGCGCCACCTCGGAGCTGGCCAGCGCGGGTGACGGCGGCATGCACGTCTGGCTCGACAAGGTGCCGCTGCGTGACTCGACGCTGGCTCCCGAGGAGATCCTCATGAGCGAGTCGCAGGAGCGGATGATGGCGGTCGTCTCGCCGGAGAACGTGAAGCGGTTCCTCGAGATCTGCGAGAAGTGGGACGTCGACGCCACGGTGGTCGGGGAGGTGAACGACTCGGGACGGCTCACCATCGAGTGGCACGGCGAGACCGTGGTCGACGTACCCCCGCGGACCGTGGCCCACGAAGGGCCGGTCTACCAACGACCGTACGCACGGCCGGGCTGGCAGGACGCCCTGCAGGCCGACGGCGCCGAGAAGCTCCCGCGGCCTTCCACGGGTGAGGAGCTCAAGGAGACGCTGCTGCGGCTGGTGGCGAGCCCGAACCTGTGCGACAAGTCCTGGATCACCGACCAGTACGACCGCTACGTCCAGGGCAACACCGTGCTCGCGCAGCCGGAGGACTCCGGCATGGTGCGGGTCGACGAGGAGACCAACCTGGGTGTGGCCGTGTCGACCGACTGCAACGGCCGCTTCGCCAAGCTCGACCCGTACGCCGGTGCGCAGCTCGCGCTCGCCGAGTCCTACCGCAACGTCGCCACGACCGGTGCGCGTCCGCTCGCGGTCAGCGACTGCCTGAACTTCGGGTCGCCGGAGGACCCCGCCGTGATGTGGCAGTTCGCCGAGGCCACGCGGGGGCTGGCCGACGGCTGCCGGGAGCTCGGCGTCCCGGTGACCGGCGGCAACGTGAGCCTCTACAACCAGACCGGTGAGACCGCGATCCTGCCCACGCCGGTGGTCGGCGTGCTCGGCGTGATCGACGACGTGACCCGCCGTACCCCGTCCGGTTTCGTGGCCGAGGGACAGCAGGTCTACCTCCTGGGGACGACCCGGGAGGAGCTCTCCGGCGGCGAGTGGGCCAACGTGGTCCACGGCCACCTCGGCGGCCTCCCGCCCCGGGTGGATCTCGCGGCCGAGAAGGAGCTCGCCGACATCCTCGTCAACGCGTCCCGGGACGGGCTCATCGACGCCGCCCACGACCTGTCCGACGGTGGTCTCGCGCAGGCGCTCGTGGAGGCGTGCCTGCGCAACGGTGTCGGTGCGCGGGTGTGGCTCGCCGACGAGCTCGACCCGTTCGTCGCCCTGTTCAGCGAGTCGGCGGCGCGCGCGATCGTCGCGGTGCCGCGTAGCGAGGAGGTGCGGTTCACCGACATGTGCTCCGCACGTGGCTTCGCGCACGCCCGGATCGGCGTCACCGACGGGCAGGGCGACGACGCCCTGCTCGACGTGCAGGGGCAGTTCTCCGTCACGCTCGGCGAGCTGCGGCACGCCTGGTCCGCCACGCTGCCCGAGGCCTTCGCCTGACCGTCCGTCGAGTCGGCCCTCCCGGGGTGTTGAGTCGGCCCTCCCGGGGTGTTGAGTCGGCTCTCCCGGGGTGTTGAGTCGGCCCTCACGCGGTCACGAGGCGTCACCCGTGCGGCGTCGAGATTTGCTGTGCGTCGCCGTCGACCTCGGCCCGCTCGGTCCTCCGCTGCTGGCGGAGCTCGAGCGTCGCGAGGGTCAGCGCGACCAGCACGAAGCCGATCGCACAACCGAAGGCGACCCGTGCCGCGTCGGCGTAGGCGGCGCCACCCAGCGTGATCCGGAACGCTGCGGCCAGGACGGCCGCCCCGACGGCACTGCCCACCCGCGCGCCGGTCTGGATCGCGCCACCGGCGGCACCACCCATGGTCGGCGGGACGTGCGTGAGCGTCATCGTGACGTTCGGTGAGATCACCGCGCCGGAGCCGACACCGGCGACGAGCAGGGGGAGCGCGGTGGCCAGCGCTGTGTGGTCCGGGGCCGCGATCGTCAGGAGCAAACCGGTGAAGCCCACGGCAACCAGCACGAGTCCGCCCACGGTCAGCCGCCTTCCCCAGCGTCCGACGAGCCGGCCGGCGAGGACAGCGGTCACCGCGGACCCGATGGCGAACGGCGTCACGGCCAGCCCCGACTGCAGGGGTGTGTATCCGAGGCCGTCCTGGAAGAACAGCGCCAGCACGAGCCACAGTCCGCTGAAGCCGCAGAAGTAGACGGTCTGCAGGGCGATGCCGGTGGCGAACCCGGGAGCGGTCCTGACCAGGCGTACGTCGAGCAGCGGGCTCCGTCCACGCGCGATCACCCGCGACTCCCACCGGGCGAACAGCACGCCCGCGACCGGAGCGAGCGGGACGAGCAACCACCAGAGTGTGGCCGGGTGGGACATCGACCGCACGAGGGGGAACAGGACGCAGAGGACCGCCGAGGCGAGCAGCAGCGCGCCGACGGGGTCGACCTCGCGGCGCAGCGCGCCCCTGCCGGGGCCTCGCCGGGGAATCAGACGAGCGGCCAGCACCATGGCGACCAGGCCGATCGGCACGTTGACGAGGAAGACCACCCGCCAGCCGTGCTCCTCCCCGAAGAGGGAGATGAGCAGCCCGCCGAGGACGGGGCCGGTAGCCGCGGACACGCCCACCGTCGTCCCGAACCAGCCGAACGCCCGGCCCCGCTCGTCGCCGCGGAACAGGTCCTGGATCAGACCGGTGTTCTGAGGCGTCAGCATCCCCGCGGCGACACCCTGGAGGAGTCGTGCCGTGACCAGGAGGCCCGCGCTCGGCGCGGCCCCGGCCACCGCGCTGGTGAGGGTGAACCCGACCAGGCCGATGAGGAACATCCGCCGCCGGCCCACCAGGTCGCCGAGCCGTCCGCCGGCGACCAGCACCAGCCCGAACGTGAGGGCGTAGCCCGAGATCACCCACTGCACCGACTGCGGCGAGGCGTCGAGCGAGTGCTGGATCGAGGGCAGGGCGACGTTGACGATCGTGACGTCGAGCAGCGACATGAACCCGACCACGAGCGTCACCGCGAGGGCTCGCCAGCGGCGCGGGTCGGCTTCGTAGGCGGTCTCGGTCACCCATCCTGTGTACCCGACCCCGCGGACGTCATCGGATCCGCGCCGTATGGCGCGCGGATCGGATGACGTCAGCGGCGGTTCAGGCGGTGGAACATCCCGCGCTGTCCCTTGTACAACCCGGGGAGCTCCTTGGAGAGGCGGTCGTAGAGCTCCCGGTTCGCGGGGTTCGGCTCGAACGTCCGGTCTACCGGCACCAGGTCTCGCACCTCGTCGCGGTCGACCTCGCCGAGGGCCATGCCCGCCATCAGCGCCGTCCCGCGCAGCCCGGCCAGCAGCGGGTAGGCGACCCGGTCCATCCGGTGGTCGCAGACGTCGGCGATGATCTGGCACCACAGGTCCGACTGCGCCCCGCCTCCTACGAGACGGATCGGCTCGAGCCGCTGTCCGGTGAAGTTCTCCACGGCGTCGAGCAGCCACTTCACGTTGTAGGCCACACCCTCGAGCACCGCACGGGTCAGGTCCGCGCCGCTGGTCGACAACGAGACGTTGTGGAAGCCGCCGCGGGCCGACTGGTCGTCCACCGGTGAGCGCTCGCCGTTCAGCCAGGGCGTGAAGATCACGCCCCCGGCGCCGGCCGGCGAGGACGCGGCGAGCGCGGTCAGCTTGTCGAAGCTCCACCGCTGTCCGCGGGAGAACGACCCAGCCATCTCGTCCCGAAACCACTCGAGGCTGCGACCGGCGGTGTCCTGGTTGTTCCCGAGCAGGTAGCGGTCCGTCGTCAGGCCGGGGACGGTCGCCATGTGCCGGAGGACGTCGGTCTTCTTGCGGGGCAGCTGGCAGCTGACCCAGGCCGTCGTACTGATGGCCATGTACGGCTCGTGGTCGCGCACGCAGCCGGCCCCCACAGCCGCGCCGTGCAGGTCCGGGACGCCGGTGACCACCCGGGTCAGGAGCGAGATCCCGAGCTCCGCGGCGACGGACGGCTGCACGCGACCGACCACGGAGCCGGTCGCCACGAGCGGCGGCAGCTTCGTCGCGTCCACCTCGGCCATCTCGACCAGGCGCTTGTCGTAGGCGAGTACGTCGAGCCGGCGGTTGTCCGTGAGCCAGGCGGCGGTCATCGACGCGTGCGAGGCCGCGGCGATCCCGGTGAACCGCATCGACAGGTAGTCGACCGGCTCGAGGTACCAGCGCGCCGCGCGGGCGATGTCGGGACGGTCCCGCGACAGGTAGAGCATGTGTCCCACCGGGTCGGCGCCCGAAGGGGACGGGATCCCGCCGGACCGTTGCAGCCAGGTGGCCAGAGGGCGGCCCCGGTAGCCGTCGACGATGCCTCCGAACAGCGCGCGGGAGTGGCGCTCGCCGCGGGAGTCGAACCACATGACGCACGGCCCGACCGGGTGGCCGGTGGTGTCGACCGGCACCGTGCTCGCCCACTGCCCGGTGACGCAGACCGCCGCCACCTGGTCGCCGCTGACTCGGGAGTCGGCCAGGCCGCGGTGGGTCCCCGACACCACGATCCGCCACCACTCGTCGGCGTCCTGGACCGCCGCTCCTCCCGACCCGAGGGCGGTCGACACGGGGGTCTGCTCCCACCAGACGATCTGGCCGTCGAGCGAGACGAGGCCGAGCTTGAGGATGCTGGTGCCGAGGTCCACGGCCAGGACGAACCGATCGCTGCGGGGTCGGCCCTCCGCGCCCGCCATCATGCCTCCACGGGCGGCACGGACTGCTGCGTGTCGAGCATGTCGCTCATGATCGCCTGGATGAGCTCCTCGCTCTCCTGGTTGAGCCCCCCGGCGACACCGCCGTAGATGGCGGACATGAACGCCGCCTCACCGGTGGCCTCCTTCTCCTTGGCGTACTTCACTGCCTCTGCGAGGTCCTCCGCCCACAGGTCGACGACGCCAGGCTGGGTCTGGGGCCGGGTCACGGCCATGTGCATGGAGTTGGGGTACTGCTGCCCGTTGAACCGCCAGCCCTTGGGGCCCATGTGGTCCCAGACGTGGTAGATGTCGAACTCGTCCGAGGTCATGCTGAAGCAGAACGTCGGTCTGCCCATCAGGCGCAGCTCGGGATGGGACCGGACGACCGCCTGCATCGCCTCCGACGTACTGAATATCTGTCTGGCGTACTCCCGGTAGCCGTCACGTCCGAGCTGCACCATCGCGGCCCAGGTGGACGCCACCAGCCCGCCGGACCGGGAGCCCTCGATGCCCGGCGACATGTACTTCCCCCCGCTCCAGCCGGCGAGGTAGAAGTACTGCGCGTTGCGGAGGGTCTTGTCGCGGAACATCAGCGTGGAGCTGCCCTTGAACGCGTAGCCGTACTTGTGGGTGTCGGCCGAGATGCTCGTGACGCCCGGGACCCGGAAGTCGAACGGCGGGATGTCGTAGCCGAGCTCCTCGCCGAAGGGGAGGATGAAGCCGCCGAGACAGGAGTCGACGTGGAGGCCGACACCGCGCTGCTGCGCGAGCTCGCCGAGCTCCGTGATCGGGTCGACGGTGCCGTAGCCGTAGTTCGTGGCCGAGCCCATGATCGCGATGGTGTTCTCGTCGATGAGCTCGGCCATCTCGGCAACGTCGGCCTGTGTCGTGTCCGGTACGACGGGCGCGACGCGGAGCTCGACGCCGAGGAGGTGGCACGCCTTGTCGAACGCCGGGTGGCCGGTCTCCGGCTTCACGAAGTTGGGACGGGTGATGTCGCGATGCTGCCGGGCGTGGTCGCGGTAGGCCAGTACGGCGTGCAGGATGCTGCCCGTGCCGCCGGTGGTGATCAGGCCGGCCGGGGTGGTGTCGGTCACCGCGTCGGCGTGCATCAGGTCGAGCGCCATGGCGATCACCTCGCCCTCGAACTTCGTGGCGCTCGGGCACATGTCCCGCTGCAGGATGTTCACGTGCGCGAAGAGGCCGAACGCCTCGTCGAGGAACCGGTAGTGGTCGTGGTCGCCGGAGTACATCGTCCCCGAGCACTTGCCGGTCTCCCAGAAGGCATCCTCCTCCGTGGCCATGCTGCGCATCTCGGCGAGCACGTCCTCGCGACTGCGGCCCTTGTCAGGGAACGTCCGGTTGACGAGGAACCTGTCGGCGTAGGGGAAGTCGGGCATGCGAGCACCTCCTGTGCCTGATGCTAGGCCCGGGCCGCGGGTCACCGCACGGCTCACGTGTCGCGTCGAGGTCTCGACAACGGTTCTGGTCTGCGTGCTGGAGTCGGCAGGAATCGTCACGTCGGAGAAGGTCGGCCGGGTGCGGACCTATCAGCTCGCGGCCGGAGCGCTCGGCCCCTCGCGGAGTGGATCGGCGAGCAGCGCCTCCCCGCGGAGCGTCGGCTCGACCGGCTCGGAGCATTCCTCGACCGCGACACAAGACCGGAAACAGGCCTAGACATCAGCCCAGACCTCGAGCCAGACACACCCAAGGAGAAGTGACCATGCAGGACACCACGGAACGCAGCCAGACCCACGCCACCTTCGTCGTGGAGCGTGACGTGGGTCGACGGGAAGCACATGTCGACCTCGCTGACGACGATCGCGCTGGAGCCGGACGGCGGGGACCCACCTCGACCGCGTAAATGCGTCGTCCGGGTGAGCGCGGCACAGGGCGCGCGCTCACCCGGACGAGGCGGTTGGCGAGGTGAGGGTCAGAAGGTGCTGACGTTGAGCAGCTTCTCCTTGGTGCTGTCACCGTCGTCGGCGTTGCTCCAGTCGGTGGTGCCGGCTGTCTGCAGGGCGCTCTTCACCTGGGCCGGTGTGGCGGTGGGGTGGGTCGCCTTGTAGAGCGCCGCGCCGCCGGCCACGTGTGGGCTGGCCATCGAGGTCCCCGACAGGGTGTCGTAGCCGCCCAGCATCGAGGTCGAGTAGATGCACACACCGGGGGCGATGATGTCGACGTCCGCGCCGAAGTTGGAGAAGCTCGCGAACGTGTCGTCCACGTCGGACCGGCAGGTGGAAGCTGCGCCGCCACCTGGCTGACCGTTGAAGTCGGCCAGCGCGCTCACGGTGATCACCTCGTCGTACGCGGCGGGCGTGAAGTTCCTCGCGTCCTCGGAGTCGTTGCCGGCCGCGACCACGAAGGTGATTCCGGCGGCGACCGAGTTGCAGATCGCGGTGTGCATGGCGTCGTCGTTCGAGCGGCCGCAGTTGCCGTCGTCGGTCCCGCTGCCACCGAGGCTCATGTTCGCGACCTCGATCTCGTTGGCGTGCGCGGTGACGTAGTCGATGCCGCAGATGACGTCGGAGTTGAGGCCGCTGCCGGCGTCGGTGAGCACCTTCACCGGCCAGATCCGCGCACCGGGCGCCATGCCCACCACGCCGGCGCTGTTGTCGAGGGCGCCGATGGTGCCCGAGACGTGCGAGCCGTGGCCGTTCAGGTCGTTGGCGTTGATGGCACCGATGGAGCAGTTCTTCGCCCCGGCCTTGTAGACGTTGATGTCGGGGTGGGTCAGGTCGACACCGGTGTCGATCACGGCGACGTCGACGTTCACGCGCTGGTCGGACCCGTTGATGTTCGCGGTCGGGCTCAGGTCGGCGTCTGCCCGGTTGATGCCGGTGGGGAGGGTCTGCGCGGCCGTGTGGACCGCGGTGTCCTTCTGCACCCAGGCCACGGCCGGGGCCGCGGCGACGAGGTCGGCTGCCGAAGCCGTCATCGTCGCGGAGTACCCGCTGAGCGCCGAGCGGTAGACGTGCCCGACATCGACCCCGAACTGTTGGGCGTGCAGGTCGGCGACGCGGGCGGCGGCGGTGCCCTCGTCGAGCACCACGATGTAGCTGCCGGACTCGAGGGAGTCGGCAGGAGCGGGAGAGGCCTGTGCGGACAGGGCGGTGGAGCCTAGCGTCAGCAGCGTGCAGGCTGCTGCTGCGAACAATGCGGATCTGCGCATGTGCGTCCTTGCTATCCGAGATACGCCGCCCCGGGCGGGGCAGCCGAACGGATTCCCCAACGACGCAGTGCGACTCACGTCACGGAACGCGCGCGTTCACCTTTGCGCAGGTTCAGAACCGTGCAGGGCCCCGGCGAGGGCTCACCGGACGGCTCAGAGGCGGCCGCGCCTCAGCTCCTCCCAGGTGTCCGAGGCGATGACGCCGGTTCGCCGCAGGCCTCGCTCCGCCTGGTAGGCGCGCACCGCCTTGGTGGTGGCCCGGTCGAACACGCCCGTGACCGGCAGGCGAGCCTCGCCCGCGGCGTTCAGCGAGCGCTGTGCCCGTCGTACGGCGGGCTTGGCCGAGCCGATCTTGACCAGAGGCTTCGGTCCCTCCGAGAGCAGCGCGGTCCAGGTGCGCCGGGTCATCACGCCGCTGACCGGGAGCGACCGGCTGACCTGGTAGCTGCGCACAGCGCGCTGCGTCTTGAGGGTGTAGACGAACCGCAGCTCACCCTGGTAGAGGCGCAGCTGCCGAAGCAGGCACTGCGCGGCCTTCACCTGTGCGCCGTCGTCCTTCCAGCCGAGCCTTCGGTAGCGCGGGAAGTTCAGCGTCACGCCACCGCAGTGCTTCGGCTCGGGAGGGGCGACAGACCCGCGGCCGAGGTCGAGGTAGTTGCTGTCGATGTTGATGGTGACGCCGCCGTAGGTCTCGTTGTGGCCGCCGAGGTACTGCCTCACCCGGCGATGCGGCATCCATGCGTCGTCCGCGATGTAGGCCGAGTCGACGCTCGCGGTGAGATGGGTCCTCGCGTAGTCCGTCGTGTGCACCCACTCGGCGATCCAGACCCGGTCGGGCATGGTGTACGTCCCGGGCCGGAGGACGCGGGCCTCGTCGAGCGCCTTGATCCCCGACCCTGCGCTGGAGTAGACGCCGGACACATAGCCGAGGTCGTGCAGCTTGTTGGTCCACGCGGACAGGAAGCTGAGCGCGGACTCGCGGCACGGGGTCCTGGTCTCGTCGAAGTTCTCGAGGTCGTACCAGAGCGTGCTGCGCTCGACGATTCCGAGCCGTCGCGCGGCCTGGACGGTGGTCCGGGCCTCGTCACGACCCTGGGCGCGAGCCTTCGCGTAGCTGTCGGTGGGGTCGGGGGAGATCCGGACCTTGTTCTTGTAGCGGGTGTTGCACCAGGCCTGAGGGCCGACCGTGATCGGCAGCAGCCGCCAGCCGTTGCGGAGCTGGGTCGACACCCACTCCGGGGTGAGGTTCACCTGCTTGTCGTCGCCGCAGTAGCGGCTGTCTCCCGCGATGTAGACGCCGACCGCCCAGTACGGCGAGCTGGTCAGCCAGGCGTCCATGGCCTCCTGGGTCGGCGTGACGCACTGGTCGAAGCCGTACCCGGTGAAGTTTCGTGGTGTCGCCCGGTTGTCGGCCTGTGCGGGCATCGCCGCCAGTACGGATGCGGCGAGGGTGGCGATGGTGGTGAGTACGACGGTCGCAAGGCGCGACGGGGCTGAGTACAGGCTCAACGTGATCCCCCGATGGTGTTGGCTGGAGCAGCACACTAACCGCGCAAGTGGGTGCTTCGTGGCCGAATCGGAGGATCGACGTACACCAGGAGAAACCACCAGCCCCTTTCCGCCGACCCGTCACTTTTGGCCCGGTTCACGCGGCGAGTCGTGCGCGGATTGACCGGTCGGTCTTGCGGCACCCGATACTGGTCGCATGCCCGTGCGCCTGCGTCCCGCCGACCCAGTGCTCGTCTCGACCGCCCTGGCGCGGTTCCGCGACGGCGCGGCCGACGACTCCGACCTGCGGCTGCTGACCAAGCACCTGCTGGCCCTGCTCGTGGCGAAGGCCCCCGGCGGAGCGGTCGAGGTGCGGGTCCCGCCGTACGCCGTGGCGCAGTGCGTGGAAGGCACTCGTCATACCCGCGGGACCCCGCCCGCCGTCGTGGAGATGGATGCCGTCACGTGGATCGGCCTCGCGACCGGGGAGATCGACTGGCAGGACGCCGAAGGGGACGCGCGGCTGACCGCGTCCGGCGAGCGGTCCGACCTCGGCCCCCTGCTGCCGCTGTTGCTGGACGCGTGAGCGACTACCGGCTCACGTAGCGCCGACTTGTCAGGTTGTGGTGGCGCCATAGCCCCCGTACCCCCTGACGACTCGGCGACTAGGGTGCTGGGCATGACGACCTCGAAGAAGACAGTCGACGAGCTCCGTACCGCCCTCCAGGACGTGCTTCCCTCCGTCCGCGCCGACCTCGAGGCGCTCGTGCGCATCCCCTCCGTGAGTGCCGACCCCGCCCGGAAGGACGACGTACGACGGTCCGCCGAGGCGACCGCCGAGCTGTTCCGCGGCGAGGGCTTCGAGGACGTGCAGATCCTGTCGAGCGGTGGCGGAGCCCCGGCCGTCGTCGCGCGGAAGCCGGCCCCCGAGGGTGCCCCCACGGTCCTGCTCTACGCGCACCACGACGTCCAGCCGGTCGGGAACGTCGCGGACTGGGAGAGCGAGCCGTTCGAGCCCACCGAGCGCGGCGACCGGCTCTACGGCCGCGGCGCCGCCGATGACAAGGCCGGGATCGTCGCGCACCTCGCCGCGATCCGCGCCCACGGCGGAAACCCCCCGGTCGGCCTCACCGTCTTCGTCGAGGGCGAGGAGGAGGTCGGCTCCCCGACGCTGGAGGTGTTCCTCGAGGAGCACAAGGACCTGCTCGAGGCCGACGTGATCGTGATCGCGGACTCGACGAACTGGGAGATCGGGGTCCCGGCGCTCACCACCACGCTCCGCGGCAACGTGGACGTCTTCGTCGACGTCTCCACGCTCGGCCACGGCGTGCACTCGGGTATGTGGGGCGGCTTGGTCCCCGACGCCGTCATGTGCATGGTGCGGCTGCTGGCGACCCTCCACGACGACGAGGGCAACGTGGCCGTCGAGGGCCTGGTCTCGGGCCCCGCGTCGGACCTCCACTACCCCGAGAACCGGATCCGCGAGGAGTCGTCGGTGCTCGACGGCGTCGGTCTGATCGGGTCCGGCTCGTACGTCGAGCGGCTGTGGACCAAGCCCTCGATCTCGATCATCGGGTTCGACGCGACGCGCACCGCCGAGGCGAGCAACACCCTCATCCCGTCCGTACGCGCGAAGGTGTCCCTGCGCCTCGCGCCCGGCGACGACGCCACCTCCGCCATCGACAAGCTGATCGCCCACCTCGAGGCGCACGTGCCGTGGGGCGCCAAGGTCACGGTCACCAAGGGCCGTGAGAGTGGCGAGCCCGGCGTGATCGACGCCAGCGGCCCGGCGTACGACGCCGCCCGCGCCGCGTTCAAGGAGGCCTGGGACGGCACTGAGCCGGTCGACATCGGTGTCGGTGGCTCGATCCCCTTCATCGCCTCGTTCCAGAAGGCGTTCCCGGAGGCCGCCGTACTCGTCACCGGTGTGGAGGACCCCGACACCCGCGCGCACGGCACGAACGAAGGCCTCCACCTGAAGGAGTTCGAGCGGGTCTGCCTCGCCGAGACCCTCCTCCTCAACAACCTGTAGCCCTGCAGCCCCGCGCCAGTCGCCGACCCCCCGCCCGCCCGAATCAGTCCCCGTGACCTCTTCTGGCGAGGAGTCCGCGGTCCACACGCCACAACCGATCCTCGGGACCGGTTCTGGCGGCGGCGGCGCAGCCGTGGTCGGGCCTGGCTGGAGGGCGAGCGCGAGGGCAGTAGCCGGGCGAACGGCCAGGCGGGGAGGCGGCGCAGCCATGGTCGGGCCTGGCGGGAGGACGAGCGCAGCGAGTCCGGATGGTAGGCAAGCCGCCTCCCCGCAGGGCCGTCCACCAGGGAGGCCGTCCACACGGGGTGGGGCGGTCGGGATGCCACCGCCCGACCCGTACACTCCTTGGTGTGCCCAGGAACGTTCGCCGCGGAGACGGCCGCCTGACCCACGACCTCGACCCCCACGAACGCGGACCGCAGGACGCCTGCGGAGTGTTCGGCGTCTGGGCGCCGGGTGAGGACGTCGCGAAGCTGACCTACTACGGCCTCTACGCTCTGCAGCACCGCGGCCAGGAGTCCGCCGGTATCGCGGTGAGCAACGGCCGTCAGATCCTCGTCTTCAAGGACATGGGCCTGGTCTCCCAGGTCTTCGACGAGACCACCCTGGAGTCGCTCAAGGGCCACCTCGCGGTGGGCCACGCGCGCTACTCCACCACCGGTGCGAGCACCTGGCACAACGCGCAGCCGACCTTCCGCCCCACGGCGAACGGGTCGATCGCGCTCGCCCACAACGGCAACCTGACGAACACGCGTGAGCTGGCCGAGCGGGTTGCCGGGCTTCCCAACGTGGGCGAGCTCGACATCCCTCGTTCGACGGACCCGGCCACCAACGACACCAGCCTTGTCACGGCCCTCTTCGCGCATCATCCCGACCGGAGCCTCGAGGAGAACGCCGCCGACGTCCTGACCACCGTCAGAGGCGCGTTCTCCTTCGTGTGGATGGACGAGAACACCCTGTACGCCGCACGCGACCCCCAGGGCATCCGGCCGCTCGTGCTCGGACGTCTCGAGCGTGGATGGGTCGTCGCGTCGGAGACCGCAGCGCTCGACATCGTCGGAGCCTCTTTCATCCGGGAGATCGAGCCGGGCGAGCTGATCGCGGTCGACGAGGACGGTCTTCGCTCGCGGCACTTCGCCGAGGCCGTCCCGAAGCACTGCCTCTTCGAGTTCGTCTACCTCGCCCGCCCCGACACGGTGCTCACCGGGCAGCGGGTCCACAGCGTCCGCGTCGAGATCGGCCGGCGGCTCGCGCGCGAGTTCCCCGCGGAGGCCGACCTGGTGATCCCGGTGCCGGAGTCCGGCACGCCGGCGGCGATCGGGTACGCCGAGGAGAGCGGCATCCCCTACGGCTCCGGCCTGGTGAAGAACTCGTACGTCGGACGTACGTTCATCCAGCCGTCTCAGACGATCCGCCAGCTCGGGATCCGGCTGAAGCTGAACCCGCTCCGCGACGTGATCGAGGGCAAGCGACTCGTGGTCGTGGACGACTCGATCGTCCGCGGGAACACGCAGCGGGCCCTGGTGCGGATGCTGCGCGAGGCAGGAGCGCGCGAGGTCCACGTCCGGATCTCCAGCCCGCCGGTGAAGTGGCCGTGCTTCTACGGCATCGACTTCGCCACCCGGGCCGAGCTGATCGCCAACGGCCTCTCCAGCGACGAGATCTGCCGCTCGATCGACGCCGACTCTCTCGCGTACATCTCCCTCGACGAGCTGATCGAGGCCACCACGGTCCCGAAGAACGACCTGTGCCGGGCCTGCTTCGACGGCGTCTACCCGGTGAAGCTGCCCGAGCCGGAGCACCTCGGCAAGCACCTGCTCGAGCTGAGCAGCCACGAGATCGTCACCGAGAGCGCCGCCGGAACCGAGGACGCGACCGGGCTGTCGCTGACCCCCGGCGGCGGTGCGGGCGACGCCCTCGACCGCCCGTGACGACCGGGTCCGCGACGGCCGACCCGCCCCCGACCCCGCGACGAAGGAGCAGGGAGCTATGAGCGACCAGGCGAGCACACCGACCGGCGGGGCGACGTACGAGGCCGCCGGCGTCTCCATCGATGCGGGCGACAAGGCCGTCGAGCTGATGAAGGTCTGGGTGGACAAGGCCCGGCGACCGGAGATGATCGGCGGCATCGGTGGGTTCGCCGGGCTGTTCGACGCGAGCGCCCTCAAGCGCTACGAGAGGCCGCTGCTCGCCAGCTCCGCGGACGGGGTCGGCACCAAGGTCGCGATCGCCCAGGCGATGGACAAGCACAACACCATCGGCTTCGACCTGGTCGGCATGCTCGTGGACGACCTCGTGGTGTGTGGCGCCGAGCCGCTCTTCCTCACCGACTACATCGCGACTGGCCGCGTCGTTCCGGAGCGGGTCGCGGCGATCGTCCAGGGCATCGCCGAGGCCTGCGTCCAGGCGGGCTGCGCGCTGATCGGCGGCGAGACCGCGGAGCACCCCGGCCTGCTCGGCCCGGACGAGTACGACGTCGCCGGTTCCACCACCGGGGTCGTGGAGGCGTCCGACCTGCTCGGTCCGGGCCGCGTCCGACCGGGCGACGCCGTGATCGCGATGGCCTCGAGCGGCCTGCACTCCAACGGCTACTCCCTGGTCCGGCACGTTCTGCTGTCTCCGTCATCCGAGGGTGGCGCCGGCTGGACGCTCGACCGCCCCGTCGACGAGCTGGGGCGCACGCTGGGGGAGGAGCTGCTGGAGCCCACCCGGATCTACGCAAAGGCGTGCCTCGACCTGGCCCGGAGCACGCGGACGCACGCGATGTCCCACGTCACCGGCGGCGGTCTCGCGGCGAACCTGGAGCGGGTCATGCCCGAGGAGCTCGTCGCGACGGTCGACCGCGGCAGCTGGACGCCGCAGCCGGTCTTCGACCTCGTCCGCAAGGTGGGGGCCGTCGCTCAGCCGGACCTCGAGAAGACCCTGAACTGCGGCGTGGGCATGGTGTCGCTGACCCACCCCGAGGACGTCGACCGGGCGCTCGCCCTGCTCCAGGGCCATGGCGTGGACGCGTGGGTCTGCGGCGAGGTGTCCGCGGCATCCGATGCGGTCGGGGCGGCGGAGGGTGGCTCTGTCACGCTGACCGGCCGGCACCCTGGCTGGACCTAGGTCGTTCCTGTCAGATCCGCGGCGGCATTCGCGGCTCCGCACCCCGATGGCTGCGACCTGGACCACTGGCCTGCACGCCTCGGGCTGCCGTCGGTGGTGGGCGGGCGTTTCCGCAACGGTTTCGGTACCGATTTGGTCCAAATAGGACGCCGGATGTGCAGGAATTACCTGCGGGCAGGTACCGTTGACCCCACGATAAGACGAACGAGAGACCGGACGCGCGAGTGAACACGTCCGTGACAGTCGGTGAACGGCGGTCGCGGTGGTGGCAATCGTGACTCCGGCCGAGTGTGCGAGGGGGTCGACCCTATGGGGCGCGGCCGTGCTAAGGCCAAGCAGACGAAGGTTGCCCGCGACCTGAAGTACCGCTCTCACGAGACGGACCTCAGCGCGCTGGCCCGCGAGCTGCATGGCGAGAAGAACGGAGAGGCCTCGAACGAGGCCGCGGACACGTCGGACTCGGATGAGTACGACGAGTGGTCCGACTATTCGGGGTCCGGTAGCCGCGATTGACGTCGCAGCACCCTGACTGCTGATGTGTTGGGGCCCGCCGCCTCTCAGAGACACCCACCTGCTGTGAGATCCGTGGGTGGCGCACACCCCTGAGGGCTGCCGACCACGCTTCACGCCGGACCTGCAAGGTTTCGGACCAACGTGCAGAACCCGCAATGCCGGCGCTTCATGCGCCGCCATCGCGGGTTCTGTATGTCCGAAACCGACCGGTGGCCGGGCCTCAGCTGTCGAGCCAGATACCGCGCAGCCGTCCGACCTCGGTCATCCGGCGCTCGGCGAGCCGGTCCGCGGCGACCGCAGGCGGCACGCCCTCGTCGGCGGCGAGCGCGAACACCCGCTTCGTCGTGTCGAAGATCTTCTCGGCGCGGTGCTTGGCGCGGTCGAAGGAGAAGCCCTCGAGCTCGTCGGCGACCTGGATCAGACCACCGGCGTTGACCATGTAGTCCGGCGCATAGAGGATGCCGTGGTCCTGCAGGCTCTTCTCGATGCCCTCGTGGGCGAGCTGGTTGTTCGCGGCGCCGCACACGATCCGGGCGCTGAGCTTCTCGACGACGTCGTCGCTCAGCGCGCCGCCGAGCGCGCAGGGGGCGTAGACGTCGAGCTCGGACTGCACGAGCACGTCGGCGTCGGCAACCACGCGCACCTCGGGGTGCTCGGCCCGGACACGGGCGATCGCCGCACCGTCCACGTCGGTGACGACGACGTTGGCGCCGTCCTCGATGAGGTGGTCGACCAGGTGGTGGCCGACCTTGCCGACTCCTGCGACTCCGACGGTGCGGCCGGCGAGGGTGGGCTCGCCCCAGACGGTCTCGGCAGCCGCACGCATGCCCTGGAAGACGCCGTAGGCGGTGAGCACGGACGAGTCGCCGGCGCCGCCGTGGGCCACCGTCCGGCCGGTCACGTACGAGCACTCGCGCGCGATGTGGTCCATGTCCTCGGAGAACGTGCCCACGTCGCACGCGGTGTAGTAACGGCCGTTCAGCGACTGCACGAAGCGGCCGTAGGCGCGCAGCAGGGCTTCGGTCTTGATCGTGGTCGGGTCCCCGATGATGACGGCCTTGCCCCCTCCAAGGTCTAGACCAGCAAGGGCTGCTTTGTAGGCCATTCCCCTCGACAGGTTGAGCACGTCGGACAGTGCTTCCTGCTCACTCGCGTAGGGGTAGAAGCGGGTGCCCCCCAGAGCGGGGCCGAGAGCGGTGGAGTAGATGGCGATGATCGCCTTGAGACCGGTCGGTTCGTCGTGGCAGAAGACGACCTGCTCGTGCCCGGTGCCTCGCTCGAATACGCCCACGGGCGTTGGGTTCTGGTCGGTCACGGTGGGTGACCCTTCTCTTCAGGCCCACGAGGGTGTGTGGGCGGTGGCGGTGCAGGCCCGCGGGGGTGGTGCGGGCGCTCACGACAAGCCTACGGAAAACTAGTCCTGACCTGCGACTTGGGTCACATTTGGGCGTTCCGCGCAACCGTCCAAGCCGCTTAGTGGCTCATATAAGCCATTGTCACTAATTTTCCTCCTGCCTAGAGTCGAAGGTGACAGGATGTAGCGAGCATGGCCGAAGACTGGGACTTCGACCATGGGTTGGCAACGACAGTGAGGGAGGCTCGCTATGAATACGCGACCGCCTGAGTCTGAACCCTTGCTCACGCCTGCCGAAGTTGCGGCCATGTTTCGAGTAGACCCGAAAACGGTCACCCGCTGGGCCAAAGCCGGCAAGCTGAGTTCGATTCGGACTCTTGGAGGACATCGCCGCTATCGCGAGTCCGAAGTGCGCGAGCTGCTGTCCGGGATGGTTCCCGAGCAGCGCCGTGGAGAAGACGCAGAGTAGCCCCGACCGCGCCTACAGGCGCCTGACAGCTCTTGGCCCGATGCCAACAGGGTCTCACGCCAGAGCTTGCAAGACCCGAGGATCCAGCACCCACGTGGCGCTGGATCTTCGCTGAAACCACCGTCCGGTGATGGTTGGCTAGCGCAGCCTGCGCACATAGCCGAGGGCAGCGCGTGCCTGCTGGACGCGGCGCTCCCACGTGACACCCATGCCGATGAGGAGCGCGCCGGCCGCCCCGATCAGGACCCATCGCGGCACCGCGTCCGCAAGAGGCGCTGCCAGCCGCAGGACCAGCAGCGTGCCGACGGCGGCCCCGAAGACGAGCGGCGCGGTCCATCGGACGCGCGCGCCGGCGACGACCAGTGCGAGGCATGCCGCACCGAGCAGCAGCGACCGGAGCGACACCGGCTCCCGCAAGGCCCACAGGAGGCTCGGCACGAGCCCGAGCGACAGGCACGGCGACAGCGCGGCGACGGTCGGGGCCGCCGGATCGCGGCCCAGCCGGACCAGTCCGACGACCCCCAGCGCCAGGGCCGACGGCAGCGTGTAGGCCTCCGGGACCTCCACCCCGACGTCCCAGAGCCGGACCCAGCTTGCGGCCACGAGGAGGAACCCGCCCAGCCAGCCGAGCATGCGCCGGTCCTCCCTGAGCAGGGCCATGGCGGACACGGCCGCGCCGGCGAGCGTCAGGTAGACCGCGGTCCACGTGGGAGCCAGGGTGTACGGCGCGCTCGCCACCCCGGCGACGGCGACCGCGAACGCGGAGGCGCCAGCCGCGACCTCGACCCCCAGGCCCGACAGCCGTGGAGCTCCGGCCGTCAGCAGCGACGGTGGCAACGCGGGGACGCCGAGCGACAGCGCGGCGAGCACGAGCAGGGCCGTCGCGGCCGTCCAGGTGCCCGCCGCCCCGACCAGCGCGCCGGAAGTCCAGACCAGTCCGGCGGCCATGGCGGTGAGGATCCCGCCGGCGACCGCGCTCACCTCGACCTTGTCCCAGCGAAGGAGTACGGCGACGGCCGCCGTCACCCCGACCAGCAGGGCGACGAGGGTGAGCCACTCGTCGTGGAGGGAGATCAGCGTCGCACCGCCGAGGAAGGCGCAGGCGACCAGCAGTGGCAGGAGATGCCGGACCCGGATTGCACGGGCGACGAATGCCGCACCCGGCAGCAGGAGCAGCGCCAGGACCAGCCACACCGGGACGGGGTAGAGCGCCACGGCTCCGACCACCGACGCGACCAGGATCGCCACGCCGACCGACAGGTCCGCCAACGGGGTGACCAGCCGGTCCACCGCCGGCAGGCTCCGTGCGAGCACCATGCCGGTGCCGACCACGGCGAGGACGGCCACCGGCAGCAGCCAGGGCTCGACGGCTGTGCCGGTCGCCGACGACAGCTCGCCGGCCGTCGACCCGGTCCAGGCGGCGGACCCGGCCTCGGTGACGCGGGCGACTGCTGCGGCCGACAGGTGCAGGCTCACCGCGAGCATCCACAGACCGCCGAGGGCCGTGGTCACCGCCGTGCCCCACGCCCAGGGCTCCTGGGTGAACCAGGTGACCACCGAGGCGGTCGCAAGGACGGCGAGCACCGCGAGGGTCATCCGGGTCGTCGTCGTCTCGGTGAAAGGAACCAGCAACGCCACGGCGAGCAGCAGCTCGGCGAGCGCAAGGCCCGCTACCCGCACTGCGTCGGGGAGCCGGCGGACGGCGGCCGGCACGGCGACCAGCAGCGCCGACGCCAGCAGCGGCCACACCTCGAGCTCGAGCCACAGCTCGCGGGCGCTGGGGTTACCGAGTGCCCGCACCAGCGACGTCGCCACCAGGTTGACCCAGACGTATCCGGCCAGAGCGGCCGCGGAGACCGTCAGCACGGAGAGCCTGAGCCGGTGTGCCCCGAAGGCGGCGGCTCCTGCCATCACGGTGCCGAGGGTGAGTGCGGCCGAGAGGGTGAACCAGTCGCCTGCAGCGATGCCCGCGGCGATCGCCACCAGGCCCAGCGCGGCGACGGCCTCGGCGCCGGCGAGGGCACCTGCAGGCGTCCGTCGTACGGCGAGCGCGGCCAGCGTCCCCGCCGCGACGAGGACGGTGCCGAGAACCACGAGGAAGCCCGGTGTGGTGATGTCGCCAAGCCAGCCGGAGTCGCGGGCGCCGACCATGTCGAAGGTGAGGAGGCCCAGCGCGACCACGCTCAGTGCCTCTGTGGCGGCGCGCAGGTTCTGCCGGGCCATCCACGCGGCCAGACCGGCCGTGACGATCGTGAAGCCGACGAGTGTCGCGGTGCGAGCGGCGACACCCATCACGGACCACGTGACGGCGAGGAAGACGAGGGCGGCGACCAGAAGGCAGAGCGCACCCAGGCCGAGCAGGATCCTCGGCACCGAGGCTCCGCTCAGCCGGGTGCCGTGGAACTCCTCCGGGGCGAGCGTGGTCGGAGGCTGCGTGGTCGGAGGCTGCGGCAGGGGAGCGCCGGGCCGGGCGGTCGGGGATGCCTCCGCCGCCGGGGTGCCGGTGAGCGCCGGCACAGCAGCCGTCGCGGGCGCCCGCATCCGCGTCAGCAGCTCGTCGGCCCGCGTCAGGGTGCGGAACAGCTCCGCGGCGTACGGGCCCGCGAGGGAGAGGCCGCAGGTGGGGCAGGAGTCGGCGCCGTACCGGATCGGCCCGCCACAGTCCGGACACCTCTGAGGGTCGGCGAAACGCGTCATGGCCCTATCAAGCCAGTCCGAGCCCGCACCCGGGCAGAGGCCAACGACTCAAAGTGTCTGAGTATCCGCGCTCATGCGCGGTTCGACCCCTCGGCTCACTGGTGCGTGTACGTGGAGGAGATGCGCACCGTGAACCCGGCCGGTGTGCGGCTCGTGCTGAGCTGGTCCGTCAGCTGCCGGACCAGCCAGAGCCCGAACTGCCCCTCCGGCAGCTCCGTGGGGGTCGGCGAGTAGTAGCCGGCGAAAGGGTCGTGGAACCCGTCGCCGGTGTCCCTGACCGCGCAGACGAACCGGTTCGGGGTGACCCACAGCCTCAGGGACACCGGCGGTCGGCCGTGTCGGACCGCGTTGCCGACCACCTCGTTGACCGCAAGCACGAAGTTCTCGACCACGCTCGGGGTGGCGTTCGTCGCGGCGATGATCGCGCGGACCGCGTCACGGGCGCTCTGCAGGTTGGCCAGGTCCGGGATCGCGATCACGGGCTCGGTCGCCTCGACCGGGTGCGCGTCCTCGGCGGCCAGCCTCTCGAGGAAGCCGCCGGGCTCGACGTACGACGGGTTGGGGATGCGCGACGCACCACGCCGTACGTACGGGTGGGTGAGCTCGCCGGCGGTGACGATCTCGTCGGGGAGCTCACGCATGTCGTACGCGCAGACGCTCCACAGCGGTAGCTGGGCGAAGGCGGCGTTCCGGACAGCCTCGAGCCGGGTCCACTCCCTCCACGAGGTGGCCTCGGGCTGGGGGAGGACCTCACCGACCAGCCGCAGGCGCCGCGCCCCGAGCGCCCCCTTCTCGTCGAACAGGCGGCGGAAGCGGTCCAACGCGCCCGGCTCACTACGGCAGAACTCCTCCCGGGGAAGGAACGTGATGCGCGCGTCCTCGCCGAGAGCGGCGGCGATGTCCTGGTTGTTCGGTTCGGTGCACGCCAGAACCGGGTCCTCGCCCAGCTCGATCCCCTCGCGGAGGAACGAGATCGCCGCGGTGACGAGCTCATCGGAGGAGCAGTGGAAGAGGGCGTCGTGGACGTGCCCGCCGAGGCCGGCGTCGGTGGTCATCTCCGGTCACCGAACCTCGTGCGGGCGGGCAGGACGACGTGTCCCGTGGTCCGGTGGCACACAATCAACCACGTCTCCTCCCAGTCATGGCGTACCGCGTGGTACCCATGACCGGGTTCTACAACCCGTGACGGCGACGGAAAATCACTCCGCCGGGTGATCCTCCCTCCCTGCTACTGCAGAACCATCCGGGGCTCGCCGCTCACCAGGCCGGTGCCGCTGATGGCGCAGGTGCCGCTCCTCGGCGCGCCGGAGTTGTAGGCCTGCCGGACGCACGAACGGGTCGCCATCTGCGCCCAGTAGTTCGGGTGCAGTGACTCCTGGATGTAGTACGGCGAGCCGGAGCAGCAGGTCGAGACGGTGCGGATCTGGTTGATCCACTCGGTCTGGTCGACCGCCCCGGGCTGGGTCCAGCTGGTCAGTCCCTTCTCCTCGTAGAGGCCGACGGTGTTCTCGCACAGCCGGCGCCCGTTGAACGCCGACGCCAGGTTCAGGGTGCGGCTGTTGCTGATCCCGGCCGTGCTGATCGCGCCGAACACGGTGTTGTTGATCGTCGGCAACGCGCTGTCGTTGGCCCAGTTCAGGTCGGCGTTCCAGAAGCCGCAGCCGCCGGTGCTCTGACGGGTGAAGCCGCTCTCGCCGTACCTCATGCCGGTTCCCCGGGGCAACGGCGACGGGTAGTTCTGCACGAGCATCGTCCACCCGGTGTCGGCGTACCCGGCGTTGCGCATCGCCGTCCGCACGTTCTGGTAGGCGGTCGCGATGTTGCTCTTCACGGCGGCGACGTTGGCGCTGGTGAAGTTGGAGGTCACGCTGCTGTCGTCGTTGCAGTAGTCCTTCAACCAGGTCGGCGAGGTGAGGAAGTCGGTGACGCAGGTCTGCACGATCGAGGCGAAGTTGAAGTCGTTGCCGCCGATCGACACCACGACCATCTTCACGTTGTGGCTTGCGGCGAACTGTTGCAGCATCTTCGCCTGCCCGAGGTGACCGGCTCCGTCGTCGTAGAAGTCGAGACCCGGCTTGAACCTGTTGTCGGAGTCCCAGAACGTCGAGGTCCGCGCGCCGGAGCAGGCGAGGTTCAGGCCGTTGACGCCTCCGCCGATGTAGGCCTCCGCGGACTTGCTGCGGTGGCAGCGGGGGATCTGCTCGGCGGTGCCGCCGGCGTTGTCGTAGTACGCCGTGCTGCCGAGCGCGTCGGCGTACGCCGTGGAGTCGTTCGAGCTCCCGGCCCACCGGCCGGCCTCGCCCGAGATGTAGGAGTCGCCGACGGTCACCACCCAGGGGGTGCCGACGCCTGGACCGTCCGCCTCGGCTGGTGCCGCGACGACGGCGAGTCCACTGAGGGCAAGGGCCAAGGAGGCGAGGGCTCCGAACACGGGTCTGCGTGGGTGAGGCTTCAGGCGGAACAACGACATCTCTGTCTCCTTCGACAGGTCTGCCCTCCCCTGTCCCGGATTGGGACAAAAGCAACGTATCGGCACAAACCACGTCTTGGGAACAGCCGTCGCCACCGTCGTCCCGAACTAGGGCCACTCGGCCCTACCGGGCGCGCGCGCTCGCGCGGCCAGATGGAGGAGAGCCCATGAAGAGGAGGCGATCGTCGTGACTGTGTTGGCCGAGCTGGTGGACAAGAGCACCCTCGACGCCGTGCTGCGTGCACGGGGGACGGTGGCGTCGGTCTATGCAGGGTCGGCGCCCGACGTCGCGAACGAGTACCAGCTCGGCTGGTCGACGCGCTGGGGACCGATGGCCGATGCGCTTCGCGAGCAGGGTGCCGACGAGAGAACGGTGACGGCGGTGGAGCGCGAGGTGGCGGCGAGGTCCTCGTCCCGTGCGGCACGAGGTACCGGCCACGTCGCCGCCTTCGCGAAGGACGGTCAGGTCCTTGCCACCATCTCCGCGCCGGGCGCGACGTGGACCGACACGGCCGCGTGCCGGGCTCTGGCCCACGTGACGCCCCTCGTGGCGTGGGCGCAGCAACGGCCGCCGTACGTCGTGGCGGTCATCGACCGCGCCGGAGCGGACATCGAGGTCAGTCCGGGGGCGGGAGGCGCATCGGTCGTGTCGACCGTGGAGGGGCCCGACGACGAGATCGAGTGGAACGACGCCAGCGGCCTGCTGTCCCAGGGTCGGGCCGAACGGCGTGCCGAGGACTCGTGGCGGCACAACGCCGGTGCGGTCGCCGAGCAGGTACGGGCCGCCCTCGAGCGGGTACGGGCGCGGGTCCTCGTCGTCTCCGGCGACGTGCGTGCCGTCCGGCTCCTGCGTGAGCGGCTTCCCGAGTGGGTGCACCGCTCCGTCACCGTCGAGCAGATCAAGGGCAGCCGCTCGCCCGATGGCTCGCAGCGGGGCAGGGCAGACGCTGTGGTCAGGGCCATCCACAACGCCGCGGCCCGTGACCTCGACCAGCTGTGGGGCACCTTCGGGGAGCAGCGCTCGCCGGGCGGGATGGCGGTCGAGGGTGAGCACGCCACGCTCGCCGCTCTGGCCGAGGGGCGGGTCGGGACGCTGATGGTCCGCCCCAGGGACGCGGACGGACGGACCGCGTGGTTCGGCGCGGGGCCGACCGACGTACAGCCGATCGACCAGCCGGCCCCGGAATGGACGGACGCGCGCCTCGGTCCCCTGGTGGACGTGGCGGTCAGGTCCGCGTTGCTCACCGGCGCGCAGGTGCGGGTGATCCCGCCCGAGGCCGAGGACGGCCCCGCCGAAGGAATCGCAGGGCTGTGCCGCTTCCGCTGACGGCCCAGCGCCTCTCGTGCTGTCATCGAACTTTTTGCCTTTTGTCCGTTTAAGGACGAATAGCGCCTGAATGGACGGGTACGGCCGGTCTAGAGATGCCTGCCGGTTCGACGGTGTGAGCGCTTCGAACGCCGGCCTTCGCCCGGCACGACATCCCTGACAGATGCAGGATTCTCGAGCTCTCGGGACATCCGGGGGCATCCCATTGGGGGTTTTTTCAGATGGATATCAGAGACATCGTGCACAGCCGCACGGGCGCTGTTGTCGCTGGGTCGACCGTTCTGGTGGCACTCGGCGGCGTCGGTGGTGCCTTTGCCGCCGGGCAGATCACGTCGGCCGACATCAAGGACCAGACGATCCAGGGCCGGGACATCGGTGGCGAAGCCGTCGGATCGAGCGAGACGCGCGACGGGTCACTCGGTATGCGTGAGCTCAACGACTTCACGCAGGGCGTGATCAACTCCAAGGCGCCGAAGGATGCGCTGGACGCCGAGACGAGCGAGCGCAAGTCCGCCGACGACGCTCTCAAGGCTGAGATCGACAAGAAGGCGGACAAGGATCACACGCACTCAGGTCTGCTCTCTGAGTTCGAGGCCGACGGTCCCTACCCCGGCGCGACCAACCTTCAGGAGGGTGACAACTCCGACAAGGCATGGACGGGTGACGGTGGTGCGACCTTGCAGAAGTCGTGGGTGAGCTGCCCCGCCGGGCAGGTTGCCATCGGCGGTGGGTTCAGCCGGGCCGACGAGGGTCCTGCTGCGATCCATGGACTCCAGATCGTCTCCTCGCAGCCGACCCAGATCAAGGACGGCCAGGAGGTCTACGAGCCGGTCAAGGATGACCCGGACGGGTCGTTCGTGCCCAACGCGTGGCTGGTCGAAGGGTTCAACAACAACGACAGCGGTGAGCTGATCGTCCGGCCGTGGGTCAACTGCACCAAGATCTCGTAACACACCCGCACCACGACGAGAAGGGCCAGGGCGAGACGCCCTGGCCCTTCGTCATGTCGCGACCGCGCAGGCGGCGTCTGGTGTCAGAGCTTCGCCCGGGCACGGTTGTGACCGCGCCCGGGCGAAGATGCGGGTTCTACGGGCGGCCTACGACGTAGGAGTTGGTCCAGATCTCCTGCTTGCGGACGATGTCGCCGGTCTTGGTCGCGGCCCACATCTTGTCGCCGCCGGCGTAGATGCCCACGTGGAAGATGCCGCCCTCGTCGTAGATGAAGACGAGGTCACCGAGGCGCATGTCCGACTTGGCGACGTGGTTCACGACCTCGTACTGCGCGGCCGAGTTGTGGGGGAGCTTCACCCCGAACTCGTTGTACACGTACTTGGTGAGGCCGGAGCAGTCGAACGTCAGCGGGCCTTCGCCGCCCCACTGGTACGGCTTGCCGAAGTGCGTCGAAGCCTCCTCGACGACCCGCTTGCCGCGACTCTTGTGGGAGTCGTCCTGCAGCACGGGCGGGACGGCTTGCTGGCCGGCATCCGGTCCTGGCGTGGCTGCGACTGCGGCGCCCGGAGCGAGCTGCAGGCCGAGGGCGGTGGCTCCCAGCACGGCGGTCGCATTGGCGGCGAGCCTTCGCGCCTGGGGTCGGGGTCGGGGGCGACGGTGACGCCCGGTCATGCTGTCGGGTCGACGATGACGTGCTGGCACAGGATCCTCCAGACGCCTCCGGCCCGGACGTGGCACCTCATGCCACCGACGATCTACGGATCCACCGGGAGTTCCGGCCCCGCCCCGGGGTTGAGTCGCCCATCCATCACGGCCGGGGCGGGTACGGCGTCCGACCTTGGCGCTTTCGGTTCGCCACGCGTTGGGTGGCGAACGAGTCGCCGAGTCTAGCGAGCGGTATGCCGTTGTCGGGGGTGGCCCCCTTGGGTGTTTCGCGAGTTCTGGCTCGGTTTCTAGGATGGGTCGATGGTGTACGACGGGCAGCGGCGACAGCTGCCGAAGTGGTCCGAGCTCAGGCCCCTGCTGCGGCGGAGGCCGGTCGAGCGCGACCGGACCCGGCGGCGGCTCGCGAACGCGTTGACCATCGAGGACCTGCGAGATGAGGCGCGGCGCCGTACTCCGAAGGCGGTCTTCGACTACGCGGACGGCGCGGCCGAGCAGGAGGTGAGCCTGCGGCGGGCGCGGGAGGTGTTCGCGCGGCTCGAGCTCCGGCCGCAGATCCTCCAGGACGTGTCGGGTCTCGACACCGGGACGGACATCCTCGGCAAGCCGTCCGCCCTGCCGTTCGCGTTCGCGCCGACCGGGTTCACGCGGATGATGCAGCACGAGGGCGAGCGGGCCGTCGCACGCGTCGCCCAACGGGCCGGCATCCCGTACGCGCTCTCGACGCTGGGCACCACGTCGATCGAGGACGTGGCGGCGGCCGCACCCGACGCGCGCAGATGGTTCCAGCTCTACGTGTGGCGCGACCGCGGCGCCGGTGAGGAGCTCATGCGGCGGGCGCGTGACGCGGGGTACGAAGCGCTCGTGCTGACCGTGGACGTGCCGGTCGCCGGCGCTCGTCTGCGGGACGTCCGCAACGGCTTCACCATTCCGCCGACGCTCACCGCGAGGACGGTCCTCGACGCAGCGCGCCACCCGTCGTGGTGGGGGAACCTGCTCACCACGGAGCCGTTGGCCTTCGCCTCGTTGAGCTCCTGGGACGGCACGGTCGCCGAGCTGATCGACTCGCTCTTCGACCCGACGATGACCATGGCCGACCTCGAGTGGGTGCGGTCCTGCTGGGACGGGCCGCTGGTGATCAAGGGGATCCAGACGGTCGAGGACGCCCGACGGGTGGTCGACGCGGGTGCCGAGGGGGTCGTGCTCTCCAACCACGGGGGCCGCCAGCTCGACAGGGCGCCGGTGCCGCTCCGGCTGGTGCCGGACACCGTGGAGGCGGTAGGTGGCCGCGCCGAGGTGATGGTCGACACCGGCGTGATGAGCGGGGCCGACGTCGTCGCCGCGGTCGCGCTCGGCGCGTCCGGTGTGCTCGTCGGCCGGGCCTACCTCTACGGGCTCATGGCCGGTGGTGAACGCGGCGTCGAGCGTGCGGTGCAGATCCTCGAGTCAGAGGTACGTCGGACCATGGCGCTGCTCGGCGCGCGCACGGTGGCCGACCTCGGGCCGCATCACGTGCGCCTGCCCTGACGTCGCGCGCGACGCCCGTCGAGCGTGGCGCTCGTCGCGTGCTGCGGTACGACGACATGCACCGCGTTCCTCTCGATCTCGAACAGGCTGGGCGTCGTGGCGGCGATCTCCCCGTCGAGGTTCACCGGCAGGGCCGGCTCGGTGACCAGCCGCACCCGCCGGGTCGTGACGTGGTGCACCCGGTCGTGCTCGATGAAGCTGCCGTCCTTGAGGAGCCGTGCGATGCTCACGTGCTCGCGCAGGCGGCCCCGCTCGATCGCGTAGACGTCGAGCACGTGGTCGTCGATCCCGGCGGTCGGCGACACCGCGTTGCCACCCCCGTAGTGGCGTCCGTTGCCGACCGCGACCTGCAACAGGTCGGCGAGCTCGATCGGCTCGCGGTCGCCGTCGGGGAACTCCAGCCGGGCCGTGAAGGGCTCGTGCCGCCGGTAGGCGCGGAGCGTCGCCACCGGGTAGGCGAGAGGACCCAGCCGCCGCTTCAGCCGTGGCGACAGCGCCTCGGTGACGCCGACCGAGAGTCCCACGGAGGCGACGTTGAGGAACGGCCTACCGTCCACGTGGCCCAGGTCGATGTCGACCACCTTGCCGTGAGCCAGCGTGTCGCAGGCGGTGTCGAGGTCGTCGGGCAGCTGGAGCGTCCGGGCGAAGTCGTTCGCTGTCCCGAGCGGGAGCACTCCCAGCGTCGCCTCCGTCCCGGCGACCAGGCCGGCGGCGCAGCCCACGGTTCCATCCCCACCTCCGACCACGATCAGGTCGTGCTCCTCGTGGACCACCCGTTCCAGGGTTGCCGTGAGACGCGTGCCGTCGCTGACGGCGTGGCGGGAGACCACGGGCACGCCCGCTCTCGTAAGGCGCTCGACCGCCTGCTCGTACGCAGCGGCCCCACGTCGGGAGGCCGCGTTGACCACGACGGCAACGCGCTGTGCTTCGGCTGCTTCCCTCATGGCCCCCGAGGTTACGGGGTGAGCCTGAGGGCGCCCCGAGGTGAGGTCGACGGTGACCAGACCTCGCGTGACTGACCAGTCGCAAGTGCGAGGTTTCGCCCCGTATGCGGGCGTTCATCGAATAGTGTTCCTTCACGCCGCCAACGCTCCTGTCAGTGAACTACTCCCTCGGGGGACACCTTGCTCACGCTGCGACGCGCCGTGCCCTGGGCTGCGGCCTGCCTTCTTCTCGTCCTGACCACTGTGGGGAGCCCCGGCGCCGTCGTCGTCCCGGACGCCTCGGCCGCACCTGCCGCCCACGGCATGCCGTCCGCATCCGGTATGCCCGTGTCCGCGGCCGGACAAGACGCTCGGCCGAACATCGTCCTCATCACCGCCGACGACATGCGCGCCGACGACCTGAGGTTCATGCCGCGGACGCGCAGGCTCCTCGGAGGTGCCGGGACCACGTTCACCGACGCGCTGTCGAACTACCCGCTCTGCTGTCCGGCGCGGGCGACCCTGCTGACCGGGCAGTACGCCCACAACCACGGGGTCAGGGGCAACGAGTGGCCCTACGGAGGACACCGCACGTTCTACGACAGCGGAGCCGACAAGAGCACGTTGCCGTTGTGGCTCCAGGCCGCGGGTTACCGCACCTCCTTCATCGGGAAGTACCTCAACTACTACGGCAGCCCGAGCGGCGACCAGTACGGCGGCGGGCAGCAGTACGTCCCACCGGGCTGGGACAGCTGGAACGGCTCCCTGGGTCAGGTCTTCCGGTACTTCTGCGTGCGCATGAACCGCAACGGGCACCTCACCCGGTTTCCGGGGGAGTACCAGACAGACCTCTACACACGGCTCGGGCGCAACGTCATCGGCAACATGGCGGACGGGCAGGAGCCTTTCTTCCTCTGGGTCTCCCATCTCGCGCCGCACGGCGGCTTCACCCCGGGGCCCGACGGCCCGTGCACGGAGAGCGAGGGCTTCGACCCGCCTCCGGCCCCACGCCACGCCGGCATGTTCGACGGCATGCCGCTGCCCAAGAGTCCGGCCCGGAACGAGGCGGACATGAGCGACAAGAACAGCTTCGTGCGGGACCGGGAGCCGCGCGACCTCGCCGCGACCAAGGTGCAGCACCAGGCGCGGCTGGAGTCGCTGCAGGCCCTCGACGAGTCCGTGGCGGACACGGTGCAGGAGCTGCGGGACCAAGGAGTCCTCGACCGCACCGCCATCATCTTCACGTCCGACAACGGCTGGCTGCTGGCCGAGCATCGGCTCAGCTCCAAGATCCTGCCCTACGAGGAGTCGCTGCGGGTGCCCCTGCTCGTGCGAGGTCCAGGGTTCCCCGCAGGAGTCACGCGCGGCCAGCCCACCGGGCTCGTGGACATCACAGCCACGGCCGCCGAGCTCGGCGGAGCCGTCCCGACCTCGGTGCTCGACGGGGTGTCCTTGCGTGACCTCGCCCAGGACCCGTCGTACCTCCGGAACCGGGTGATGCCGGTCGAGGCCGGGCCCCCGAAGGAGCTCCACGGCAACGAGTACATCCCCGAGTGGCTCTACCGGGGAGTGCGGTCGCCGCGCTACTCCTACGTCGCCTGGAACGCGTACGGCGAGACCGAGGAGGAGTTCTACGACCTCGCGGCCGACCCGTACCAGCTGGACAGCACGCACGACGTCCCGTCGCGGGAGCTGAATGCGTTGCGACTGCTCAACGAGCAGCTCAAGGACTGCAAGGGCCCCTCGTGTGTCCGCGAGTTCGACCCGCCCGGCCCCGCGGAGCCGAGGCTCCCTGCCGGCGACACGACGAAGCCCCGGATCAGCAACCTCAGCGCGCCTCAGGGGTGGGTCCGCACGGCCCGGCCCACCATCACCTACAAGGCGAGCGACCCGACCGACGCCCGCTCGAAGCTGCGTCACTGGTGCAGCCAGCGCGCCCTCGGATGTGACGGTTCGGGGGAGGTGCGACTGCGGCTGCGGGGTGAGGGTGCGCACCAGTGGACGATCTTCGTCACCGACCCGGCGCAGAACGTCGCCAGCCGGACCGGCCGCATCGGGGTCGACCTGGAGCGGCCACGGGCAGGGTCGACGGCGAAGCGCTACGCGGCAAGTCGCCGCAGCCCGACGCGGTGGCACGTCGCCGACTCGGCGTCGGGAGTCGTCGCCGTCGACGTCCGGCTCCGGACCGCGGGGCTCACCGGCTCCTTCTCCGACTGGCAGCGCCCAGGCACCCTTCAGAACCTGACGTCCCCGCCCCGGACAGTTGTCGCCCCCGTCGGCAACGGCACGACCTGCTGGCAGATCCAGGCAGAGGACCGGGTCGGGCGCCTCTCCGGTTGGAAGGGCGGCCTGTGCCGTTCACGGCCCGCGGACGCGTCCGACCTCGCCGGGGGAAAGCGGTGGCGGACGGTGCAGCAGGATGGTTGGTACGCCGGCACGGCGGAGGTGGCCCGCCGGAAGGGGGCGACGCTCGCACTGGACACGGCAGGCCGCCTCGCCACCATCAGGCTCGTGGCGCGGACCGGAACCGGCCAGGGGCGCCTCCGGCTCACGGTCGGTGACGGCCTGCTGGGGCGGGTCGACCTCTCCGGCTACCCGCGGGGGCTGCGGGCGTTCCGGTTCGACGTACCTTCCTCGCTGTCCGGGACCGTGCGTGCCACGGTGATCAGCGACAGCAGACCGACGTGGGTGGACTCGCTCGGCGTCGTACGTCGCCCTCCCGACTGGCCGGCACGCTAGACGACGACAGGAGCAGGGAGGCCGGCCGTGGCTGGTTTGTCCACGGCCCGGACTGATCCACTGGGAAAGCCCCTGTCGGCCACCTGACTGTGCCTACACTCGCCATGTCAACGCCGTCGACGTGGTGATTCCGGTGGTCGCGGGGGGCGAGGAGGTGTGCCTGGGTGCGCGACACGCTCCTTCGCAGCGGAGATATCGGGCGCGACCTGCTGTCCGTGGACTGGGCGGCGACTCCGCTGGGCGCGCTGGACACCTGGCCGCGGAGTCTCGAGACCGTCGTCCGGATGGTGTTGTCCTCCCGGTTCTCGATGTGGATGGGCTGGGGAGAGCAGCTGACGTTCTTCTGCAACGAGGCGTATCGCCGGGACACGCTCGGCAAGAAGTACCCGTGGGCGCTCGGGAAGCCGACCTCTGCGGTCTGGTCGGAGATCTGGCAGGACATAGGTCCGCGCATCGATACGGTGATGCGGACGGGTGAGGCCACGTGGGACCGGTCGCTGCTGCTGTTCCTGGAGCGCAGCGGCTACGCGGAGGAGACGTACCACACCTTCTCCTACAGTCCGCTGACCAACGATGCCGGCCAGATCGCTGGGCTGCTCTGTGTCGTCAGCGAGGACACGGACGAGGTGATCTCGCAGCGCCGGATCAGGACCCTGCGAGACCTCGGGACCCGCACGACGGCCGACCTCACCGAGGCCGAGACGATCTCCTCGGCCTGTCGGCAGATGGCCTCGAACCCTCAATGCCTGCCGTTCACCCTCCTCTACACGTTCGACGGGGACGGGACCTCCGCGACCCTGGCCGGCAGCAGCGGCTTCGTGGGGCCGCACCCTGCCGCGCCGGCGACCATCGCCGCCGGTCACGATGGAGCGGCATGGCCGACGGGCCCTGCCCTCGCGGGCTCCTCCACACTCGTGGAGGACCTCACGGACCGTTTCGCCGACCTCCCCGCGGGCGCCTGGGACGAGCCGCCGCGGCAGGCCTGGGTGGTGCCGCTCGCGCAGACCCGCGGCCGCCCACTCGGCTTCCTGGTGGTCGGGCTCAACCGGTACCGGCCGCTGGACGAGGCCTACCGCGACTTCCTCGGACTCATCGCCGGCCAGCTCTCCTCGAGCATCACCGGTGCCCGGGCCTACGACTTCGAACGGGACCGAGCGGAGAAGCTGGCCGAGCTCGACCGCACCAAGACCGAGTTCTTCACCAATGTGAGCCACGAGTTCCGGACACCGCTGACGCTGCTGCTGGGACCGGCCGAGGACGCGCTCTCGGATCCCGAGAACCCGTTGCCGCCACGTCAGCGCGGCAGGGTGGACGTGATCATGCGCAACGGGCAGCGCCTGCTGAAGCTCGTGAACACGCTCCTGGACTTCTCGCGGCTCGAGTCCGGACGGAGTGATGCGCACTTCGAGGCGGTCGACCTCGGTGCCTACACCCGTGAGCTGGCGAGCATGTTCGACGGCGCGGCCGAGCGACTCGGTCTGGAACTTGTGGTCACCTGTCCGTCCCTGTCCGGCCCCGCCCTCGTCGACCGGGACCTGTGGGCGAAGATCGTCTTGAACCTCCTGTCGAACGCGCTCAAGTTCACGTTCCAGGGAGTCGTCTCGGTAGAGCTGCGTGAGGTCGGCCGAATGGTCGAGCTGGTCGTCAGCGACACCGGGACCGGTATCCCGGAGTCCGAGCTCCCTCAGCTGTTCGAGCGCTTCCATCGCGTGAGTGGGGCGAAGTCGCGCACGCATGAGGGCTCCGGGATCGGGCTCGCCTTGGTGGCCGAGCTGGCCGAGCTCCACGGTGGGACGGTCGAGGCCTCCAGCGTCCTCGGTGAGGGGAGCCGCTTCACGGTGCGGATCCCCCTCGGCAGTGGTCGTCTGGACGAGTCGACGGTCGCCGCTGCCAGCGCCGTGCCGTCCGAGGCGGTCGTCCGGCACGCGGAGGGGTTCCTTGCCGAGGCGGCGCACTGGATCGGCCCTGGAGGCGAGGAGAGACGCCGCCACCCTGCCTCGGCCGGGGACCGGGAGGCGCCGCGGATCCTGATGGTCGACGACAACGCGGACATCCGCCAGTACATCTCCGAGCTGCTCTCCGACGAGTACGTCGTAGAGACGGCGGTGGACGGCGTGGACGGACTGGCCCGGGCGCGGGCGACCACTCCGGACCTGGTGATCACGGACGTGATGATGCCCCGCATGGACGGGTTCGGCCTCCTCGCCGCGCTGCAGGCGGAGCCGTCCACCGTGGGGGTTCCGGTCGTCATGCTCTCGGCAAGGGCCGGGGAGGAGGGGATCCTCGAAGGACTCGACGCCGGCGCCGACGACTACCTCGTGAAGCCTTTCACCGCCCGTGAGCTCCAGGCGCGCGTCCGGGCCAACCTGGAGCTCGACCGTGCTCGCCGGACCCGTCGCCAGCTCGAGCGCAGTCGGTCGTTGCTCAACCAGGCTCAGCGACTGGCGAGGGTGGGGAGCTGGGAGATCGACCTCAAGACCAACGGTGTCGAGGTCTCCGAAGAGTTCCAGCGCATCGCAGGGCGCAGCATCGAGGAGTTTCAGGCCCTCGGCTACCCGCAAGCCATCACCAGCCTGGTCCACCCCGACGACCGGGCTCGGGTCGTCGAGGCGATCGAGGCGGGCAGTGACGGCTCACCGATCGAGTACGAAGCACGTCTGGTGCACAGCAACGGGGACGTGGTGCTGGTGAGTGTGCACGGCGAGCTGGTCTGCGACGAGCACGGCAGGGCCGAGACGCTGCGCGGCTCGGTCCAGGACATCACCGAGCGGAGGGCTGCTGAGGAGGCGCTGGCCCTGGTTGCCGCCAACGCCGAGGCAGCGGCTCGCGAGCACTCGATCGCCGACGAGCTGCAGCGTTCCCTGCTGCCCCAGCAGGTGTTCGACCTCAACCACCTGGACGTGGCCACGTTCTACAGGGCCGGTGTCGAGGGTACTCAGGTAGGCGGGGACTGGTACGACGTCATCGAGCTGGGAGCCGGACGGACGGCGCTCGTGGTGGGGGACGTCATGGGTCGTGGCGTGCAGGCGGCTGCCGTCATGGGGCAGCTACGGGCGGCGATCCGAGCCTATGCGCGACTCGACCTGCCGCCGGTCGATGTGCTCGAGTATCTCGACGGCATCGTCCGTGAGCTGGGCGGGGACCAGATCGTCACGTGCACCTATGCGGTCTTCGACCCGATAGACATGGTCGTCCGATACGCCAACGCGGGACACCTGCCGCCCATCGTGGCGATGCCGGACCTCGGGGGCTACAGCCTCGCGGAGACCGTCGACCCCCCGCTCGGCGCGGGGTCGGCCGACCTCGTGGAGCACGAGGTGCGACTGCCCGCCGGCGCGATGCTCGTTCTCTACACCGACGGTCTCGTGGAACGGAGGGGAGAGGACCTCGATCGGGGTATCGAGTCGTTGGTCGAGGCCGTGAGCGGTGTGGACAGGACTGTCGATGGCATGCCGGAGCTGCTGGTCGAAGCCCTGCTGCCGGACGGCCCGGACGACGATGTGGCGATCCTGGTCGCGCAGGTCGAGTCCCGGGCCACGACGGGGTCGCTCTCCCGACGGTTCGAGTCCTTCGAGGTCGCCGTCACCGAGGCTCGGAGGGTCGTGGCGGAGCACCTCCGCGCCCACCGCCTTCCGGTCGACGTCGTCGAGGACGCCGTTCTCGTGACCAGCGAACTGGTCACCAACGCGATGCTGCACGGGGCCGCGCCGGTCGACCTCCGGGTTCACGCCGACCACTCGCGCGTGCTGCTCGAGGTCCAGGACCGGGGGAGCTTCCAACCGCGGAGGGTGCGGCCGACTCCGGACGATGAGCATGGTCGGGGGCTGCAGATCGTGGCGGCTCTGAGCCAGCGATGGGGGACCCGCGTGACCCCGGACGGTAAGTCCGTCTGGTGCATCCTGGGCTCCGCCGGCTAGCCATGAAAGCCACCCGTGCGAGGCATGTGCCGCGGCGTCACCCGTGCGTACGTTGGTTCTCATAGCGGAACTTCCTTTCGTCGCCACGTGGTGGAGGGGTGTGCGGGATGCGATACGAGTCAGTGATCCTGTCCGTCTCCTGGATCCCGTCCGAAGCGATGACGGGCATGATGCGGGTGCCGTTCGACGTCGGTGTCGCGCACTACGACGACCCCCCTCCGGACACCATGCACGACTTCAAGGGGCTTCTCGCCGCCGACAAGTTCCGCTTCGCCAACGAGCTGCGCGCCTGGATCGAGGTGGAGGACGGCCGGGTGGTGGACAGCGGCTACGCCGGCGGCGGACATCTGAACGTCTCCACCATCCACCTCGGGGGCAAGGGCATCGCGTTCGCGGCGGTCGGGTTCCCGGACCTGCAGCATCCGCCTCAGGAGGACCAAGGCTCGGTGACGTTCGTGCAGACGGCCGGGGGAAGAACCGGAGCGCCCATGCCGCGGCGGGTCCACGGCAAGCCGTTCGTGCAGTTCGCCGCCCCGCTGGCCTGGACGACGCTCAGTCTCACGATCGACACCCAGGGGCACTCGACGGGTGGGATCGTCGGCGCCAGCCCGTTCCCCCGGCACTGGATCTACGACGAGTCGATGTCCCTGGTCTCGAAGACCGGCTCGATCGACTTCGCCCACTGGTACCGCGAGATGTTCGGCAAGAACACGCCGTGGGGCGACAGTGACTCGCCTGCCTTCGCCGTCGAGGCGGAGACTGCGCTCGAGCGAGCGGTCTCCCTGCAGGTCATGCGCGGCGGGAAGAAGCCCGTGAAGCGGAAGATCGACGTGGGGCAGACCCTCGTCCAGCAGGGCGACCAGGACGACGAGCTGTTCCTCCTGCTGGACGGGGTGCTCGACGTGGAGGTCGACGGCGAGGTCGTCGCACAGGTGGGACCCGGCGCCATCCTGGGGGAGCGTGCCGTGCTCGAGGGAGGAAGACGAACGTCCACGTTGCGCGCGGTGACGCCGTCCAAGGTGGCCGTCGCAGCAGCGGAGGATCTCGACCTCGACGTTCTGCGAGAGATCAGCGCTGGGCACAGGCGAGAGGCGCGCGCGGACCAGGGGCGGCGTCCGGACGGGGACCCGTAGAAACGCGCCCCAGTCAGGTGTCCGTGCTGCCAGGGCTGCTCGGGAGCGTCCAGCCACCTGCGGCGAGCACGTCGTCGGGAGAGGTCCTGCCCCGCACGACAGCCTCTGCCACCCCGCCCAGCTTGAGGTTGGAGTTGCGGGCGAACGTACGAAGTGCGGCGAATGCGCCACTCATGTCGACCTTGCCGCGTTCGGCGAGCACTCCCTTGGCCTGCTCGATGATGATGCGGGTGTTCAGTGCGGTCTGGAGCTGCTCGGCGAGCAGCGATGCCCGATGCAGCGAGCGCTGCTGGAGGATGCCGATGGTGGCGACGTCGGCGAGCGCCTGCGCGATGCGCTCGTCCTGTGAGCTGAGGGGAGGCCCGGCATTGAACAGGTTGAGCCCGCCGATGGTCTCGTCGCGGAGCCGCAGAGGAAGCGCGTGCACGGCGCGGAACCCCGCTGCTCGCGCCGCCTCCGAGAACAGGGGCCATCGACCTCCCGCGACCTCGAGGTCGTCGGCCCTCACGGTATGCCCGGTGCGGACGCAGTCGAGACAGGGCCCTTCATCGCCTTGCAGCTGCAGGAGCTCCAGCAGGCGCATGGTCTCACTGGATGAGGCGACCAGCTGGAGACTGCCGCGCTGGTCGATCAGCAAGAGACCTGCCGCGGTCACGCCCAGCAGGTCCACGCAGGTGTGCACCAGGCCGTCGAGCAGGTCGACGACGTCGTAGTCGTCGACAAGTGTGTCGGCGAGCGTCACGAAGCGCTGGGCCAACAGGCTGTCCCGTGCCGTGGTTGCTTTCAGGTCTCCGGTGTCCGGGGGGTCGTTGGTCATCCTTCCTCCTTGTGGAACCGCCGCTTGCCGCCCACCACATCGGCGGCAAGCTCATTGATGGATGTGCCCTCCCCGAAGGCCGTGGCCCGCAACCGCACGAGTGCCTCCTCGATGCTCACGTCCATCTGGACCATCAGCATCCCAGCGGCCTGGTGGACCACCATCCGGTATGTCGGGGGCCCCTCGCCGTCCAGGTTCTCCGTCCCCAGGGCCAGCAGACATTGGCCGACCTCGTCGGTGGTGGACAGGGCGATACTGAGCTGGTCCCCGCTCATCGCCCCTGGGGAGCCGCGATAGAGGTCCAGCGTGCCCAGAGCGATGGCACCTACTCGGATGGGAAGGGCGAAGACCGCGCGAACGCCGGCCTTGCGTGCCTCGCTGCGGAAGGCCGGCCAGCGGTTCGCGACGCCCTCGGCCGGGTCTGCCAGGTCCGCCACGAGCACCGGCGTCCCCGCCTTGGAGGCTTCGACGCACGGCCCTTCCCCGAGCGTGAACTGCAGGTCCTCGATCGTGGCGGACCGGCGGTTGGTGGCGTACAGCATCGCCGGTATCCCGTCCGTGGACATGACCGACACACCACCCCCGTCCACGTCTACCGCACCTACGCACGTCGAGCACAAACTCTCGATGCGGTCAGCCGCCGGACCGTGGAGATACCGACGATCAGTCGGCCGACCTTTGCTGTACATCTGTTCACCACTCACTGCCCTCGCCACGCTTGACCTGCCCAGAGCGACGACGGGCTGTTGGACTTTCAGCCTACTCCTCGGTACAGGCGTCGAAGAACCGTCGCCATCCCGGATTGTCCGGAGTACGCTGCGGACAAAGGACTTGCCATCCGCCCGGACTTCGCAGTGGCCGGTCGCCCGTTCGGCTGCCGCAGAAGGAAGTGCTCGTCATGAGTATGAGCATGAGGATGAGCTGGTCACATGAGGCTGCGTGGCCCCCAGACCCGGCGAGCGTGTCGATGGCACGCGGCTTCGTCTGCGGTTGGCTCGGCCACTATCAGCTCCCGGGGATGGTCCAGGAGGCCCGGGTCGTCGTGAGCGAGCTCGCGACCAACGCCGTACTCCACGCCGGGACGCCCTTCATCGTGACCCTGGCGCGGGTCGACGGGATGGTGATGCTGTCGGTCAGGGACGAGTCCTCGGAGCTGCCGGCCTCCCGGCGCCTTCGTCCCTCAGCGTCGAGGGGCAGGGGCCTCTACATGGTGGACGCGTACAGCAGCACCTGGGGGGTCACCCCCGATGATGCCGGCGGGAAGTCCGTGTGGGCGACGTTCGCGATGGAGCCGTCACCGAGTCTTCAGTCCTAGCACTCAGCGACCCCCTAGTGGTGCTCCGCCTCCGCGGCGGTGGCATCCGTCTTGGTCCGGTGGACAGTGCCGTCAGGATGCTCGGGCGGTGCGTAGATCGTGTAGAGCTTCAGCGGCTCGCCACCCGTGTTGATCACGTTGTGCCAGGTGCCGCCGGGGATGATCACGGCCCAGTCGTCCTCCAGGGCATGGGTCTCGGCGATCTCGTCCTTCGAGGGGCCCATCGTCACGGTGGCGCTGCCTGACTCGATCCGGATGAACTGCTCGAGGTGGTCGTGCATCTCGACCCCGATCTCCTCGCCCGGCTCGAGGCTCATCACCACCAGCTGCAGGTTCTGCGCGGTGAAGAGCACTTCGCGGAAGTACGAGTTGCCCTTCGCGGTCTCTTCGATGTTCCCGACCCAACCAGTCATGGCTCCTCCTCGCGCTGTCGTCTTCCCCAAGTCTTGCCGCCGACCCGCGGTACGTCGGCTTTCGAGAGGTCGCCGAACCAGGCAACCAGGTCGGTCCTCGTGGTGAGCACGGCTGGGTCACTGCGTTCGGTCATGACCTCAGCGTCCGCCGCCCCCGGATCGAGGGCCAAGAGTCCTTGGTCCCCCTGCGGGAGACGGCGGTGCTGATACAGATTGCTACTCCTTCGGCCAGGGAGCGCCAATCCCCACGTTCGGGGCGAAACTGTGGTCATCGCCGACTCCGAATGGAGCGATGTTCTCGCCTACGTGCGAGCCTGTGAGTGCGATGGTCCATGGAGACCGCTGACCGCGTGGAGGGGCCGTGTCGTTCGTCGATGTCATGGAGAACGTGGCGAGAGGGTTCGAAGCGTTCGGTGTGGTCGTCTTCAGCCTGGGACTGCTCTGGTCGCTGGTGCTGGCTGTCGTGGTCTGGCGCAGGACCAAGCGGGGCCGCCAGGCCTACGGTGTCCTCCGAGAGTCGTTCGGCGGGGTCCTGTTGCTCGGCCTGGAGATCCTGGTCGCCGCCGACCTGATCAGAACCGTCGCCGTCGCGCCCACGTTGGAGAACGTGAGCGTTCTCGGCATGATCGTGTTGATCCGGACCTTCCTCAGCTTCTCGCTGCAGGTCGAGATCGAAGGCATGCTCCCGTGGCGGCGCGCCGCCATGAGCGGCGCCGGGCTCGTGGCCCGTGCCACCGCCGATGCGCGGAAAGCGGCGGCCGACAGCACGTAGCCGTCGGGCTCGAGCGTCGGGCGGTTGCTGTCACAGCCGCTGTCAGGATGCCCATTGGCGGGTGCACACTGGGGCTGGGCTGGGGCTGGGGCCGCCGCCCTCGTCGGCTGCCACCGACTGGCGGGAAGGGAGATGCAGATGCCCATTCTCAGGATCGAGCATCCGGTTCCGAGCTTCGACATGTGGAAGCAGGTGTTCGACTCGGACCCCGCTCAGCGGGAGAAGTCAGGTGTACGTCGGTACGCGCTGTCACGGCCGGTCGACGACGCGAACTACATCGCGGTCGACCTGGAGTTCGACACCATTGACGAAGCAGAGGCCTTCCTGGTTCGCATGCGGGAGCTCTGGGCGGGTGCGGGAGGTCGGGTGTCGTCCGAACAGAACGCCCGCATCCTGGAGACCGTCGAGTCCAGGGAGTACTGACCTCGGCCGCTGGTCGCAAAGGGAGGGGGCTTCCCATGAAGATCGAGTACTTCCACGCATCGAAGTACGGCAACGGGGCCAAGGTGGCCGAGGAGTTCAAAGGCATCATGAGCGCCCAGAGCCACCTGGTGAACGTGCACCACATTCGCGACGCCAAGCCAACGGAGATGCCCCCGGCGGACCTGTACGTGTTCAGCTCTCCTGGAAGGATGGGCAAGCCCATCGGCGGCATGCGCCGGTTCCTGAAGAAGGTGCGCCTGGGTCCTGGCGAAAAGTACGCCATCCTCACCACTGAGGCCGCACCCACCCTGGACAAGAAGACCGGCAAGATGCCGACCGCCGAAGAGATCGCGAAGTGGCAGCGGGTGAGACCGATCATGAACGAGCTGCTCGCGGCGAAGGACCTGGAGAAGGTGGCGGAAGGCTGCGTCTTCGTGGCCGGGATGAAGGGGCCGCTGGAGGACGACTGGCGGAAGAAGGTGGAGGAGTTCGCCGAGTCGGTCTCGTCGCCCGGCTGACGTCTGCGGAGCTCGAGGATCGGTTCGACGCCGTCAGTGTGCACCACGGGCCCGTGGCGGTGGAGGCTCACACGAGGTTGAGCTCGCGGTTGACGCCGAGGATGTGGGTCATCTTCCGAATCGTTCGGCTTGCTCCAAGAGTGGTGATGTGCTGCCCCCTCTGCTGTACCCGTACCGCGAAGGCGATGATGTGGCTGAGTGCGCTCGTGTCGCAGAACGTGAGCCTGGACAGTCGCAGGCACACGTAGTCGGCCCCGTTCAGATCGACCTGCGAGAGCGCGGCCTCGAGATCGGTGTGGTTCGCGATGTCTGCCACGCCGCGGAGCTCGACCCCGAGGATGTTGTCGGTGTCGGCGGACTGGATGTCGACGGTGAGGTCGGTGTCTTTGGTGCGGATTCTCATGCAGTCCTTTCGGAGTGTCGGAGACGGCTCAGTGGCGACGTTGGTGGCGTGGGATCAGCATCCGGTTCACGCACGGTGGCCGACCGTACTCATTTCCAGAACTGATTTCGAGTTGAGAGTCCGAAAAGCATTGCTTTGCCTGATATGAGAGGTGAGACGGGGCGAGGAGGCGCCACGGAATGACGAAAGCCGCAGGCCTGACGTGGGAGTCTGAACTGCGGCAAGGGTCCGGCGCTGGACTTGTGGAACTCACCAGAAAGTACTGAGGAGGGGACGAGTCATGCGAGTACTGATGTATGGAATCGGCTCGGTGGGATCCACCATGGCCCGGATGCTCCTGGAGCGAGGGGCCACGATCGTAGGCGCGGTCGCTGCGAGCCAGGAGAAGAACGGGAAGGACGTGGGTGAGCTCGTCGGGCTCGACACGCAACTAGGCGCTCGGGTCTACACGGATCCCGACGAAGCCTTGGCACTTCAGCCAGAACTGGTCGTGATGAGCATTGCCAGCTACATGGAAGACATGTACGAGCCGATGCGGCGATGCATCAGGGCTGGTGCCAACGTCATCTCCCTTGCCGAGGAGCTGTTGTACAGCTGGAACACGTCTCCCAACGAGACCGCTGAGCTGGACGCCCTTGCCAAGGAACACGGCGTGCGCGTCCTTTGTACGGGGCATCAGGATGGCTACTGGGTCTCGTTGGTGTCGGTTCTCATGGGCACCTGTTTCAAGGTCGACGAAGTGCTCGGCCAGTGCACCTGGAACGTGGACGACTTCGGCGCGGAGCTTGCTCAGGACCAGCAGGTGGGAACGTCTCCCGAGAGCTTCAAGGAGTGGCTCAGCACGTCACATCGTCCGCCCACGTTCGGTCGCACCTCGCTGCACGTCCTAGCCGCGATGGCGGGCCTGGAAGTCGTCGACTCGACGACCAGCAGCCGACCCGACATCGCTGAGGCGCCCATCTACTGCAAGGCGCTCGACTGCGAGATCCCGGCCGGGAAGGTCATCGGGTTCACTGACGTCGACGAGGTGACAACACGCGAGGGCATCCGGCTGCGTCTGGAGATGACGGGCAAGGTCTACGCCGAGGGCGAGACCGACAGCAATGCTTGGGAGGTCCGAGGGGAGCCGACCGTGCGCATCCTCAGCGACCACCTGGCCACGCACTACACGACCTGCGGCACGCTCCTGAACCGCATTCCTCAGCTGCTCGCAGCGGAGTCCGGTTACTTGACGATCGACTCTCTCCCCCAGCTGAGGTACCAGCAGAGCTACGTGGGCTGAGGGCGACGTTCCACGGCTTTGACGCGCTGGGCTCTCACGCGCCATAGCAGACGAGAAGCGGACAGCCTTACAGCGGCTCGGCGAGCGACTTGCGTGAGGCGGTTGCGGTCAGAAATGGCGGTCAGGCCGTCCGGGCAAAAAGAAACCGCAGGTCGGGCACGTGGCCTGACCTGCGGTCTTGCTTGTGGGCAGGGGCGGGGTCGAACCGCCGACCTTCCACTTTTCAGGCGGACGCTCGTACCAACTGAGCTACCTGCCCAAGCGCAGGAAACGATACAACAGCAGGTCGGCGAACACGGAATCGGCTCATGGGCTCCGGCTGAGGACACGGCGCGATGCTCCTCCGCCGACCCACTCGCCGTGACGCCGCCGCAGGATCGCGAGCACCTACGTCTCGAGGACCTCGCTGATGAGGTAGCTGGTGGCCTGCTCGTAGGTCAACGCCGCGCCCTCCTGCTGCGCCGCCTCGAAGGCCGCCGTACCGAGGTGCTCCCGAGCCTCCGCGAGCCGGGACTCGAGCTGCGCGCGGCCGGCCGGCGACTCCGCGAGTCCGAGGCGCCGGCGCGCGGCCTTCGCCGCGCCCGCGAGTCGCACGGCGGCGAGCCACTGCCCCCGGGCGACGGCCAGGCCCACGGACGACTCGATCGTCTCGACCACGCCGTCCACGTCGGCCATCCTCAGGAAGCCGATCATCGCCTCCAGGATGACGGGCCGCCCCCTCTCCGACTCGCTGACCGCAGACTCGCCGGCATCCGCGTCGCTAGCCTCCCCGGCCTCCGGTTCTTCCGTGGCCGGACGGTCCGCGACGAGGTTCCCGGCCAGGACCGACCGGGCCTCGAGCCACCGGCCCTGGTCCAGATGCACGAGGGCGAGGTCGTTGAGCACCGGCGCCACCCCTGCCTGGTCGCCCAGCTCTCGGCGGATCGCCACGGCGCGCCTCAGGAAGTCCTGGGCGTGGTCTGGTCTGCCGGCCGAGCGGGCGACCAGTCCCAAGGTGTAGAGACACTCCGCCTCACCGGCCCGGTCGCCGAGCTGTTGGTTGAGACGCATCGCCTCGGTCAGCACGTCCGTGGCCCGGTCTGGCTCCCGTCTCTGCTCGTACATGCGGCCCAGGGCGCGGAGCGCCCGGGCCCTCGTCGCCGGTGGCGTGTCGTGGGCAGCGGCGAGGGCGCCTTCGAGGCCGTCGACTCCTTCCCGCGACTGGCCGTGGCGGTACCAGTACTCACCCAGTGCCACCGCGAGCTGGAGTGCCTTGCTTCCTGCCTCGGGGTCGCCGCGCTCGTCGAGCCAGAAGGCGAGGGCAGCGTGGACGTTGTCGTGGTCCTGCTCGACCCGTTGGGCAGACCGCCGCGTCAGCGGCTGGCCGGTTGGCATCGCGTCCTCGGCGAGAGCCAGGTAGTGCTGCGCATGGCGTTCGCGCAGCTGCGCGTAGTGGTCAGGTGCCTGCAGCAGCAGCTCGACGGCGTAGTCGCGCAGGGTCTGCAGCATGCTGAACCGAGGCTCGCCGTCGGCGTCCTCGTTGTGGTTGACCAGGCTGTGCTCGACCAGCGCCGTCACCAGGTCGAGGACGTCCTGTCCACCGTCGATGACCGCCTCGATGGACTCCGGTCGAGCGCCGCCGCTGAACACGGCCAGGTCGAGGAAGGCCCTGCGCTCCGGCTCCCTCAGCAGCGCGTAGCTCCAGTCCACGGCTGCCCGCAGCGTCCGGTGGCGCTCGGGCAGGTCCCGGGCGCCCGTGGTGAGCAGCCCGAGTCGGTCCCCGAGCCGCGAGACCAGGGCCTCGGGAGAGAAGAGCCTCGCCCTCGCAGCAGCGAGCTCGATGGCGAGCGGTAGGCCGTCCAGCAGCGTGCAGACCTGGGCGACGGCAGCCGCGTTCTCGGCGGTGAGTTCGAACCCGTGCCTGGACCGTCGGGCGTGCTCGACGAACAGCTGGACGGCCTCGGACGCGCGTATCTCGGTGAGCGACGACCCTTGGGGAAGACTCATCGGCGGTACGGCGTACTCGTGCTCGTCCTGCAGGTCCAGGAGGCGCCGGCTGGTGATGACCACGCTCAGCTCAGGGCAGTCGTTCAACAGCTCGGCGACCGGGAGCGCGCCGCCCCTGACCTGCTCGAAGTTGTCGAGGAACAGAAGCATCCGCTTGTCCGCGATCTGTCCGGCAAGGACCTTGTGCGCAGGCTCGTCCCCCTCCAGCGACACCCCGACCACCCTGGCGATCGCGGGGAGGACCGCACCTCCTTCGGCGACATCCGTCAGGTCGATGAAGTGAACGCCGTACGGGAACTGGTCGAGCAGGTCCAGCGCGACGGCCCCCACCAGGCGTGTCTTGCCGACGCCGCCGGGGCCGGTCACCGTGACCAGCCGCGCCGCCGTCCCACGAAGCAGCTCGTAGAGGTCTCGGCGCTCCAGACGTCGTCCCACCAGGGCCGCCGCACGGCGCGGCACGTTCGTGGGCGGGCGAAGCGAGTTCAACGGTGGAAAGGCGCTCTGGAGACCTTCGATGTCCAGCTGCAGGAGGTGCTCCGGTTCTTCGATGCTCTTGAGCCGGTGTGACCCGAGGTCGCGGAATCGCACTCCCTCCGGTTCCCGCGCGCCCACCAGATCTCGCAGACGCGCCGAGACCAGGACCTGTCCGCCGTGCGCAGCACTGCAGATCCGGGCGGCACGGTGCACGTCCATCCCCACGTAATGATCGTCCACCAGGAGCGGCTCACCCACGTGAAGTCCCATCCGCACGCGAACCGGTGAACCGGGCGGCCACGGATACCCCCGCAGCGCCCTCTGCGCGTCGACCGCCGCGGCGATGCCTCCGCGTGGCGATGCGAAGGCTACGAAGAAGGCGTCCCCCTCCGTGTCCACCTCACTCCCACCGTGCGCGGCGAAGCACTCTCGCATCAGTCGATGATGAGCGCTCAGCAGCTCGCTGTAGGCGTCCCCGAGCCGGTCCAGCAGCTTCGTCGAACCCTCGATGTCGCTGAACAGAAGGGTGACGACACCTTCCGGCAGAGACCGGGGTGGCCCGTTCGACAGCTTGTCGGCCGTCACCCGACCCACGATAGGCGCCACCGCGACCGCGGAGCACTGCCCCGCATGGGCTAGTGACACGCCGGGTGGGGAGAGGACGGTCCGCCGCCCCCGCAGGGGGACGGCGGACGGGGATGCGCGGGCCTCAGGCCTCGATGACGACCTCGTTGTGCTCGAGGCGCGGAAGGCGGTCGAACCACGCGTCGTCGCCGGGGCGTCCGAGGTTCACCACGACCAGGGACTTCAGCGAGGTGCCCTCGAAGAACTCGGCGTCGACCCCGTCGGCGTCGAAGCCTCCCATCGGACCGGCGGCGAGCCCGGCCGCGCGGACGCCGAGGAAGAAGTAGCCGGCCTGGAGGGTCGCGTTGAACTTCGCGGCCTGCTCACGGGCGGTGTCCTCGGCGAACAGGTCCTTGGCGCCGGGGAAGTGCGGGAAGGTGCGCGGGAGGTTCTCGTGGAACTCGGTGTCGGCGGCGAGGATCGCGACCAGAGGGGCGTTCGCGGTCTTGTCACGGTTGCCGTCGGCCATGTGCTTGAGCAGCCGCTCGCGGGCCTCGCCCTGTCGGACGAGGACGATGCGCAGGGGCTGGGTGTTCATCGCGGTCGGTGCGTACTTCACCAGGTCGTAGATCGCCGCGATCTGCTCGTCGGTGACCGGCTCGTCGGTGAACGTGTTGGCCGTCCGGGCCTCGCGGAAGAGGAGGTTCTGGGCTTCGGGGGAGAGTTCGAGAATGTCGGTCATGTCCGGTGGAACGATGATTGAGGGTTCAATCATTCCTCGTTCGGATGTGGCATGACTCACCGCCGCGTCCCGGCGTACTGCTGGAAAAACGATCGCCCCGGAGCTGATGCTCCGGGGCGATCCTCTGCGACCCCGACGGGACTCGAACCCGCGGCCTCCGCCGTGACAGGGCGGCGCGCTAACCAACTGCGCTACGGGGCCTTGCTGTTACTTCTCCTGCTGGTACTTCTGTCGAGCGCTGGAATGCTATCCCAATTCCGCTCTGCGTCCGAATCGCGTCGGACCGCGCACCCCCAACGGGATTCGAACCCGTGCTACCGCCGTGAAAGGGCGACGTCCTAGGCCACTAGACGATGGGGGCTGGTTACCCGATTGGCCGTCGGGCACGACTGCCGTCAGGGACCGGTACAGCATAGGCCACAACCCTGTTCCTCCCAAATCGTGCCAGCCTCCCCAGCGTCGTGGACGCTTCTCAAGCGGTATGCCGCTTGAGAACGGTCGATAACCCCGATTTACAGGGAGAGAATGGAGGGGTGATCGAGATGAGTCGGGAGCGGTTCGAGGAGCTCGTCAGCGATGCGCTGGACGACGTGCCGGCCGACCTCGCCGCGCTGATGGACAACGTGGTGGTGCTGGTCGAGGACGAGGCCCCGGAGCACGACCCGCACCTGCTCGGGCTGTACGTCGGGACGCCCCTGACCGAGCGGGACACCCACTACGCCGGCGTGATGCCCGACCGGATCATGATCTACAGGAACCCGACCCTCCGCATGTGCGAGAGCGATCTGGAGGTCGTCGACGAGGTCCGGATCACGGTGGTGCACGAGATCGCCCACCACTTCGGCATCGACGACGAACGGCTGCACGATCTCGGCTACGCCTGAGGCGTCACGAGACGGGGTGCGCCTGCTCCTCGACGGCGAACCCGCCCGGCCAGGGCGTGGGCTCCTCGCCGGCGGCCTGGCGGCTGAACTCCCTGAAGTACCAGCGCTGCAGGGCAAGCTGCTGTGGCGAGGCCGCCAGGACCAGGAGCCGTTGCTCGCGGCAGAACTGGTCGGCCTTCTCGAGCAGGTCCTGCATGCGATCCATCGCCGCGGGCGCGGTCGGCGGCACGAAGTACTCGAGGTCGATCCGGTCGAGCCCCGCGTCGATGGCGTCGTCGAGCTTCTCCAGCCCGCGCGACAGTCGCCGCTGCAGCTCGACGTCGACGAACACCTCCGTGAGCTGCTTCGCCACCGGGTAGACGTCGCCGTGCGCGATGGAGAGCAGGCGCAGCTCGCGTCGAAGCTCCCGGTATCGGCGGCGGAACGCTGCGAAGACCTGGACCGGCATGTCGAGCAGCCGGATCCTGATGAGCTGTTCAGGTGGGACGACCGAGCTCGGGTCCACGTCGACGTGCTCGTCGAGCTCGAAAACCGTTCCAGCCAGGTCATGGCTGGCCCGCTGCTCCGCGGTCGGCTCGAACCAGACGGTCTTGCCGTCCGGCGCGATCTCGGACCCCCAGGTGGAGGAGTACAACGCGACGATGCCGACGCCGCGACCGATGGTGGACATCAGGTGTTCCTCGTCCGTCATGTCCAGGTTGATCTGGGGTGGACGTTTGGACTGGTCGCGGACCTCGACCCGGGGATGCGCCTTCGTCCCACGGACACGCACGCTGATCGGACCCTCGGCGTGGAGGATGGCGTTGGTGACCAGTTCGGACACACCGAGCGTGGCGGAGTCGACGAGGTCCTCCCGGCCGAGGTCGTCCAGGACGTCGGTAACCCACTCTCGAGCCTGCCGTACCGACTGCGGTTCGGGGGCGAGGGGAAGGGGTTCCTTGTTCAGTGGCATCCGGGTCCAGATCCTCGTCAGACGGCCTCTGGCACCACGAGTCTAGTGACAGCCCCCGGGATACAGAACCGGCCGCCACCGGCTGGAACCCACCACGCCGGAGACGTGACCGGTTGCCGATGTTATGTCCGGGAAACCGGCACTAGACAGGTCGGCGCGCGAGGAACCCGTCCACGATCTCGTGGAAGCGGACCGGCTGCTCCCGCCGGATGCAGTGGGCCGCCCCGGGAACCCGGACGAAGGAGACGTGGGGGTTCCGCAGCTTGTCGATGCCGTGCTCGATCTCGCCGGTCATGCACACCCCGTCCGGGGCATCGCCGGAGATCACGAGCGTGGGGACAGAGACCTGCCCGAAGAGCTCGGGCCAGAGCGGGCTCGGCTTCCACTCCCCGTTGGCGAGGAAGTCGTTGTCGGTTCGCTGTTCTCCGCGGCCCGATGCGGCGAGCTCGGCGTCGCTCCACGTCGGGTTCTTCCGCCGCCGCAGCTCCAGCAGCTCGGCCGGGTCGGTCGTGGCCTGGCTCTCGAGGACACCCGCCAGGAAGTCCTTGCCCCGGTCGGGGGTCTGCTGCTGCTCGTCCGGGCCGAGCGGTGCCGGGTCCTCGAGCACGAGCGCCCGGACCAGGTCGGGGCGTCGTACCGCGCAGGCGAGCGCCACCGCGCCCCCGAGCGAGTGGCCGACGACCACCGCAGGCTCGCCGAGCCGTTCGAGCAGCTCGACCGCGTCGTCGACCATCACGTCGCCGGGGTGTGCCGAGAGCTGCTCCGGCGTGAACCGTGGCGAGCTGCCGTGGCCGCGCTGGTCGACGGCGACGACGGACCAGTCGCGGCCCCACCGGTCGAGCGCGTCGGGCCAGCCGGATCCGGAGTCGGTGAGGCCGTGCAGCAGCAGGAGCGCCGGTGCCTCGCCGGGCGGTCGGCCGTGGCGGCGTACGACGAGCTCGGGCGAGGTCGTCGTACGGAAGAGCTCCAGGTCCGCGTCGTAGTACCGCCTGGTCCTGCCCAGGGCGGCCATGCCCAGCCGGCGGCAGACCGCGACGGAGGGCTCGTTGTCGGGGCGTACGACGGCCAGGATCTCGTCGAGCCCCTGGTCGAACCCCCACGCCAGGGCGCCGCGCGCGGCCTCGGTGGCGTAGCCGTTGCCCCACGAGTCGGGGTGGAGGTGCCAGCCCACCTCGAACTCGCCGTCGCCGTCGGGAAGCTGGACCAGGATCACGGTCCCGGCGACCACGCCGTCCGCCTTGCGCTCGACCGCCCACCGCCTCGCGACGGGCTCGGACGCGTTCAGCTCGGCCCACCGCGCGATGGTGCGGCGTGCCTCGCCGAGGGACTCCATGGGATGCGGGGTGCTGCCCAGCCACATGGCGACCTCCCACCGTCGGTAGAGGTCGAACACCCGCTGCTCCTCGTCCGGCCGCCAGTCGCGAAGCACGCAGCGGTCGGTCTCCACGCGGGCGCCGGGTATGTGCTCAGCGGTCAAGATGCCTCGCCCACGCAAAGCAGAAGAGGCCGTAGCAGCCGAGCCCGACGGCGATCGCGAACAGGATGGGCGAGCCGAACGGCTGCTCCAGCACCTCGTGCAGCGCCTGGTCCAGGCCACCGGACTTCTGCGCATCGTGCGACCACGCGGCCCAGAAGAAGAGACCGGCGAGGGGAAGCAGCGCGACGCCCTTGCTGACGTAGCCGACCTTCCCGAACATCACGAAGGCCTTCCCGGCGTTGCCGACGTGGCCGGCAGTCTGCAGGTGCTTCTTGAACCCCTCGCTGAGCCCCTTGTAGATGAGCCGTCCCGCGTAGCCGAGCACCCCGGCTCCCACCAGCGCCACGAGGATCGGCCCGCCCGGCATCGACATCAGCTTCGCGGTCATGGTGTCGGTGCTGCCGCCACTGTTGCCGGAGCCGATGGCGAGCTTGAGCGCACTGATCCCGAGGGCGCCGTACAGCACGACCTTCAGCCCGGACCCGACTCGCTTGAGGACCCGCTCCTTGCCGTCTCTGTCGCGGTGGCCGACGAGCGCCTCGATCAGCTGCCACACGACGAGAGCGAAGAAGCCCCCGGCGATGATCCACATCAGCACTGTGCCGAAGGGCTGGCGTGCGAGATGGCTCAACGCGCCTTTGCTGCTGGCCTTCCCCGACTGGTCACCGAGAGCCAGCTGGATCGCCAACCAGGCGATCAGGAGGTGCACCACCCCGTAGGACACCAGCCCCACCCTGACCGCATGGTCGAGAAATTTGCTGTTGTCCGCCTTGCGACTTATCTCGCCCGCCTTTGCGGACACGTCACCAACGCTCACCTGAAAGCCCCTCCCTGTAAGTGCACAAGATGTACTACCCCTCTGGGCAGGAAGAGAATCCTCGCTCATACAGGAGGAATGTCACCGAGGGTCTCGAAACGGGCGATCGAGGTGACCTTGCCGTCGGCGACCGTGAACACGCACCAGGTCTCGGTCGGCTCCAGCGGCGCCCCGTCCGGTGCGTTCGCGGTGGTCCAGCGGGCGACCTCGCGTACGACGAAACGGCCGTCCTCCTCGACGAGCTCCTCCTGGGGCTCGAGGCGGATTCCGGACCGCGTCAGCCATCCCCGGACGAGATCGTGGCCGTGCCCCACGCCGCGCGGTCCCTGCACCGCCACGTCCTCGGCGCAGCACGCGACGGCGGCCTCGACGTCGCCGGCGTTGACCGCCTCGTGCCAGTCGGCCAGGGTCCTCGCGGGGTCGGGGGAGTCGCTCATGGCGGCAAGCGTATGCGCTGCCTCACCGGAGCGAGTACAACTGACCTGTGACTTCACCCGAGCTCGTCCTAGGCCCTCTCATGCGCTACGTCGACCAGAGGTCGGCAAGCATCTGGGTCGAGACGCGAGACGCCGCCCGGGTCGTCGTACGCGTGGAGGAGCGCACCTGGGAGGCGCCGACGTTCGCGGTGCACGGCCACCACTACGCGCTGGTCGAGGTGACCGGGCTGGAGCCGGGGTCGATCCTGCCGTACTCCGTCGAGGTCGACGGCACGACGGTGTGGCCGGAGCCCGACTCGCCCTACCCGCCGAGCATGATCGCCACGTTCAAGCCGGGCAAGCCGCTGCGCATGGCGTTCGGCTCCTGCCGCACGAGCGTCAGCCACGACGAGGACGGGAACAAGCTCCACGGCGTCGACGCGATGCGGGCCTACGCGCTGCGCATGGCGGGCGACGAGACGGCGAGCTGGCCGGACATGATCCTGTTCCTCGGCGACCAGGTGTACGCCGACGAGACGACCGCCGAGATGGAGAAGTTCATCGCGGAACGGCGCGACATCAGCGAACCACCGTGGGACGAGCTGAAGGACTACGAGGAGTACGCCCACCTCTACAAGCTGGCGTGGAGCGACCCGGCGAACCGCTGGCTGCTCTCGACCCTGCCGAGCTCGATGATCTTCGACGACCACGACGTGCGCGACGACTGGAACACGTCGCTGTCGTGGAAGCAGAAGATGGAGGCCACCTCCTGGTGGCACGAGCGGATCGTGTCCGGCCTCTCGTCGTACTGGGTCTACCAGCACCTGGGGAACCTCTCGCCGGACGAACGCGCCGAGGACGAGATCTGGAAGCAGGTCGTCGCCGCCCAGGACGATCCCGGGGAGCCCGACCTCGGCGAGACGCTCGACGCCTTCGCCGAGCGGGTGGACCAGCAGCCGGAGACGTACCGGTGGAGCTACACGCGCGACATCGACGACGTGCGGCTGGTGGTGGTCGACTCGCGCGCCGCACGGGTGCTGGAGCCGGGCAACCGGTCGATCCTCGACGACACCGAGATGGCGTGGCTCGACGACCACATGCGCGGGGGCTTCCGGCACCTGCTCGTGGGGACCTCGCTGCCGTTCCTGCTCTCGCCGGGGCTGCACCACCTCGAGGCGTGGAACGAGGCGCTGGTCGACGGTGGGTGGGGCAGGTTCCCCGCCCGGTACGGCGAGAGGCTGCGCCAGTTCGTGGACCTCGAGCACTGGGCGGCCTTCCAGGACGGCTTCCAGAAGGTGGCCAGGATGGCGCTCGCGGTGGCGGAGGGCGAGCGTGGTCCGGCTCCCGAGACCGTCACCTTCCTCTCCGGCGACGTCCACCACTCCTACGTCTCCGAGGTGGTCTCGCCTCGTCCGGGTGAGCGCGCGCCCCGTGACGCGCGCGCCCGGACGAGGGCGGTGGTCTCGACGAGCCGAAGCCGCATCATCCAGGCGGTGTGCTCGCCGATCCGAAACCCCCTGCCGCGGTACATGCGGTTCGCGACCGCCGTACTCTCCTACGGCCTGGCCGGCCCGATGGGCGCGGTCGTGGCGCGGTCCGCGAAGGTGCCCGACCCGCCGTTCCGGTGGCGCTCGCTCAAGGGGCCGTGGTTCGACAACAACCTGGCGACGCTCGAGGTCACGTCCGACGGGCTGAAGATGTGGTGGCAGACCGGCGTGGTCGTCGACGGCGACCACGAGCACCCGCGTCTCGACGACGTCGCCACCGTGCTGATCTCGCCGCGTCCGGGTGAGCGCGCGCCCCGTGACGCGCGCACCCGGACGGCGCGGATGCTCAGGAAAGTCCGAGGAGGACGTTCTCGACGACCTCGCTGAGTGCGGGGTGGATCCAGAACTGCCCGCGCGCGACGTCGTGCGCGGTCTGCCCGAACCGCATCGCCTGGATCAACGGCTGGATCAGGTTGGACGCCTGCGGTCCGATGATGTGCGCACCGAGCAGCCTCCCGGTCCTCGGATCGGCGAGAACCTTCGCGAAGCTGGTGGTGTCCTCCATCGCCCAGCCGTAGGCCGTGTCGCCGTAGGACTGGCGGGAGGTCACGAACTCGACGCCCCGGTCCCGCGCCTGCCTCTCGGTGAGACCGACGCTGGCCACCTGGGGCGAGCTGAAGACCGCGCTGGGCACGAAGCTGTGGTCCGCCTTCATCCAGCTGCCGGGGTCGCCGATACCCGTGCCACCAGCGTGCAGGAGGTTGTGCTGCACGACCCTCGCCTCGTGGTTGGACACGTGCTTGAGCTGGTAGCTGTTGCTGATGTCGCCCAGCGCCCAGATGCCCTCGACGCTGGTGCGCTGGTACTCGTCGACCACGACCAGCCCGTCGCGGTCGACCTCGACCCCGGTCCGGTCGAGGTCCAGCCCGTCGGAGTTGGCCGTCCGGCCGGTCGCAAGAAGAAGGGTGTCCACGTCGAGGGTGGTGGGCTCGCCGCCCTCGTCCAGGTGCAGCCGGATCCGCTCTCCCCGCTGCTCGACCCGGGTGGTCCGGGTGTCGAGCCGGACGTCCCACTGCTCCTGGGCGAGCTCGGTGAACCGCCGCGACACGTCGGCGTCCTCCCCGCGCAGCATGGCGTCCGACCGGTTGAGGATCGTGACCTGGCTGCCGAACGAGCCGAAGACGTGCGCGAACTCCGCCGCGACGAAGCCCCCGCCGACGATCGCGAGCCGCTCCGGGAGTACGTCGAGCCGCATGATCGTGTCGCTGGTGTGGTGCTCGACCTCGTCGAGCCCCTCGATGTCGGGTACGACGGCCCGGCTGCCGGCGGCGAGGACGATCTGCTCGGCGGTGATCGTCTCGCCGGTGCCGGTGTCGATGGTCCGCGGCCCGGTGAAGCGGGCATGCCCCTCGTAGAGGGTCACGTTCTCGTTGCTGTCGGCGCGCCAGTTGCGGCCGGCGACGGAGATCGGGTCGACCCGGCGGAAGATGCGGTCACGGATCTCGGTCCAGTGCACCTTGCCGACCGCGGCGTCGACGCCGAGCCGGCCGGCGTGCGAGGCCGCGTGGGCGAGGTCCGCGGGGTAGACGAACATCTTCGTCGGGATGCAGCCCACGTTGAGGCAGGTTCCCCCGAAGGTGCCCTTCTCCAGGATCGCGACGCGCATGTCCGCGAACCTCTCGTCCACGATCGAGTTGCCGGAGCCGCTGCCGATGATCGCGAGGTCGTAGTGGGTCACGGCGACATAGTGCCCATGGCGTCATGATGTGAACCTGGTCGCACGCCGGAGCCGGTTCCGCGCGGGGGAACGGCCCATTCTGTGAGCCACGCCATGCCCCACCGTGCATGAAAACGGGCCAGTGATGTGTTGCGTCTTTGAAGGCACGAAAATGGGCACGATCGGGGTGCCCATCACGCGAGCCACGGAGAGGTAGGGCAATGACCGAGGCGAGACAGGCCGTTACCGATCAAGCTGGGACGGATCGGGCCGGAACCGACCGGCACAAGGTCGTCGTGATCGGGTCGGGCTTCGGTGGCCTGTTCGGCACCAAGGCCCTGCGCCGCGCGGACGTAGACGTCACGATGGTCGCCAAGACCACCCACCACCTGTTCCAGCCGCTGCTCTACCAGGTGGCGACCGGGATCCTGTCGGAGGGCGAGATCGCCCCGCCGACCAGGGAGATCCTCGCCTCGCAGAAGAACGCCCGGGTGCTGCTCGGCGAAGTCACCGACATCGACCTCGAGGCCAAGACGGTCACCTCGAACGTCCTCAACCGCGAGACGGTCACGCCGTACGACTCCCTGGTCGTCGCCGCAGGTGCGAGCCAGTCGTACTTCGGCAACGACCACTTCTCCGAGTACGCGCCGGGCATGAAGAGCATCGACGACGCGCTCGAGCTGCGCGGCCGGATCTTCGGCGCCTTCGAGCTCGCGGAGCTCGCCGAGCACGACGAGGACATCGACCACCTGCTGACCTTCGTGGTCGTCGGCGCCGGTCCGACCGGCGTGGAGATGGCCGGCCAGATCGTCGAGCTCGCACACCGGACGCTGCACAAGGACTTCCGCCGCATCAACACCCGCGAAGCCAGGGTGATCCTGCTCGACGCGGCACCCCAGGTGCTGCCCCCGTTCGGCGAGAAGCTGGGCAGGTGGACCCAGAAGGAGCTCGAGGAGCTCGGTGTCGAGGTCCAGCTCGGCGCGATGGTCGTCGACGTCGACGAGCGCGGGCTCGAGGTCATGTACAAGGACGGCACCCGGAAGCGGATCGACGCGGTCACCAAGATCTGGGCGGCCGGCGTCTCCGCCAGCCCGCTCGGCAAGACCCTGTCCGAGCAGAGCGGCGCCCCCCTCGACCGCGCCGGTCGCATCGCGGTGAACCCCGACCTCACGCTGCCCGGCCACCCCGAGGTGTTCGTCGTCGGCGACATGATCAACCTCGACCGGCTTCCGGGCGTCGCGCAGGTCGCGATCCAGGGCGCCAAGTACGCCGCGGAGGAGATCGACGGCCGGCTGAAGGGCAAGGCGCCGCAGCCGCCGTTCGAGTACCACGACAAGGGCAGCATGGCGATCATCTCCCGCTTCCGGGCGGTGGCGATGGTGGGCAAGCTGCGCCTCACCGGAGTGCTGGCCTGGTTCATGTGGCTGGCCGTGCACCTGGTCTACATCACCGGCTTCAAGAACCGCGTCACGGCGCTGCTCCACTGGACCGTGAGCTTCCTAGGCCGAGGACGCTCGGAGCGGACCACCACCGAGCAGCAGATCTTCGCGCGGGCGGCGCTCAACCGGCTCGAGGGCGGCGCGGCGGACCTGGTGACACCGCCGGGGATGTACGACGCCGCGCGCGCGATGGTCGAGCTCGAGCAGCGCGCCGAGGAGGAGCGGATCAACTCGGAGCGCACGCAGGCCGAGCGCAAGGCCGCAGCCGAGGCCGAACGGGCCTCCGGCTGACCAGCTGACTGGCATCCTGGCCAGGTGCCACAACTGAGATGTCTGGTCACCGGGGCCACCGGCTACGTCGGCGGGCGGCTCGTCCCTGAGCTGCTCGACCACGGGTACGTCGTCCGCGTCATGGTCCGTGACCGGCGCAAGGCGGAGGCTCACGCGTGGGCGGGTGACGTGGAGATCGCCGTCGCCGACGCCACGGACGCCGCCCAGGTCTCCGAGGCGCTCGACGGCGTCGACGTCGCCTACTACCTCTTGCACTCGATCGGCACCGGGACCGACTTCGCGGAGACCGAGCGGAGGATCGCCTCGACCTTCGCCGAGCAGGCGAAGCGCCGCGGCGTCCGCCGCATCGTCTACCTCGGTGGCATGGAGCCCGAGGGCGAGGAGCTGTCCGAGCACCTGCGCTCCCGGGCGGAGGTGGGGCAGGTCCTGCTCGACTCGGGTGTCCCGACCGCCGTGCTCCAGGCCGGCGTCGTGATCGGCTCCGGCTCGGCGTCGTTCGAGATGCTGCGCTACCTCACCGAGCGGCTGCCGGTCATGGTCACGCCCCGGTGGGTGCACACGAGGATCCAGCCGATCGCGATCCGAGACGTGCTGCGCTACCTGGTCGGTTGCGCGGAGCTGCCGCGCGACGTGAACCGAACCTTCGACATCGGCGGTCCCGACGTACTGACCTACCTCGAGATGATGCAGGGCTACGCCACGGTGGCGGGCCTGCCCAGGCGACGGGTGCTGCCCGTGCCCGTGCTGTCGCCGAGCCTCTCCAGCCACTGGGTCGGCCTGGTCACTCCGGTCCCGAGCGGGCTTGCCCGGCCGCTCGTCGAGTCGCTGCGGAACACCGTGGTCGCGCAGGAGCACGACATCGCGGCGTACGTCCCCGACCCGCCGGAGGGGCTGATCGGCTACCAGCGTGCCGTCGAGCTCGCGCTGACCAAGATCCAGGACGTCGACGTCCCGACCAGGTGGTCGTCGGCCTCGACCAGGGGCGCGCCGTCGGAGCCTCTGCCGTCCGACCCGGACTGGGCCGGGGGCTCCCTCTACACCGACGAGCGGGAGTGCGAGGTCGCCGCGAGCCCGGACAGCCTGTGGTCGGTGATCGAGGGGATCGGTGGCGACAACGGGTGGTACTCCTTCCCGCTCGCCTGGCGAGTCCGTGGACTCGTCGACCGGCTCAGCGGCGGGCCCGGGCTCCGTCGGGGACGTCGGGACCCACGTGACCTCGTCGTCGGCGACTCGCTGGACTTCTGGCGGGTCGAGGAGGTCGACGACGGGCATCTGCTGAGGTTGCGGGCCGAGATGCGGCTGCCCGGGCTGGCCTGGCTGGAGCTGTCGGTCGGCTCGACGGAGGGCGGGACCACCACGTTCCACCAGCGTGCGCTGTTCCACCCGCACGGCGCCGCCGGGCATCTCTACTGGTGGTCGGTCTGGCCCTTCCACGGCCTCGTGTTCGGCTCGATGCAACGCAACATCGCGCGGGCGGCGGAACAGACCTGAGGTCGCTTCATCAAGGTATGTAGGGCAACCTCCACTTCCCTCGGCGTGCACGCCATGGGAAGTGCAGGTTCAGCGGCATACCTTGATGAAACTCCGTCGACGTGGGTCACTCCTCCTCGTCGACGACGTGTACGGCGGCCTCCTCGGCGCTCGCACCGGCGCCGTCGATGCCCACGTCCTCGGCCACCAGGTCCTTCTCGAGGTCGGGGCCCACGCCCTCGTCCTCGGCGACAAGACGGCCGGAGCGTGCGTCGCCCACCTCGCCGCCGACGTTCTCGCCCTCGGTCGCGGCCAGCTCGTAGGGGTCGGGCTCGGGCTCCTCCTGCGCGATCCGCTGCTCCAGCGTCTCGCCGGTCTCCTCCTCGAAGGGGGTGTTGCCGTACCCCTCGGCGGCGGACCACCTCTCCGGAGGGGAGTAGCCCTCGTCCAGAGCGTCCTCGAGGCCACGGTCGACGAGCGTGTCCTCAGGCTGCAGCTGGTTCTCGTCGTCGACGCTGTACTCGCCGTACTCGCCGTGGCTTCCCTGCTCGTTCTCGCCGTTGTTCTCGCTCATGGTTCCAGGGTGCCCTACCCCACCCAGGTCCATGCAACGGTGTGAGGCACCATCTCGATCCGGACGCCGTCACGCCGTCACGCCGTCACGGCCTACGCCGCCCGACGCTCGGCCTCGGAGATGGCCCACGCCGCGTTGACCATCCCGATGTGGCTGAAGGCCTGCGGGAAGTTGCCGAGCAGCTCACCGGTCTCTGGGTCGACCTCCTCCGCAAGCAGCCCCACGTCGTTGACGTACCGGGCCGCACGGTCGAAGACCTCTCGGGCCCGGTCGACCCGGTCCGCCATCGCCAGCGCCTGTGCCAGCCAGAACGTGCAGAGGAGGAAGGTTCCCTCCTCACCGGCCAGACCGTCGACGCCGTCGTCGGCGCGGTACCGGTACACGAGCCCACGCTCGTCGGTGAGCCGCGCCTCGGTCGCCTCGATGGTGGCCAGCACGCGAGGGTCGGACGGCGGCAGGAAGCCGACGATGGGAAGCATCAGGTTGGAGGCGTCCAGCGCGTCGGTCCCGACGTACTGCGTGAACGCGTTCGCAGAGTCGCTCCAGCCCTCCTGGACGATCGTCTCGGCGATCTCGTCGCGGGTCTTCTTCCAGTCCTCGATCCGGGACCTGTCGCCGATCACGTCGGCCATGGCGATGGCCCGGTCCAGTGCCACCCAGCACATCACCTTCGAGTAGAGGAAGTGCCGGGGTTCTCCGCGGACCTCCCAGATCCCCTGGTCGGGCTCACGCCAGCGAACTGCCGCCGCGTCGGCGAGCGCGACGAGGAACCGCCGGGTGTCTGCGTCGAGCCCTCCCAGCTGGTCGGAGAGCCGGTGCGCCGCACCGAGGAGCTCGCCGTAGACGTCGACCTGCTGCTGGGTCCAGGCACCGTTGCCGGCCCGGACCGGCCTGCTGCCACGCCACCCCTCCAGGTGGTCCAGCGTGCGCTCGGCCAGGTCGTGCTCACCGCCGACCCCGAACATGATCTGCAATGCTTTCTCGGGGCCGACCCCCGAGGCGGTCGCCGTGGCCATGAACGTGAAGAAGTCGCTCGCCTCGTCAGGACATGCGGCCACCCAGAGCGCCTCCATCGTGAGGCTCGCGTCGCGGACCCAGGAGTAGCGGTAGTCCCAGTTGCGCTCCCCACCGACGCCCTCGGGCAGGGACGTGGTGGCCGCGGCGACGATCGCGCCGCTGGGTTGGTAGGTCAGCGCCTGCAGGAGCCGGCCGCTGCCATGCACGAGGTCGCGCCACGGACCGTCGTAGGTCTGGTGCAGCGCCGACCACGACCGCCATGCAGCGACCGTGCGGTCGAGCAGGGCCGCGTGCTCCTCGTCCGTCCAGACCCGCGCCGGTGTCTCGCTCAGCGTCGACCGGTGCAGCGCGAAACGCAACGTCTGACCGGCCGTCATCCGGGCACGCCCTGTGCCCGTGCCCGACCCGAGAGCCAGCGCGACCGGCGTCGTGAGCACGAGCCATTCGGCTCCACCCCGCGCGGTGACCCCGCCGTCCACCGAGGAGAGGAGGGGTACGACGAGCCCGTACTCCGGCCGCGGAGCGTAGGAGACCTCGATCTCCACCTCGCCGGCGGTGCAGGTGACGCTGCGCAGGAGCAGGTGGGGGGCGTTCTTGCCGAGCGCGTGGCCTTCGTTGTCCGGGCCCATGGCGAGGGCGTCGGTCAGGACCACCGTCCCGGTGTCGGTGTCGAACGTCGTCTCCAGCACCATCGTCTCGTCGAGGTACCGGCGGGTCGCCCGGAAGTCGCCCGCGGGCCGGATGGCCCAGTGCCCCGCGTCGTCGTCGAGCAGCCGTCCCATGATCGAAGGGCTGTCGAAGCGGGGGAAGGTCAGCCACTCGACCGACCCCTCCTTGTCGACCAAGGCGCTGGAGTGGCAGTCGGAGAGCAGGGCGTGGTCGCCGATGGCGGTGGTGCTCATGAGGTCCTCACAACGAGATGTCCAGGGTGCTTGCGATGGTCGAGCAGTCCGTACGCCAACGAGGTGCTGCCGGCGTAGACGAGGTGATGGAACAGGTCGATGGCGACCTCCTCCTTGCCCCACTGCGTCGGCGGTGGGGTGACGTCGAGCGCCGGCAGCATGACCAGCGCGCCACCCCACATCGCCGCGAAGTGCGCGGGGGCGGCGACCGCCGGCCGCAGGCCCACCGCACCGAGCAGGGCACGGGCGAGCCCCCAGCCGGTGCCGTACGCCCAGTGCACGAAGGTGCTGAACCGTTCTTGCGTCTCCTCCGACCGGAACTCCTCGATCCCCAGCACCTTCTGGGCTGCGCGTGCCGGGGCGGTGCTGGCCTCGCGACCGCGCAGCCTCGCCTCCAGCGTGCTGGAGACGGTCATCGCCGTGGTGCCGGCCAGGCCGACAGCCACGCCGCGAACCAGGACGGACCCGGCGCGCCGGGTGGGGCCGGAGCGGCTCACGTCGACGCCCCTGCCGAGCGGACCCGGCCGGACGCGATCCGGGGAGCGCCGAGCCGGTCGAGCAGATGGTCGCCCACCCGCATCGCGTTGGCCATCGCCGTCAGCGCAGGGTTGACCGCGCTGCTGGACGGGAAGAAGCTCGTGTCCACGACATAGAGGTTGTCGAGGTCGTGAGCCTTGCAGTCGACGTCGAGCGCGGAGCTCTGCGGGTCGTGGCCGAAGCGCACGGTGCCGCACTGGTGGGCGACGCCCGCGATGGGGATCCGCTCGTCCCGGGTGATGGTGTTGGGGATCAGTCGCTCCCGGCAGCCGAGGTGCGGCAGCAGCTGGCTGAGCTTGCCGACCAGCCGCCGGTGGCCCTCGGTGTTGCGGTCGGTGTAGCTGAGGTGGATGCGGCCGCTGCGGTCGACGGTCACGCGGTTGTCCGGGCTCGGCAGGTCCTCGGTGGTGAGCCAGAAGTCGAGGGCGTGCCTGGCGACGTAGTCCAGCGCCACCTGCGGCGTACCCCGGGGAGCGCCGGCGCGCAGCATCTGCCCGTCGGTCTTTCCCAGCATCTGGATGTGTCCGAGCGGGTACTCGAAGTCGTCCGCGCGCCAGTAGAAGTCGTTCAGGCCGAGGGTCTTCTGGAACCGGGTGGGGTTGGGCTCCTTCGACAGCGCGATGAGAGCCGAGTTCAGGTGGCACATGTAGTGACGGCCGACCACGCCGGAGGAGTTCGCCAGCCCGTCCGGATGCGTGTCGGAGGCTGACCGCAGCAGCAGGGCCGCCGAGTTGACCGCTCCGCAGGAGACCACCACGATGTCGCCGCTGTAGGTCTCTCGCGCCCCGTCGCGGTCGACGACGACCTGGGTGACCGTCTTGCCGGCCGGGTCCGTCTCGAGGCGCTCGACCCTGGCCCGACGGAGCAGGGTCACGTTGGGATGCAGCAGGGCGGGGCGTACCGCGACGACGTGGGCGTCCGCCTTGGCGTCGACGAGACAGGGGAACCCGTCGAGCCGCGAGCACCGCACACACGGGCTGTGCTCACGGTCGGCCTCGTCGAGCATCACCCCTACAGGGAGGGGGAACGGCTTGTGCCCCACCCGGCTCAGGTCGTCGGCCAGTCGCTGGATCCGCGGCTCGTGGCTCACCGGGGGATGTGGGTACGCCGTGTCCGCCGGCGGCTCCGTCGGGTCGGAGCCGCGATGTCCGTGCACGTGGTAGAGCCGCTCGGCCTCGGTGTAGTAGGGCGCGAAGTCGGTGTAGGAGAGCGGCCAGGCCGGAGACATCCCACCGTGGTGCCGTACCTCGCCGAAGTCGCGCTCACGCAGCCGGAACAGGATCGCGCCGTACACCTTGGTGTTCCCGCCGACCCAGTAGTGGGCGCCAGGGTGGAAGGCCTTCCCCTCCTTGTCGTACCACTCCTCGGGTGCCTTGTAGCGCGACTTCACGAAGACCTCGCGACTGTCCCAGTTCTCCGGCTCGCGAGGCAGGTAGTCACCCCGTTCCAGGAGCAGGATCTGCTTGCCGGACGCTGCGAGCCGGTGTGCGAGCGTGCCGCCTCCGGCGCCGGTGCCGATGATCACGATGTCGTAGTGGGTACTCATCCGAGGCCTCCTCAGACCAGGGCGATGGGTGAGGTCCACGCGCCGGTGGCGCCGCGGAGCTTGGGGTGGGTCAGGACGAGCGCGAAGTCGCGCACGCCGTCGGCGGCGAGCTCGGCCGTGTCCAGGTTCTCGACGACGAACACGCCGTGCCGGACGTTGAGGAACTGCGGCACCTCGAACGGCCGGGCAGGGTTCTCGGCGGGCACCGGTCCGTAGCTCCAGGTGTCACAGCCGGTCAGCGCGACGCCGCTGTCGGCCAGCCAGCCGGCCAGCTCCATCCCCGGACCCGGCTCGCCGTCCAGGTACGCGTCCGGGCTCGCCCAGTGCCGCCCCCAGCCGGTGTGGAACAAGACCGCGTCCCCGGCCTCCGGGTGCTGCCCGTCCAGAGCACGCTTGACGTCGTCGACGGTCACCACGTCACCGTGGTCGAGGCTCTCCACGCCCCGGACGGCAGGCACGTCGACGAGCCAGGCCCGGGTCACCACCTGGGGCGCGGTCTCCGCGCCGAGGCGGTTGGTCCCCCAGGGCTCGGCCAGCTCTGTGACCGTCCAGCCGTTGTAGCCGCGGTCGCCGATCTGCAGGTGGTTCAGCATGTCCAGGTGGGTGCCGAGCTGCGTCGTGGACGACACGATCTCGATCACCCAGTTGACCTGGTTCTCCCCGAGACCGCCTCCCTCGCGGGCGTTGCTGTGATGGGCGGTCGAGACCAAGGACTGGCGGAAGTAGCGGCCGGGGAACACCGGCACGCTCTCGTCGAGCACCCGGCCGAGGTCGTACATCCGCCCCTGACGCACCAGCCGGAGAGCGGCTCGCCGCTTGTCGTCGGTGACGTGGTTCAGCATGCCGTGCTGGTCGTCGGCGCCGAACTGCGACGGCCACCAGCGCCGGTCTTTGTCGCGCATGTCCCTGTCGTTCATGTCCGTGCTGCTCATTCGGACGACCACGGCTCACGGAAGTCCGCGTAGAGCGTCAGCCCTCCGTCGACGTACAACGTCTGCCCGGTGATGTACGCCGCGTCGTCGCTGGCGAGGAAGCAGGCGACGCCGGCCATCTCGTCGGCCGTTCCGGCGCGAGGCATCGGGATGTGCGAGGTGACCTGCTCCGCCTTCTGCGGGTCCTCGACCCACGCCCGGTTGATGGGCGTGACGGTCGCCCCGGGACCGATGCTGTTCACCCGGACGTTGTGGGCGGCGTACTCCAGGGCCAGCGTGGTCGTGAGGTTGGCCATCCCGCCCTTGCTCACCGAGTAGCCCAGATAGTTCGGCTTCGGGACCTGCTGGTGGACGCTCGACACGTTGATGACCACGCCGGGTGTGCCGTTGGCCAGGAACCGGCTGATCGACTCCCGGGCGCACAGGAAGGCGCCGCGGAGGTTGACCGCCAGCACCCGGTCGAACTCCGCGGCGGAGAGCTCGTGGGACGGCCTGGAGATCTGGATGCCCGCGTTGTTGACCAGGACGTCCAGCCCGCCGAGCTGGCGCACGGTGTCGTCGACCATGGCGACCACGTCCTCCTCGTCGGACACGTCGCCGCGCACCAGGACGTCGCGGACACCCTCCGCCTTCACCTTGCGCACGCACGCATGCACCTGGTCCTCGGTGTCGGCGGCCTCCTCCGGCAGCTTCAGGTAGTTGATCGCGACGTTCGCGCCGTACTCCGCGAACCTCACCGCGATGGCCTGCCCGATCCCCGACGTGCCGCCGGTGACCAGGACGTTCTTGCCTTGAAGTCCTCGCATGCTCTGGTTCCTCTCGCGATGGATGGTTCCCCGTGTGGTCAGTCCTGCAGGCTCAGTCCCTCGGAGAGCCCCTTCCGTTACGCCGGAAGACCGGCCTTGTGCGCGTTGGCCCACTCCTCCCGCGCCGCGCTTGTCGTGGGGTCGTAGTCGGGTTTGATCCGCCGATGCAGGTCGCGGAGGTCTGCCCACAGGTCCTCCGGCGACGGTCGGCCCCAGAACCAGTAGCCGACGTAGACCTTGTCGATCAGGAGGCCGGGGGCCAGCACGAGCGTGTGCGGCACCGTTGCCGTGTGGTGGCGGTCGGTGTACTCGTCGATCTCGAGCGTTCGCTGCACCTCGAGATCCGTGTCTGCGAGGAAGGGCCAGTAGGCCCCGGTGGAGATCCGCATCTTGCTGACGTCGTGCAGGCCGTTCGGCAGCACGCTGACCAGCTCGGTGAAGGCGACCGCGCACCAGCCGTGGAAGCGGACCATCTCGCGCAGGTGCTGGCGTTCCCGCGGGCAGTGCTCGCCGCGGCCGAGCAGCAGCACCATCGCGTTGTCGCCCTGCAGGCCGGAGAGCCGGTGCTTGGTGCCGGCGTGGTCGGGCAGCTCGAAGTCGGGCAGCACCGTGCCCCTCGTCAGGCCCTTGCTCATGGTGGTCCTCCTGTCACGGCCGGATGCCGGGGATGTTCAGGCGGATGCGGTAGATGCTGGTCTCGGCGGTGACGTAGAGGGTGCGTGCGTCGTGGTCGCCCCAGGCCAGGTTGTGGGGTGCCTCCGGAAGGCGGAGCGTGCCGAGGTGGTCCCCGTCCGGGGACAGCACCCAGATGCCGCCGGGGCCGCAGACGTAGAGGTTTCCGGACCGGTCGACCTCGATCCCGTCGATCGCGTCCTCCCCCTCTGCGCCGGTCATGTCGAAGAGGACGTCGGAAGAGACGAGGTCGTGCGTCCCGTCGAGCTCGTAGCGCATCACGACCTTGCGGTCGGGGTCCCAGTTCCCGACGTACAGGTAGCGCTCGTCGGGGGAGAGGGCGATCCCGTTCGGGCCGACCAGCTCGTCGCTGACCAGCGCCACCGAGCCGTCGCGCACCCGGAACACGCCGCTGAAGTCGAGCTCGCGCTTCGGGTCGTCGAAGAGCCCCGGCAGGCCGAACGGTGGGTCGGTGAAGAACAGCGTGCCGTCCGCGGAGTAGACGAGGTCGTTGGGGCTGTTCAGCCTTCTGCCGTCGTACCGGTCGGCCAGCACCGTGGTGTTGCCTCGACGTTCGTCACGCAGCACCCGCCGGTTGCCGTGCTGGCACATGGTCAGGCGTCCGTCCGGGTCGAACGCCAGGCCGTTGGCGCCGGGTTGCTTGTAGCGGCCGATGTCGACGCCGGTGTAGCCGCTCTTGGCGCGGAACACGGTGACGGACCCGGGCTCAGCCCACCGGTAGACGGTGTTGGCGTCCGGGACGCTGAAGAGGAGGGCGCCGTCGGGGGTCCACACCGGCCCCTCCGTGAACGGGAACCCGCCGGCCACCCGCTCCAGGAGTGTCCCGGGTCGCAGGATGTCGTCGAGCCGGGCATCCACCCGGTCGACGTCGTACGACGCCTCCATGCCGCCGTGCGCGTGGTCAGCACGGTAGAAGTCCAGGGTCGCCGTGCGGAACCAGATGTAGTTGGTCGGCGAGGCCGAGATCGGCCCGTTGATGCCGAAGACGGCGATCTGGAACCGCTGCCCGGGACGGGCGTGCTGGGTCAGCACCACCCGGTTCGGGGCGTTGAAGCCGGCTACGACCGGGCCGCCGCTCGCACCGAGGGTGAGGGGCAGCTTCCCGTCCACCCAGACCTCGGCGTAGTCGTCCACCACCACCTCGAACACGACCGTCGTCCCGGTCGGGTCGAGGTCGCCGACGTGCTCGGGGATCGTGACCGTGATCCGGTACCAGCCGAAGCACACCCGGCCCGTGGACAGCCGCATGGACGTGTCACCGGGCGCGAGCACCTGCCACTCCGAGTCGTCGACGTCGACGCCCTCGGCGTGGGGCTCGATGTCGTAGGTGCGGTTCGGGGGTCCGCTGGGACCCAGGTCGGTGCCGACGCCGACGAAGTCGACGACCCGCACTTCCGCGTCGCGGTGGCGCCACCGGCCGCCGACCAGGGCCACCCCGTCCTCGGTCTGCAGGTCGACGACCGCGTCCGGCCGTCCGGGCAGGACCTCGGGCGGTCCGGGCAGGTAGGAGGTTGCCGCCGGCATGTCAGGCCTCGACCTTCGCCACGAGGTACAGGAACGGGTCGGACACCTCCACGAAGTGGTGAGGTACGCCGGACGGAACCACGAGCACGTCACCGGCGGACACCTGGTGCGGCGTCCCGCCGTCGGTGGATGTCGCGCGCAGCTCCCCGGGGCCGACCTGTCGTACGCCGTGCATCTCGCCTCCGGTGACGACCGTGGCGGTGCCCTCGACGACGTGCATGACGTCGGTGACGCCTTCGTGGAACTCCACCTCTCCGCTGGTGGCCCGCCGGCCCGCGTCGACCTTGTAGCCCGGTGTGTCGAGCAGCAGCCCTCCGGTCGCGAACTGTTCGCGCAGCTCACCGGCGGAGAAGTACGCCGCGTCGGAACCGTCAGCCGACGCCACGGCGATCTGCGCCAGTTCCTGGTCCTCGTCCGCGGAGGAGGCGCCGCTGACGCCGACGGCCCCGACCACGTGCCCGTCGCGACGGATCGGGATACCACCCTGGAGGGGGACCGCGCCGGCCAGGTGGAGAGCCGAGGGCCGGCCGCTGGTCGCCTGCTCCTCGAAGTCACGGCTCGGGCGGCGGAACAGCGCCGCGGTGCGGGCCTTGTCGGTGGCCACGCCCACGCTGGCCACCTGCGCCTCGTCGGGCCGCCAGAGGAACACCGGCTCGCCACCGGCGTCGACGACGGAGACCACGGGGGCGACGCCACGGGAACCCGCCACCGCGGCGGCCGCGGACGCCGCGCGCCTGGCCACGGCGTACGACAGCGCCGGCACCTCGACGGTGGAGAACGTCGCCTGAGTCCCGGCGGTCGCGACGGCCTCGTCCTCGTCGGGCGTCTCGCCGCTCGCGCCGACGGCTCCGACGACCTGGCCGTCGACGCGGAGCGGGACCCCGCCGGTGAGCGCGGCCGCTCCGTGCAGGGCCAGGGCCCCGAGACGCCCGCCGCTCACCTGCTCCTCGATCTCCCGGCTGGGCCTGACGAAGATGGCGGCGGTGCGGGCCTTGTCGATCGCGACCTGGTCGCTGGCGATCTGCGTGCCGTCGGTGCTGCGGAGGTGCAGCAGGTGGCCCCACGGGTCCACCACCGCGATGACCACCCGGTTCCCCTTGGCCCGGGCCACCTCCTCCGCGGCGTTCGCGACCGCGGCCGCTCCGGCGGTGTCGAGGATCCTGCGCGTGCGAGTTCCGGTCATGTCGGGCTTCTCCTCACGATCCTGTGGCCGCCAGCACAGCGGCCCAGACGGCGGTGTCGGTGGTGATGAAGAGGACGTGTCCTCCGGGTCCCCCGAAGCAGAAGTTGACGGCGCCGGGGAGGGCGATCTCACCGATGAGGTCGCCACTCGGGTCGAAGACCTGCACGCCGTCGAACGACGAGGCGTAGACGCGTCCGCGACGGTCCACCTTGATGCCGTCGGGGAAGCCGGGACTCGTCACCGCGAACAGGCGAGCGCCGGACAGGTGGCGACCGTCGACCACGTCGAAGGCGATGACGTGGTGCGGGAGGTCGACGTGGAAGCTGCCGGGCTCCTGGTTGGCGCCGCTGTCGGTCACGTAGAGGATCCGCTCGTCGGGCGAGAACGCGAGACCGTTCGGCTTCTCGAACGAGTCGGCCACCACGGCGGTCACGCCTGTCGGCGGGTCGTGCCGGTACACGTAGTCGCCGACGACGGGTTCGGGGCGGAACCCCTGCAGATGGCCGTACGACGGGTCGGTGAACCAGATCGCCCCGTCACCGGCGACGACGACGTCGTTCGGGGAGCTGAACCTCAGGCCGCGCCACTCGTCGACGACCGTCTCGTCGTAGCCGGTGACCCGGTCCACCATGCTGATCCTGGCGTGGTCGACCCGGGACCCCTGCTCGCAGACGACCAGGCGGCCATGGTGGTCGAGGGCCATCCCGTTTGCCGCGTTGGACTCCGCCCGCACAGTCGACAGCGCCTGCGGGTGGACGGGGAAGGAGTCGCCGTCCAGGGTGACCCGCTTGATCGCGACCACCGGGGCATGCGCCGGTGACCGAGCGACACGAGGCAGTGTCGTGAAGTAGAGCGCGTCGTCGGCGGGGACGTAGACCGGGCCCTCGTGCGCGTCGACGCTCACGACGTGCTCGAGCCGTGGACGGTCACCGACGACGTCGAGGAAAGCCGGGTCGTGAACCCTGAAGGGTGATGGCTCGGCGGCCCGTCGCAGATCGGTGCCGGTCATCGCGCAGCCTCCCCCACGGCGCCGCGCCGCGCGCCTGTCGCCGGCTGCTCGACTCCTCGAAGCAGGGCAAGCGCGGTCGGCGGGAAGATCAGAACCGAGAGCAGGCCCGCGCAGACCAGAGCAGCCGCGTTCACGGCGCTCAGCGCCCCGAGCTCGACGCCGATCTGGGTGGCGGCGACGATGAACGGCAGCGAGGTGGCCTGAAGCAGACCCGCCGCCACGGACGCTCGTCGTCCCAGGGCCGGCACGTAGAGGGCGGCCGGCACGCCCCGGACCACCAGCAGCGCCAGCAGGAACAGCGGCACCCGGACCAGTGCGGCCGGGTCGTCGAGCAGGCCGGACAGGTCGAGCCGCAGACCGCTCGCGACGAAGAAGACCGGGACGAGGAAGCCGTAGCCGATCGCCTCCAGCTTCGTCCGCAGCTGCGGATGGGTCGAGGAGTCCTTGTCCACGGCGCCGATCACCGCACCGGCGATGAACGCGCCGAGAATGCTCTCCAGCCCGAACACCTCGGCGAGGACCACGAACGTGATCAGGAGAAGGACCGCGAAACGCACCCGGATCTCGGCGGTCGTGTCCTGGAGCCTGAGCAGCACGTCGCCGAGTCGCATCGACATGCTGGCGCGCATGACCACCGCGGCCGTGACCACGACGAGCGCGGCGAACACGACTGCGAGCACGATGCGGGAACCGGTGCCTCCCTCGGACATGGAGAACAGGAAGGACAGCAGGAGCACGGCGCCGAAGTCGGCCACCGACGAGCCGGCGATGGTGGTCTGTCCGACCTCGGTGTCGGCCTGTCCCGCGTCCTTGAGGACGGGGACGACGAGGCCGAGGCCGGTGGCGCTGAGGGCGGTCGCGACGATGAGCGGGCCGGAGACCCAGCCGGCTGCCACGAAGCCCATGGCGGAGGCGAACGCCAGCACCAGGGTGACGGCGAAGCCGGCAAGCGCGGCGGTCAGCAGGCGGCCACGCAGCCGGTGCAGGTCGATCTCGAGGCCGGCCAGGAACAGCACGAAGGCCAGGCCGAGGAGGGCCAGGATGGAGACGGGCAGGTCGACCTCTACCCATCCGAGGACCGACGGCCCGACCACGACGCCCGCGACGATCTCCAGCACGATCGCGGGGATCCGGAGGCGCGGAACGAAGCCGAGCAGCAGCGGCGCGAGGACCGCGATCGCGGAGACGACCAGGAGGTTGTCGAACGAGACGTCGGGCATGGCGGAGCTCCTACAGTCCGTAGGCCTCGAGGAGGCGGAGCCAGACCTCGCTGACGGTGGGGAACGAGGGCACCGCATGCCACAGCGTGTCGAGCGGGACCTCGCCGACGACGGCGATGGTCGCGGAGTGCAGCAGCTCCTGCAGCCCGGGCCCGGTGAAGGTGGCACCGACGACCACCCGGCGCGGGTCGTCCACGACGAGCTTGGCCGTCCCGGAGATGCCGCGCCCCTGCACGTAGGACCCGGCCACGGCACCCGTGTCGTAGGACACCGTGCGGACCGGGATGCCGCGCTGGCGGGCATCCGCCTCGGTGAGTCCCACCGCGCAGATCTGGGGGTCGGTGAACGTCACCCGGGGCACGGCACTCGCGCTCGAGCGATCGCGGATGTGCCTCCCCAGGATGACGTCGGAGGCGATGCGTGCGTGGTACTTGCCCATGTGCGTGAGAGGCGCGCGTCCGTTGCAGTCGCCGATCGCGAAGAGCCACTTGCCCGTCACTCCTGCGGCGCGCAGCGAGTCGTCCACCTCGACGTACCGGCCCGGCTCGAGCCCTACCGCCTCCAGCCCGAGGTCGGCGGTCGCCGGCCGGCGACCCACGGCGGCCATGAGCTCGTCGGCCTCCAGAACCGTCCCGTCGTCGAGGTTCGCCACGACCGGGCCGTCGGCACCCTTGCGTCGCGCACTCGTCAGCCGGACCCCGGTGCGCACCGCGATGCCCTCGGCGTCGAAGGCGGCTCGGAGCTCCTCGCCCGCGAACGGCTCCTCCCGCGCCATCAGCCGGTCCTGTCCCTCGAGGACGGTCACCTCCTGGCTGCCGAGGCGCCGGAACGCCTGAGCCATCTCGACCCCCACCGCGCCGCCGCCGAGCACGATCAGCCGCCGTGGAGCCTCCTTGGCCGACGTGGCGGACCGGTTGTCCCACGGTGGCAGGTCTCGCAGGCCGTCGATCGGGGGGATCAGAGGGCGGGTGCCGACGGCGAGGACGACCGCACGGGCGGCGCGAACCCGGCGCGACCCGTCGGCCGCCTGGACCTCCACCTCCCGCTCTGCGGTGATCCGGCCGACGCCGCGCAGCAGGGTGATGCCCTTGTCGTCGAGCCAGGTGACGGCACCGTCGTCGTGCCAGCTGTTGGTCATCTCGTCCCGGTACGCCAGCGCGGCGTCGAGGTCGAGCTTGCCGGTCACCGCGGCCGAGGCACCGGGAACCCGGCGGGCCGAGGCCAGAACGTCTCCAGGGCGGATGAGTGTCTTGCTCGGCACGCACCCCCAGTAGGAGCACTCACCGCCGACCAGCTCTCGCTCCACCAGCGCGACCTTCAGGCCGCCGTCGGCGCAGCGACCGGCCGCGGACTCTCCTGCCGGGCCGCCCCCGACGACGACCACGTCGAACTCGTCCATGTGTGCCTCCCTGCCAGTTCACCTGTGGTTCTGTCTCGGAGGGCGCTGCAGCTGTTACACGAACCTCGGAAGCGTTGTCACGGCCCGGAGAAGCGACGGTCCAGCTCGGCGGCGCCGAACGACACGTGGAACCGCTCGCACCAGATGCTCACGCTGTGCAGCTCGGCGAGGTCGACTCCGGAGGGGAGTGGGTAGTTCTGGCTGCCCACGTTGCCGCGGAGCTCGCCGAGGTCGACGTGCCGGCCGTCGTCGAAGACGAACCATCCGTCCCGGCCCTCGAGCACGGAGGCGTCGGTGACCCACACCCGCAGCGCGGGCCCGTTGGAGGTCTCCAGGTCCTCGATCCGCAGCACGCGGGACCCGTCGGGGAGTCGGAGCACCTGGACCCTCCCGCTCGTCTCGTGCTCGTGGCTGACGAACCGGCCTGCCGCCACGACGGTCGAAGCCGCAAGGGGAGGGGCCTCGTCGACCACGTCGTCGACCCACAGCTTCCACGGCTGGAACAGATACGCCAGGACCCCGGCCAGCAGCGTTCCGACCACGAGGACGGGGATGACGAAGACCGGTCGCAGGAGCCGCGGGCGGCGGCGGACCGCCGGACGGGGGGTCTGGAGCCGGTCGCTTCCGCTGACAGTCACCTCACCCTGTCTCGCGAGAAGGGTCTGGTGTTACAGCGCGAGGACGTGGTCCACCAGCCATCTGCCTTGGCGTGCCCGCTCCGCCGACAATGCGGCCTCCCCGTCGTCCGGCCCGCCGGCCACCCGGGCGGCGGCCGCAGCGACGAACGCGCTCGTGACCGCGGGGGCGGCCCACTGCGGCTCTCTCCGGGCGGCGGATGCGAACGTCGCGGCATCCACCGCGTAGCCCACGAGAGGACCACTTCCGGCGTCGTCGTCCGCCACCCGTCCGGCGGCTCGGCCCAGCTCGGCGATCGTGGTGCAGCCGGCGAGCCGGTCGGCGTCCTGGCTCCGGCCGGACTCGCGCAGGGCATGGGCGGCGAGGTCCCGAACGCGCCACGCGCAGTCGCGGCTGAACCTGCTCGCTGAGTCCTGGGCCCAGGCGTCCACCCGGCGGAGCAGGCGAGCCCGACGGGCCAGGACGAAGCTGTCGTGCTCGACGACCGGACCGTCCACCTCCACGGCGTAGAGCTCCTCGAAGAGCCAGAACGGCAGGTCTCCCGGCCGGCACACATGCAGCCCGACCCGGCACGGTTCCAGATGGCGGGTCTCCTCCACCCACCCGCCGGCCCCGTCGCCACGTTCGGGCGCGGGCCACCGGAAGCCACTGAACGGGCCGACGGCGCCGCGGCCCAGGAACTTGAACCAGCTCACGAGCTCGACCGTTCCCTGAACATGTTCAGGATCCTGTCCATGACCTGGGGCGGCACGTCCTCCTCCTGCAACCGCCCGGTCAGGGCAATCGACATGCGCAGCTGCTCGACGTAGTTGGTGCACCCTTCACACGTCAGCAGGTGCTGCTCCAACGCTGCCCGCTGCTCGGGTGGCATCGCCCCTTCGAGGTAGTCGGTCAACACGTCGACCACCTCGCGGCACTTCACGTCGTCACGGTTCATGCCCGCGCACCCACCCGCTCGACGTACTCTTCGACGGCTGCGCGCACCCTCGTCCTCCCGCGATGCAGCAGGACCCGCTGGTTGCCCTCGCTGAGGCTGAGCGCGTCGCACACCTCGTGAGACGAGAGGCTCTGGCCGTCGCGCAGCGCCACGACCGCCCGCTGAGCGGCCGGCAAGGCGTCGACGGCCTGCCGGATCACCTGCCCGAGCTCGTCCGACAGCAGATGCTCCTCGGGTAGCTCCCAGGCGTGCACCGGGACCGCCCAGTGACCCGCCCAGCGGTGCCTCTCGTCGAGGAAGGCGTCCGGCGGCATGGTCGACTCGGAGGTGTCCCGCTGGCCTGCCAGCGACGAGAACGGGGTGGTACGCCGTTCCCGGACGCCGCGGGTCTTGGCCTGGTTGGTGAGGATCCGGAAGATCCAGGTCCTGAGCGACGAGCGTCCCTCGAACCGGTCCAGCTCCTCCAGCACGGCGACCCAGGTGTCCTGGGCTACCTCCTCGGCCACCGCCCGGGACGACACGTAGCTCCCGGCGACCCGCACCATCGTCGGGTGCAGCCGATGCACCAGCTCCACGAAGATCGACTGGTCGCCGCGGCGCAACGCAGCAAGCTCGTCCGCCTCGTGCACCGCATCCCTGCCAGGCGAACGAGGCCTTGGGATGAACCCGGGCGACAAGGCGTGACCTGACCCCCGTTGCGGCCCTCCCATGCCGTCAACTGCAGCATGCCGCGCGTGGGACCTGTCAAGGCAGCCGGCGGCCCGGGCACCCGGAACCCCTCGACCGGGGTCCTGGACGAGTTCGCCGCCTGGTCACAAAGGGCTACTCGAAGGTGATCGGCCGCTTCACCTTGCCCATCGCCTCGCGAGCCCAGCGCGGGAGGATGAACAGGCCCTCGGCCTGCACGGTCGGGTTGCCGTCCGCGTCGACGATCTGCCCCTTGACCGTGGTCTTGTGCCCCTCGACGTGGTCGATCCACGCCTCCGCCGACAGGTCGCCGAGCGGCGTGGGCCTGCCGTAACGCAACGTGAGGGTGCCCGTCATGCCGGGAGAGCCTCCGGCTGCGGCCGCCTCGCCGAGCATCTGGTCGAGGATGAGAGCGCTGACCCCGCCGTGGACGAGCCCCGGCGGGCCTTCGTACAGCGGGCCGAGGTGGAACGTCGACAGGGCCCGACCCTCCGGCATGCGCCTGATCCGTAGCGGAGGCGCTATCGGGTTGCGCAGGCCGACGACCGCGTTGCCGTGGGCGCGGGTCGTGCCGTCCTCGCCGACCTGGATGCCGAGGGGGCCTGGCTTCGCCTTCTCGAGCAGGCGGGCGGTGAGCTTCTCGAGGGAGGCGGTCACCTCCTCGACAGCGGCATGGTCGATCTCGGTGCGCATGCTCGCGTCGATGAGCTCACGAGCGCGCTGAGCGAGGGCGCCGAACACCTCGTCGTGCTCGGCCGTCTCCTCGGCACTCAGGTCCATGCGCTCGTAAGAGTCAGCGTCCATCCGAGGAGACTAGAACACGTTGCCGCGACAGCACGTCGCCGAGGCGACCGATGTGTCCGAGGACACAGGCGCCCGTATCACTACTCCTGGGGCAGCATGCGTGCCGGTGGGCAGGCGGTGTGGTCGGGATGGCCGTGGGTACGACGGGCCTCCTTCAGCTCCGCCTCGTGCAGGTGGCGACGCCCCTGGGTCAGGCAGTCGCGCGTCTCCTTCTCGAGGACCCGGAACACCGACCAGTACGTGTCGTCGTACTCCTCGACGATCTGGAAGGTCCACGGTCCGCCCGCTCGGCCTTCTCGAGCGCCTCGGTGAGCAGACCCACCGCCTCGACGGTCAGGTCGTCGACTCCCTCGGGTCTCTGGTGCTCCGGTGCCGGCTGGTCGTCGTACGGCATGGCATCTCCTCGGCGCGGCTGCGGTGTCAGCGTCCCTTCCTACCTTCGCACCACACCCGGGTCGCCGGGCGCCGATCGGCCTGAAGGTCGACCGGCGTCCGGAGGTCAGCGCGGGTTGCCGAGGATCACGAAGCGGTCCACGTAGGCCGCGTCCTTGCGCACCACCAGGCGGATGGTGTGGGTGCCCTCGCCGAGGCCGGAGTACGTCCTGGTGAAGCCGAACGTCGGCTGCCTGCTCCGGCCGTCGAACGAGAGCGTCCCTACCTTGCTCCCGTCGACGAGAACGTTCGCCGACCCGCCCGGCCGTGCCTTGGCGTAGTGGACGGTCACCTTGGGTCCGGTGAACGAGAGCCGCATGACGTCCCGTCCGCTGCGGCTGCCGAAGTTGTCGCAGTAGGCGTCACCCTCCGCCGCCGCCGCGGGGACGCTGCGCCAGCTGCCCGACCGGTCGACCGCTCCCGCCTCGCAGCCGATGCTGCGGGTGACGTCGACCCGCGTCTTCGCCCGGTCCGTGCCCCCGGCGGGGTCGGTGACCGTGAGCACCACCCGATGGACACCGGCCTTCCGGAACGGCACGCGGACCGTCGGGCCGGTGGCGTCCTTGGTGGTGCCGCCGTCGTCGAAGTTCCACGAGTAGTCGAGGTCGTCCGGTGTCTCGGCGTCGGTGCTGCCCCTGGCGCTGAGCGTGACCCGGCCGCCCTTCGCGACGGTCCTCGGCGTGGCCGAGGCCTTCGCCTCCGGCGCGGTGTTGGCCGGCGCGGGCTCGGCGTCGCCGTACCCGTAGTCGAACGTCCCGCAGCCCTCACCGATGTCGAAGCTGACGGTGGCCTCCAGGTCGCCGTCGGGTGCCGCGGGTCCGGGACGCTGCCCCGACATGGACTCGACGTCGAAGGACAGGCAGTCGTGCAGGAACCGCCAGGGGTTGTCCACGTCCGGGTATCGGGAGTCCTTCCCGGTCTGCGCCGGGTCGGAGTAGTTGTCGGTGTGGCCGGCTCCGGAGTCGGTGAACGCGGAGCGTCCTGGGGCCGCCGTGAACGCCGCGTCCTTCAGCTCCGGGGTGTCGCTTCCCGGCTCCGGCTTCGCGTCGAGCGGTGTCTGCGCCGGCGGGTTGTCGGTGCCGACGTTGCCGTAGCCGTGCGCCTCGTCGGTGTACACCAGCGACAGTCCGGGCTCGAACTCGATCGGGTCGCGGTCGTTCTCGCCGTTGCTGTCGAGGTCGAAGCCGGACCGGTCGCGGAGCTCCATGTAGTAGGCGTGGTCGGCCGGGGCCTCGGAGGAGGAGTCGACGTGGGTCCAGCCCTTGGTGCACCGCTTCGCGACCCGCAGGTCCTCCTTGCAGCCCCCGCTGAAGAAGCGCGGGTCGTCGGGCCCGCCGTCGTCCTCGAGGTCGGTCGCGAGCAGGATCTTGTCGCCGGACGGGGTCGTCGCGGTGACCTTCAGGTCGTCGACGAACCAGCCGGGCCGGGCCAGGCCGGGGTCCGTGGCGTAGGAGAACCGGATGACCGGGCTGTCCTTGCCCGCGAGCTCGCTGATGTCGTAGCTGTCGGCGAGGAACACCGACTTCGGGGACTCGCCGAGCAGCCGGTCGGTCTCGGCGCTGCCTGCCGCGTAGGAGCCGCTGGACCCGGTGAGGCCGTTGCCGTACTTGCCCTGGCAGGCGTTCTGGTTCGGGTTGCTCGTCGCCGTGGTGAACTCCTTCTCCGACGCCTGCGACGCGTAGGTCTCGCCACCGTCGGTCGAGGTCAGCACGAAGCCGTAGTCGTAGTCCCACTCGATGTCCCACAGGGACTTCATCTCGAGCTTCACCGTGCTGCCCTCCGGGAGCTCCGACAGGCCGGGCACCACCACGTCGAGGTTGTGGCCACCCTCCGGTGCGCACCCGAAGTCGTTGCCCGAACCCGACCACCAGGCGTGCGTGGCGCTGGCCTTGTCGCCGGTCTCGAACTTCGCCGGGTCGATCAGCTGCCTGCCCGGAAGCTTGGCGACGTACGCCTCGGAGTTGTGCACGTCGGGTCCCTGGAGGACGTACGACGAGCCGTCCGGGCGCTGCCACGTGATGGAGTGGGTGTCCTCCTTGGAGTCCGTCCAGCCGTCGACCTTCGTCCTGCCGGGCTCGAGCACCTCGGGAACGACCCAGCCCAGCTCCTGGCGCGAGAACACGTCCATGTTCTGCGACTTGTCGGTGGCCATCAGGTTCCAGTCGCCGTACGTCTCGCGACTGCCCAGCGAGTAGAAGTCGGGCAGGCCGAGGGAGTGGCCGTACTCGTGCGAGATCACGCTCGCCTTGTCGATGGCCGTCTCGGGGTTCACGTTGTAGGGGCCGACCCGGACCTTCACGGGGAAGTCGGTCTTGTTGGTGGACATCTCGGTCCGGGACGAGTCGGCGTAGAACAGCGGCCTGCCCTCGAGGTCCTTCAGCTGGTCGTCGGTGACGTAGCCGGGCAGGCCGGTCTCCTCGTCGGTGTAGTAGAACTCCAGCGACGACGAGTGCGGCCAGACGTTGTCGTAGGGGGCGTCGGCGTAGGGACAGGCGGCGACCGACAGCTGTGACGCACCGTGGCCGCCGCAGCCGGCGAAGACGACCATGAAGAAGTCGACCACGCCGTCCTTGTCGGTGTCGTAGTCGGAGTAGTCGATCTCCGGGTCGGCGATCGCCGCTGCGTCGTACACCAGCTTGCCCGTGGGGCCGCAGGCCGAGTCGATGTCCATCAGTGCGCCGACGCCGGCGACCGCACCGGCGAGCGCGGAGCCGTACCGGTCCGCGCCGTAGTAGGCGGTGTCACCCGGCAGCTGGTAGAAGCCGTCCTTGATCCGCTCGCCGTACAGCGGCGTCCCCGCGCCGTCGGCGCCGACCGTGACACCGGTGCAGGTGCCCTGCGGGTCGAGCGCGGAGAAGTCGAAGCCCGGCTCGTAGGTGAAGTCGGCGCTGCCGATGCCGGCGGAGGGCACGGTGGCGTGCGGGAACAGCTGCCCGAGCGAGATCTCCTGGAACAGGTTGAACGTCGAGCCCTCCACCCAGGGGGAGTTGATGACGTCGGAGAGCTCGTCGCCCGAGCTCTCGGCCTGGTGCTTGCGGTCGCGGTAGTCGACGGGGACGACGGGGAAGGGCCGGTCGCCGTACCGCGCGGTGTCGAACTGCTCCGCGGGCGGGATGACGCGGGGCCCGTGGCTGGTGGCCGTCGCCTGCTCGGGGGCGTCGTCGATCGACAGCGTCGCGGTCGAGGAGAGGTTCTTCCACACCACCTCCGGGTCCTTGGCCAGGGTGTGGGCCCGCGCCTCGAGGACCAGGGAGCGGCGGGTCGGACCGCCCTCGCCGGCAGCGGGCACCGTGCCGAGGTCCCAGGTGACCTCGCCCGACTCGACGGTGGCGGTGCCGGCTCCCGCACCGGCCCGCGCCTGGGTGAAGGTGGTGCCGGCGGGGGCGGGAACGGTCACGGTCACGTTGTCGTAGGCCCGGTCGGTCGGGTTCTCCACGAAGATCCGCGACGGGTACGTCTCGCCGGGCTTCACCCAGCCGACCGAGGACACGAAGCTGTTCTCCAGCTGCAGCGTGGTGGGTGGACTCAGCACCGTCGCCGAACCGGCACCAGCGTCACCGGCCGACCAGGTGTCGGTCGTCTCCGGGTCCTTGTACGTCGCGTCGACCGCGCGCAGGCCGAGGGCCGTGCGGTACCCGGTGGACCTGCCGGCGCGGACGTCGCGAGTCGCCTCGCCCGGGACGGTGACGGAGAACGTGCCGTCGTCACCGGCCGTCACCGTCCTGCTGTGCAGCTTCTTGCCCTCGGGGGACCTGACCTCCAGGGTGAACGTGGCCGGCACGCCCTCGCCGTCGTCGGTGACCGGTCCGCTGTCCAGCTTGCTGACCGTGCCCGTGACCGGGATGTCCTGCCCGGCCTCGAAGGTGCCCTCCGTCGACAGGGTCGCGCCGAGCATGTCGAGCCCGAACGTGGACTCGCCCGCCGGCTCGCCGTCGGCGAGAACCTCCATCCGGACCAGGCCGCTCGGCCATTCCGCCGGCGGCTCGAGCTCGACGCGGTAGCCGGACGAGGAGGCGGTGGCCGGCTTCGTCGCGAACGGCGTCTCCGACCCCTCGGCGAAGAGCCGTGCCTCCACGGTCTCCGGGGTGCCGCCGGTCAGCGTGAACTCGGCGTAGCCGCAGTCGGAGTTGCTGTAGAACGGCTCGCTCGTGACGTCCTCCGCCAGGCCGGTGCAGGCGCCGGCGTTCGCCTTGGCGAGCGGGTACATGAAGTACCCGAAGTCGGAGGCGTCGACCGTCGTACCCGTGCCCGGCTCGGCGGACACCGGTGAGGTGGCGGCGAGCGCGGCGACAGGGGTGAGCAGGAGCAGGCTGATCGAGGCGGCTGCGAACCGTCGTGAGCCGTGGGTGTTGGCCATCGGGGGATCCCTTGTGAGGTGCACGCCACGAGGGCGCGAAGGTGCGACTGCTGGTGAACGACATAACGAAATGTGCGCAGACGGGTTACGCGCGCGCTTTCAAGGGCGTGGACCGCCCGCCTCGTGGGTAGTCGAGGAACCATGTCCCTGAAGATCAGACCCAAGCATCTCGCCCGCTACCGCCAGCTCGCCACGCTCCTGGTCCGGCACGGGCGGGGAGACCTCGTCCGGTCGGCCGGGATCGACAGCATCCTCGAGGAGGAGGGGATCCAGGACGGCGACCCGGCCGCGGCGGAGCGGCTCGCCGACGACCTCGAGCAGATGGGCCCGACCTTCGTGAAGCTGGGGCAGCTGATGGCCTCCCGGGTCGACCTGCTGACGCCGGCGTACACCGAGGCCCTGGCCCGGCTCCAGGACGACGTGGAGCCGTTCCCGTTCGAGGAGGTCGAGGAGATCGTCAGCAGCGAGCTCGGCGTGCGCCTGTCCAAGATCTTCGCCGAATTCGAGCACAAGCCGCTGGCCGCCGCCTCCCTCGGGCAGGTGCACCGCGCCCGTCTCCGGGACGGTCGGGAGGTCGTGGTGAAGGTGCAGCGGCCCAACATCCGGGCGCAGGTCCTCGAGGACATGGAGGTGCTGGGCGACCTGGCCGACTTCGTCGACGCCCACTCCGAGGTGGGGCGGCGGTACGCCGTCGGTGCGCTGCTCGAGGAGTTCCGCAAGTCCCTCGTCGACGAGCTGGACTACCGACGCGAGGCCGCCAACCTGGTCACCGTCGGGAACATCGTCGCGCGCCACCAGAAGATCGTGGTGCCGACGCCGTACGACGACTTCACCACCAGCCGCGTCCTGACCATGGAGTACGTCGACGGGAGGAAGGTCACCGACATCGGTCCCCTCGGCCGGCTCGAGCTCGACGGGGAGCCGCTGGCCGACCAGCTCTTCGGCGCCTACCTCCAGCAGGTGCTCGTCGAGGGCGTCTTCCACGCCGACCCGCACCCCGGGAACGTGCTCGTCACCTCCGACGGCAGGCTCGCGCTCATCGACATCGGCATGGTCGCGCGGCTGTCGCCGGCCCACCGCGACAGGCTGGTCAAGCTCTTCCTGGCGCTCGCCGACAGCCGTCCCGACGAGGTGGCACGGATCGCCCGCACCATGGGTGAGGAGCTCCCCGACTTCGACGAGGCGCTGTTCGTGCACGCCGTCACCGACGTCGTCGGAAGGGCCGCGGACGAGGCCCTGGCCGACCTCGACGTCGGCGCCATGCTGCTGCAGCTGACCCGCAAGGCGGGGGAGGCTGGACTCCGGATGGACCCCGAGCTGGTGATGCTCGGCAAGACCCTGCTGAACCTCGACCAGGTTGCGGGCGTCCTCGATCCCTCCTTCGAGCCCCGCGACGCCCTGCGCCGGCACACCACCGAGCTGATGCGGTCGTCCATGAAGACCTCGCCCGCCGCGCTGATGGCGTCGGTGCTCGAGGCCAAGGAGTTCGTCGAGGCGCTGCCGGGCCGCATCAACCGCGCGATGGACGCGGTCGGCCAGGGCAACTTCGAGCTGCGGATCAAGGCCTTCGACGAGGACGAGTTCCTCCGGGGGCTGCACAAGCTGGCAAACGTGATCGCGGCAGGCCTGATCCTGTCCGCCCTGATCCTCAGCTCGGCGCTCCTCGCCCGTTCCACCGGCGGTGAGCCGTCGACGGCGAACCGGATCGCCCTGGTCGTTTTCGTGGTGTCGACGGTGGCCGGCCTCGCGATGCTCGTGCGGATCACCCTGCAGACCAGGAACGTGCACTCGAACCGGCGCACCTGACCTGGCTCCTGCCGACCCGTCACCTTCGGGTCGAACCCCCACCAGCCACGCGCTGGCGGTGAACAGCGCCCACACGACGACCACCGTCACGGTGCACAGGCGAACGATGGGCCGGCCGAGGTCTCGGACCTGAGGTAGGCGGCGACGGGGTGTCCGATAGCGTTCTCCGGTCAAACCCCATGTTTTAAGCCATATGCATGCAAGACAGATCACGCCCGGACATTTGTCAGAAAGGCGGCAGCGCGTCCCGAAATGACTCATAATTCTTCCCGAGGGTCCAGGGATCTGACTGGGCCTGTCATCGCACCTCGGGGGTCTCTCTTGCTTCGCTGGCAGTCCATGCTTGCCGTTTTCACTACGCTCGTGGCGACCGTCGCCGGTGGGGTCGACCCCGCTTCGGTCAGTACGCCGGCAGCCGTCGCCGGCACGGCGCAGAAGCGGCCCAACATCGTGCTCATCTCCACCGATGACATGGCCGACTACGACCTGCGGTACATGCCGCACACGCGGCGGCTCATCGGGCGACAGGGTGCGACGCTGCGGGGCTTCATCTCGCCGCACCCGTTGTGCTGTCCGGCCCGGGCGGAGATCCTCACCGGGCAGTACGCGCAGAACAACGGCGTCCGTCACAACAAGGGCCCGTTCGGTGGCTACCCTGCCCTCGACCCCCAGCACACGATCGGGACGTGGCTCCACGACTCCGGGTACCAGACCGGGTTCGTCGGCAAGTTCCTCAACGGCTACGAGCGGACGCTGGAACCCAACCCCGGCTGGGACATCTTCAGTCCCTTGGTCAGGCGCGTCTACCGGGCCTACGGGACGGGCCTCCTCGAGGACGGCTACATCCGTCGGTACGACGACATCCACTCGGCCGACCTGGTGGGCATGAAGACCCGGCAGTACATCAAGAGGTTCTCGGCCGCCGACAAGCCGTTCTTCATCTGGGCTTCGCAGGTGGCTCCGCACCAGACGAAGGGGAAGCGGGGAACGTGGGTTCCTCCGGTCCCCGCCCGCAGGCACAGGAGCCTCTTCTCCGACGTGCAGGCTCCCTCTGTGTCGGACCCGGCCTTCAACGAGCGCAACGTCTCCGACAAGCCCTGGTACATCCGCCAGTCCAAGCGCCGCAGCGTGGCTGACGCCAACCATCTGTTCCGGCGGCGCATCCGGTCGCTCCAGGCTGTCGACGAGGCCGTGCGTTCAACCGTGCGAACGCTCAAGGAGACCGGTGAGCTGCGCAACACGGTCATCGCCTTCACCTCCGACAACGGCTTCCTGATCGGCGAGCACCGGTTCTACGGGAAGAACACGCCCTACGAGCAGGCGCTCCAGGTCCCCTTGCTGGTCCGTGGCCCGGGGATTCCCGTAGGCGTCACGCGCAAGCAGACCACGTCGATGATCGACCTTGCCCCGACGTTCCTGCAGCTTGCTCACGCCCGGCCTGACCTTCCGGTCGACGGCCGATCCCTGCTTCCGGTCATCCGGCGCAACCGTGGCGGATACCGCACGTCCCTCATCCAGGCCGGCGACGCGGTCACCCCGTGGTTGTTCCGGGGCGTCCGGACCAAGCGCTACACCTACGTGGGGTACTTCCGGGGCTTCGAGGAGCTCTACGACCGCAAGCAGGATCCGCACCAGCTGCTCAACGTGGCGCACAAGTACAAGTACCAGGAGGTCCTGTTGGAGCTCCGCAAGCGCACCGCGTTCCTCTCGAACTGCAGTGGCGACAGCTGTCGCCGGGAGTTCGTGGGTGGTCTGGACCTGACCCTCCCGGACCTGTAGTCAAGCCACCAATATCGGACTTTCCCGACGTTTCAACCTACGACTGCTGTCAGCCACGACGTACCTGTTGTCTGCCCGTTGCGCATCTGTGACCCAGCCCCGATACTTTAGGGCGAACCGGGCACTCTCGGCACCGCTTCCTACTCCGACAAACGGTGATTGCGCGACGCAGGTGAGCATCTCCACGAGCGGCAGTCTCGCCGCAAGCAGCGGCCTGCGGCCCAAAGCCCGGGACTCGTACGCCGTCGTGCTCTACTTCGACGAAGCCACCGAGGCCCGGGTACGCGAGATGTGGGCCGCCCTCGACCGCGACGGAGTGACATCGGTGGGGACCACCCACGGCATCACCTACCGTCCGCACCTGACCCTGGCCATCGTCAAGAGCGAGCGACCGCTGGAGGTGGCCGGCAACCTGTGGAAGTCGCTGCGGGACGTCGCAGGTCTGCCCCTGACCTTGGGATCGTTGGGATTCTTCCTCACCGAACGCGCACCCGCCTATCTCGCGGCGACCCCGACAAGCGGACTGGTCGCAGTGCACGAGGAGGTGCACGCCGCCCTGGACGGCACCGACAACTGGGACTACTACCGGCCGGGGACGTGGATGCCGCACTGCACCCTCGCGATGGACGTCGCGCAGCCATCGGTGGTCACGAAGGCCCTTGCCTCTGCGACCTTGCCGGTCAAGGGCTCGGTGTCTGCGGCCCACCTCGTGCAGCTGCCTGCCCCCGCGAGTGCACCGAGCCCGGCGGTCGCCCTCGACACCCGGCTGTCGCTGGCGCCGTACGCAGCAGTGCCCGCCCAGCATCGCTCCGGGCCTCGCCACCGCGGCGACCGCCGCATCCTCGCCTCGTTCGCCCCCACCTGAGGCGACCCGCACGCCGGCGGCGTCACGGTCTAGGTTCGGCTCCCATGGTGGAGGGCGCGACGTCGTGATCGGCCATCGAGAGGTCGCCAAGCGTTACGTTGTGGCGTATGGCCTACACCTTCGAGGCCCGGCCGCTGACGCCGGAGACCTGGGCCGACCTGGAGGCACTGTTCGAGCTGCGCGGCGGCTCGATCGTCCGTGGCTGCTGGTGCATGTACTACCGCAGGAGCGGCAAGGTGTCGGTCAGCGCAACCGCCGGCCCGGACAACAAGCGCGAGCTGTGCGAGCTCGTCGAGGGTGGCGTCGTCCCCGGCCTCGTCGGCTACGTCGACGGGGTCGCGGCCGGGTGGATCAGCCTCGGCCCTCGTGAGGACTACGCCAAGCTGCAGCGGTCTCGCATCATGAAGCCGGTGGACGACCGCGAGGTGTGGTCGGTCGTCTGCACGTTCGTGGCGAAGCCCTACCGCGGCCAGGGCGTGCAGCATCGGCTCCTCGAGGCGGCGGTCCGCTACGCGCGCGAGCAGGGTGTCCGGATGCTCGAGGCGTACCCCGTGGACAAGCCGGAGCGAAGTCACGACGACTTCATGTTCTTCGGCTCGCGTTCTCTCTACGAGCGTGCCGGCTTCACCGAGGTCGTCCGCCGCTCACCGACGCGCGTCGTGATGCGTCGGGCGCTCCGACCCTCCCGGCGAACCGGCTGACGCTTGTGCGGGCCGATCGGACTCGGTCGCAGTGAACCGTGCCAGCAGCAGGGCGATGTCGTCCTCACGCTGCGGGTCCGAGGTCTGGGCCAGCAGCTCCTTGGCCACCTGGTCGATGTCCTGGCCGTGCGCCGCGACGACCCGCTCCACCGTCTGGATGAACTCCGGAAGCCTGTCCAGACCGGTGACCCGGTCCTCGACGATGCCGTCGGTGTAGAGAACGAACGTGCTCCCCGAGGCGACGGCGACCTCATCCTCGAGGCGCTCGCTGACCGGACTGCCCAGCGGCGGCGACCCGCCCCCTTCCAGGAGGGTGGCGTGGCCTTCCGGATCCACGAGGATCGGGGGCAGGTGCCCGGCCCGTGCGACCCGTGCGACCGACTGGTCGACATCGAGCAGGACGTAGACGACGGTGGCGATCTCGTCGGGGTCCAGGGTCTCGGCGAGCCGGTCCATCCCGTTGAGAACTGCGGCCGGCGAGGGGTCGGCGATCGCCAGGGACCGCAGTGAGGTCCGGATCTGGCCCATCAGCGCTGCGGCGCGCAGCCCCTTGCCCATGACGTCACCGACCACGAGTGCCACCTGCCGGTCGCTGATCTCGACGCAGTCGTACCAGTCGCCGCCCACCTTCAGCCCGCGCTCGCCCGAGACGTACCTGGCAGCCATGGTGATGTGGTCATGGTGGGGGAGGCTGGGCGGCAGCAACGAGCGCTGCAGGGTGGCCGCGGCGTTCGCCTCCTCCTCGTAGGCCTGGGCCCGCCTGAGTGCCTGGCCACCCTGGATGGTCAGGCCGGTCAGGACGTCACGTTGGAGCCGGTCCCATGGACGCGGTTCGCTGTCCCACACGACCAACGTGCCGACGGGTTCGTCGCCGACCCGGATCGGCAAGGCGGCCGCAGTGGCCGCCTCTCGAAGAGCCGTCCGCACCACGCCGGGGAACTGGGCGCGAATCTTCTCGGCGCCAGTCACGAAGACCGGACTTCCCTTCAGCAGCGTGCGGGGTGCCGGGTGAGGAGTGTCCCACCCGATGTGGCGGACCGCGGCGCGCATGTCGTCGTCGTAGCCGGCGCTCCCCAGAAGCGTGAACCCCTGGCCTCGGCGGGCGACGAGCAAGGAGGCCCTCCGCAGGCCGCTGGTCGCGACCGCGTGGGCGCACAGGGCGTCGGCCACCTCGGCCGACGTGACGGCGCGCGCCAGGTCCTCGGCGGACGACAGCAGCTGGCTGGTGAGCCGCAGCGACGTGCGCAGCTGGCCCTCGCGGCGCTCCAGCTCGGCGTGGCTGTACGTCTCCAGGTCACGCAGCTGGACCAGAATGCTGACCATCACTCCGACGGCGAGGACGGCGTACGTCGCCGCGCGCATCGACAGGCTGGCCCACCACACGGCGGTGAAGCGCTCGCCACCGAGGGCGTTGAACAGTACGTCGTACACCGACAGCGACAGCGCAACGCCGACCCAGCCACGCAGAGCCGGTGCGGCCCGTCCCACGCGCAGCACCCAGAGCAGTGCCGCAAGGGCGACGACGCCGGCCAGCAGGTACTCCAGTCCCACCAGCAGCCCGGTGAACGTCGCGTCCGAGCGCAGCATCTTCGGCAGCGGGACGGCATCGATGGCAAAGAGCAGTGACAAGACGACACCGCCCACGGCGTACGGGATGCGCCAGAAGACGGGCGCCTTCAACGCACCGGCCGCGACTCCCAGGGCCAGGGCGAGATGGAACCACAGGTACAAGGCGGAGCTGCTCTGGTCGTCCGTGCCGAAGAACCCACCGTCGGCGGCGACCGCTGGGAACGAGATGAGCTGGAGCACCATCGCGACCCACGCCACGACGAGCCCGGCGCAGAACCAGCGCAACGCGGGGTCTCGCTCCGTCCGCGCACGAACCAGGAGCACCACCAGCGCGAAGCCGGCGCTGATCGGTGCTGCGGCGAAGAAGACCACGGCCAGCCCGTGTGGCGGATGCCCTCGCCACGCCAGTGATGCCACGTACGCGGCCGCGGCCACAGCGGTCACGGCCAGGGCCAGGTACAGGTCCAGGCGCCGGTCCGGACCGGGCCGACGTGGCTCGATCTGGAACGGGGGCTCCGCAGACGCACCTTCCACAGGCTCATCGTTGCATCACATCCGGCCCAGTACGTCGGATGTGGCCTATCGGAGCCGTGCGGCTCGCTCATAGGCTCGACACATGGCCAGGTACTTCGACGTCCATCAGCAGAACCCGCAGCCGCGCAGCATTGCGCAGGTGGCGGACCTGCTGCGGGACGACGCGCTCATCGCCTACCCGACGGACTCCTGCTATGCCCTGGGCTGCCGGCTTGACAACCCGACTGGCGGCGAGCGCATCCGCCGGCTTCGCGCCCTGGACAACAGGCACCACTTCACACTCGTGTGCGCGGACTTCGCCCAGCTGGGCCAGCTGGTCTACCTGGACAACGCAGCGTTCCGCGCGATCAAGGCGGCGACACCGGGGCCGTACACGTTCATCCTGCCCGCGACCAAGGAAGTGCCGCGGCGGCTGGCGCATCCGAAGAAGCGAACCGTCGGCGTGCGCATCCCGGACCACCCGGTCGTCCGTGCGCTGCTGCGCGAGATGGGCGAGCCTCTGCTGTCGAGCAGCCTCCTGCTGCCCGGCGCCGAGGAGCCGATGACCGAAGGCTGGCAGATCAAGGAGGAGCTCGACCACGTCATCGACGCCGTCGTGGACGCAGGCGACTGCGGAACGGAGCCCACCACGGTGGTGGACTGGTCCGAGGGGTACCCAGAGGTGGTGCGGGTCGGGGCGGGGGATCCGGCGCGTTTCGGGTAGGCCGCGAGCTCAGACCGCGAGCTCAGGCCTCGAGCCGCTCCTGGAGTCTGACCGTGACGGAGTCCCCGGCCTCCTTGCCGATCGCTGTGCGGACCTCGCCCTTCACCGGCAGCTTGTGGCTACCGTCACCCATCGCCATGAACGAGCTACGGAACGGGTGGCCGTCGATGGTGCCTCGCACCTTGACGAGGCCATGAGTGCCGAAGAACTGCGCCGATTCCGGCCAGACCACGTAGGTCCAACCGCCTTTGTCGGGGCTCTTCAGCAGGGTTGCGGTGAACTGCTCGTCCATGGTCGGCTCCTCGGGATCAGGCGTCTCAGATGTGACCTCGCCGAACGGCGAAACTCATCGCGGACCGCGGCTCTGATCGGCTGGTTCCGGCGTACGTCGTCCCGGACGCAGGGCCCCGACGTACACGCCCAGCAGGACCAGCAGGCCGCCCAGCGCCAAGCCGATGGTGACCGGCTCGTCGTCGAGCCATGCGGAGAGCAGCACGGTCACGAACGGGATGATCACGAACCCGTAGGCCGCACGCGTTGCCGCCCAGTACCTGAGGACGACGAGGTAGAGCAGGAACACGACTGCCGAGCCGACGACTACCAGGTACCCGATCGCCAGCCAGGTCTCGACGCGCTGCGGGAGCACGAGCGGGTCACCTGCGACCATCGACGCGGCGAGCAACAGTGCCGCCCCTCCTGTCATGCCCACGGCATTCATGGTCACCGGGTGCACGCGTGGGAACATGCGCACGAGTACCAGTGCCTGCGCGAAGCAGACCGCTCCGCCCACCACGGCCAGCACAGAGGTCGCCGGCACGGCCTGTCGCAGCGGGTCACGTGACATGAAGGCGATTCCCACAAGTGCGAACAGGGTTCCCATCACGGCCGCGGTACGGACATGTTCTTGCCGCCAGAGCACGGCGAGCAGCAGCGTGGCGAGGGGGACGAGCGCCAGCAGGATCTGCCCGAGCCCGGCGTGTACACGCACCAGCCCGTAGTAGATCAAGGCGAACGATCCGCCGAAGTTGAACAGGCCGTAGAGCACAGACCCGGTCAGTGCCCGTCCGCGAGGCAACGACAGCCTCAGCGCCGCCATGACAGCCAGGAGGAGAGCGGCGGCAAGCGAGAACCGGAGAGCCGCACCCCACAGGGGCTCGAGCTCACGGTTGCTGAAGCGAATGCCAACGGCGTTCCCGCCGGCGAGCACGGCCTGGGTGACGAATGCGGTCAGCGCCACCCGCTCCCCATCGGTGGTCATGAGAAAACGCTACGCCGCGTCGCACGGGGTCGAAGGCCCTAGAAGTTGCGGTACTTGATCGGCTCGTCGCCCGCGACACGAGATGACAGGGGAAGGAGGGCGATGAGCTGCTCGAGGAGGTAGTAGACCCCGAAGCCGATGGCGCCGATCAGTGTCGGCGGCAGGACCCAGATCGCCGTGGCCGCCGCAGTCAGCCCAGCGCCGTACTGCCGCCCCCACAGGAACGACGCGAGCAGCGGGGCGACAACAGCCACCGTCAGAACCGTCCCGTCAGGCCGCACCGCGCCGTAGACCGCACTCGAGATGCCGGCCACCGAAAGAAGGACCCAGAGCAGAAGGAGGAACCGGCGGGCGCCACCCGCCCGCCAACGGCTGCCGAACGCTACGGCGGTCCACATCATCCAGCGACGCATGAAGCGCACACCGAGCTCCTTCAGCATGAAGCGGAAGAAACGGTCGGCATCGGTGTCGCGGACACCCGAGATGGCGGTCTTCCCGATCAGCCGGTCGTGGAGAAGCGCAGCGGGAGTGTGCACGTCGTACGAGCTGACGAACCAGCGCAGTGCGGCCGGCACCGATGCGAGGTCGGTCAGCGCATCCGGTCCGAGGTCAGATGGGCGCAGCGTGAGAGCTGACTCCGGCAGGCCTTCGACCCCGGTCGGGCCTGTGTACCTCATGGACGACTCGAGGACGAAGGTCTTCCGGGTCACCTGTCGCAGACGGATCGTGGCCGGCTCCGAGGGGTTGTCCGGATCCACGAAACACCTGGCCCACGGTAGGTCCGACATGAACCCAGACTCCCGCCGTGCCGGGTGCTGCGCCAGCGACACGCCGTGGGCCTCGTGCTCGGCCGGCCTACGGTCGCCGTTCATGACCTCTGCCGGCCCTAGGATCGAGCGATGCTCCCTCTCGCGCGAGCCACGCGGTCCTGGGTCGAGAGTGGCCTGTCCGCGGACGAGCGGATCGACGCCGCGGAGACCCTTCGCGGTGGGTGGACCTCCGACATGCGGCGGCTGCGCGTCAGCGGTCCTGGCGGATCCAGCTGGCTGGTCTTGCGCACCTTCAGCAAGCCCTTCTTCCGCAAGCACGCGGACGGACTGCTCTCCCGCGAGGCGGAGGTCCTTCGCCTGCTCGCGGACACCGACGTGCCCGCAGCCGAGCTGCGAGCCGTCGACCCGACCGGACGGGACTGCGAGCATCCATCACTGCTGATGACGATGCTGCCCGGGCGCCTGCGGCTCGACGACGAGGGCGCGCTGGAACGAAGCGAGCTGCTCGCCGAGATGCTCGTCCGCATTCACCGGGTGCCCGTCGACGGTCACACGCGGCCGCGCTCGTACCAGGCCTGGACGTCACCCGAGCGGGTGCAGGTCCCCGAGTCCACCCCGCGACCCGAGCTGTGGCGCCGTGCGGTCGACCTCATCCGTCGTGATCCTCCGGCCTACCGCGGGTGCTTCCTGCACCGCGACTTCCATCCCGGGAACGTGCTGTGGGACGGCCCCGCGGAGGGTCCACGGATCAGTGGGGTAGTCGACTGGGTCGAGACCTCCTGGGGGCCGGCGGACCTGGACGTGGCGCACTGCTCGACGGCCCTGGCACTCCTGCACGGAGTCGAGACGGGGATGAGGTTCGCCGACCAGTACGTCGCGGCGGGAGGGACGCTCACAAATGACGCCTCGGCACACCTGTACTGGCGCCTGCTCGATGCGCTGGCGTTCGCGCCCGACGCCGAGAAGGTCACCGGACCGTGGCGTGAGCTGGGGCGCACGGACCTGACACCAGCGGTCGTGAGCCTCCGGCTGGAGGACTACGTCCAGGCGCTCGTCGAGCGTTGTCGATGACCGCCCCAGGGCGCACCTTGTCAGACTCACCGAGTGGGCAGATCATCGAGTCATGGCCGCGTCAGCAACGCTGGGGGCTGCTCGGGCAGCGCTCGCAGCGGGGGAGTGGTCACAGGCACGGGCCGGGTTCGATGACGCACTGGCCGTACGGCGCACCGCTGACGCACTCGACGGGTTGGGCCGAGCCCTGTGGTGGCTGAAGGCACCTGACGCCGCACTCGAGCTGCGCACCCAGGCGTACGCAGCCTTCCGGTTGGAAGGGCGCACGGCCGACGCGGTGCGCACGGCCGTCTGGCTGGCACGGGAGTACCGCAGCCTCTACCGCAGCGACGCGGTCGCCGACGGTTGGCTGGCGCGAGCGCGAACCCTCGCCGAGGCCGACGTGGACCACCGGCGTCTGGGCTGGGTTCTGCTTGCGGAGTCGGACGTGGCCGAGAGCACGACGGACGCCCTCGCGCTGGTGGCCGGTGCCGTCGCCGCCTCGCGCAGGGAGGCCGACCCGGATCTGGAGATCGCGGCCCTCTCCCGTCGTGGGGTGCTCGAGGTGACCATGGGCGACGTACCGGCTGGGCGGACCCACATCGACGAGGCCATGGCCGCGGCAACGGCGGGCGAGGCGCGCGACCCGCAGTACGTCGGTGAGGCGTTCTGTGCGCTCATCGAGGTCGCGACCCTCCTCGGCGACATGCACGCGGTCAACCAGTGGGCGTCCGTGCTCTCGGAGTTCCGTGAACGGTACGACTACGCGCCGCTCGCCGCGTACGGCAGTACGACGGCCTCGAGCCTGCTGTCGTCGTACTGCGGGTCGTGCTGCGGCGCGGTGTACCTCGTCACGGGGCGCATCGACGAGGCCGAGCAGGAGCTGGCAGGGACCGTGGACCTGCTGGAGGCGGCGGGTCTCTACTCGCGGTGTGTCCATCCGGTGACCCAGCTGGCGGAGCTGCGGATCGCCCAGGGGCGGCTCGACGACGCGGAGCGGTTGCTGGCGCGCTACGAGGACTTTCCCGAGTGCACCCGGCCGCTGGTCTTCCTGGAACTGGCGCTCGGCAACCCGGAGGCGGCCGCCTCGAGGTTACGGTCCGGGCTGGAGCAGATGCGTGACAGGCCGCTGCCGAGCCTTCCGCTGTGGAGCCAGATGGTCGACGTACAGCTCTCCCTCGGCGACGTCGAAGCGGCTGCCGCTGCGGAGGAGGAGGTGGTGCGCGTCGCGGAGCTCACCGGCAGCCAGGTTCACGGAGCCGAGGCGACCTTCGCGCGCGGGAAGGTGGCGGCGGCGCGTGGCGAAGCGGACGGGCTCACGCTGCTGCACGACGCCGCGCGCAGCTTCGGGGAGGCCTCGATGCCCCTGGCCGCGTGCCGGGCGCGCCTGGCGTACGCGCGCGCGGCGGCCGAGACCGACCGGGGGCTGGCGGTGGCAGAGGCGCGTGCGAGCCTGGTGGCTCTGGAACGCCTCGGCGCCACCCTCGACGCCGACGCCGCCGCGGCGTTCCTGCGCAGCCTCGGTGTGAAGGGGCGCACGGGCCCGAAGCAGGTGGGGACCCTGACCCGGCGAGAGCAGGAGGTCCTCTCGTTGCTGTCCCAGGGCCTGTCGAACGCCGAGATCGCCCAGCGGCTGTTCATCAGCACGAAGACCGCCGGCCACCACGTGAGCAACATCCTGATGAAGCTGGGTCTGCGCAGCCGGACCGAGGCCGCCGCGTACGCCGTCGTCAACCTGCCGAACCTGGCACGGAAATAGGGACTCCTCCCCATGCTTCCCGTCGCGTGCCGCGTCACGGTTGATGCAGGACGCACGAACGGACAAGGAGGAGCGTCATGGAAGACACCAAGTCAGTAGCAAGAGCCTTCTACGAGGCCGTCACCAGCGGGAACCCCGACGCGCTCGACGCCGTCTGCTCTCCCGACCTGCGGGGACACGCGGGAGCGGGTGCAACGTTGCAGGATCTGAAATGGTCGATCGGGAGCTTCGGCATGGCGTTCCCGGACGAGCAGATCCAGATCCGGCAGCTGGTCGCCGAGGGAGACCTGGTCAGCACCTGGGTGACCTACAGCGGGACCCACAAGGGGCCGTTCGCGGGGGTTCCTGCCAGCGGGGCGTCGGTGAAGTTCGCCGCGTGGGACCTGATGCGCGTCAAGGACGGCCAGATCGTCGAGCTCACGCAGTACTGCGACCTGTTCACGCTCATGAACCAGATCGGCGCGCTGCCGACCGCGGCGCCGGCCTGACGAGCGTGACCGGACCAGGGAGATGACCCAGCAGGCGACAGCCTGACCCTGGAGTGACGGGATAGGACATCCACGGCAGGATTGTCGGCGACGCGCACTTTTGTCGGTGGGACCTTCTAGACTCGAACACATGTTCGAAGTCGTGGAGTCGGGTCCGGGATCGGCCGAGGGGGCCGAAGGGGTGTTGGACGGGCGGACCCTGTCCGGCTGGATCGTCCGGCTGGCGTCGCTGGACCGGGAGGTCAGCGATGCCGAGCGGGTCGACCAGATCCGGATGCTGGAGGAGATCAAGGCCGCGGCGGCGGCCGCGCAGGCCCGGGCGGCCGCTGACCTGGACGCCTCGCAGCGCGCGGTGCAGGAGGCGGCCGGGGCCCGGCCCGGGGACCTGGGCAAGGGGGTCGCCGCACAGGTCGCGCTGGCGCGGCGCGACAGCCCGGTCCGCGGGGGCCAGCACCTGGGCCTGGCCAAGGCGCTGACCGGGGAGATGCCGCACACGCTGCGGGCCCTGACTACGGGCCGGCTCAGCGAGTGGCGGGCCACCTTGCTGGTGCGCGAGACCGCCTGCCTGACCCGCGAGGACCGGGCCCGGGTCGATGCCGAGCTGGCCGCGGACCCGGCCTCCCTGGACGGGATGGGCGACCGCGCGCTGGTCGCCGCGGCCCGCCGGGTCGCCTACCGGCTCGACCCCGAGGCCGCGGTCCGGCGGGCTCGCAAGGCGCACAGCGAGCGGCAGGTGACGTGTCGCCCGGCGCCGGACACCATGGCGTACCTGACCGCGTTGTTGCCGGTCAAGCAGGCGGTCGCCGCCTACGCCGCGCTCACCAAGGCTGCGGACACCGCCCGCGCCACCGGAGACGGCCGGTGCCGCGGGCAGGTGATGGCCGACACCCTGGTCGAGCGGGTCACCGGGCAGGCGGTCGCGGACGCGGTGCCGGTCGAGATCGGCCTGGTGATGACCGACCGGGCCCTGCTCGACGGCGACGACGAGCCCGCCGACCTGCCCGGCTACGGCCCGATCCCGGCGCCCCTGGCCCGGGACTGGGTCACCGCCGACCCCGCGGTCGACGCCTGGGTCCGCCGCCTGTACACCCACCCCAGCACCGGGGACCTGGTCGGGCTGGACTCCACCCGACGGACCTTCCCGGTCAGCGTGCGCCGGTTCATCCGGACCCGCGACCAGGAGATCTGCCGCACCCCCTGGTGCGACGCCCCGATCCGGCACACCGACCACGTCCGAGGCCGCGCCGCCGGCGGACCCACCAGCGGGCCCAACGGCCAGGGACTGTGCGAGCAATGCAACTACACCAAACAGGCGCCCGGCTGGCGGGCCAGCCCCCGCCCCGGCCCCCGACATTCGGTGGTCACCACCACCCCCACCGGACACCGGTACCACTCCACGGCGCCCCCGCTACCGGGCACACCCCCGCGTCACGCAGTACGCCGCACGCTCGTCGAGTACCACTTCACCGACCTCCTCCTCACCGCCTGAGAGTTCCGGCAGGGTCAGAGCTCATCGTGCGAAGACGGTCAGCGGATGACCGCGTGCAGGTGCATGTCATGCCACCCGTCGGCGTGCCGCAGAGCGCTCTTGAGTGTCGCTTCCTGCTCGTACCCTGCCTTCTCGGCGACTCTGCACGACGGCTGGTTGTGCACCGAGTGTGCTAGCTCGAGGCGCTTGAGTCCCAGGTCGTCGAATGCCCACGAGGTCACGGCGTCGAGCGCGACCGGCGCGACCCCGCGACCACGAGCGGCAGGAAGCACCCAGTAACCGATGATCCCCACGCCCTCGTAGGGCTCGATCCTGCTCAGTGCCATGCGCCCGAGCACCTTCCCGGACGCGGCGTCGCACACCGCCCAGCAGGCGGCGGTGTCGGCCTCCCACCGTTGCCGCCACTGTCCGATCCACTCCCGAGCCTCGGCCTCGTTGTCGATCCTCCGGCGGTTCCAGAGCTCGATGTCGGGGTCGGTGAAGGCGTCGATGACAGCGCCGACGTCCCGGTCGTCCCAAGGCCGCAATGTCAACCCGTCGGCGGCGAGATCGGGCTGGACTCGGTTGCTGAGAGCGCCCTTCTCGAGGTACGGCGGCAGCTTCGGCATGGGAGCATCTTGCCCTGGGTGTGAGTGAAGGCGTGCCAGCTCGGCGGGTCGGGCGGGTCGCTCGGCTACGGCAGGACGTGCCGCGGCGGACGCTGGGAGATCGCCACCGTCGAAAGGAACAGCAGTGACCACTGAACGTGTCGGCCCACCCTTGATCGGAGACGAGCGGGAGATGCTGCGCGCTTTCCTCGACTTCCATCGCGCGACACTCGCGATGAAGTGCGATGGCCTCTCCGACGAGGACCTGCGCCGACAGTCCATGCCGCCCTCGACGCTGTCTTTGCTCAGCCTGGTGCGGCACATGGCCGAGGTGGAGCGCACATGGTTCCGGATCGTGATGAACGCGGAGGACATTCCGCTGGTGTGGTCGGACGAGGGCGACTACCAGGCGGCGTACGACGCAAGCCTGGCCACGCGTTCGGAGGCGTTCGACGCCTGGCAGGCGGAGGTCGAGCACTCGCGCCAGATCGAGAGGGAGGCGGCCTCGCTCGACGTGACCGGGCACCAGCCCAAGTGGGACGAGGATGTCTCGCTGCGTCTGGTGATGCTGCACCTGATCCACGAGTACGCCCGCCACAACGGGCATGCCGACTTCCTGCGCGAAGGAATCGACGGGACCGTTGGAGTCTGACTGGGTGTGTCCCTATTGCCCGGACGGCAGCTCCGACAGTGTCAGGAGCACAAACGCGGCCAGAAGGTGTCCAACCACTTCGAAGCCGGCGGGAGTCCGGTCACGGCCGGCTTCGCGGGCGCGCGCCTGGTGAGACGAGCGGCCCGCGGCCTTGACCTCAAGCCACCTTGAGGTCGTAGAACGGAAGGTGCGCGACCGATGAGTCCGCGCCCTGGCTCGGGTCATTACTGGGGAGCGCCGGTTCAGGTGCGTGTCCGGGCAGACAAGGGAGGTCGGAGCTGATGAACGACGCGATCGTGACCGAGGGACTGGTCAAGAGGTTTGGCCAGACGACCGCTCTCGACGGCGTAGACCTGGCGGTGCCGAGAGCCTCCGTGCTCGGCCTTCTGGGCCCCAACGGTGCCGGCAAGACCACAGCTGTCCGGGTGCTGTCCACCTTGCTGCGCCCCGACGAAGGGCGCGCTGTCGTCGGCGGGTACGACGTCGTCCGCGACGCTCACCAGGTACGGCGCCTGATCGGGCTCACGGGCCAGTACGCGTCTGTGGACGAGAACCTGACCGGCACCGAGAACCTCCTGCTGATCGGTCGACTGCTGGGGCAGCCCCGGCACGACGCGAAACAGCGGGCCCGCGAGCTGCTGGCGCGGTTCGAGCTCGAGGATGCGGCGGGACGAGCGACGAAGACGTACTCGGGCGGCATGCGCCGCCGCCTGGACGTTGCGGCGAGCCTGGTCGGTCGGCCCCAGATGCTCTATCTGGACGAGCCGACCACCGGCCTCGACCCGCGTGCCAGGTTGGAGCTGTGGCGCCTGGTGCGCAGCCTGGTCGCCGACGGGGTGACCGTACTGCTCACGACGCAGTACCTGGAGGAGGCGGACACGCTCGCTGACCGCATCGCCGTGATCGACCACGGGAGGGTGATCGCGACCGGCACCCCGTCGGAGCTGAAGGAGAAGACCGGAGGGCAGTCGCTCGCGGTGCGGCCCGGCGACAGGGCCGACCTCCCGACCGTGCTGGCCGTCGTGCACGACCTGACCGGGGCGGAGCCGGAGGTGGAGGGCCAGACGGTGATCGCCCCCGTGGGCGAGCCCGCCCTGCTGCCGATGGCGGTACGCCGCCTCGACGATGCCGGCGTGGTCATTGCTGAGCTGACCCTGCGCAACTCGAGCCTCAACGAGGTGTTCTTGTCGCTGACGGGTCACCCGGCGGAGGAGACCCGCGAGGTGAGCGACCAGGACGCCCAGGCCGGCCAAGGCGGCCAGACAGATCAGAGCGGCCAAAGCGGCCAGACAGGTCAGAGCGGCCAAGGCGGCCAGACAGGTCAGAGCGGCCAGAGCGGCCAGAGCGATGACAGGGAAGGGGCGTCGACATGAACGCCGTAGCCACAAGCACGACGACCGCGCCGGCCCCGCCGCAGTCGGCCACCAGGCCTCGCCTGTCGGAGGGGTTGCGGCAGACCGCGACGCTGGCCTGGCGCACGTTGGTGCAGATCAGGCACAACCCGTGGGAGCTCGGCGACTTCAGCATCCAGCCGATCATGTTCGTCCTGCTGTTCACCTACGTGTTCGGCGGTGCGATCGCGGGGTCGACCGGTGAGTACCTCACCTATGCCCTGCCGGGCATCATCGTGATGAACATGCTGTTCGTGACGATGTACGTCGGGATGGGGCTCAACACCGACCTGACCAAGGGCGTGTTCGACCGGCTGCGTTCGTTGCCCCTGGCCCGGTGGGCGCCGATGGCCGGACGGATCTCCGCGGACCTGGTCAAGCAGGCCTGGTCGATCGCCTTGCTGCTCGGGGTGGGCGCGATCCTGGGGTTCAGGATCGGCACGTCATGGCTGGAGCTGCTCGCCGCCGTCGTACTCCTGCTGGTGTTCGCCCTGGCGTTCTCGTGGCTGTCGGTGCTGGTGGGCATCCTCGCCAAGGACCCTGAGCACGTTCAGATATTCGGTTTCACGGCGCTGTTCCCGATCACCTTCGTCTCCAACGTCTTCGTGCCGACGGACACCATGCCGGGCTGGCTCCAAACCGTCGTCGAGGCCAACCCGGTCACCATCCTCGCCGACGCCACGCGTGGGCTGATGGTCGGCGGGCCCGTCGCTGAGCCGGTCATCGGGTCGCTCGTCTGGGCCGCGGTCATCCTCGCCGTCTTCGCGCCGCTGTCGATGTGGGCGTTCAAGCGCCGCGTCTGACCTGGTGGCCTGACCTCGAGGCCGGGCAAGGTCAGAGGTCAGGCCAGGCCCGGGAGGCCGGCGAGGGTCGCGGCCAGCCCCGCGACGGCGCAGACCCCGAGCGTCCGGAGCACGGTCCAGTTGAACCGGAACAGAAGCACCGCCGCCATGAGGGCGATGAACGCGGAGACGGGCTCGATCGTGGACAGGTCGGGGAGCTCGAGCCGGGCGGGACCCCACGACGCGCTGAAGGTGCGGGAGAACAGTGTGTGGAGGGCGAAGTAGACCGCGAGGTTGGCGATCACGCCGACCACCGCGGCCGTGATCCCCGTCAACGCTGCGCTGAGCCCACGGTTGCCCCGGAGCCGCTCGACGTACGGAGCGCCGAGGAAGATGAAGACGAAGCAGGGGACGAAGGTCACCCAGGTGGTCAGCAGAGCAGCCAGGAACGCCGCCACCCATGGGTCCAAGGCACCAGGGTCGCGGTAGGCGCCGACGAACGCGACGAACTGCACCACCATGATCAAGGGGCCGGGGGTGGTCTCGGCCAGGGCCAGACCACGGACCATCTCGCCGGGTAGGAGCCAGCCGTAGACCTCGACCGCCTTCTGTGCCACGTAGGCGAGGACGGCGTAGGCGCCACCGAAGGTGACCAGCGCGGCGCCCGAGAAGAAGAGGCTCTGCTCGGTGAAGATGCTGCCCACTCCCGTGAGTGAGGCAACGAGGACCACCGGCACAGCCCAGGCGACAAGCCCGAGCGCGAGCACGAGGGCGGCGTGTCTCCGCGACGGTCGCTCGCTGTGCAGCGCGTCGTCGGGTATCAGCGGCGGTCGGTCCTCGGTCTCCTCGCCGTGTCCCTGCGCGACGTGCATGGTCGCCGGCGCCCAGCGTCCCAGCGCCCAGCCGGCCAGCGCGGCTGCAGCGATCACGACCGGGAAGGGCACGGCGAAGACGGCGAGAGCGACGAAGCTGAGCGCCGCCAGCGCCACGAGTGCGGGGTGGCCGAGGGCCCGGCCCGCCACCCGGTAGACCGCCTGGGCGACGATCGCCAGCACGGCCGGGGCCAGGCCGGCGAAGACGGCGGTCACGATGGTGGAGTCTCCGGCAGACACGTAGAGCGCGGAGAGGCCGAGCAGGGCGACCATGCCAGGGAGGACGAACAGGACGCCGGCCACGAGGCCGCCGCGGACGCCGTTGAGCAGCCAGCCGACGTAGATCGCGAGCTGCTGGGCCTCGGGGCCGGGGAGGAGAGTGCAGTAGCTCAAGGCGTGGAGGAAACGACGCTGCCCGATCCATCGCTTCTCGTCGACCAGGGTTCGCTGCATGACCGCGATCTGCCCTGCGGGGCCACCGAACGTCTGCAGCGAGATCGCGAACCAGGCGCGGACTGCGCTCGAGAACGGCACGACGTCAGCAGTGGCCACGCGACTCTGCCCACCTCGTTCGGGATGTCCTGTTCCTTCAGCCAAGGTTCTCTTCAGCCCTTCCCCTGAGCACTATGCCGTTCGATTGATGAGACACGCCAGGCTACCAGTTTAGTAATTTCGGTAAAGTCGAGTAACTTACTCATCTAAATCCAGACAACGCCTCGGGCGTAGAGAGAGAAGGAACAACATGAGCTTCAGGCTTCGAGTGGCGGCAGCGGCGTCAGCGGCGAGCCTTCTGGCCTTGGCTGCGTGCGGGGGCGGAGCAAGTGCAGGTGGTGACGGAGACGGGGCGCAGCTGAGCCTTGTCGGTTTCTCGGTGCTGGAGGCGGCCAACAAGCCGATCCAGGAGAACTGGGCGCAGACCGACGACGGTGCGGACGTCGAGTGGCAGACGTCCTACGGCGCGTCAGGCGACCAGAGCAGAGCGGTCGAGGCCGGTCTCGATGCCGACTACGTCCACTTCTCGCTCGAGGGCGACGTGACGCGGCTCGTGGATGCCGGCCTGGTCGCGGAGGACTGGAAGTCCGGCCCCACCAAGGGCATCGTCACCCAGTCGGTGGTGTCGCTCGTCGTGCGCAAGGGGAACCCCAAGAACATCCAGGGCTGGGACGACATCGTCAAGCCCGGCGTCGGCATCGTGACCCCCAACCCCGGCTCGTCCGGCTCCGCGCGCTGGAACATCCTCGGCGCCTGGGGGCACGTGATCGCCAACGGTGGCACCGAGGCGGAGGCCGAGGAATTCCTCACGAAGTTCTTCGAGAACACGGTGGCGCTGCCGGGAAGCGGACGTGACGCGACTACCGCCTTCGCCAGCGGCAACGGTGACGTGCTGATCTCCTATGAGAACGAGGCGATCCTGGCACGTGCGGCCGGTGAGGACTTCGACTACATCGTCCCGGACGACACGCTGCTGATCGAGAACCCGGGGGCTGTCCTGAAGGACGCGGACCCGAAGGCCCAGGCGTGGCTGGAGTACCTGCTCACCGACGACGCGCAGTCCGAGTACGCCAAGAGCGGTTTCCGTCCGCTGACAGGCGGGGTCGACGTCGAGGTGCCCGGTGCGAACGACCCGAGCAACCCGTTCCCCGAGCCGGCGAAGCTGCTGACGATCGACAACGACTTCGGCGGTTGGGACGAGGCGTCCGCGAAGTTCTTCGACGAGGAGTCCGGCATCGTCCCCGCCATCCAGAAGGCGACCGGCAAGCAGTGACGAGTCTCCAGACCGCCCTGCCGGGGCGATCGGCGCGCACGCGCCGGTCGCCCCGCGTGGGCGCCCTCAGTCCAGCTTCAGGTCTCGGCCTGGGAGTGGCGCTCGTCTGGTTCAGCCTCCTCGTGCTGATCCCGTTGGCGGCGGTGGTGGCGACGTCGGCCGAGAGTGGGTGGGGGACGTTCACGTCGACCCTGACCAACGAGCAGACCCTGGCCGCCATCCGCCTGACGGTTCTCCAGTCGGTCCTGGTCACCGCCGTGAACGTCGTCATGGGTACGACGATCGCGTGGGTGCTCGTGCGGGACCGCTTCTGGGGCAAGGCCGTGCTCGACGTCGTGATCGACATCCCGTTCGCGCTGCCGACGATCGTGGCCGGCCTCGTGCTGCTCGCGCTCTACGGCCAGGGGAGCCCGCTCGGCATCAACGTCGCGAACACCGAGAAGGCGGTCTTCCTGGCGCTCGCGTTCGTGACCCTGCCGTTCGTGGTGCGGACCGTCCAGCCGGTGCTCGTCGAGCTCGAGCGTGATGTGGAGGAGGCGGCGGCCTCCCTCGGGGCGTCCCAGCTCACGACCTTCCGCCGGGTGATCCTGCCCAGCCTCGCGCCGGCGATCGCCGCCGGTGCGGCCCTGTCGTTCGCGCGCGGCATCAGCGAGTACGGCTCGCTCGTCCTGCTCAGTGGCAACCTGCCCCTGCGCACGGAGGTGGCGTCGGTGCGCGTGCTCACCTACATCGAGAACGGGAACTCCGCGGCGGCGGCCGCGGTCGCCACGGTCATGCTCGGTATCGCGCTGGCCGTCATCGTGTTCCTCGACGTGATCCAGAGAAGGGTGGCTCGCCGTGGTTGACACGCCGTTGCCCGTTCGATGGGCCCTTCGCCTGCTGGCGGTCGGATACCTCTTCCTGCTGGTTGCCTGGCCGGTTTCGCTGGTGGTGAAGGGGACCTTCGAGGACGGGTGGACCAACCTGCTCACCGCCTTCTACGACCCCGTGGTGATCCACGCCCTGCAGATGACCGTGGTCGTCGCCGTCGTGGCCGTGGTGATCAACCTCGTGTTCGGGGTCGGCATCTCGTTGCTCCTCGTGCGCTACGAGTTCCCCGGCAAGCGGCTGCTGTCCGCGCTCATCGACGTACCCCTCTCGGTGTCGCCGGTGGTCGTCGGGCTGGCGTTGCTGCTGGTCTACAACTCGCGGGACGGATGGTTCGGCCCGACCCTGCAGGAGGGCGGGCTGCAGGTCATCTTCTCCACGCCAGGCATGGTGCTGGCCACGACGTTCGTGGCCCTGCCCCTGGTCATCCGTGAGGTCGTGCCGGTGCTCGGCGAGATCGGGGACGAGCAGGAGCAGGCGGCACGCAGCCTCGGCGCGAATGCGGCCCAGACCTTCCGTCGGATCACCCTGCCGAGCATCAAGTGGGCCGTCGTCTACGGCGTCGTGCTCAGCCTGGCGCGCTCGCTCGGTGAGTTCGGTGCGGTGAAGATCGTGTCGGGCAACGTGGTGGAGAAGACCCAGACCGCCACGCTGGTGGTCGAGCAGAAGTACCAGAACTTCGAGCAGGGCACCGCCTACGCGACCGCTTTCGTCCTGGCGTTCGCCTCGGTGGTCTGCATCGTCATCGTGTCCATCCTGAGACCAAAGGAATCATCATGAGCATCGACGTACGGGGAGTCAGCAAGCGGTTCGGCGACTTCGTGGCGCTCGACGACGTCTCGGTCTCCATCCCCTCGGGCCAGCTCACGGCGCTGCTGGGGCCGAGCGGTGGAGGGAAGTCCACGCTGCTCCGCATCATCGCGGGGCTGGAGTCCTGCGACTCCGGCTCGGTCATGATCGAGGGGGCGGAGGCGACACACCTGCCCGCCCAGAAACGCAACGTCGGCTTCGTGTTCCAGCACTACGCGGCCTTCAAGCACATGACGGTGGCCAAGAACGTCGCGTTCGGCCTCGAGATCCGCAAGCGGCCCAAGGCCGAGGTGCGAGACCGGGTGGACGAGCTTCTGCGGCTCGTGCACCTGCAGCAGTTCGCGCACCGGCTGCCGTCCCAGCTCTCGGGTGGCCAGCGTCAGCGCATGGCGCTGGCCCGTGCGCTTGCCGTCGAGCCGACGGTGCTGCTCCTCGACGAGCCGTTCGGGGCGCTGGACGCGAAGGTCCGCAAGGAGCTGCGGGACTGGCTCCGCCGCCTGCACGACGAGGTCCACGTCACCACGGTCTTCGTGACGCACGACCAGGAGGAGGCGCTGGAGGTGGCCGACGAGATCGTCGTGATCAACGAGGGCCGCATCGAGCAGATCGGCACCCCCGACGAGCTGTACGACGAGCCCGCCAACGACTTCGTCATGAGCTTCCTCGGGCCGGTCACCCGTCTCAACGGCCAGCTGATCAGGCCGCACGACATCGACCTCCGTGACGACGACGACCGGCTGGGGGCTGTGCGAGGCGTCGTCACCCGGCTTCTGCGGGTCGGGTTCGAGGTGCGGCTGAACGTCAGGACCGAGGACAACCCCGATCTGCAGGTGGTGCTCACCCGCGCGGAGGCTCGGGCGGCCTCTGTGGATGTGGGTAGCGAGGTCTGGTGCGTGCCCACCCGAGGGGCGCAGACCGTCCCCGCGATGCCCCGTGCCGGCGCGGGGGTCTGAGCACGGGAGACAAGAGAACGCCGGCCCTGCTGACAGTGAGCAGGGCCGGCGTTCTCGCGTCTCAGGTCAGGCAGGGACGACTTCCTCGGGCGACGAGGTCCCGACGTTCGCCGTCGCCGTCGCCGTCGCCGACGCCTGGACGACGTGCGTGGCGAGCCGGGCGGCCTGGTTGCGCAGGTCGGGGATGGCGGCGACCTCCCACTCGATGCCCCGGCGGGCGGCTCCGACGACGTAGATGGCCGGATGTGCCCGCCCCGCGGTGTCCACGGCGCGGCCGTCGGTGTCGAGGTCCAGGCCCAGCCCGAGGTGGTGCGGCCGGATCGCCCCCCGGGCGAGCAGGGCGTCGACCAGCGGGTTCCAACCGGGTGTCGGCGCGGGCGCCGGCCCGGTGCAGTTGACGACCAGGTCGAACGTCGAGATGTCGACGTCGTCGACGCGCTCGATGCGCAGGGTGCCGGACTCTCGAAGGTAGTCGACGTGGCTTGCCATCTCCGGCGACATTCGGTGCCGGGAGATCTCCCAGTGACGGGCGACCTCGGCCACGAACCGCTCCCGGTCGGCGCGCGAGAATCTGCTCCAGAGGTCGTTGGCGCACACGCGCACGGAGTCGACCACGTCGCGCCAGTCGCCTCCGACCTCCTCCACCTCCTGGATGCGCGCACGCACGCTCGCCAGCGTCGCGTCGAGCGACGGGGTGCCGGGGTTGAACACGTCGTGCAGACGCACGCTTCCACGCCTGTGCGCGTGGGGGAGCAGGCCGTGCCGCGACACCGCGGTGAAGCGCGTCCCGGGTGCCACGTCGTGGAGTGATGCCACGACGTCGACCATGGTGAGGCCGGTCCCCACCAGCAGAACCTCTTGCGCATCGCCGACTCGCGCACGCAGGTCTGCCGCCCACGGGTCGGGGACGTAGCTCTCGCCGAGGGCCTCGAGCTGGGGTTGGCGACGCGGGGGCGGGTTGCCCAGGGCGAGGACGACCGTGTCGGCCTCGACGGTCACGCCGCATGACAGATGTGCGGTGAGGTGCGGTCCGTCCTCGGTGAGGTCGGCGACGACGCCGCGGGTCCGGCGAAGAGCGCTGCCCGGCGGTACGACCACCTCGTCGAGAACGTCGGCGAGGTACCTGCCGTAGACCTCGCGTGGCAGGAACGACTGAGGGTCTGCCGGGACGTCGCGGTCGGCACACCACCGAAGCAGGTGGTCGGGGTCGCCGTCGACGGCGCTCAGCCGAGCCGCGAAGTTGTTGAGGGTGTGCAGCGGGTGGTTCGTGCGGTAGGCGAGACCCGGCCCCATCACTGCGTCCCTCTCGATGATCCGGACGTCGACGGGGTGTTCGCTGTCGGCGTTCCTGAGCAGCTGGGCGGCCGTGATGACGCCCGCTGCGCCGCCGCCCACGATCACCACCCGGGTCGGCTCGCTCTCCTCGTCCTTGGATGCCACCACGTTCCTCACAAGGTCCTCCTTCTCGTCCCACCTGTCGGTGCGGCTTGCGACGTACACATCAGGTCTGGTTACTATTAATACTAATTTACTAGACAAATCCTAGTTCGGAGAAAGGTGGCTGCATGTCTTTGTCCCCTGAGATCTCGCAGGGCGGCGTTGTGACTCTGGTCGGCAACCCGGTGAAGGGCTCGCGAACCAGTGCTGTCGCGAAGGTGGTTGCGGCCGGACTGGGCGATGGCCCCGACGCCGTACCGGAGGTCATCGACCTCGCCGACCACGGCTCGGCGCTGTTCTCCTACGACGACGACCGGGCGGCGAGAGCGCGGGAGCTCGTGAGCGGCGCTCACGTGCTGGTGGTGGCGACCCCGGTGTTCAAGGCCGGCTACACCGGCCTGCTCAAGCTCTTCCTCGACAGCCTCGACCCGACTGCCCTGGAGTCGACCGTCGCGGTTCCCGTGATCCTGGCGGCGTCGAGCGCACACGGGGCGATGGCGGACCTGCAGCTGAGGCTGGTGCTCCAGGCGGTGGGCGCGCTCCTGCCGGTGCCGTCGTTCGTCCTCGAGGAGCACCACCTCGACCATCTGCCGGAGTACGTCGAGGCCTGGCAGGGACGCTTCGGGCGCGCAGTCGCTGCCGTGTCCGATGCCCTGCGTCCACGGGAGGTGACGGTCTGATGAGCAGCCTCCGTGTCACTGAGCTCGAGGAGCCGCCGGAGCCCGTCACGGCCGACCTGTTCCGCTCCGTGTTCCGGGACCACGCGGCCAGGGTGGTCGTCGTCACCTCTCCCGGAGACCCGTCTCCTGCCGGGTTCACGGCCACGTCCCTGGCGTCGGTCTCGCTTCAGCCGCCGATGGTGTCCTTCGCCGTCGCCCGCTCGGCGTCGGCATGGGCGACCGTCTCGCGGTCGACGCGGTTGGCGGTGCACCTGCTGGCGCATGACCAGGACTGGCTCGCGAGAACCTTCGCCACCAGCGGCATCGACCGGTTCGCCGAGGTTCGTTGGCGTACGGCGCCCCGGGGCGAACCCCTCATCGACGGCTGCGCCGCCTACCTGTGCTGCGAGGTCGTCCAGCACGTCCCCGCCGGAGACCACGTGGTGGTCCTCGCCCGGGTGGACGAGGCGCGGGTCAACCGGTCCGGCTCGCCGCTGATCTACCACGACGGGGCCTACGCGTCCGTGGGCCGGTTCGCCCACGACCCACCGACACCGATCACCACAAGGAGCCTCGCCAGATGACCACTCTCGTACCCCCACAGGAGATCGCGGAGGTCGAGCAACCCGCTCGTCACCGGCGGCGACAGACGCTCTCACGTCAGCGCTGGGGAGTGGGCTGGCTCCGCCGCTGGGTGAGCCCGATGGTGATCCTGCTGGCCTGGCAGGCCCTGAGCAACGCCGGGATCCTCACCGAGGACGTCCTCGCCTCGCCGCTCCGGATCATCGCCACCGCGGGTGACCTGCTCGCCGACGGGACGCTGCAGTCAGCGACCGGGACCTCCATCGGCCGCGTGGTCGCGGGCTTCCTGCTCGGCGCCACCGTGGGGCTGGTGCTGGCGGTGGTGGCCGGCCTCTCACGCATCGGCGAGGATGCGGTCGACCCGCCCATGCAGATGCTGCGGACCCTGCCGCACTTCGGTCTCATCCCGCTGTTCATCGTCTGGATGGGCATCGGCGAGATGCCCAAGATCGCGCTCATCGCGATGGGTGTCGCCTTCCCTCTCTACCTCAACACGTTCGCGGGGATCCGCAGTGTCGACCGGAAGTTCCTCGAGGCCGCTCACGCCCTGAACCTGACCCACCGCCAGCGTCTCCGGCACGTGATCGTCCCCGGCGCGCTCCCTCAGACCCTCGTGGGACTCCGGCAGAGCCTCGGTGTCGCCTGGCTCTCGCTCATCGTCGCGGAGACCGTCAGCGCGGACGCCGGGCTGGGCTACATGATCAACGACGCCCGCGAGTTCCTCAAGACCGACGTCATCGTGGTCGGGCTAGCTGTGTACAGCCTGCTCGGCCTCCTCACGGACACGATCGTCCGCTTCATCGAAAGGAAGGCGCTGGCATGGCGCTCATGACCAAGGAACCCAGACCACGACCGAAACCACGCGTATGGAACCGGACGGAGGCCCCGGCCCACGAGCGGGACGGCCGGCCTGTCGCGACCGTCACGGAGCTGCACCGGTCCTTCGGTGCCACCCACGTCCTGCGCGGGCTCGACCTCGAGATCCGCCGCGGTGAGTTCGTCGCACTTCTCGGGCGAAGCGGCTCGGGCAAGTCCACGCTGCTCCGCAGCCTGGCGGGGCTCGACCCGTGCGCACCGCAGGAGCTCGAGGTGGAAGGCGCCGTCTCGGTCGCCTTCCAGGAGCCGCGGCTTCTTCCCTGGCGGAAGGTCGAGGAGAACGTGGCGCTCGCTCTGGCCAACGGGCCGATGCGACGCATCCGCCGCGAGCTGGCTCGTGAGGCCCTCGACGAGGTGGGTCTCACCCCGAAGCGCGCAGCCTGGCCGGCGTCCCTCTCGGGGGGACAGGCCCAGCGCGTCTCGCTCGCACGCGCGCTGGTGAGCAAGCCGGACCTGCTGCTGCTCGACGAGCCCTTCAGCGCGCTCGACGCGTTGACCCGGATCGAGATGCACCGCCTGGTCATCAAGCTGTGGAAGCGGCGGCGTCCCGGCGTACTGCTCGTGACACACGACGTCGACGAGGCACTCGCCCTTGCGGACCGGGTGCTCGTCCTCGACGACGGGCAGGTCGCCGCGCAGTGGGAGCTGACGGTGCCCCGTGCACGCAGGCGGGAGGACGCGCAGATGACAGCCATCCGGACCGAGGTCTTCGGCGCGCTCGGCGTCGAGACCCGATCAGGTACAGAGAACACGACGAAGAGTGGAGCAGCATGAGAATCACGTCCAGACTTGCCGGCCTGACCGCGGGACTGACCGCGTTGGCGGCGCTGAGCGCATGCTCGAGCGCCCGTGGAGAGAACGCAGAAGCGGTCCGCGAGGACGGAACGGTCGACCTGTCCAAGGTCACGCTGACGGTGGGGGACCAGAAGGGTGGCTCCAAGGCGCTCCTCCAAGCCTCGGGGCAGCTCGACAAGCTCCCCTACGAGGTGGAGTGGAAGGAGTTCACGTCAGGGCCCCCGCTGCTCGAGGCGCTCAACGCCGGCGCGATCGACATCGGCGGCGTCGGGAACACGCCTCCGCTGTTCGCCGCCGCTGCCAGCAGCGACCTGACCATGGTCTCCGGTGACACCATGGGCGCGAAGGGCGACACCATCGTCGTCCCCAAGGACTCGCCGATCAAGGACGTCGCCGACCTCGAGGGCAAGGACGTCGCCGTGACCAAGGGCAGCTCGGCGAACTACAACCTCCTCGCCCAGCTCGAGAAGGCGGGCGTCTCCTTCGACGACGTGAACGTGCAGTACCTCCAGCCGGCCGACGCGCTCGCCGCATTCAGCGCGGGCCACGTCGACGCGTGGGCGATCTGGGACCCCTACACGGCCCAGGCGGAGCTGGAGGAGGATGCCCGGGTCCTCGTCGACGGTGCCGGTCTGGTGAACGGCATGGTGTTCCAGGCGGCGAACCCCGATGCCTTGGAGGACAAGGCGACGTCGGCGGCCATCGAGGACTACGTGGGCCGGCTGGCCGAGGCGAAGGTCTGGAGCAACACCCATCGCGAGGAGTGGGCGAAGGTCTGGGCTGACGAGACCGGGCTCTCCGAGGACGTGACCGGCCGCGCGGTGGACCGTCGTGTCGCCACGCCGGTTGCGCTCGACCACGCCGTGATCGACTCCGAGCAGGCGATGGCCGACGCCTTCGTCGACGCGGGCCTGCTGCCCGAGAAGTTCGACGTCGGGGACTTCTTCACCGACAAGTACAACGAGGCAGTCCTCTCCCGCACCTCCGGCAGCGAGAAGGAGTAGCCATGACCATCAAGCTGCACTGGTTCCTGCCGACCACCGGTGACTCCCGTGGACTGGTCGGAGGCGGCCACAGTGTCCCCCAGGGAGTCGGGGTTCCGGTCGACCAGGCGGGGACGGCAACCCAGTTCCGCGAGGCGAGCATCGACTACCTCGCCAGCGTCGCCCGCACTGCGGACCAGCTCGGGTTCGAGGGGGTGCTCACGCCCACCGGGACCTGGTGCGAGGACGCCTGGCTGGTTACCTCCGCCTTGATCCGTGAGACGCGCCGGCTCAAGTTCCTCGTCGCGTTCCGGCCTGGAGTCACGAGCCCGACGCTCTCGGCCCAGATGGCCGCCGCCTTCCAGCGGATCTCCGGGGGGCGGCTGCTGCTCAACGTGGTGACAGGCGGGGAGCCCACCGAGCAGCGTCGGTTCGGTGACCACCTCGGCCACGCCGAGCGCTACACCCGCACCGACGAGTTCCTCTCGGTGGTCCGTGGGACCTGGACCCAGGGGCCCTTCGACTTCGACGGCGAGCACTACCAGGTGCAGGGTGCCCAGATCCGCGGCGAGATCGACCCGCTTCCGGACCTCTACTTCGGTGGCTCGTCGGCCCCCGCCGGCCCGGTCGCGGCCCGGCACGCGGATGTCTACCTCACCTGGGGTGAGCCGCCCGAGCAGGTTGCGGAGAAGATCGCCTGGATCCGCGGCCTCGCGCGGGAGCAGGGGCGCGACATCCGGTTCGGGCTCCGCATCCACACCCTGTCCCGGGACACCAGCGAGCAGGCCTGGCGCCAGGCCCAGTGGCTGCTCGACGACCTCGACCCTCGCGAGATCGAGAAGGCGCAAGGTGTCCTCGCGAGAAGCGAGTCCGTGGGACAGCAGAGGATGCGTGCCCTCCACGGGGGTCAGAGCTCCTTCGCCTCCGCGCACGACCTCGAGATCACGCCGAACCTGTGGTCCGGCGTCGGGCTCGTCCGCGGTGGCGCGGGCACCGCCCTCGTGGGCAGCCACCAGGAGGTCGCCGACCGGCTGGAGGAGTACCACCGGCTCGGGATCGACGAGTTCATCCTGTCCGGCTATCCGCACGTCGAAGAGGCGTACTGGTTCGCCGAGGGCGTCATGCCGCTGCTGCGGGCGAAGGGCATCTACGGCCATGCCGCGGGCGGGCCCCCGTTGGTACGGAGCGCCTGAGACCCGGCGCGTGAGACCCGACCGCCGGTCGAGTCCAAGGCTCGCGCCGAGGGCTCGACCGGCGGCGGTACGTCGGTGGTGAGCTGATCACTTCCGGGTCAGGGCATCGAGCACCCGTTGCTCGATGCCGGGGTCCAGCCCGATGGCCGGGCGGTCGCGCATCGGCGCCGGGAATCCCTCGTCCTGCAACCAGAGCCAGGTGTCGGCGACCGTCTCCCGCACGGGCCGGCACCTCAGCCCTTCGGCGTGTGCCGCAGAAACATCGCCGTCGTGAAGGCCCGCCAGCTCACCGGTCGGTGGAACCCAGATGGGGAGCTGCGTCCAGCCCGACAGACCGGCAGCTTCGATGGCCTCAGCAGGCACCCAGACCAGCTCCGCGTGCCTGCCCGTGACCTCGTTGCAGGTCGCGAGCAGCTCACCGATCGTGGTGTGTCCCGGCGTGCTCACGGCGTTGAACGCTCCGCCGAGGCCACGCTGCGCGGCGTCGAGCATCCAGGCGGCCAGGTCGCGCGCATCGACGTACTGCAGTGGGCGGTCCTGCGGTCCCGGTGCCAGCACCCTGCCACCCCGGGCGGTCCGCCCCAGCCACCACGGCAACCGGCCCACGTTCTCGTACGGGCCGAGGACCAGTCCGGCGCGGGCGAGCAGGGCGCGGTCCGGGAACGCCTCCAACACCGCGAGCTCTGCGCCTCTCTTGGCCGCCGCATAGTCCGAGCCATCGGTGCCTGCCGGGTCTCCGTCCACGACAGGCGCGCTCTCGTCGAGCCCGCTGGGCATCGGCCAGCGGTACACCGAGCGGCTGGAGACGTACCCGTAGTGGCCGACCCGGTCGGCCAACAGGCTCGCCGAGGCCCGTACGACGGACGGGGCCGACGACCAGGTGTCGATGACGGCGTCCCACTCGTCGTTGCCCAGAGCCGCTGCCAGTGCGTCGTGGTCCGTCCGGTCGACGTGGACCGCTCGAACTCCGGTGGTGGGAGTCCCGCTGACGCCTCTGTTCACCGTCGTGATCTGGTCGCCACGGCGTAGCGCCTCCTCCACAACGGCGCGGCCGACGAAGCGCGTCCCACCCAGTACCAGCAGTCTCATGTGGGTCATCCTGGATCCGTGGCCCGACCTACGCCACCCCGTTCACCAACAGCGGAAGAGTGGCCCTTCGCCGTCGACTGTCGTCAGTCACCGCCGGAGAGGCCGAGCTGTTGTAGGCGCCCCCACGTGTCCTCCAAGCCCCAGGCTGCGGCAATGCGGCTCTCCTGGACCGTGAAGAAATAGACCTCGGGCACGTCGCGGAAGCGTCGTCCGGTCGCGGCGTACCCCTGCCACTCGCCGACCTGGGTTCCCGAGCACAGGAACGAGCTCCTTGCCCACGATGGCGTCCGACATGGCGTTCACGCCCCTTCGACGGCTGAGGGCTACGAGTCGGCGACAGTCGCCGGTTCGGCCGGGCGGAGGACGATCACCTCGATCGGCTCCGTCCGGCCGCGGATCTCCAGTGTGCGTCGCTCGAGGCTGTCGGCCGTCGTACCCGCGGCCTCGGCCGCTGCCACGCTGACGATGACCTCGCCTGCCCCTGCGGCCGACGCGAGTCGGGCGGTCGTGTTGACGGTGTCGCCGAGCGCCGTGAAGTCGTCGACCGTGCCGGCAGGCCCGGTCGCCCCGACGAAGGCGTCGCCTGTATGTACGGCGGTTCCTGCCGGGATCGGCCCTGACGGCGTGGCGTTGGCGTGCGACGCCCGCTCGGCGAGGTCTACCGCTGCGGCCACCGCTGCCGCCCCGTGGTTCGGGCCGCTCACCCCGCCGAAGAACAGCCCGATGACCTCGTCGCCCACGATCTTGTCGACGATGCCGTCATGAGCAACGATCGCGTCGGAGGCCAGGCGGTAGAAGTGATCGAGGAAGTCGTGGAACTCGGTCGGACGCATCCGTTCCCCCATCGCCGTCGAGCCACGGACATCGGAGAACAGCAGCGTGACCGGGATCTCGACCCCGCTGACCCCTCGCTTGCGAAGCTCGATGATGCACTTGTTGCACAGGGCTGGGTTGCCGGGCGAGCGCCCGAAACCCGCGGGCTTCAAGACGAGCGCACCAACTCCGCCGAACGGCGCCGCGCACAGCTTGCAGCGTGGATTGGACGGGATTCGTCGGAACACGCGCCGCTGCTGGGCCAGGCCGGGGCTCTCCCCGGTCAGGAAGGAGCGGACCTCGTCAGGGGTCATTCCTCCGGTATCAGCCACGCGTCCAATCTACGCTTCCTCGTGGCCCTGCGATCTGCCTCGAGCGGGCAGGCCATGGCCCCTCCGACGTACCGCCGCTCCCGGCGACGAGCGATACCGTCGGCGGCGTGAGCGACGACTACCGCAGCCTCAACCGCGCGAGCTGGGACGAGCGTGCCCCGGCCCATGCTGAATCCCCGGACTACGCGCTGGAGCGGTTCCGCGCCGACCCGGCGTTCCTGTCCGACGTGGTGCGCTTCGACCTTCCGCTGCTCGGTTCGATCGAAGGGCTGCGCGGTGTGCATCTGCAGTGCCACATCGGGACCGACACGCTGTCCTTGTCCCGGTTGGGGGCTCGGATGACCGGACTGGACTTCAGCCCCGCGGCGGTCGAGCAGGCCCGGGCGCTCGTTGCCGCGAACGGCGAGACCGTCGAGTTCTTCGAGGCCGACGTCTACGACGCCGCGGAGGTCCTGCCGCAGAACGCCTTCGACCTCGTCTTCACCGGTATCGGCGCCCTGTGCTGGCTGCCCGACGTACGGCGCTGGGCCTCGGTCGTGGCTCGGCTGCTGGCGCCCGGGGGCAGGCTGTTCATCCGTGAGGGCCACCCGATGCTGTGGTCGCTGGCCGACTCGCGCCCGGACGGCCTGCTGGTGGTGGACCACCCTTACTTCGAGCGTGAGGAGCCGACGGTCTGGGATGAGGGCGGAACCTACGTCGACACGGACGCCGTGTTTGCGCACAACATCACCCACGAGTGGAACCACGGCCTCGGCGAGATCGTCACCGCGCTGCTCGACGAAGGGTTGCAGCTGACCGGTCTTGTCGAGCACGACAGCGTGCCGTGGGACGCGCTGCCGGGGCAGATGGAGCGGCTGCCAGGCGGCGAGTGGCGGTTGGCAGACAGGCCGTGGCGGCTCCCGCACAGCTACACCCTCCAGGCAGTGCGCCCGGGACCTCAGGGCTGGTAGTTGCTGAACGCGCCGCCGACTCGGTCGCTGGTGTTCCAGTTCGCGGTCGATGTCTAGTCAGGGGACCTTCGTCCCTGTCGATAACCGCGTTGTCCGACGAGCGTGGAGTTACGTCGGCGGTTGCCGACCGACGCCATCCCGGTGCCGATGACGGTCGTCAACAGAACCAGCGTTTCGGCTGAAGCGCGGAGAGGAGACGGCCATGTCGACCATATGGTGGATATTGATCGCAGTCATCTGGATCGCCATCGCGTTCTGGCCCGCCCGCGTAGCTGGCCGAAAAGGGCACAGCTTCGTCGGATACTTCATCTTCAGTCTGATCTTCTTCCCTGCGGCGGTCATCGTTGCCTACCTCGTTGAGGACCGCACTCAGGCGCTGCCAACGCATGCCTGACCGACCCGGCAGGAGCGGCCACATCCTCGACAGCGGGTGATGTGGATCTCCGCTTCCCCGGTCTTACGGTCCACACGTTCGGGAGATGGGTGATTGGCATGATGCGAGGCAGGCGGCAAGAGCGCCGCGAGCAGCGGCGCGGGGACGAGAACGTGCACTACAAGATGCGCCAGCGTCTGGTGTCTATCGGGGACGACTTCTGGATCGAGACAGACAGCGGGCAGAGGGCTTACAAGGTGGACGGGAAGGCCCTTCGACTGCGCAAGACGCTGATTATTGAAGACCCGTCGGGGCACAAGCTGGCGAAGATCCAGGAGAAAGTCGCCCGGGTCAAGGACGCCATGGAAGTCGAGGATCCGGACGGCAACCGGCTGGCCATGGTGAAGAAGGCGCTGTTCAGCCCGCTCCGGGATCGCTGGACAGTCAAGATAGGCGATGGGCCGGACCTCGACGTGCAAGGCAACATCGTCGACCACGAGTACTCGTTCACCGACGGGCACACGTCGGTGGCCACCGTGTCCAAGAAGTGGTTCCGGGTCGCAGACACCTACGGAGTGGAGATCGCGCCGGGCCAGGACCCTGTCGTCGTCCTTGCGGCCACGGTCGCGCTCGACATGATGGCTCACGAAGGGCGGTGACAGAAGTCCGCGGATCGTTGCCTTTGTCCTGACAGCGGGGCCGCCCCGACCGCATCTCAGGCGCCGAGGGCTGCAAGGCCCTCGTAGACCATCCAGGCCGGCCAGAACAGGCCCTGGATCACAGCGAGCACGTACTCCCAGAACGCGTCCGCCTGCTGCCAGAAGTACACCAGGGCCCCGAAGATACCCAGACCGTAGACTGCACCTCCACCAGCGGCGGCGCCGGTGTTGCTGTTACTCATCGTCTCCCCCTCTGCCTAGAGCTTCAGTGTGCCCGCCGCCGACCGACGGGGTAAGGCACCTTCGGCTGATCTTGCCGCAGCCGTGGAGGCCAGACCTTTCGGTCGCTGGAGTCGGTACGGCGACGGCCATGCCCGGTGCGAACGATCTGCGAACGCCCTGACAGCGCGCCCGCCCTGCAGCGCCCTTGCGGCCGGGTGCCGGCGTGCAAATCCTCGGGCATCGGGTCGGCGGCTCGGAGGTGAGTGGGGTTGCGGGCCCCGACAGGCAGCATTCCAGCGGTATGTAACATTTCGTCCATGTCTGAACAAAACGAGTTCGACGACCCAGCCGCCAGCACGCAGATGTTCCAGGCCTTCGTCGATCGTCCAGAGCCCGAGGCGTCCCGGTCGCGCTGGATGCCGGCAGCCCTCGCGGTCGCCGCTCTGGTGATCGTGTTGGCGCTCGCCTGGCTCGTGCTGGGCGGCTGAGACCACACGCGCAGGCGTCCGTGTCTTCCGATGACATGGGCGCTTTGTGGCGTGTCCGCACCGCGGGATGTTCCAGACGATGGGCTACCACTACGCGTCCTTGACGCCGAGCAACGGTCAGTGATCCGCGAGCCTTACCGAAGTTCGCCGGAGGCGCCGGTACGCCTGGCGCCTATGCCGCTTTGCATCTGCTCTCTGACCAGCTCCGAAACCCAGAGAGTGCCGGCCAGGCCCGCCGCCCCGGACCGGGACCGCCTATGGGGAGGTGGGGGGCAGGCGGGAACCGGGATGGGGCGGCGGGTTTCCCTCCCAGGGATTCCCTCCCACCTAAGCACCGTTTCGCGCCGCGGAACCGTTACGCCTTATCGCCTGTTTTGTGTGGGTATCCGGTAGCCATAATCCGGTCGCGTGGGCCTGGAGGATCGTCGTAGGGGGACCACGTCGGCCAGGTCGGGGTCGGTCTCTTGTCGATCCGACAGAACCTCAACCGCGATGCAGAAGACCCGTGACCAGAAGTGCTCTCGTGCGTTCGCGGCTGGGGAGTCGAACCGCGCGCAGCGGTCACGCTCCTGGGCGGCCAAGTCGCAGAGCTCGTGGAGGAAGATCCTGTGCTCGTGGGCCAGGGACTCGCGTATCTGTTCGTCGGTGAACTTCTCCATCAGGGCGTTAGCCTTCGCCGCCAAGGTCTCGTGCCACTTGCTGTTGTCTCGCGCCATTGGTCCCTCCAGCTACTTCGGTATGTCGGCGTCCTGCTGGCTCCTGCGCCCCAGGCCCGTTGTGGGCGTCGGGCAGAGGGTTGCAGTCGTTGCGGACCCTCCCACGAAAGGCCCCGCCGCCCGACCAGATCCGCTCGGGGGGTTGCGGCCGGGTCGAGACGGCGGGGTTCCCTCCCAGGGAACCCTCCCAACGAAAGATCGTTTCGAGCCGCGAGTCCGTTACCCCTTATGACCGGTTTTGACTGGTATGTCGAGGTGACACGTAGAACGAGATCGAAGGCAGCATGCAGGACCACTTGCTGGTCGCCGCTGGCATTACAAGTCGATGTCACGACGTGTCTACCGGACCTGGGGACCTAGTGACCCGGGGGCAAATACGTCCCCGAGCGATGGCGCCCTTCCCATGCAAGACGGCTCGAGCCTGGCAGTGGGGAATCCCCATAGTCACTGGGGGATTCTGCTGAGTAGGCCCCGTGGTGTGGGCCCCGTGGGACTCGAACCCACAACCCGCGGATTAAAAGTCCGCTGCTCTGCCAATTGAGCTAGAGGCCCGGGACATCAGACTCTTCAGTCCGGCGAACCCTTCGGATAACCACTGTGTGATTCGTTGGGTTCAACTGTCCGCCCGGCAAGTATGCCGGAGACCCCGCCGCATGAGCCTCGTCGGGTGCTCCCATCGCATCAACTGTGCCAGCGAGCACATCGGGATGAAGGGTAGTGCCCAGTATGGACTGAGCTGTCCCACCTCTCCGCCCGCGGCTCTGCACCCGCGTCGCGACTGTCGACGTCCGCGAAGGCCGTCATCGCGCTCTCGCCGGCGGACTCGGGAACCGCGTCCAAGACACGCTCCCGTCGCCAGGGGCGCCGCCGGTCGCCGATGAACCTGTGCACCAGCACGCGGTCCGCAGTCCTCGTCCCCTCGTCGGCGCTCCGGTCAGTCTCGACCCATAAGCGAGACAAGCACCCAAAACGTTCCATCGGGTACGTCGGACACGCCGGGGCTGCCAGCCGAAGGGACCAAGTGACCCGGCGCGGATGACGAAGGTCCCTCGACGGCGCGGTCAAGGGAGGCGCAGGCTCAAAGAGTCAGGCGAGGGCCGGACGGCGGGTTCCTGGGTGCGTGATGACGGCGGCCCGGAGGTCCCGCGGGTTGGAGGAGTCATGATCATTGGCGCAATGTTGCTCATCGGCTTCCTCGCGTTAGGGGTGGGCATCATGTTGGCGCTCCGGACGGTGACGTTCGACGAGGCCCGGACCGAGGCTCGGGTCCACCAGCCGGGGACGTACACGCTGTCCTACGCCGTACCCGAGGGGCAGGACCCAGCCATCCTGATGGCAGCACTGGCGCGTGCAGGCTTCACCGCCGTGCCGGACACCGAGGGCGGCGCGGAGCGGTTGCTGATCGAGTGCCCGAGCCAGGCTCGGGCAGAGGTGCGAAGCCTCATCGAGCACGTCGGCAGTGCCGGCTTCGACGGTCCCGAGATGCACGTCGGGCACGTGAGCTTCGAAGACGAACGCTGAGGGTGCTCAGTCGGGCGCCACGGGTTTGCGCCCGGTCAACGCCTACGCCCCTGCAGGGCATGGGCGATGTTGACCGCCGCGATCCCTGCCCAGGCGACGAAGACGCCCGGCAGACCGTCCGCGAGCACCGCGGCGATGGCGGTTATCGGGATCCCGGTGCCGAGGGAGACGATGCCGAGCACCATCTGCTGCTTCTGGGCTTGCCGCTCGGTCTTGTCGGTCTGCCGAACCTCTGCCATGCGGGCGTCGACCCGGGTCTCGATCGCGGTCTCGATCCGGTCGACGAACGAGTCCACCAGGGCTGCTTCGTACTCCGGGCCCAGCTCACGCCGGGTCTCGAGGACTACCTCGAGGTCTTGGCGCTCGACATCACCGGCGCTGTGCGGTTCGACGCTCCCTCGCTCTCCCATGAAGTGACGGTAGCGCCCAGCGGGGATGGATGAGCGGTCTCTGGAAGACCAGTCTCAGGGAACGCCGCCCCCGGGGACAGTGCGATGAACTCCTCCGTGGTTCCGCTGGGCGCCTTCAATGGGCATGCTGTGTCGAGGAGGTGCCATGGGGACAGAGCATGACTTTCCGAAGCTTCTTCAGGTGGTTCTCGACACGACCGACGCGCGAGGGCTGGCGGAGTTCTACCGTCAGCTGCTGGGGCTGCGGTACCGGCCGGGGGACGAGCCGCCTGGCCCGGGCGAGCCGGACCCGAACGGCCAGGACTGGCTGGTGCTGACGGATCTCGCAGGCAACCGCGCAATGGCGTTCCAACAGGTGGCAGAGCTGCCGGAGGTGACGTGGCCGGAGGGCCCTCACCCACAACAGCTGCACCTGGACCTGACGGTGCCGACGGAAGCGCAGCTCGATGTCCAGCACGAACGTGCCTTGGCCCTTGGCGCCCGACCGCTGTTCGACCGCTCCGACGATCCAGAGGAGCCGCTACGCGTGTACGCCGACCCCTCCGGTCATCCCTTCTGCATCTTCGTGGCCGCCCCGGCCGGAGGCTGAACCACCAGCTGTGCGCGTCGTCCGATGAGTTTTGGCGGCTTCGTCGGTCTCTATGGCATGAAAAGTCGGCACGTGATTCACGCACGAGGTCTTGTCCAGACCTTCCAGACGCGTCAAGGACGTACGAAGACCGAGGTCAGAGCCGTCGACGGGGTCGACCTGGACGTCGACGAAGGCGAGATCGTCGGCTTCCTCGGGCCGAACGGGGCAGGCAAGACGACCACGCTCCGCATGCTCACCACGTTGCTGACACCCACCGCGGGCACAGCAACGGTCGCCGGGTACGACGTCGTACGGGATTCCGTGCAGGTACGCCGCAGCATCGGCTACGTCTCGCAGGCCGGCGGAGCCTTCAGCGGAGCCCGTGCGGGCGACGAGGTGATGGACCACGGCATGCTCTACGGCCTGTCCCGCAAGGTCGTGGAGGAGCGCGGCAGGAGCCTGTTCGAGCAGCTGAACCTCGACGGCTTGTGGACCCGGATGCCGAAGAACATGTCCGGGGGACAGAAGCGGAGGCTGGACATCGTGATGGGGCTCATCCACGAGCCGACGCTGATGTTCCTCGACGAACCCACGACCGGGCTCGACCCGCAGGCTCGCGCGAACCTGTGGGAGCACATCGCGGACCTTCGCCGCCGGCGCGGAGCCACGGTCTTCCTGACCACCCACTACCTCGACGAGGCGGATGTGCTCTCCGACCGCATCGTGATCATCGACCAGGGCAGCATCGTCGCGGCCGACACCGCCGACAACCTGAAGGCACAGGTCGCCGGCGATCTCGTCAACCTCGAGGTGACCGACAGTGCACACCTGGGCGAGGCGGCCCGCAAGCTCGCTGCCATCACCGACGGCCGGTCCGAGGTCGAGGTGGACGGTCGGCACGTCCGCGGGCGGGTACCGAGGGCGGGTCGCGCGGTGCAAGGCCTGCTGCGCGACCTCGACCGGTCGGGCATCGACCTCGACTCGATCGAGGTGCACCGGCCCACGCTCGACGACGTGTTCCTCACCCTCACGGGCCGGTCCCTGCGCGACGCCGAGGCCGCCAACGCGGATACACCCAACGCCACGTCGGCGACGGAACCCGCCTCCGAACCCACCCAGCTTGCCGAGGGAGCGCTCCGGTGACGACCTTCTTCCGAGAGACCTTCATCGTCTTTCGCCGTCAGCTGCGGATGAACCTGCGCAACCCCGCCTGGGTGATCATCGGTGCGCTCCAGCCGGTGCTCTACCTGCTGCTGTTCGGTCCGCTGCTCGAACCGCTGGTGACCCAGTTCGGCGCAACCAACGCCTACACCTTCTTCGTGCCGGGAATGCTGGTCCAGCTGGGGATCTTCGGCGCCTTCTTCGCCGGCTTCAGCCTCATCGGCGAATGGCGGGAGGGAGTCATCGAGGCGGAGCGGGTCACCCCGGCCAGCCGGACGGCCCTGCTGATCGGCCGGCTGTACCGGGACCTGCTGCAGCTGCTCGTGCAGGCCCTGATCCTCATCGCCCTTGGCTACGCCCTCGGCATGAAGGCGCCGCTCGCGGGCATCGTGCTGGGCACGCTGCTGACCCTGCTGATCGGTGGCGCCTGCGCCGCCGCCTCGAACGCACTCGCGCTCACCACCAAGAGCGAGGACGTGATGGCGCCCGTGATCAACATGGTCATGATGCCGGTGCTGCTGCTCTCCGGGATCCTGCTGCCGATGACGATCGGTCCCGCATGGTTGGAGAAGGCCAGCGACCTGATGCCGATCCGGCACGTCGTGGACGCCGTCCGCAACTCGTTCGGCGGTGACTTCGCCTTGTCGGGGCTGTTGTGGGGCAGCTTGTGGTCGCTCGCGCTGTTCGCTCTCGCGGTCTGGTGGGGCACCGCCACCTTCCGCAAGGAGAACGCCTGACAGGTGGCCTCGCCAACTGCGAACACGCGCACGAACACGCGCACCAGGAGGGCCTCCTTGGCCGGTGCACGTGGCTATAGTCGCGGGATGGCTGACCTGGATCCGAACGCACACGACGTCTTTCTGCTCCGTCAGAAGTGGACGATGGTCATCAACCGCTACACCTTCTCGTTGCCCGACGCAGCCGGGAACGAGGGCGAGCCGCTCGCCTTCGTCGAGCAGAAGCGCTTCAAGTTCAAGGAGGACATCCGCTTCTACAGCGACGAGACCAAGAGCGTCGAGCTGCTCCGGATCAAGGCACGTCAGCGGTTCGACCCTGCCGCCCGCTACGACATCACCGGCCCCGACGGGGAGAAGATCGGTGAGATCCAGAAGGCATTCGCGAGGAGCCTCCTGCGCTCGAGCTACCTGCTCTTCGACGCGCAGGGCAACCAGGTGTGCGAAGCGACCGAGCGAAGCCTCGCGGTGGCCCTGTTCCGCCGGTTGGTCGGGCTCGTTCCTTACGTCGGTGACTACGCCGACTGGCTGCCCATCCCCTACCACTTCGTCTTCACCCGGGGCGACCAGGTGCTCGTCCATCACACGCGTCGCGCCTGGAAGCTCACCGACCACTACACGATCGACTGCACTCCCGACTCCGAGCGCACGCTCGACCGCCGCCTCGTGCTGGCCGCAGCCGTCGGAATGGACGCGCTCCAGGCTCGGTGACACCGCCGAACCTGGGACGTGACCAGGGACCGCGCCGGCGGACGGCAACGGGCCGCCGAATGCTCGGGTAACGGCTCGTGAAATCGCGCTGAAGGGTGGTCGAGGTAGGGCCGCCACGGCAGTCGACCGACTGTTGGCGACCGTAGGGTCGTGCCTGTGCAGGCCATTGAAGACGTCGACTCCGACTCCGACCTTCTGGAGGCGCTGCGTGCCTTCGTGGAGTCCTATGCGCACCGACGACCCGTCGAGCAGGTCGTGGTCGTGGGCAACGCCCCACTCGAGCCGAGCGTCGAGCGGCGTGACCTGGTCGAGGCTGCCGACCTCGTGGTCCGCTGCAACTCCTTCGTCCTCGACGAGCCGGATGACCCGCCCTGCCTAGGCCGCCGGACCGACGTGGTGGTCTTCGCGCCGAGGGCCCGGGTGACCCGGTGGTTCCTGCAGAACTACTCGTCGCGCGGTTACCTGATGGTGAACAACACCTCGCGCACCAAGGTGCTGCCCGACCACCCGCACTCGTTCCCCGACGACCTCGGGTGCTGGCCGCTACCGAACCGGGTCGTCGGCATCCCGCTCAAGCGGCAGCTGATGCCGGAGCGCCAGGGAAGAGGAGCGGTGCCGACCACGGGGACCACGGCGGCATACCTGGTCCGCACGCTCTTCCCCGAGGCCCGCCTGCACCTGACCGGCTTCTCCTTTCTTCATGAGCGGGAGCAGGAGACGTGGGCGCACCACTGGGGGACCGTAGTGCCCGTCTCGCCGGCTCACCGGCTGGACCGGGAGGGGGCGCTGCTGCAGTCCTGGATCGACCAGCGCCAGGCCGTGCTGGTCCCGTGAACGCGAGAGAAGAAGGAGCCCAGTTGTCCACCGCAGGTACGAGACGGCGGCTGCGCGGCCTCGTCGGGCGGCGTTCCAGGGTCGACGTCCTGGGAGAACGCCTGGACGAGGTCGTGTCCCGGCTGGGGCTTGAGCAGGAGAAGGTGCAGCGGCATCGCCGGCGGCTCGACGACCAGAGGGACCGGCTTGACCGCCAGCGGGAGCGGCTCGACGAGCTCGAGCTCACGGTCGAGAAGCTCGAGGTGGTGTACGCCCGTCTCGAGCACCAGATCGCCGCCCTGGAGGTTCGTTCCGGGGATCTGAGCGCGGACCGCGCGGAGGTCGTTGCCACGGACTCCGAGATCTCCGAAGCCCGTCGGCTCCTCGACGACGTTCGGGGCGAACATGCCCAGATCCGCGCGAGGTTCCAGGTCGTCACCCGGTACGAAGAACGGGTACGGCGGCTGGAGGAGGCCCTCAGACCCACGCCGGACGCCCGATGAGGCGCAGGGTCCTCGTCACCGGTGCCACCGGGTTGCTCGGCCGGGCACTCGTGCGCGAGGCCATGGCTGTGCACGAGGTGGTCGCCATGGTGCACAACCGTGAGCTCCAGGTGGACGGCGTGGAACAGGTGCGCATCGACGTACGCGACCTCGATGCGTTGCGCGACACCGTCGAACGCGTTGCCCCGGACCTCGTCGTGAACACAGCCGCCCTGGTGCGCCCCGACCAGTGCGAGGCCGACCCCGGGCTTACCGAACGGATGAACGTCGACGTGCCGGCCACCCTCGCCGAGGTCTTGCGGGACACGGGATCGCGGCTGGTGCACATCTCCTCCGATGCGGTCTACGGATCAGCTCAGCCGCCGTTCGACGAGGCCACACGACCTCGGCCCGAAAGTGCCTACGCACGGTCCAAGGTCCGGAGCGAGGAGGCCGTCCTCGACCGGCACCCGGAGGCGCTCGTGCTCCGCACCAACTTCTTCGGATGGAGCGCCACTGGCCAGCAGAGCCTGGCGGAGTTCTTCCTCAACGCACTCCGTGCCGGCAGGCCCACGCCCGGCTTCACCGACGTGGAGTTCACACCGCTCTACACCGGCGACCTTGCCGCCCTGCTGCTGGAGGCCGTCGACCGCGGTGTGTCGGGGGTGAGGAACCTCGGCGGCGGCGAGCCGATGAGCAAGTACCACTTCGGCCGGCAGATCGCCATCGCGTTCGGCCTGGACCCCGACCTGGTCGAGCCGGTGTCCCGCCACGACGTCGGGTTCTCCGCGACACGCAGTGCCGTGCTCTCCATGGACTCGAGCCGGATAGCCGCGGAGCTCGGCATCTCCCTGCCGACCATCGTCTCGGGCATCGCCCGCATGCGGGACGAGGGTCGGCCAGGTGCCACGGCGCCAGACAACCAAGCCCCTACGACAGTTCGGAGCAGCACGTGAGCTTCACGATCGGCGACCGCCTCGTCGGACCCGAAGCGCCCACCTACTTCGTCGCGGACCTCGCGGCGAACCATGACGGCGACCTCGACCGCGCCAAGGAGCTGATCCGCCTCGCCGCGAAGGCGGGCGCGGACGCGGCGAAGTTCCAGAACTTCACCGCCGCGAAGATCGTCTCCGACCACGGCTTCCGCGCCCTCGGCTCGCAGCAGTCGCACCAGGCGACGTGGCGCAAGTCCGTGTTCGAGGTGTACGACGACGCCTCCCTGCCGTGGTCCTGGACCGCCGGAGCTGAAGGCCACCTGCGACGCGGCCGGGATCGACTACTTCTCCGCCCCGTACGACTTCGACGCGATCGACCACCTCGAGCCCTACGTCCCCGCCTACAAGGTCGGCTCGGGCGACGTGAACTGGCTGGGCGCCATCCGGCGCATGGCGGCCAAGGGCAAGCCGGTGCTGATCGCCACCGGCGCCGCGAGCATCGGCGAGGTGCAGGAGGCCGTGGACGCCGCACGCGAGGAGACCGACCGCATCTGCCTGATGCAGTGCAACACCAACTACACCGGCGACCTCGACAACTTCCGGCACATCAACCTTCGGGTGCTCGAGACCTACCGGGCGATGTTCCCCGACGTGGTGCTGGGCCTCTCGGACCACACTCCGGGCCTCGCGACCGTCCTGGGCGCGGTCACGCTCGGAGCCCGGGTGGTGGAGAAGCACTTCACCGACGACACGTCGCGAAAAGGTCCTGACCACGGTTTCTCGATGACACCGGAGACCTGGCAGGACATGGTCGACGCAACCCGCCAGCTCGAGCTCGCCCTCGGATCGGCGGACAAGCGGGTCGAGGCCAACGAGCAGGAGACCGTGGTGCTGCAGCGGCGCTGCCTGCGCGCCGCCCGCGACCTGCACCCGGGGGAGCGGTTCGACGCCGAGGTCGTGGACGTCCTGCGCCCGGCAACCCCCGGTGCGCTGGCGCCCAACGACCTCGCGTCGCTGGTCGGCCGTGGCGTTCGTCGCCCGATGACCCAGGGCCAGGAGATCACCTGGTCCGACGTGGACTGAGGCTCGTGGCGAGAGTCGGGTACGTCGCCCGGGCCGCGGGTGCCCATGACCGACGGTGGCTGCGAACCCTGCGCGAAGGGGGGCACGAGGTGACGGCGTTCCTCCGCGACGGCACCGGGTCGCACGACCTGGGCGTTCCCACCCACACCTGGGACGACCACGAGCGGCCGCTGTCCTCGGTCGCCGGGGGCCATGACCTGCTCGTGGCAGGACCCCTTTCGGACGCGGCCGCGTCGGCGGTCGAGTCCGACGTCGCGCCGGCTCTCGGCATCAGCTGGGCGTTCGACCTCCTGCTCGAGGCGCAGGCGGAGCAGGTGGCCGACCGGGTCCGACGTACGCTCCCTCGTCTCGCCGGGGTGCATGTGGACTGCCGGTCCCTGGCCGACCGGGCCCGCCGCCTGGGGGTGGCCCCGGAACGTATCTCCGTGGCGGCGTGGGGGATCGACACCGACTACTTCTCGGCCGCACAACCACGCGCACATGCGGCCGGGAAGGTGGTCTTCTCGGCGCGGGCGTGGGAGCCGATGTACGACGTGCCGACCGTTGTACGAGGGTTCGCGCTCGCGCACCGGCAGGACCGGTCGCTTCGGCTGGTCCTCGGCGGTGAGGGTTCTGAGCGCGCCCGGATCGAGGCCCTGATCGGCGAGCTGGGCATCGCGGACGCCGTGGCCCGCGTGGGGCGACTCTCGGGCAGCCAGGTGCGTGACTGGCTGCGCCGGAGCGACGTCTACGTGACCGCCTCTCACTCCGACGGCTCCTCGCTCTCGCTGCTGGAGGCTCTCTCCGTGGGTCTCCCCGTCGTGGTCAGCGACCTCGACGGCAACCGCGAGTGGGTGGGCTCGGAGACGGTCGGCAGGTTGTTCCCGGTCGGGGATGCGGAGATGCTGGCGCACGCGTTGCTCGAGGAGGTCAGGAGACCCGAATGTACGGCGCGCCGGGCCGCGAGGCGTGACGTCGTGCTCGGCAAGGGTGACTGGGCTCGGAACCGGCTGGTGTTCCTCGGGGCCGTCGAGCGCGCGCTGAGGGCAGGATGAGACCGCGCGTCGTCGCTGTCGTCCAGGCCCGGATGTCCTCGCAGCGGTTGCCTGGCAAGGTCCTTGCGGACCTGCCCGACAGCCGGGGGCGTCGTCGCGCCGTGCTCGACTGGGTGGTCGGCCGGGCGTCGCGGGCGACGACTCTGGACGACGTGGTGGTGGCGACCTCGCTGGATCCGACCGACGACCCGCTGGCCGAGCACTGCGCCGCGCGTGGTTTCGCCGTGCACCGGGGCAGCCTCGGTGACGTCCTGGACCGCTACCACGGCGCTGCGTCGGAGTTCCATGCCGACCTGGTCGTCCGGATCACCGCCGACTGCCCGCTGGTCGACCCCGGCGTGGTCGACCGGGTGGTCGAGGCACATCGGGACAGCGGCTCGACGTACACCGCGAACCGGCTGCCTCCGCCCCACCCGCGAACGTGGCCGGTAGGGCTCGATGTCGAGGTCGTCGAAGCCACGGCGCTGGAGTGGGCCTGGCGCGAGGCCCGGCGACCACACCAGCGGGAGCATGTCATGCCCTGGTTCTACGAGGATCCGGGCCGTTTCCCGGTCACCGTCGTGGACTCGCCCCTACCGGCCGGTGACGCCCGGTGGACGGTGGACACGCCGGCCGACCTCGAAGCCGTCACGGAACTGGTCCGTCTGGCCGGGGGAGACCTGGACACGCCGTGGGAGGTCTTCCTCGAGGCGTGGCGCAAGCATCCGGAGCTCGCGGCGCTCAACCGGGAGGTCCGGCAGAGGACCGCGAGCGAGGTCGACTCGCGCGCGTCGGAACCCGGTCGGTCTACGTCCAGCCGGGTCGGGGGGCCGTGAGGTCGAGCACGTCCGCGATCTCCTCGGCGGTGTACCAGAGGTCGTTGCTGTCGGAGGTGTAGTGGAAGCCGTCCGGCACGGCGACCGCGTTCTCGGGCGCCTCGTAGCCCCACGTGGCAAGGTCGGGCTGGATGATGTAGCGGTCCTTCACCTGCACCGCGCGGCGGCCCTCCTCGGCGGAGACCATCTCCTCGTGCAGCTTCTCGCCCGGCCGCAGCCCTGAGTTGTGCATCGATGCGCCGGGCGCGACCGCCTGCGCCAGGTCTGTGATCTGCATGGAGGGGATCCGTGGCACATAGAGCTCGCCACCGTGCATCGTGTCGAAGGACTCGACCACGAACTCGACCGCCTGCGGCAAGGTGATGAAGAACCGTGTCATCCGCAGGTCGGTGATCGGCAGCGACCTCCCCTCGGCCGCGAGGCGCCGGAAGAAAGGGATCACGGAGCCGCGGCTGCCCATGACGTTGCCGTAACGGACCACCGAGAACCTCGTGTCATAGGCCGCGGCGTAGTGGTTGCCGCTCACGAACAGCTTGTCCGCGGTGAGCTTCGTGGCGCCGTACAGGTTGATCGGGCTGGAGGCCTTGTCGGTCGACAGCGCGACCACCTTTCTGACGCCCTGGTCGATGCACGACTCGATGACGTTCTGGGAGCCGAGCACGTTGGTCTTCACGAACTCGAACGGGTTGTACTCCGCGGTGTCGACCTGCTTGAGCGCCGCTGCGTGTACGACGTACTCGACGCCGTGCATGGCACGCTGGAGTCGCCTTTCGTCGCGGATGTCGCCGATGAACCAGCGCAGCCGAGGGTCGTCGCCGAACAGCTGACGCGCCTCGTACTGCTTCAGCTCGTCGCGGGAGAAGATCACCAGGCGTTCGGGGTCCAGCTCACGGAGCGCGTACGTCACGAACGCCTTCCCGAACGACCCTGTCCCGCCCGTCACCAGGATGCTCGAGCCTCGCAGCACCGACGACTTCTTCTGTTCACTCCACTGGTTGGTCACTCTCGCCAGCGTGGTGGCTGGAGGTGCCGGGGAAACCGCGGTCGGGTGAACGTCGCCTGATGGCTCGGTGAATCCGCTGCTACCAGCGCGCCAGGCCCGGGACGTGGAAGCCGCCCCAGCGCCAGGCAACCTCGTCCGGCAGCGGGTAGATGGTCCTCGTGCTGACGCGCCCCCAGCCGTCGCGCGTCCACCGGTACGTCGTGATCCTGCCCTTGAACGGGCTCACCGTCGCGTTGCCGGTGCGGATGGCGACGCGCTTGCGGATGGTGCCTTCGGGGTCACCGGCACGGTGCTGCCAGCCGGCCGAGATCCAGACCGCGCCGTCGATCCCCCAGAACCTCTCGCGACCCGGTGCGTCGAGGTCCACGAGCTGACCGTGCCGCCAGGTCACCGCGCGGAAGTACTGTGCGTGCGCTCCGCTGATCTCGCCCACGACGATCTCCCTGCCGCGCCGGCCGTCCAGAGCCGCCGTGCCCTGCCACAGCGGGCCGAGCCACCACTCCGTCTTCCGGCGGACGGACACGATCGTGCCGGGGCCGGTCTTCACCCGGATGATCACCGCCCCCTGCGCGGCGCCGTCCTTGCCGCGGCGGGCGATGCCGATGGTGTCCGGGGTGCCGTCACCGTTCACGTCGGTGCGCGCCTTCACGACGCAGCCGCTGACCCCGGAGCAGACTCCCGGGTCGGAAGGGGCACGCACCGCGGCGTGGACGGCACCTGCTGCTGACGTGACCAGGACGGCGCTGCTCGCCGCAAGCGCGACGCCGGAGTGGACTGAGCGCATCATCGACACCCCCGTGTGCGAACCGGGCCCTGTTGCCCGGGCTCCAGTACGACGGTAGGCACCCGACTGCTGTCGCGTCCGGGGAATGGTCGAAGGTGCTAGCGGCGGTAGAGCTCCTGCACGTCGGTGTCGAACGTGGTGAGGACGACGTGCCGCTTCACCTTCAGGCTCGGGGTGAGCTCTCCGGACTCCTCCGTGAAGTCGGTCGTCAGCACCCGGAACTTCTTGATCGACTCGGCGGCCGACACCGCCTTGTTCGCGTCGTCCACAGCCGACTGGAGGGCGGACAGCAGGTCGGGGTCCTCGCGGAGGTCGGCCACGCCGGCCGTGGCCGGCTTGCCGGTGTCCTGCTTCCATGACGTGAAGGTCTCCGGGTCGATGGTGACCAGCGCGGCGATGAACGGACGCCCGTCGCCGACCACGACACACTGGCTGACCAGCCAGTGCGCCCGGAGCCTGTCCTCGAGCACCATCGGCGCGACGTTCTTGCCCGAGGCCGTGACGAGGATGTCCTTCTTGCGACCGGTGACCGTGAGGTAGCCGTCGTCGTCGAGCTCGCCGAGGTCGCCGGTGTGGAACCAGCCGTCCTCGTCGAACACCTCGCGCGTCGCCTCGTCGTTGCGCCAGTAGCCCTGGAAGACGTTCCCACCCTTGACGAGCACCTCGCCGTCGTCTGCGATGCGAACCGTGCACCCGGGGATCGGGCGTCCGACGGACCCGATCCGCAGCTTGGTGGGCAGGTTGATCGTCACCGCGGCACAGGTCTCGGTGAGCCCGTAGCCCTCGAGGACGGTGATGCCGATACCGCGGAAGAAGTGGTTGAGCCGGGAGCCGAGCGGCGCCCCTCCACTCACCGACCAACGCACCTCGCCGCCGAGCGCGGCGCGGAGCTTGGCGTAGACCAACCGGTCGAAGAGCGCGTGCCGCAGCCTGAGCATGAGTCCGGGGCCATCGGTGTCGAGCGACTCGCTGTACGCCGTCGCCGTGGCGTCGGCGAGGTCGAAGATGCGCCCGCGTCTCTCGGAAGCCGCCTTGTGCTTGGCGGTGTTGTAGATCCTCTCGAACACGCGCGGCACCGAGAGCACGGTGGTCGGCCGGAAGTCCACGAACTGGGCGACGATGTTCTTGACGTCACTGGTGTGCGCGAGGAGGACCCGGTTGTGCACCGCGCACAGCTGGACGGACCGCGCCAGGATGTGCGCGAGCGGAAGGAACTGCAACGTCCTGGTGTCCTCGTTGTAGACAGACTCCCGGACGCCTTCGGCCGTGCACACGTTGCGCACGTAGGACAACAGGTTGGCGTGCGTGATGACGCAGCCCTTGGGGCGTCCCGTCGTACCGGAGGTGTAGATGATCGTGGCGAGGGAGTCGCTGGTCACGGCGCGGCGGCGCGCCCTGACCGTCTCGACGTGGACGTCGCGTCCCGCGGCGACGAGCCCGTCGATGCCGCCTGAGTCGATGACCCATACGTCCCGCAGCTCGGGCGCGCCGGCCTGTGCCTGGGCTACCAGCTTCGCGTGGTCCTCGGTGTCCACGAACGCCGCGACGGCACCTGAGTCGGAGAGGATCCACTCGATCTGCTCAGCGGAGGAGGTCTCGTAGATGGGGACGGTGACCCCACCGGCGGTCCAGATCGCGAAGTCGCACAGCATCCACTCGAAGCTGGTCCCGGAGAGCAGTGCGACCCGGTCGCCCGGCTGGACGCCGGAGGCGATCAGGCCGGCTGCCAACCTCGTGACCTGCTCCGCGTGCTCCCGGTAGGTGACGGGGACCCAGCGGTCGCCCACCCGCCGCGAGAAACCGACCTGTCCGGGCGACTTCTCGGCATGGGCGAAGACGTCGTCGGTCAGGGTGTCCTGAGGGTTTGGCACATAGTTGGGCGATACGCCGAACTCATCCATCTGGCACCCTCCCCCAGGCCGGTCACGACACGCGTCGGACTCCGTCTCCTCAAAGGTCGCACGCCGCGGCGGCGCAGACCAGAGCACGGGGACCTTGTGCCCTAGCCGGACATCAGGTCCGGAGGGACGCTCGATGCATGACGACTGAAGAGCGCATTGAACGGTTGGAAGCCCAGATCGACAAGCTGCAGACCAAGCAGGCGGAGCTGCACAAGCAGCTGGCGAAGGCCCAGATGGACCAGTGGCAGGGACGTCTCGAGGACCTCGAGGTCCAGATGCACCTCGCTGCCATGGACACCAACGACCGGCTTGCCGGACTGATGGACCAGCTCCGCGGCAGGTGGGCCGACGCACGAAGCCAGTTCGAGGACGCGGCCTCGACGGCGTCCAGCGTGGCGGACACCCTGCGCACCGGCCTCGAGAACGCCTTCCGGGAGGTCAGGACGGCTCTCGTCGAGACCAAGAACAAGGTCTCTTCCTGAGCTGACCGACCACTGACCTGACGGCCCACTGACTGGCGACGCGCCGACGCCCCGCGTCCGGGTACCGGAGACACGGGGCGTCGCTCTCCGTGACGGCCCCAGGAGGGAGGGGAGACGGTCACGGGCTGGCCGTCGGCTGGGAAGGATGCGCGACAGCCTTCTTCCTCGCGGGTGCGATGCGTGGACTTCCGGGGACTGCGGGAGGGGGCGACCCCCGTGTCACCCACGCGCGGCAGGCAAGGGACCGAGCCCCTGAGGACTCCCTGCCAAGACCCGCATCTCTTTACTTTTCTCCTACGTTTGTACACATAGGGGAAGGTCAATGGCAAGACCCCCGAAGCGGGCAAATTTCCTGGCTGCCAGAAAGCCCCCTCGGGTTCACGAAGTGGTAGCCCATCTGGGGGACACGCTCGCCGGTCCGCTGCTGGTCGCCCTGGAGACGGCAGGACGCCGGCCACCACGATCCGGTGACCGGCGTCCTTGCGACTCGCCCTGGAAGGTCAGCCGACGGGCGTGAAGTCGCGCGCTCCGATGAACGAAGGACGCGGCTTGTTCGCCCCGAACGGCTCGACGCAGGTGTTCTCGACGCTGTTGTAGACGATGAACACGTTGGACCGCGCGAACGGCGTGATGTTGCCGTTCGAGCCGTGCATGCAGTTGCAGTCGAACATGGTGGCCCCGCCGGCCTTGCCCTCGAGTACGTCGATCCCGTGCCGGTCCGCGAGCGCGGTGAGGGTGTCCTGGTCCGGCGTACCGGCCTCCTGCATCACCAGCGACGACTTGTAGTTGTCGTCCGGCGTCTCACCCACGCAGGAGACGTAGGTCTTGTGCGACCCGGGCATGATCATCAGCGGCCCGTTGAACGCGTAGTTGTCGGTCAGCGAGATCGAGATGCTGACCGCACGCATCCGCGGCATCCCGTCCTCGGCGTGCCAGGTCTCGAAGTCCGAGTGCCAGTAGAACTCCTTGCCGTCGAAGCCCGGCTTGAAGTTCACGCGGCTCTGGTGGATGTAGACGTCCGAGCCGAGCAGCTGCCGGGCGCGGCCGACCACCCGCGGGTCGTTGGCGATCTTGCTGAACACGTCGCTGGTCTTGTGCACCTCGAAGATCGAGCGCACCTCCTGCGACTGCCGCTCGACGATGGTCCGCTCGTCGGCGCGGACCACGGGGTCCTCCGACAGCCTGCGCAGCTCGGCGCGGAACAGCTCGACCTCGTCGGGGGTGACGAGCTGGTCGACGGTCAGGTAGCCCTTCTCGTCGAAGCCGGCCAGCGTCGCCGCGTCCATCGGGCCGTCCTCGGCCTTGCCCCACACCGCGGGGTCCTCGCGGGTGATCGGGGCGGCGGGGGTGCCCAGCCGGGTCGGGTAGACGTCCTGAGAGCGTTCGAGCGTCTCGGTCATGCAGATACCTCCTCGGTCTCGCTGGTGTGCTCGTCGGTCAGAAGGGGGTAGACGCCGTTCTCGTCGTGCACCTCGCGGCCGGTGACCGGCGGGTTGAAGACGCAGGCCATGCGCAGGTCGGTCTTCGCGCGGACGGTGTGGTGCTCGTTGCCGTCGAGGAGGTACATCGTCCCGTCGTGCAACGGGTGCACCTCGCCGGTCTCGTCGTTGACCAGCTCGCCCTCGCCGCCGACGCAGTAGACGGCCTCGATGTGGTTGGCGTACCACATCGACGTCTCGGTGCCGGCGTACAGGACGGTGTCGTGGAAGGAGAAGCCGACGCCTTCGCGCGCCAGCACGAAGCGGCGGCTCCGCCACGTTTCGGCCCTGACGTCACGGTCGGTGCCGTCGAGCTCGGAGAGTGTTCTGACGATCAATGGATCCTCCTGTCGTGGTGGTCTCAGGCGGCCGAGCGCTTGGCGGTCTCGCCGTGCACGGCAGCCGTCGAGGCGGCCAGGATGTCGAGGCCCTTGGCCAGGGTGTCGGCGTCGACGTTGAGCGCGGGCATCACCTTGACGACCTCGCTCTCCGGGCCGGACGTCTCGACGAGCAGTCCCCGCTCGAACGCCTCCGCCGCGATCTCGCCGGCCGTGGTCTCCTTCGGGAAGACGATCCCGGTCAGCATGCCGCGGCCACGGACGGCGGCGCCGTCGTACTGGCTCGCGATCCGCTCCAGGCCCCCGCGCAGCTCGGTGATCCGCTCCTGCAGCTCCTTCACGAAGACGTCGTCGGACCAGAACACCTCGAGGGCCGCTGCGCCGGTGACGAACGCGAGGTTGTGGCCGCGGAAGGTGCCGTTGTGCTCGCCCGGCTCCCACACGTCGAGCTCGGGGCGGAACAGCGTGAGCGCCATCGGCAGCCCGAAGCCCGAGATCGACTTCGACAGGCAGACGATGTCGGGCACGATCCCGGCCTCCTCGAAGCTGAAGAAGGCACCTGTCCGGCCACAGCCGGCCTGGACGTCGTCGACGATCAGCAGGATCTCGTGCCGCTTGCACAGCTCGGACAGGGCGCGCAGCCACTCGGCGCGGGCGGCGTTCAGACCACCCTCGCCCTGGACCGTCTCGACGATGATCGCGGCGGGCTTGTCCACTCCCGAGCCGCTGTCCTCGAGCACCCGCTCCAGCCAGAGGAAGTCCTCGGTCTCACCGGAGAAGTAGTCGTCGTAGGGGATCTTCGAGCTGTTCGTCAGCGGGATCCCGGCGCCCATGCGCTTCATCGAGTTCCCGGTCACCGACAGCGAGCCCAGGGTCATCCCGTGGAACGCGTTGGTGAAGGAGAGGATGTGCTGGCGGCCGGTGGTCTTGCGGGCCAGCTTCAAGGCGGCCTCGACGGAGTTCGTGCCCGTGGGGCCGGGGAACATCACCTTGTAGTCGAGGTCCCGCGGCTCGAGCACGAGGTCCCGGAAGCGCTCCAGGAAGGTCCGCTTGGCCGGGGTCTTCATGTCGAGGGAGTGCAGGACCGCGCCGCTCTGGAGGTACTCGAGGAGCGGAGCGAGCAGGTCCGGGTGGTTGTGCCCGTAGTTCAGGGCACCGGCGCCGGAGAAGAAGTCGATGTACTCCGTGCCGTCCTCGGCGTACAGGTGGGGACCCTGCGCCCGTTCGAAGACGACGGGCCAGCTACGGCAGTAGCTGCGGACCTCCGACTCCAGGGACTCGAACACATCGGTCTTCGACATCTGCTTCCTTCCTGTGAGTACGCCGTGCCTGGGCGCGACGCATGGGGGCGTGTGCGGTCGTGTGCAGTGCAGAGGGAGCGGGCGCGTCAGCCCAGCGGGCCGATACGGAACAGGACCTCGGTCTCGTGCCCGTCGGGGAAGTGGGACTCGAGGAAGACCGGCTCACGCTCGACGTCCGCGCCGCGCGACCTCGCGAACGAGGTGAAGAGGCGGATCGACGCCTCGTTGTCCGGAGTGATGGTGGTCTCCAGGCGGGCCACCGGACCGGTCGGCCCGTCGGCCAGTCGGTCGACGAGCTCGTCGAGCATCCGGCCCGCGAGGCCCTGGCCCCGATGCTCCTGGTCGACCGCGACCTGCCACACCATGAGGGTGTCTGGCTGGTCGGGCCGGAGGTAGCCGGTCACGAAACCGGCCGCCTCACCCGCGACGTCCGCCACCACGGACGTGGCGGCGAAGTCACGGCACCACAGCAGGTAGGAGTACGACGCGTTCACGTCGAGCACGCGAGAGTCGCGCGCCATCCGCCACATCGCCCCGCCGTCGTCGATGGTCGGCCGCCGGAACCGGACATCGGCAGGCACAGGGGCAGGACGGGACCGGGACTCTGCTGTTGGTGGAAGCATCTTCAGCAAAGTAACCACCTGGGTGGGGTCCGCAAACCTTCGGACATCGATGCAGACGTCACGAAACCGGGCGAAACCACCTCTCACCTGCGGCGTTGACCCCGGTAGTGGCATTGGTCACGCCGTCCGGATGCTGATCGTCTGTCAGGAGTAGGGGAGCGTTCCCACGGCTCGGAGACCGTCGTAGTTCCGGCTGGCCCACAGGGTGAGTGCGCGTGCGCCGGAGGTGGAGTAGCCGCCGGGCACGCCCATCGACGCGACGGCGATCCGGCGGCCCGCGATCGGCGTGACCACGACGAGCGTGTTCTTCGCCGGCGTGGTGTAGCCGCTCTTGCCGGAGGAGCTCGGGTACTTGTTCACGTAGTCCGTGGCGTGCCACACCGTGTGCCGGTCACGGCCGCGGATCGAGGCGATCGTCGCGGAGGGCATGGAGAGGTACGGCGCCACCGCCGGCTCGGCCAGGGCGGCCCGAAGGAGCAGCACCAGGTCCCGGGCGGAGGAGTGGGAGCCGAACGCGGTGAGACCGGAGGCGTTGCGGGCGACGGTGTCCGTGGCGCCGAGCAGCACGGCGTGGCGGTTCATGGCGCGGTAGAACGCGTGGCGTCCCTCCGGGTACGAGCCGGCGACAGCCTCGGCGGCGTCGTTGCCCGACGGCAGCAGCGCGCCCGCGAGCAGCGTCTTCCGGTAGTAGCGGTAACCCCGCTTCAGGCCCGCGCAGGAGCATGTCTGCCGCGCCTCGAACCTGGTCACCCGGTGCGGCGAGACCGTGGAGCCGATCGCGGTGACCGCGGTGAGCAGCTTGATCGTCGAGGCCTGGGGGAGCTGCCGGCGGGCGGCGTGCTTGCCCAGGATCCGGCCATCGTCGAGGTCGACGACGACCCAGGACCTGCCGCGCAACACGGGCGGCAGGTGGACGGTCGCCCGGCGTGGCCGGAACGTCGTCCGGTTGGCGACGTAGATGGTCTGCCCGTCGCCGGTGACGTACCCCTTGTGGCGCTGCAGCTCGATCCGCTCGAGCGTCCCGGCCTGGGCCGTGGCGGCCGCGACCTGGACGGCAGCAGTCGTCACGGGTGTGCTCTCCGCAGACGTCGAGACACCCGTCCCGGTGGCCACGGGGGTCGAGGCCTGGCCGGTGCCCGACGTGGTCATGACGACGGTCGTCAGCACGACCGCGGCCACTCCGGCGGTCAGTGCCTGACCGCATGCGAAGCCTTGCGCCAAGGGCGCCTCGGGACCGGGGACGGTGCAAAGGGGTGCGCATGCTCAAGATGATGAGCGTTCCTCGCGAACCTCGCAGGAAAAGTAAAGAACTCGTCCTCGGCTCTGCGGCTGGTGCGGGTGTTTTCCCAAGGTATGTAGGGAAACCTGCTCTTCCCACGGCGTGCAGGCCGTGGGAAGCGACGGTCCGCCTGCATACCTTGGGGAAACCCGGCCGGCCGGTCGGGACGGTCAGCCGTCCGCGCGCATGACGACCACGTCCCCGTGCCCGCCGTACCCCAGCACCTGCTCGCCGTACTGCGTGCCGTCGAAGGTGACGAGCAGGTGGCCGCCGTCCGGCAGCGGCACGACCTGCGGATGGGGGAGGTTGGTCCCGTACGGCGCGTCCAGGGAGCCGGCTCGCCGCATCTGCAGGTCGAACACGGGGTACTCCCGGCGCTCGCCGTCACTGGCCAGCAGCGCCCACCGCCCGTCCAGCCGGGCCAGGATGGGGCCCTCGCACATGTGCATGTCCGTGGCCGCACCGACCGGGCGGAGGCCGTCGGTCCAGCCGGGTCCGTCGGCCACGGCGAGCGCGGGGTGGAAGTCGAACGGCTTCTGCGACGGGCTCTCGACGAACGCGACGTGCCACCGGCCGTCGATCCTCGTCAGCGCGGGGTCCCACGCCCCGGCAGTCGTGGGCAGTGGCGCCGGCTCGGTCTCGAGCACGTGCACCCCGCTCAGGAGGTCCGCGTCGGACGTCGTGTGGCGGACGTGCACCCCGCCCTTCGGCGTGAAGTCGCCCCAGGAGGTGACTGCAACGATCCACCGGTCTTCGTCGCGGACGAGCTGGCCGGCGTGGTCGCCGAGCAGCAGCCCGTCGCGGAGTGAGTACAGCTGCGCCACCTGCTCGAGCCGCGTGGGATCGGCCAGGTCGAGGGTGAAGACGCCCCAGTGCGCCTGCTGGAAGAAGCCGAGGCCGGCGCAGGTCGCGGTGAGGTACGCCTTCCCGTCCCGCACGTACGGCGTGCCGTCGGCGTGCTGCACCAGATGCGGGTCGCGGATGCCGGCCATACCGAACGGGCCTGCGCGTACGACGGACAGCTCGGCGCCCGACGCCGCGGCGCCCGGCGTCTCGGCGGAGGGCGCCCCGGGGCTGGTCGCGCCCCACGCGTAGCGGAACTGCGCCAGCGTGGACGGGTCGCGAAGGTCCACGTGTCGGGCGACCCGCTTCCGTTCGGTCACCAGGGGCTGCCAGCCGTCGCCGGTGTCGGCGAGGACGGTGACCTGGTTCTCGCAGAGCGCGAACGCGAACCGGAAGGCCGCGGGGAGCGTCACCTTGCGACGTCGCACCTGACGGGTCCGGCCGCCGCGACGTACCTCCACGCCAACCTGACCGCGGGCGGCGTCGTAGGTGGCGAGCACGTGGTCGCCGTCGGCTGTCGCGAGCCCGGCGAGGACGGTCGCCCCGGCGACGTCGGACACGTCCAGCTCGACCGCCGCGAAGGGCGCCACCGGCGACCGCTCGCCGAGGACCAGCGGCCGGCCCTCGTCGGTCGAGCGGCTCTCGTCGGTCGAGCTTGTCGAGGCCCTCCCGACCTCCTGGGAGATCTCGACGAACCCGGGCGCGACGAGCTCGAAGGGGCGGAACCGGGACTCGACGGTGAACGAGACGTCGAAGATGAGGGGTCCTCTCGTCGGGCGGGAGGGCTGTGCGTCACCGCCGGGACGGCAGGACGACCCTGAACATACCTGTCATGCTCTCCTGCACCGCGAACCCGTGCCGTCGGTACCACGGGACCGTGGTTCCCGCGGCGAACAGGCCGATGAAGCTCTTCGGCGGCGCGGTCCTCTCGATCTGCTCGACGAGGTTCTCCAGGATGCGGCTCCCGATGCCCTGGCCCTGGTGGCTGGGGAGCACGACGACGTCCTGGACGTAGAAGTAGAAGCACCCGTCACCGATGACCCGCCCCATGCCGACCGTCTGGCCCTGGTCGGTCACGACGACACCGGCGAAGGAGGCCTCCAGGGACGCGGGGATCGCCTCCCAGTCGAAGGCGTGCGACCAGCCGACCGCCTCGGCGAGCGCGCGGTGCTCGGCGGGGGTGGGGAGGCGCTCGGCGTACTCGTAGGGCACGCGCGGAGCCTACTGGCGGTCCTCCCCCTCGGGGGCGACTTCGCGCACGTTGAGGTCGAAGGCATGGATCAGCCCGGCGTCCCGCTCGGTGTCCACCTGTTGCGGCAGCGTGCACTCGGCCTGCTGTGCCTTGTCGTGGTCGCCCTTCTGCCGGAGCTTGCCGACGACCTCTGCCTTGTCGATCTCCACGTGTCCCTCCCCAGGGTTCCCTCCGCGCGATCTGCGCAGCATGCGAGGTACCCGAGGGCTGGGAGGATCATGCCCCCCGCGGGTCGTCCGCATGAGCGCGGTCCATAGCGCGCGCTCACCCGGACGACGCGGCGGTTCAGAGGCGGCGGAGCTTGACGGCCAGGCTGCCGGTGTTGTCGGCGTAGGTGTACGGGTCCCAGATCCTCACCCTGGCCCTGCCGTTGACCACGGCCCGGAGCCGTCCGACGTACCTGTGGTTCGTGCCGTCGCACGCCTTGCCCGTCGCGGGGGCGCGCAGCTCGACCCGGACGCCCTGCACGAACAGCGACAGGTGGTCGGCCGTGGGGTCGGAGAGGTCGAGCGTGTGCTGGGGGCGGAGCCGCCCGGCGTACCGCACGCAGTTCCCGTCGAAGCGGGTCGTCCCGCTCGTGGCGACGCCGGTGACGACGACCTTGTACCTCGCGCCCTTGCGGAGGGCGCGGTCGGTCCGGACGCCGTGGGCTGCCGAAGCGCGCACCGTCGCCGTCTCGAGGGAGAGCTGCCTCGCCCGCTCGCCGGCCTTCCGTGCGGGGCGCGGCTGGCTGCTCGAAGCCTCCGGCTGGGTGGCGACCGAGCGCACCGAGAGGTCCTCGCGCAGGAAGTAGAAGACCAGCGTGCCCTCGTTGCCGAGCGGGTCGTCGTCGGCTACCCGCAGGTGGGCGAAGTCGGTCCCGGTGGCCGTGTAGGAGCCCACGTGGGTGGACCTGCCGTCACAGCTCGTGGTCCAGGGACTGGTGCCGTCGACGAGGAGGCTGGTGGTGGTGTCCGCGACCCAGCCGTCCCTTCCTCCAGCGGCAGGCGGCGTCGGCGATCCTGTCGCCCGCGCCGAAGCGGTAGCGGCCGTCGCCGACCACGCGGTACGTCGTGCCGCGGGTGAGCTTGAAGTCGGTGGTGACCTTGCGGCCGTCGGCGGGGACCTCGATCCTCACGACGGCGGTGTCCACAGGGTCCAGCTGCTTCGTCCCGGGGATCAGCACCGGCACCGAGGGCACGTTGCGCGCCCGGTAGAACGTCGTCTGCGCCGACGCGCCGGACCGGGACAGCGAGATGTGGACGTGGTCGCGGTGGCGCAGCGTCTTGGAGCAGTCCTTCGGGTCCGAGCAGCCGGAGTTGACGTAGTCGCGCTTCTCGAAGTGGTTGTACGCCGAGTAGATGTGGTCGTTCCAGATCAGGTACATGATTCCCATCCGCCGGGCCAGGGCGTGGGGGTTGCCCGCCTTGTCGGTGGCGAAGGCTCTTTCGAGGAACGCGGCGACCGTCGCCCGGTCGGTGGCGTCGGCGGCGTCGGCCGCCCAGTCGAGGGCGCGGCCGTCCTTGTGCTCGGAGGTGCCGCTCGTGCACGCGCGCAGCGTCGAGGAGTAGCCGGTGCCGGGGTAGTGGTTCACGAGGTAGCGCAGCAGGAACTCGGTGCCGGGGAGGGTCTGGCTGGCGCACGTGGTCTGCGGCTGGTACCTCGCGTAGTCGTCCACGGACGACGCGGCGGCAGGTCCTGCGGCGGCGGCCGTCCCGAGCAGCGCTGTCGCGAGCGCAAGGGCGATGGTCTTCAGGTTCATGGGCGCGGTGGGGGGTTGTCCGACGGGTCGGCGGGGTTCCAGCGGCCCGGTGCTGTCCTGGCGTGTCGCCTTGACAACTACGGCTGCAGCGTAACCAGTGGGGCTGGTGTGGCGTGGCGTTTTCTTCACTTTCGTACCGCGAGGCCACGTTTGCCCCAGGGCCCGGGCGACGCCGCAACCTGGCCTTGACGAGGCCCGCCCGTGTAGAGCGCAGATGGATGGGTACGCCCGAGACGCGAACCCGGCGCCCGAGGCGCGAGCCTGAGGCGGGGCCGGGAGAGGTACCGGCGGGTGCGACGTCGAGCAGCGGGCGTCGCACCCGTCCCCTCATTTCCGTTGCGGACGACTCCCTTCCGGCGCACGATAAGGGGGAGGACTCCCGGGAGGGGCCATGAGATACCTCGTCGTCGCGAACATCACGCTGGGCACGGAGCCGCTGGATCGCGTCGTCCAGGAGCTGCACGAGAGGCAGGAGTCCGAGTTCTTCCTGCTGGTTCCGGCGACCACGCCCCAGGGCTACCCGGACGAGCATCTTCGTGCGCTGAAGCGCCAGCCGCTCCCGCCCCCGGAGGACGACTCGGGTGGCCCGATCGCGGCGGCGCAGGCCCGTCTTCGCGGTGCGCTGCGGGCCTGGCGCGCGGCCGGTATCGCGGTGAGCGGCCAGGTCGGCCAGCCCGACCCGGTCCGCGGCGTCGCCGCGACGCTCGCCCGGCATCCGGCCGACGAGATCATCGTCTCCACGCTGGAGCCCGGCCTGTCCCGCTGGATCCGGATGGACCTCGTCAGCCGGCTACGTCGCAGGACCGGCCTCCCGGTCACGCACGTGGTGGCGGAGAACCCCCTGAAGGTCTAGCTCAGAAGGTCTAGCGGCGTACGGCGTCCAGGGACTCCCGCGCGATCTCCCACTCCTCGTTCGTGGGGACCACCATCACCGTCACCCGGCTGTCGTCGGAGGAGACCACCCGCGCCTCGTCGCCGGGCGCCTCGTTGCGGCCGGGGTCGATCTCGATGCCGAGCGCCTGCAGCCCCTCGAGCGACCTCGCCCGGACGTCGGGAGCGTGCTGGCCGACCCCCGCGGTGAACACGATCGCGTCCACCCGGCCGAGCGCGGCGTAGTAGGCGCCGACGTACTTGCGGACCCGGTAGCAGTACACCTCGAACGCGAGCCGAGCCCGCTCGTCCCCGGCCTCGACCATCCGCGTGAGCTCGCGGAAGTCGTTCTCGCCGGCCAGGCCCTTCAGGCCCGACTCCCGGTTGAGCATCCGGTCGATGTCCTCCAGCGACCAGCCCACCTCTCGGTGCAGGTGCGCGTGGAGGGCGGGGTCGATGTCGCCGGACCGGGTGCCCATCACGAGGCCCTCGAGCGGGGTCATCCCCATCGACGTGTCGACCGACCGGCCGCCCGCGACCGCGGTCGCCGAGCAGCCGTTGCCGAGGTGCAGCACGATCACGTTGACGTCGGCGGGGGAGCGGCCGAGCAGGCGCGCCGCCTCGCGGGAGACGAACGAGTGCGACGTGCCGTGGAAGCCGTAGCGGCGTACCTGGTGCTCCTCGAGCCACGCGTGCGGGACCGCGTAGGTGTAGGCGTGCGGGGGCAGCGTCTGGTGGAAGGCGGTGTCGAAGACGGCGACCTGCGGCAGGTCCGGGAAGATCCGGCGGGCCACCTCGATCCCCTCCAGGTTCGCCGGGTTGTGCAACGGCGCGAGCGGGACCAGCTCACCGACCGCCTTGACCACCTCGTCGTCGATCAGCACCGGGTCGGCGAACCGGTCGCCGCCGTGCACGACCCGGTGCCCGACGGCAGCGAGCTCGACCTCGTCCAGCGACGGGCCCTCCGACTCGAACGCGTCGAGAACGGCGTGGAGGGCGTCCTCGTGAGAGCCGATCCGCCTCTCGGTGCGGCTCTCGCCGTTCGGCCCCGAGTGCCGCAGCGACCCGGTCGACTCCCCGATCCGCTCCACCAGCCCTCCTGCGACCGCGTGGCCGCTGGCCGCGTCGACGAGGCTGTACTTCAAGGAGGAGGACCCGGCGTTGAGCACGAGCACGAAGTCGCTCATCGGTCCTCACCGGCCTGCTGTGCCTGGATCGCGGTGATCGCCACCGTGTTGACGATGTCGCGCACCGTCGCACCCCGCGACAGGTCGTTGACCGGTTTGCGCAGCCCCTGCAGCACCGGGCCGACCGCGACGGCGCCGGCCGACCGCTGCACGGCCTTGTAGGTGTTGTTGCCGGTGTTGAGGTCGGGGAAGACGAACACCGTCGCGCGGCCCGCCACCTCGGAGCCGGGCAGCTTCGTCTTCGCGACCGCCGCGTCGATCGCCGCGTCGTACTGGATCGGGCCCTCCACCAGCAGCTCAGGAGCGCGCTCCCGGACGAGGGCGGTCGCCCTCGAGACCTTCTCGACGTCGGTTCCGGCGCCGGAGGTGCCCGTCGAGTAGGACAGCATCGCCACCCGCGGCTCGACGCCGAACGCGGCCGCCGTCGCCGCGGACGAGATCGCGATGTCCGCGAGCTGCTCCGCCGTGGGGTCGGGGTTGACGGCGCAGTCGCCGTACACGAGCACCTGGTTCTGCAGGCACATGAAGAACACCGAGGAGACCACGGAGACGCCCGGCTCGGTCCGCACGACCTCGAGCGCGGGCCGGATCGTGTGGGCGGTGGTGTGCGCGGCACCGGACACCATGCCGTCGGCGAGGCCGAGGAGCACCATCATCGTTCCGAAGTACGACACGTCCGTGACGATGTCCCGGGCCTCGGAGAGCTCGACGCCCTTGTGCTTGCGGAGTGCGAAGTACTGCTGGGCGAACCGCTCCCGCAGCTCCTCGTCGTACGGGTTCAACAGCCGGGCCTTCGACACGTCGACGCCCAGGTTGGCGGCCTTCGCGTTGATCGCGATCGGGTCGCCGAGCAGGGTCAGGTCGGCCACGCCACGGCGGAGCAGCGTGTCCGCTGCACGCAGGATCCGCTCGTCCTCACCTTCGGGCAGGACGATGCGCCTGCGGTCGGCGACGGCCTCGTCGATCAGCTGGTGCTCGAACATCAGCGGGGTGACCGCGTCGGTCCTGGCCACCTCGAGCCGGTCGAGCAACGCGTCGCCGTCGACGCTCTTGGCGAACAGCGCGAGTGCCGTCGCCACCTTGCGCGGGGAGTCCTTCGTGAGCCGGCCGCGTACGGCGGTCAGGGCGGCTGCCGCCGGGTAGGTGGCCATGTCCGTCGCGATGATCGGCATGGTCACCCGGAGCCCGTCGATCAGGCGGGTCACCTGCTCCGGCAGCTCGAGCCCGCCGTTGAGCACGATGCCGGCCACCTGCGGGAAGGTCTGCGACGAGTGCGCCATCAGCACCCCGAGCACGACCTCGGGCCGGTCGCCCGGCGTGACCACCACGCCGCCCTCGATCAGCCGGTCGAGCACGTTCGGCATCGTCATGGCCGCGATCACGATGCCGCTGGCCTCGCGGGTGAGCAGCGACTCGTCGCCGCTGACGAGTCTGCCGTCGACGGCGGCCATCAGGTCGCGCATCGAGGGAGCGCTGAGCAACGGCTCCTCGGGGATCGCGAACGCGGGCACCTCGTCGGTCGCGAGCGCCTTGACGTCCTCGGCCAGCTCGGCCGCGTCCACGCGGTTGGCGATGATCGCGAACAGGGTGCCGTGGTTGGCCCGGAGCTCGGCAGCAGCCATGTCGGTCACCGTGTGCAGGTCCTCGGGGCCGCGTCCCGCGCCGTTCAGCACGAGCAGCACCGGCGCGCCCAGGTTCGCCGCGATCCTGGCGTTGTAGGAGAACTCGGTGGGCGTGCCGATGTCGGTGTAGTCGCTCCCGACCACGACGACGGCGTCGCACCGCTCGGTGACCTCGTGGTAGCGCTCGACGATCCGGTCCAGCGCCGCGGTGGGGTCATGGTGCACCTCGTCGTAGGTGACGCCCGCGCACTCGTCGTACGTCAGGCTCACCGCCTCGTGTGCGGTGAGCAGCTCCAGGACGTAGTCGCGGCCGCCGTACTGGCCGGAGTCGGCGCGGACGATCGGCCGGAAGACCCCGACCCGCTCCACCCGGCGGGAGAGCTGCTCGAGCACGCCGAGCGCGACCGTCGACTTCCCCGTGTAGCCCTCGACGGACGCGATGTAGACGCTTCTCCCCATGCCGCCAAGGCTAGATCGGTAAGGCCTGATCCACCTACGCCGAAGGGACCATCGGCGGACAAACAGGGCGAAGGTCCCGAAAGCCGGGTTCCGACCGGGTGACGGCGGGGCGGTTTCCTCAAGGTATGCAGGCGAACCGTCACTTCCCACGGCGTGCACGCCGTGGGAAGTGCAGGGTCAGCGACATACCTTGAGGAACCTGGGGCCGTGGCGGTAACCCGACCGGGTCAGTGCTTCCAGTCGATCACGATCCGGGTCGGGTCGTGCAGCGTGAAGATGCGGTACGGCGCGCGGCGGTCGGTGGTGAACCCGAAGGTCACCTGGCCCTCGAAGTCCCCGGTGAGCGCGATGCCGCGCAGGGTCGGCAGGTGCACCTGACGCAGCCGGGGCCCCTGGTAGAGGTTCTTCCCGGCGTCGTTGTGGGCGTACGCCGGACGCAGCGAGATGTACATCTTCGTGCGGCCCCGGAGCGGAACCGGTTCTCCGCTGCCGTCGTACGTGAGCTGCTGGGTGTAGCTGATCTTGTAGCCGGGTGCACGGCCCCTGATGTCGATCACGACCCGGTCGAAGCGCCGGTGCTCGGCGTACCGGAGGTCGATCACCTTCGGCTGGCGGGCGCGGGGGTTCTCGTGGACGGTCGGGCTTGTGCGCCAGTCGGGGAGCGCGGTGGCTGCGGGGCTGCTGGTGGCGACGAGGCCGAGCGACACGACCGCCGCGGCCAGCCCCAGACGAGTTCTTCGAAACATGTCATCCCCTGGAGGGACGGGCCCCTCGTGGGTCCGCAGATCCTGCGCGCGGGGGCCGGCTACTCATAGGATGCACCGCTCGCGGCGTAGGTTGGCAGGAATCGGCGACGTAGCCCGAAATAACCGTTCTCGACTGGTCTTCGTGTCCCGCTATCGGCAATCGGCCTGTTAGTTGGTAGTGTCATCCACGCATCAGATGCAAGTTCCAGCAGGTAAGCGCCCGCGGAGTTTGTGATCCGACGGCGTTTCTTCTCAGAATGCTCAAGGCTTTTCGAGGGGGCACGGCGTTTCACCGCATCTGATGCGGGGCCGTCGAGGTGACGGTTCCACGCCCCGTAAGAGGAGTAACAGAGCATGGCTCAGGGCACTGTCAAGTGGTTCAACGCCGAGAAGGGTTTCGGCTTCATTGCGCAGGAGGACGGCGGCGACGACGTCTTCGTGCACTACTCGGCGATTCAGTCGCAGGGCTACAAGTCCCTCGACGAGAACCAGAAGGTCGAGTTCGACGTCACCCAGGGTCCGAAGGGCCCCCAGGCGGAGAACGTTCGCGCCATCTGATCCCGAAGAGACGCCTAGGTTAGGCATCTCGAAAGGCCCCGACGGAACACGTCGGGGCCTTTCGTTTTGTCCGAAATGACTATGGGTACACGTACCCGGGTCCGCGAGAATGGCCCCGGGGATGGATTCGTTCAGCGGACGGGCGGGTAGATGTGGACGTAGCAGAGAGGAGCGGCAACATGGACGACCAGCTGAACGTCCCACTCGAAGATGCCGAGCTCCTGGCCGAGGTCGAGCTGACCACGAACCTGATCATCGCTGCGAGCGAGGCCGAGTCGTTGAGCCAGGAGGAGGTCGACAGCCTCCTGGGTGTCGGCGCGTCCGGCGAGGACGCTCCCTCGATCCCGGAGCAGCACGTCAGGGAGCACCACGCCTGACGCCGCCACCCATGCCCGGCCCCACGGGGGTCAGCGGCGTGAGGGCTCGAACCGCCTCAGCCTCAGCGAGTTGGCCACCACACAGACGCTCGACGCGGCCATCGCAGCGCCCGCGACCACCGGGCTCAGCAGGCCCAGCGCGGCGACCGGGATGCCGATCGCGTTGTAGGCGAAAGCCCAGAAGAGGTTCTGCTTGATCGTGCGCAGCGTGCGCCGGGACAGCTCGATCGCGTCCGCGGTCGCCCGCAGGTCGCCGCTCATCAGGGTGATGTCGCTGGCCTCGATCGCGACCGCCGTGCCCGTCCCCATCGCCAGGCCGAGGTCGGCCTGCACCAGCGCGGCAGCGTCGTTCACGCCGTCACCGACCATCGCGACGGTACGGCCCTCGCCTTGCAGCCGGCGCACCATGGCCGCCTTGTCGGCGGGCATGACGTCCGCGATCACGTGGTCGATGCCCACCGCGTGCGCGACATGCTCCGCGGCGGTCGCGTGGTCGCCGGTGAGCAGGTACGTCTCGAGGCCGAGCCCCCTGAGCCGGCGTACCGCCTCCGCACTCGTCTCCTTCAGGGTGTCTCCCACGCTGAAGACGGCCGCAGGCTTGTCGTCGAGCTCCACGAGTACGGCGGTCCGCCCGGTGTTGCGCGCCTGGTCGACCGCCTGTGCCAGCGCGAAGGGGAGACCCTGGCTGCGGTACTGGTCCGAGGCGAGCTGGGGCGTGCCGACGTCGGAGGGAGCCCGTCCCACGGTCACGCGGCGACCGTGCACCCGGCCCGCGACGCCGATGCCCTCGCGGTTCTCGAAGTCCTCGACCTGCCCGACGGGCTCCGCCTGCCAGGCCTGGGGGCCGACGCGCGCGGCGTAGTCGGCGATGGCCCGGCCGACGGGGTGCTCTGAGGCGGACTCCAGGAGGCCGGCGAGCCGGACCGCGTCGGCGTAGTGGGTATCGACGTCGTGGACGGTCATCGCGCCGGTGGTGACCGTGCCGGTCTTGTCGAGCACGATGGTGTCGATGCGGCGGGTCGACTCGAGGACCTCGGCGCCGCGGATGACGATCCCGAGATGGGCCGCGCGGCCGGTGCCGACGAGCAGGGCCGTCGGTGTGGCGAGGCCGAGGGCGCACGGGCAGGCGATGACCAGCACCGCCACCGCGGCCGTGAAGCCGTCGGAGGGCAGCCCGGCGAGCGCCCACACCGTGAAGGTGAGCACAGCGAGAGCCAGGACCGTGGGCACGAAGACGCTGGAGATGCGGTCCGCGAGCCGCTGCACCGGCGCCTTGCTGGCCTGTGCGCGGGCCACGAGGTCGGTGATCCGGGCGAGGGCGGTGTCGCGGCCGATGCGGGTCACCTCGACCACGAGCCGGCCACTGGTGTTGAGCGTCGCGCCGATCACGTCGTCGCCGGTCGCCTTGTCCACCGGCAGGCTCTCACCGGTGAGCATCGACTCGTCCACGCCGGACCTGCCCTCGACGACGCGCCCGTCCGTGGCGATCTGCTCACCCGGCCGGACGGTGAACCGCATCCCTGGCCGGAGGGTCTCGACGTCCACCTCGTGCTCGGTGCCGTCGTCGTCGAGGACGGTCGCCTTCCTGGCGCCCAGCTCGAGCAGCTCGCGCAGCGCAGCGCCGGCCTGCTGCTTGGCCCGGGACTCGCTCCACCTGCCCGCCAGCAGGAACGTGGTCACCGTCGCCGCCACCTCGAGGTAGCTCTCCATGGCGCCCACGACGGCGAGGTAGACCGACCAGGTGTAGGCGACGAGCGTGCCCAGCGACACCAGGGTGTCCATGGTCGAGGCGAGGTGCCTCGCGTTGACGGCCGCAGCCTTGTGGAAGGGCCAGCCGCCGTAGAGGACCACCGGCGTGGTGAGTGCGACCGCCAGCCAGGTGACTACCGGGCTCTCCGGGATGCCAGGTGCCATCATCAGGACCAGCACGGCCGCGGTGAGCGGGGCGCTGACCAGCAGCCGTCGCTTGTAGTCGTCGCGCAGGGACGTCTCAGCCTGGTCGGGTGGGCGCGCTTCCGGCAGCGAGGCGGTGTACCCGGTCCGCTCCACGGTCTGGACCAGGGTGGCCTCGTCGACCAGGGCGGGGTCGTAGTCGACCGAGGCCGAAGCCGTGGCGAGGTTGACCGTCGCCGTGACGCCCTCGAGCCGGTTGAGCTTCTTCTCGACCCTCCCCACGCACGAGGCGCAGGTCATCCCGCCGACGAGAAGGTCGACGTGCCCGGCCGGTCCGCCAGGGGCGCCCTGTCGGGCGGGAGCCACGCTCGTGGCGGCTTCGTTCGCGGGGGTCGACGTACTCATGGCTGGCCTCAGGCCACGTCGTAGCCGGCCTCGTCGATCGCGGCCCGCACCGCCTGGTCGCTCACGCTCTGGCCGTGAACGACGACCGTTCCGGTCTCGACGGTGACGTCGACGGAGCGGACCCCGTCGACCTCGGAGACCTCGCGGGTCACCGCCTGTGCGCAGTGGCCGCAGGTCATGCCGGTGACCTGGTAGGTCGTGGAGCTCATCGGGTCTCTCCTTGTGCAAGTCGTTCGAGGATGCATCAGAGTTTCACGGGGCCGGGCGCAGAGCGGTGCGGCCTCAGGTCTTCAGCAGGCGCGCGACAGCGGCCGTGGCTTCGGCGACCTTCTCGTCGGCCTCCGCCCCTCCCGCCGCGACGGCGTCGCGCACACAGTGGTTCATGTGGTCCTCGACCAGGCCCAGAGCCACGCCCTGCAGGGCCTTGTGGACCGCTGAGACCTGGGTGAGGATGTCGATGCAGTAGGTGTCCTCGTCGACGAGCCGCTGCAGCCCCCGGACCTGCCCCTCGATCCGCCGTAGCCGGGTGAGGTACGCGGCCTTGTTGTCGTGGTAGCCGTACTCCGTCATACTGTGCATACTATACCCCGCTGGGGTATTGATCCAACCTCGATGTGTGTTCCGGGCGTGCACCGCTTAGCATGTCTCTGGTTCTTTTCCGTTTGTCAGGAGTTCGGCTTTGCGCTTCCGTCCTGTAGACACGACGTTTTACGACTTGTTCACCCAGCTCGGCACGCACCTCGTCGACGGTGCCGCCCTGCTCGCCGAGATGCTGAGCGAGGGAAGCGACCGTGACCTGATCGCCAAGCGCATGCGCGACGCCGAGCACAACGCGGACGAGACGACGCACGCGATCGTGCGCCGCGTCAACAGCACCTTCGTGACCCCGTTCGACCGCGAGGACATCTACGCCCTCGCGTCGGGTCTCGACGACGTGATGGACCACATGGAGGAGGCGGTCGACCTCGTCCTGCTCTACGAGGTCCGCGAGCTGCCCGGCGAGCTCGCCCAGCAGGTCGAGGTGCTCCAGCGCGCCGCCGAGCTCACCGCGGACTCCATGCCGCGACTCGAGACGATGAAGAACCTCGAGGAGTACTGGATCGAGATCAACCGGCTCGAGAATGCCGGTGACAAGAGCTACCGCCGGATCCTGGCCAAGCTGTTCAGTGGCCAGTACGAAGCGCTCGAGGTCCTCAAGCTCAAGGACATCGTCGACTCCCTCGAGGCGGCGGTCGACGCCTTCGAGAAGGTCGCCAACACGGTCGAGCAGATCGCCGTCAAGGAGTCCTGAGCGTGGAGCTCGCGATCATCGTCGCGGTAGTCGTCGTTGCCCTGATCTTCGACTACACCAATGGTTTCCACGATGCAGCGAACGCGATCGCGACCTCGGTCTCGACGCGTGCGCTGACGCCCCGCGTGGCGTTGATCATGGCGGCCATCATGAACTTCGTCGGCGCCTTCCTGGGACAGAAGGTCGCCAAGACCGTGAGTGAGGTCATCACGCCTCCCGACGGAACTTCGGGGCTCGTCCTCGTCATGTCGGGACTTCTCGGCGCGATCGCCTGGAACTTGTTCACGTGGTACCACGGACTCCCGTCGTCGTCCTCGCAAGCTCTGATCGGCGGCCTGGTCGGCGCCGCGATGGCGTACGGCGTCCTGCAAGGCTCGGCGATCGACTTCGTCAAGTGGACGACCGTGCTCGACAAGATCGTCATCCCGATGGTCGCCTCGCCGCTGGTCGGGTTCACGGCCGCGTTCCTGCTCATGATCGCGATCATGTGGATCTTCCGACGGCGGAACCCGAGCAAGACCAACCGTGGCTTTCGCCTCGCGCAGACCATGTCGGCGGCCGCGATGGCCCTGGGCCACGGTCTCCAGGACGCCCAGAAGACGATGGGTGTCATCTTCCTGGCCCTCCTGGCAGGTGGCTACGTGGCCAGCGGTGACGACCTTCCCATCTGGGTGATCGTCACGGCGGCGTCGGCGATCTCGCTCGGCACCTACTCCGGCGGCTGGCGGATCATGCGGACGCTCGGCCGGCGCATCATCCACCTCGACCCGGCACGCGGCTTCGCCTCCGAGTCGGTTGCTGCGGGCGTGCTCTACACCACCGCGTTCGCCTTCTCGGCGCCGGTCTCCACGACGCACATCATCACCTCGGCCGTGATGGGCGCGGGAGCCAGCAAGCGGTTCTCCGCGGTTCGCTGGGGCGTGGCCCGCTCGATCGTGACGGCGTGGGTCCTGACCTTCCCCATGGCGGGTCTGGTCGCCGCGATCTGCTACTGGATCGCGCACTTCTTCATCGAGGTCCTGCCGTAACCCTCCTCCCCGTTGAGTCGGCTCTCGTGGGGTGTTGAGTCGGCGCTCGTGGGGTGTTGAGTCGGCGCTCGTGCGGTTTCGAGGTGGTACCGTCGGTCCACGACGCTGCCGTACGTCGGTCCGCGTTGCCGACGTACGACGGGCCAGAGCTCCGGGCGTCAGCTGAGGTGACTGAGCTCGGAGGCGGCCCTAGCAGCAGTCGAGGTCGAGCACCTTCGCGATGGCCGTCACCGACGCCGGCACCAGCCGGTAGTACACGTTCATGCCCCGGCGCTCCTTGCTGACCACGCCTACCTCGAGCAGCTGCTTCAGGTGATGGCTGACCGTCGGCTCGGAGAGTCCGACGGCCGGCGCGAGGTCGCACGTGCAGGCCTCGAGCTCGGGCCGGCTGAGCATCATCGAGACCAGCTGGATCCGGGTCGGGCTCGCCCAGCGCCTTGAGCCGGCGGGCAAGCCCGACAGCGTCCTCGGCCGAGATCATCCCTGCGCTCGCGGCCAGCGGTGCGCAGCAGATCGGCGAGGTGTCCTCGAGCAGTGGAAGCGACTTCGGCATGAGCACAATGGTGCCACCCTCTTGACATATATCAAAGAGGTCGTATCGTTCAGGCATTCGATGTTCGTCTAATACCTGAGGCCGTAGAGCGGCCGGACCCACAGGGGGACTCATGACTGCCTCATCCACCTCGGCCTCGGACCTGCCCGTCGTCGTCATCGGCGCGGGCCCGATCGGCCTCTCCGCAGCCGCGCACCTGCGCTCCGTCGGCCTCACCCCCCTGGTCCTGGAGGCGGGTGAGCAGGTCGGCGCCGCGATGCGCGAGTGGGGGCACATCCGGACCTTCACGCCGTGGCAGTACATCGTCGACGAGACCGCTGAGAAGCTGCTGGCACCCACCGGGTGGACCCGGCCCACTGCTGCCGCGCCGCCGACCGGCGCGGAGGTCGTCGCGGAGTACCTCCAGCCGCTGGCCGCGGCACTCGGGAGCACCGTGGTCCGCACCGGCTCACGGGTGGTCGCAGTGTCGCGGAAGGGGATGGACAAGACCCGCACGATCGGCCGCGAGGAACGGCCCTTCGTCGTGCGCTTCGAGGACGCCTCCGGCCGGGTCGAGGAGGTGCTCGCCTCGGCCGTGATCGACGCCTCCGGCACCTGGGGTCGGCCGAACCCACTCGGCGCGTCCGGGCTGCCGGCAGTCGGTGAGGCGGAGGCACGAGAGCACCTGGTCGGCCCGCTCCCGGACGTGATCGGTCGTGACCGCGCACGGTTCGCGGGCCGCCGTACTCTCGTCGTCGGCCTCGGCCACTCAGCGGCCAACACGCTGCTCAACCTCGCCGAGCTCGCCCGTCAGGAGCCTGGCACCGAGATCGTGTGGGCGATCCGGGCAGCCTCGCCGGCGCGCCTGTTCGGGGGTGGCGCCGCCGACCAGCTCGAGGCGCGCGGCAGGCTCGGCTCGGACCTGCGGTCGCTCGTCGCCTCCGGGGCGGTCACGCTCGTCGCGGACTTCGCGATCGAGGAGATCACCGTGGAGGGCGGCACGGCGTCCGTTCGCGGCGCGACGGGAACCGGTCCTCGCACCATCGAAGGCGTCCACAACATCGCCGCGGCCACCGGCTTCCGGCCGGACCTGTCGATCCTCTCCGAGCTGCGGCTCGACCTCGACCCGGGGCTGGAGGCACCGCGACAGCTGGCGCCGCTCATCGACCCGCAGTTCCACTCCTGCGGCACCGTCCCGCCCCACGGTCACCGCGACCTCGCCCAGCCCGAGCCCGGCTTCTACGTGGTCGGGATGAAGTCCTACGGCAGGGCGCCGACGTTCCTGATCACGACCGGCAACGAGCAGGTGCGCTCGATCGCCGCCGCACTCGCGGGCGATCTGGAGTCCGCGGACGACGTGCAGCTCGTACTGCCCGAGACCGGGGTCTGCTCCTCGAACCTTGCCCTCGACGACGACAAGCACCGTCCGCTGCCGGAGGGGCTCGAGCCGCAGGGATTCGCGACCGGACTCGGTGCCGACCGGGCTCTCGACACCGTCGACGCTCGCGGCGGGTCCTGCTGCTCGTGAGCCAGGACCTGAGGCTGGCGGCGGGTCCAGGCCAGGCGGGGCGGTACTACGGCTGGCGGATCGTCGCGGTCCTCGCCGTCACCGAGACGGTCAGCTGGGGCGTGCTCTACTACTCCTTCTCCGTGTTCATGCTGCCGATGCAGCGCGAGCTGGGGTTGTCGTCAGGCGCCGTGTCCGGGGCGTTCTCGGTGGCGCTGCTGGTGATGGGCGTGACGGCGGTGCCGGTCGGCCGGTGGGTGGACCGGCACGGCGCACGCGGCGTGATGACCGCGGGCTCGGTCGCGGCGGCGGTGCTCGTGGCGGCCTGGTCGCAGGTGCAGTCGGCGTGGCACCTCTACGTCGTGCTCGCCGGTATCGGCGCCGTCGCGGCGATGGTCCTCTACGAGCCCGCGTTCGCGGTGGTCGTCCGCTGGTTCGACGAGCACCGGGCCCGGGCCCTGCTGGCCGTCACGGTGGTCGCCGGCTTCGCGTCGACGATCTTCGTGCCGACCGCCGCCGCCCTCGAGCACGCGCTGGGCTGGCGCGACGCCCTCCTGGTCCTGGCAGGGGTCCTCGCGCTCCTGACGGTCCTCCCGCACGCCGTGGTGCTGCGGCGCGACCCGGCTGACCTCGGCCTCGAGCCGGACGGGCGCGCCGTGCGGCACCCCTCACCTCCGCGGCCGCGCGTCCGGACCGGCCTGCGAGACACGGCGAGGGCCGCGGCGGGAAGCGCCCGGTTCCGGTGGCTGACCCTCGCCTTCGCCGCGAACACGGTCGCGCTCATCGTCGTGTCGGTGCACCTGTTCCCGTTCCTCCGCGAGCACGGGCACACCGTCCCGTTCGCGGCCGCCGCGACCGGAGCCCTCGGACTGCTCAGCGTGAGCGGGCGGCTGGTCGTGACCGGGCTGGTGTCACGGCTGCCGATGGCGCGCGTCACCGCCCTCGTCTTCGCGCTGCAGGGGCTCGGGACCGTCGTACTCCTTGCGGCCCCGTTCAGCGCCGTCGGCGCGGTGGTCTTCGTGGTGCTGTTCGGGCTCGGCTTCGGGGTCGGCACGATCGCGCGACCGGCGCTGCTAGCCGAGGGGTACGGCATCGCGAACTACGCCACGCTCTCGGCGCTGCTCGGCCTGGCCCTCACCGCGGCGAAGGTCACCGCGCCTGTAGCTGCCGGGGCGTCGCGGACCGTGACGGGCAGCTACACCCTGGTTCTCGTGGGGCTGGTCGCCGCGTGTCTCGTCTCGGCGGTCGCCCTACTGGCCGCTGAGCGGGCCGAGCCCTCCCAGGTCGCTGAGCGGGCCGAGCCCTCCCAGGCTGGCACCGACCCGCCCGCCGACCGGCGCTCCTGACCCGGCCGCCCTGTTGGTCGCTGCTTCATCAAGGTATGTCGTCGCACCGGCACTCCCCACGACGTGCTCACCATGGGAAGTGACGGCTCACCTGCATACCTTGATGAAACTCCCAGCCACACCCGCAGCCGTCTCAGCGGCCGAGCGGCTTGACCTCGACGCCCAGCTCGTTCAGCAGCGTCGTCACCCGGCCACGGATCTCGTCGCGGATCGGGCGCACGGACTCGACGCCCTTGCCGGCCGGGTCCTCGAGCTCCCAGTCCTCGTAACGTTTGCCGGGGAAGATCGGGCAGGTGTCGCCGCAGCCCATCGTGATCACCACGTCGGACTCCTGCACCGCCTCGGTGGTGAGGACCTTCGGCGTCTCGGCGGTGATGTCGATCCCCTCCTCGGCCATGGCGGCGACGGCCGACGGGTTCACCTGGTCCGCGGGTTCGGAGCCGGCGGAACGTACCTCGACGGCGCCGCCCGACAGGTGGATGGTGTAGGCGGCCGCCATCTGCGAGCGGCCGGCGTTGTGCACGCAGACGTAGAGAACGCTGGGCTTCGTCTCGGTCATGGACCCTCTCGTCTCAGGAGTCGGTGGCTGCGGGTACGGCGCGGCGCGGGAAGAAGCGTCGCGCCCAGAGGCTGACGTAGACCAGGCCCACCAGCACCGGGACCTCGATCAGCGGGCCGACCACACCGGCGAGCGCCTCGCCGCTGGTCATGCCGAAGACCGCGACCGCCACGGCGATGGCGAGCTCGAAGTTGTTGCCGGCCGCCGTGAACGCGAGCGTGGTCGCCCGCGGGTAGCCCATGCCGGCTGCCCAGCCCAGCGCCATCGATCCGGCCCACATGATCGCGAAGTAGGCGAGGAGCGGTACGGCGATCCGCGCGACGTCGAACGGCTGTGAGGTGATCGCCTCGCCCTGGAGCGCGAACAGCAGCACGATCGTGAAGAGCAGGCCGTAGAGCGCGACCGGCCCGATCCTCGGGAGGAACCGGGACTCGTACCAGTCGCGGCCGCGCCGTGCCTCGCCGATCCGCCGCGACAGGTAGCCGGCCGCCAAAGGGATCCCCAGGAACACCACGACGCTGCCGGCGATCGTCCACGGCGACACATCGAGGCCGGTGCTGCTCAGGCCCAGCCAACCGGGGAGCAGGTCGAGGTAGAACCATCCGAGCAGGCCGAACGCGAGCACCTGGAAGACGGAGTTGAGCGCGACCAGGACGGCCGCCGCCTCGCGGTCGCCGCACGCCAGGTCGTTCCAGATGATCACCATCGCGATGCAGCGGGCCAGGCCGACGACGATCAGGCCGGTGCGGTACGCCGGGAGGTCGGGCAGCATCAACCAGGCGAGGGCGAACATCACCGCCGGGCCGACGACCCAGTTCAGGAGCAGGGAGAGTCCGAGCATGCGCTTGTCGCGGGTCACGGTGTCGAGCCGGTCGTAGCGGACCTTGGCCAGCACCGGGTACATCATCAGCAGCAGCCCGAGGGCGATCGGCAGGGACACCGAGCTGACCTGGACCGCGTCGAGCACCTCGGCCAGGCCCGGGACCCAGCGCCCGGCGAGCAGGCCGGTGACCATGGCGAGGCCGATCCACACGGGCAGGAACCGGTCGAGCGTGGACAGCCGCTCCATGACGTGCTCGCCTGACGCACCGGTGGTGGAGGCGACGAGCGGAGAGCGTTCGGACATGTCCTGCCTTGGGTTCGCTGGGTGTGCCGGGTGCGCCGACGCGGATGATGCGCTCACCGCGCTGATGGACCAGCCTATGCCGACGTCAGGAGACGGTGATCCGGCGCGGTCCGAGCGCCCGGCCCGCATCGGAGCCGGGTCAGCCGAAGCGCCCGGAGATGTAGGCCTCGGTCGACTCCTCGTCGGGCGTGGAGAACATCTTCCTCGTCGTGTTCATCTCCACCAGCCGGCCGGGCTCGCCCACCCCGGACAGGTTGAAGAACGCCGTGTCCTCGGAGACCCGCGCCGCCTGCTGCATGTTGTGGGTGACGATCACGATCGTGTAGTCCTTCTGCAGGTCGTGGATCAGGTCCTCGATCGCCGACGTGGAGATGGGGTCGAGCGCGGAGGCCGGCTCGTCCATGAGCAGCACCTGCGGCTCGACCGCGATGGCCCGCGCGATGCACAGTCGCTGCTGCTGGCCGCCGGAGAGGCTGGAGCCCGGCTTGTTGAGCCGCTGCTTGACCTCCTCCCAGAGGTTCGCGCCCCGCAGCGACTTCTCCACGATGTCGTCGGCGGCGGCCTTCTTGAGCTTCGTGTTGTTCAGCCGCATGCCCGCGACGACGTTCTCGTAGATCGACATGGTCGGGAACGGGTTCGGCCGCTGGAAGACCATGCCGATCTGCCGGCGTACCTCGACCGGGTCCACGTCGGCGTCGTACAGGTTCTGACCGTCCACCACGACCTTGCCCTCCACCCGGGCGCCGGGGATCACCTCGTGCATCCGGTTCAGCGAACGCAGGAAGGTGGACTTGCCGCAGCCCGAGGGCCCGATCAGGGCCGTCACGGAGCGGGCGGGGATGGTCATCGAGACACCCGCGACGGCGAGGAAGTCGCCGTAGTAGATGTCGAGGTCGGAGACGTCGATGCTCTTGGCCATATCAGCTCTCTCTTCGATGCTTCCGGTCAGCGCCCGGTCTTGGGCGCGAAGTAGCGGCCGACCGCCCGGGCCAGCAGGTTCAGGGCCATGACGATCACGATCAGGACGAGCGCGGCACCCCAGGCGCGGGCCTGGCCGAACTCGGGCGGGACACCCGGCTGGGTGTAGGAGGAGTAGATGAACACCGGCAGCGTCATCATCCGCTCGCCGAACAGGTTCATGTTCACCGAGTCGGTCGAGCCGGCGATGATCAGCAGCGGAGCGGTCTCGCCCGCCACCCGGGCGATCGCGAGCGTGATGCCGGTGATGATGCCCGACAGCGACGTCGGCAGGACCACCTTGACGATCGTGCGCCACTTGGGGACCCCCAGGGCGTACGACGCCTCGCGCAGCTCGTGCGGCACGAGCCGGAGCATCTCCTCGGCGGACCGGACCACGACCGGGACCATCAGGAGTGACAGGGCTATCGACCCGCCGAAGCCGATCCGGATGCCCTCGCCGAAGAAGATCACGAAGAGCGCGTAGGCGAACAGGCCGGCGACGATCGACGGGATACCCGTCATCACGTCGACGAGGAAGGTGATGCTGCGCGCCATGCGGGAGCGGTCGCCGTACTCCACGAGGTAGACAGCGGTCAGGAGGCCGACGGGGATCGAGATGAGCGCCGCGGCCGCGGTGATGAGCAGCGTGCCCAGGATGGCGTGGTAGATGCCGCCGCCCTCGCCCACGATGTTGCGCATCGAGTAGGTCAGGAACTCCCCGCTGATGACGGGGGCGCCCTCCTTCACGACCTGCCAGACCAGGGAGACCAGCGGGATCAAGGCGATCGCGAACGCCACCCAGACCAGGGTCGTGACGAGCCGGTCCTTGGCGGTCCGGGCGTTCTCGACCGCACGCGACCAGGCCGGCAGCCCGACCGCGTAGAGCGCGACCGCGACGACCGCCCAGCCGACGAGCCCCCAGCCGATGCTGATCGCCAGGATGCCCGACGCGGCACCGGCGAGGAGCGCCACCAGGCCTGGCGCCCAGCGGGGCAGGCGCGGGTGGGTGAGCGGGATGTGGCGCCGCCGGTCCTCGGTGGTCTCGTGGGTAGCCATGTCGGCGCCCTGCCCTTTCTCGACGTCAGGCGACGGGATGGTCTTGACGTCGTTCATCACCGGAGCCTCCTCTCGCCGCGGGCGACGATCGCGCGGGCGGCGAAGTTCACTGCGAAGGTGATCACGAAGAGCACCAGGCCGCTGGCGATCAGCGCGTTCACGCCGAGGCCGGTCGCCTCCGGGAACTGCAGTGCGATGTTCGCGGCGATCGTGGACGGGTTCGTGTTGCTGATCAGGTTGAAGGTGACGACGCCGCTCGCCGACAGCACCATGGCGACCGCCATGGTCTCGCCGAGCGCACGGCCGAGGCCGAGCATGACCGCCGAGACGATGCCGGACCGGCTGTAGGGCAGGACGGCCATGCGGATCATCTCCCACCGGGTGGCGCCCAGCGCCAGGGCCGCCTCCTGCTGCAGGGTGGGAGTCTGCGCGAAGATCTCGCGGGTGATCGCGGTGATGATCGGGAGCGCCATGATCGAGAGCACGATCCCCGCGGTGAGGATCGTCTTGCCGGTGGTGGAGGCGGGGCCGGCGAAGAACGGGAGCCAGCCCATGTGCCGGTCCAGCCACTCGTAAACCGGGACCAGCTGCGGGCCGAGGAAGCCGATGCCCCACAGGCCGTAGACCACGCTCGGCACGGCCGCGAGCAGGTCGACGACGTAGCCGAGGGTCTTGCTGAGCCGGCGGGGGGCGTAGTGCGAGATCACCAGTGCCACGCCGAGCGCCAGGGGAGTGGCGAGGACCAGCGCGATGGTGGCGGCCAGAACCGTGCCGAAGAGCAGCGGCCAGACGAACTTCGCGATGTTTTCCGCCCCGCCGAGCTTGCCTGGGGGTGCGTCGATCGCGGGCAGGCCTTCGAGGGTGAGGAAGACGGCCACGCCGGCGAGCGCCAGGAGTATCAGCAGGCTGGCTGCTCTCGTGGCGTTCGAGAAGACCAGATCACCCTTGCGTTGCCTGGGTTTTCGGGTCACGACTGATGCGGACACCTGACTCCTCTTCCAGTGCTCGGACCGATCCCGGTCCGGGTTGTGCCTACGACGCGGCTGAGGGCCCACGCCGCAGCTGTGACCCTGCGGCGCGGACCCTGCCGGTCCCGTCCTTCGGTGAACGTGGCGGTTCCGTTCAGCCCTTCGCCGAGATCTTCTCGACGATTCCGAGTGCCTCTTCCTGCAGCGAGGCAGGCAGCGGTGCCGAACCGGCCGTCTCGGCCGCAGCCTTCTGGCCGTCCTCGCCGACGACGTAGTCGAGGTAGCCCTTCACCAGGTCGGCGGTGGCCTTGTCCTCGTAGGTCTGGCAGGCGATCAGGTAGGAGGTCAGCACGACCGGGTAGACCCCGGACTCCTCCGTCGCACGGTCGAGGTCGAACGCCATGTCGACGTCCGAGCGGCCCTCGACGCGCTTCGAGACCTCGAGCACCTTCGCCGCGGCCTCGGGGCTCGGGGCGACGTACTCGTCACCGACCTTGACCGAGGCGACGCTGAGGTCGCCGGCCTGGCTCTCGTCGGCGTACCCGATGGTGCCGCTGCCGCTCTTGACCGCGGCCACGACGCCGGAGGTGCCCTGCGCGGCCTCGCCCGACTTGATCGGCCACAGGCCGTCGGGCTCGTGGGGCCACGCGTCGCCGGCGGTCTGGCTCATGTAGTCGGCGAAGTTCTCCGTCGTGCCGGAGTCGTCGGCGCGGTGGACCGGGGTGATGGTCTCCGCCGGAAGCTTCGCGTCGGGGTTGTCGGCCGCGATCTTCGGGTCGTTCCACTTCGTGATCTTGCCGCTGAAGATCCCCGCGATGGCCTCGGGCGAGAGCTGCAGGTTGTCGACGCCCTCGACGTTGTAGACGACCGCGATCGGGCTCACGTAGTTAGGCACCTCGATCGGGTCCTCGCCCAGGCACCGCTTCTTGGCGCCCGACAGCTCGCCCTCCTCGTCGTCGAGGTAGGAGTCGGAGCCGGCGAAGGCGACTCCGCCGGCGATGAACTGCTCACGGCCACCACCGGAACCGACCGGGTCGTAGTTGACGGTGACCTCGGGGTTGGCCGTCTGGAAACCGGCCTGCCAGGCCTGCTGGGCGGCCTCCTGCGAGCTGGCGCCTGCGCCGTTCAGCGTGCCGCTCAGGCCCTCGACGGTGGCGCTGGTGTTGGTGGCCTTGTCCTCGTTGGCGGCGCCGCAGGCGGAGAGGCCGAGGCCGAGGGCGAGGGCAGCGATGCTCGGTGCCGCCACCCGGCGGAAAGAAGTGCGCTTCACTTCGGTTTCTCCTGTGATCGATGGTCCAGATCTTCGTTGTCGATTCCGAACGTAGGGAGGCCAGGTGAAGCGACGCGCCGGCGCAGGTGAACGCCAGGTGAACGGTGGCGGCCTTTTCGGTCACCAGATGCCTTCTATGAGACGTCTGTCACGTAAACGGGGTCGGAGTTTCATCAAGGTATGCCGCTCAGCCCTCACTTCCCACGACGTGCACGCCATGGGATGTGACGGTTCACCTGCATACCTTGATGAAGCTCCGGACGGCCACCGGAGCGGTGTTGCGCGCCGGCCTACCGGAAGCTGACGTCGTGCTGCTCGGTGGCGACGACCCGGCCGCGCCGGTGGTGCGCGACGAACAGCGTGCCCGGCTCGAGCTGCCTGTCCTCGAGGCCGAGCGCCTCGAACACCCACGGCAGCACCGGTCGGTGCGTGCACAGCACGGACGGCTCCTTGAGTCCCAGGAGCCGGTGCACGTGGGCCGCGACCGTGGTCGGGGTCGCGCCTTCCTCGCTGAGGTCGTCGGACACTTCCACCTCGAGGTCGGCCACGTCGGCGTACGGCGCGACGGTGCTCCAGCAACGACGGCTGCTCGAGCTGACTACCCGCTCCACGCCGTACGCGCTGAGCAGCGGCACCACCTGCTCGGACTGGAACTCCCCGGCCTGGGTCAGGGTCCGGTCCCGGTCGTCACCGCGCCACGACTTCCTGGATCGGGCTCGGCTGTGCCGCAGCACGACCAGCGGGTACGACTTCTTGCGGAGCGCCTCGAACTCGTCGAGGGTGTCCCGGTCGTAGTCGTAGGTGAGGCACTTGCGCACGTCGTCGAGCGGCAGCCAGAGCACCTCGTCGATCTCGCTGTTGGGCTGGTACGCCGAGACGTCGTCCCCGCCGACGGCCCGGCCGACCCAGTAGTGCACGTGCTTGGTCTTCCGGGCGCCGTTGTTCACCTGGTAGCTCTGCGTGCCCAGCGGCGGCCCGAGCCGGATGTCTAGGCCGGTCTCCTCCGCGACCTCGCGCACCGCGGCGGTGACCACGTGCTCACCGGGATCGAGCTTGCCCTTGGGGAAGGACCAGTCGTCGTACTTCGGCCGATGCACCAGCAGCACCTCGGTGCTCTTCCCGACTTTGCGTGCGACGACTGCCCCTGCTGCAACGACCTCGGCCGCGGGGGTCTCGGCTGCAGATGCCATGCCGTTAGTCTCACATCACCGGACGCGAACGAAGGGACAACTCTCGGTGCACAGACGTGTCGTGATCGGTCTGGTCGTGGTTGCCGTCGTCGTCCTCGTCGGCGGAGGCGGCCTCTTCGCGTGGCAGGCGATGAAGAAGACGCCGTACGAACAGGCGGTCGCCTGGATGCCGTCGTCGACGCTGCGGGCTACGTACACCGACTGGTCCCAGGTGCGGGAGCTGGCCGGCGGTACGTCGCTCGACGCCGCCTCCTCCGCCCACGACGTGGACGAGTTCCTGTCCCGCGCCTACGAGCAGGACCTGACCTCGACCTCGGCGGTCACCGACTCGACGTACGCCATGGCCGACCGTTATGGCTTCTCGCCCCTCGACGCGCAGTGGGAGATGTACGGCCAGTCGCGTGAGGGGGCGGTGGCCGTCCTCGAGCTCACCGACGCCGTCGACCTCGACGGGGTGGAGCGGAACCTGCGCACCCTCGGGTACGACGCGCCTGAGGACGGCGCCGGGGCAGGGCAGGTGTGGAAGGGGTCGGCCGACCTGGTCGCGCAGATCGACCCCTCCCTCACCCCGGTGCTGCAGAACGTCGTGGTGCTCCCCGAGCAGGAGGTCGTGCTGCTCTCCGACAGCGCCGCCTACGCGTCGTCCGCCGCGGACGTGGTCGAGGGGTCGGACCCAGGGCTGGCCGAGGAGACCGATGGCGTCGACGACCTGGCCGGCCTCCCAGAGAACCCCGTGTCGTCGGTCCTGTTCGCGTCCGACTTCGCCTGCGAGGCGCTGAGCATGTCCTCGGCGGACGAGGAGGACCAGGCCGTGGCCGACGACCTCGTCGCCAAGGCCGGTGGCGTGAACCCGCTCTCCGGGCTGGTGCTGGCGTCCGACGCGGACCGGTCGCTGACCGTGGGCATGTACTTCGAGAGCTCCGACCAGGCCGAGGCGAACCTGCAGCCGCGGGTGGACCTCGCCGCCGGTGAGGCCGTCGGGCAGGGCGGCATGTTCGCGGACCGGTTCCGGATCGAGTCCGCGGAGCAGCAGGGGAGGACCGTCGTACTCGAGCTCTCGCCCACGTCAGAGGAGTCCCTGCTCAGCGACCTGTCCCAGGGCCCCGTCATCTTCGCCACCTGCTGACCCTGCTGCCCTGCCCCTGCCCCTGCCCCTCGTGCCTCGCCTCTCGCTGCGATAGTCCGTGAGCAAATGGCTGTTTCTGCTCGGCGAGGCAGCCGTTTGCTCACGGACTACCGGCGACGCGCCTCCGGGGGTCGCACATCGCGGTCTCCTACCCTTGCCTCACGCGCCTGACGCGAGTCGCTCCTGTTCCTCGTAGATCTCAGCCATCACGCGGCGTCTCTCGAGCAGGTCGTCCAGAGACTGTGGGGCGGGGTGCCAGTGTGGTGGCTCGACCGTCCACGCCCGCCGACCCTCGGGAAGCCACTTGGCTCGCGCTCGGGTGGACATCATCCGGGCGACGATCCGGTCGGTGTTCGCCATGTCGGGGCCGGTGATCTTGAAGTACTCGAGCCCGAGGCGACGGAACTCCTCCTCCCTCGCCACGTCCTTGCTGTGTCGGTGGGCCCGGCGATGCTCCGCACCGTCGTACTCGCCCACCACGCCTGCCTCGACGTCCAACAGGTCGGGACGCCCGACCCGCCGACCCTCGAGCGTGAAGACGGCCCGGTTGACCAGAGGTCTCGGCAGCCCGGCGTCCAGCTCCCAGACAAGTCGCATCCGGGTCTCGGCGGGCGACTGGCTTCCCTCGCTCGCGAGATCGAGCGCGCGTCGTACCTGCTCCACGCGCTTCCAGCCGGGATGCGCTTCCACGTAGGCGCGCATCTGACGGATCGACACCAGCTCTGCAGCCGCCATCATGTCCATCGCCACCACGGCCCCACGGACCTCCGGAGTACGCCGCATCTCGTCGAACAATGCTCGCAGGGGGCGGGTGCAGGGCACACCGGAACGCCACACCACCTCTCGCACGGTCAGCTGCTCTCGCGAGACGGTGCAGTCCTCGGTCGCCACGAGCTGCGCCAGCGGGCCGACGCAGAGAGGGACGGGGATCGGCGTGACGCCGTCTTGCTCCAGCCCGTCGAAGAAAGATGCCAGGTGCATGCGGCACGATCCCCAACCTGTTACCGCTCCGTCCTCCGGCAGCCGGGCCGCCTGTTCGACAACACGTTGCTCGGGTCGTGAGCCGTCCACCTCGGCCGGGACGTACAGGCCGCGTGATGTCCGACGCCACTTCGGTCCTCGCGCCTGTGCCCGGGTGGGCCCGTTCAGACCCGTGGGGTCCACCGGGACGGGTCGCACCAGGCCGCGTGGCTGCGGGCAGGTCGGGGTCCACTTGTGAGCCGGCATGCCGTCGAGAATGGACCAGCCGGCGTGGTCGTGGGCGGTTGTCCACAGGCACGATCGCGTGCGTCGCCGGGTGTGCCAATGGTCAGGGTCGCGGTGTGTCTCAGGAGCAATGGGTGCCGGGTGAGGTAGTTCGTGAGCGTATGGCTGTTCTCGGAGCCAGAAACAGCCATTTGCTCACGGACTAACCCCCCGCCGGCAGTACGACGACCCCGGGGCCAGTGCCGGACGGTGCAGGGGGTCAGCTCGGCGTACGGCGGCGGCGCTTCGTCGCGATCAGGATCTCCTGCATGTCGCGCAACGTGAACCCGTCCTCGCTGCGGGCATGGCGCTCCCACTCGCCGTCAGCCTGCAGCCACCACGACGACGTACCTTCGTCGAAGGCCAGGTCGAAGACCCAGCCGACCTCCTCCACCTGCTGGCTGCCGGGCAGGCGTACCAGCGCCTCCACCCTGCGGTCGAGGTTCCGGTGCATGAGGTCCGCCGACCCGATCCAGGCCTCGGGGTCGCCGCCGTTCTCGAACCAGAAGATGCGGCTGTGCTCGAGGAACCGGCCCAGGACCGCCCGGGTCCGGACCGTCTCCGAGAGGCCGGGCACACCGGGCCGCAGGGCGCAGATGCCGCGGGTGAGCAGGTCCACGGGGACGCCCGCCTGCGAAGCGCGGTAGAGCTCGTCGATCAGCGCCTCGTCGACGATCGAGTTGGCCTTGATCCGGATCCGGGCCGGCAACCCGGCGACGTGGTTGGCGACCTCGCGGCGGATCCGCTCGATGAGCCCGATGCGAACCGAGTCGGGGGCGACCAGGAGGTTGAGGTACTCCGCGTTGCGGGAGAAGCCCGACAGGTTGTTGAACAGGTGGGCGACGTCCTCGCCGATCTCGGCGTTCGCGGTGAGCAGCCCGAAGTCCTCGTAGAGCCGGGCGGTCTTGGGGTTGTAGTTGCCGGTGCCGATGTGGGCGTAGCGGCGGATGCCCTCGGGCTCGTCGCGCACGACCAGCGCCAGCTTGCAGTGCGTCTTCAGCCCGACCAGGCCGTAGACGACGTGGCACCCGGCGTGCTCGAGCTTGCGGGCCCAGCGGATGTTGGCCTGCTCGTCGAACCGCGCCTTGATCTCGACCAGCACGAGCACCTGCTTGCCGGACTCGGCCGCGTCGATCAGGGCGTCGATGATCGGGGAGTCACCGGAGGTGCGGTACAGCGTCTGCTTGATCGCGAGCACATGCGGGTCCGCCGCTGCCTGCTCGATGAACCGCTGCACCGACGTGGAGAACGAGTCGTAGGGGTGGTGCAGGAGTACGTCGTTCCGCTGGAGCGACGAGAACACGTCCACGGGTGAGGCGGACTCGACCTCGGCGAGGGCGGTGTGCGTGGACGGGACGAACGCCGGGAACTTCAGCTCGGCCCGGTCGATGTCGGCGATGCCGTTGAGGCCGGTGAGGTCCAGAGGTCCCGGGATCCGGAACACCTCCGAGCGGGAGACCCCGAGCTCGGAGATGAGCAGGTCGAGGATGTGCTCGTCGATCGACTCCTCGACCTCGAGCCGCACGGGCGGGCCGAACCGGCGCCGGAGCAGCTCCTTCTCCAGCGCGGCGAGGAGGTTCTCGGCGTCGTCCTCCTCGACCTCGAGGTCCTCGTTGCGGGTGACCCGGAAGGTGTGGACCGCTACCACCTGCATCCCGGGGAACAGCGACTTGAGGTGCTCGGCTATCACGTCCTCGAGCGGGACGAACCGCTGCTCACCGAGCGGCACGAACCGCGAGAAGATCGGCGGCACCTTGACCCGTGCGAAGTGGTCCTTGCCGTTCTTCGGGTTGCGCACGAGTACGGCGAGGTTCAGCGACAGGCCGGAGATGTAGGGGAACGGGTGCGCCGGGTCGACGGCCAGCGGCGTGAGGACGGGGAAGACCCGCTCCTTGAACAGCCTCTTGCACTGCTTCTGCTCGTCCTTGGTCAGGTCCGACCAGCGGAGCAGCTCGATGTCCTCCTTGGCGAGCGCCGGGATGGCCACGTCGCGGAACAGCGCCGCCTGGCGCTGCATGAGGTCGCCGGTCTTGGCCCAGATCTGCTCGAGCACCTCACGGGGCAGCAGCCCGGAGGCGGCCCGTACGGCGACACCGGCCGCGATACGGCGCTTCAGGCCGGCCACCCGGACCATGAAGAACTCGTCGAGGTTCGAGGCGAAGATCGCGAGGAACCGGACCCGCTCCAGCAGGGGGAGGCTCTCGTCCTCGGCGAGCTCGAGCACCCGCTGGTTGAAGTGCAGCCAGGACAGCTCCCGGTCGAGGAACCGGTCGAGCACGAGGTCGTCGAGCTCGGGCTGGTACGGCGGCTCGACGTCGAACGAGTCCGCCTGCAGCGTGCGCACGGCCGTCTCGCCGGGTCCCTCCTCGACCGCCCCTCCGACCGTCGCGGTGAACGGGTGCGCGGAGCTCGGGGGATTCGGCATGTCTCCATCGTGACACCAGCAGGTGAACAGGCGGTAGCGGTCGGACCAGTCTCACCGGGTAGTTTTCCGACATGGCCCACACAGTCACGCAGCTGGTCGAGAAGGTCGAGCCGTCGGTGTTCCGGGCGTTGCTCGGACTCCCCGCCGGGGTGCAGAAGCGGCTCGCCGGACGGCGGGTCATCGTGGACGGGCAGGTGCTCGACCCGGAGACCCAGTGGCTGCTCAGGATCCAGAAGCTTGTCCGTGAGCCCGCCGCCGAGACGCTGCCGATGCCCCAGGCGCGCAAGGTGATCCGCCGCCAGTCCAGGCTGGTCGGTGGGGTGCAGCCGATCGGGGAGACGAGGGACCTCGAGGTGCCGGGCGCGGACGGGAAGATCCCGGCGCGGCTCTACGTGCCCCGGAGCAGGGTCGGGGACCACGAGCCGTCGCCGCTGCTCTTCTTCGTGCACGGCGGCGGGATGATGTACGGCGACCTCGACAGTCACGACCCGGTCTGCCGGTTCCTGGCCGAGCGGGCCGACGTACGTGTCCTGTCCATCGACTACCGGCTCGCGCCGGAGCACCGGTTCCCTGCGGCCGTGGACGACTGCTGGGCGTCGTACCAGTGGGTGGCCGAGAACGCCGCGGAGCTCGGGGTGGACCCGGAGCGGATCGCGGTCGGCGGCGACTCGGCCGGTGGCTACCTCAGCGCGGTCACCGCGATCCTGGCCGCGGAGGCGGGGGTCCCGTTGAAGTTCCAGCTGCTGCTCTACCCGGTCACCAACATGGCCGAGAAGAGCGACAGCCGCCACACGTTCGGCGAGGGGTTCTTCCTGACGACCGAGTTCATGGACCTCGCCGAGATGAGCTATCTCCACCCCGAGCAGGACCGGCGCGACCCCAAGGTCTCGGTGTACTTCACCGAGAAGGTGCCCGAGAACCTCGCGCCGGCGCTCGTCGTGACCGCCGGGTTCGACCCGCTGCGCGACGAGGGTGAGGCCTACGCGCGCCTGCTCGCGCAGGCGGGGGCGACGGTGGAGATGAAGAGGTACCCCGGCTTCATCCACGGCTTCGCGAACATCGTCGGGGTGGGCCGGTCCAACCGCGCGGCGGTGGCGGAGATCGCCGCGAAGCTCAAGGCCGCGCTCTAGCGGGACACGGGTCGGCGGTACATCACGTCGGTGTCCTCGTCGGCGTGGGTGAACCCCAGTCCTGAGTAGACCGCGACGGCGGGCGCGTTGTCCGACTCGACGTACAGGATCACCTCGGCGAGCCCCTGCTGCTCCAGGTGCCGCAGCCCGGTGAGCGTGAGCACCTTGCCGAGACCCAGGCCCTGTGCCGCCGGCGAGACGCCCACGACGTAGACCTCGCCGTACGCCGGCTCACCCGCGTCGGTGGCCGGGTGCACCTTCGTCCAGTGGAACCCGAGCAGCGAGGGGCTCTCGACCGCGGCCCCGCCGGCGGGAGCGTCGGACCGCTCGGCGAGGAAGAACCCGGCCGGGTCGAACCACGGCTCGGCCATCCGCTGCTCGAGGTCGGCGCGGGTCATGCCGCCCTGCTCGGGGTGGTCCAGGAACGCCTCCGCGTTGACCGCGAGGAACGCGTCCTCGTCGCGGCCGGGTTCGAAGGTGCGTACGACGACCCCGGCCGGTGTCTCCACAGCAGGGAGGTCGCCGGCCATCGAGCGGCGCATGACCCACAGGTCGCGAGCACGGGTGAGCCCCAGGGTCGACGCGAGAGCGGCAGCGGCGGGGTGGTTCCCGTGCGACCAGGCGGAGATCGTCGCGTCCGGGAACGCGTCGAGGACCGCTGTCGCCAGGGCGCGGCCGACACCCTTGCCGCGGAAGGCGGGGTCGACCACCAGGTTCACCTCGACGTGCCCGTCGGCACCCGGAGGTGCGTCGGCGAGGGCGAACCCCGCGCCGTCGCCGCTCGCGTCGGAACCGCCGGAGCCCTCGCCTTCGGATGGGGTGGCGACCCACAGGGAGGACGAGGAGAGCCCCTCATGGCGCAGGGCGAGAAGGGCCGCCTCGTTCAGCGGGCTCCGTCCGTCCGACTCGGTCGCGGCCTCCACCACCCGTCGTACCAGGCCCCCGACGCCGGGACCGGACCAGTCGAAATGGGTGGGGTGGGGGCGCGAGATGACCATGGCGGAGGACACGAAGCAACCTTAGTTTGGAATGCATGACCCCATGGCCAGTGGGCACACGTACTTTCTCGACGGCCCACGCCTGAGTTTCAAGGGGGGGAGCCATGCATTCCGCACTACCGGTGGTGGCGACCTGTGCGGCGGTCCCGTTGGCCTGTCTGGGCCTCCTGATGTGGCTTGCCTGGCTCGAGGACACCCTGGAAGACAGCGTCAGGAAGTCCGTACGACGGCCCGCTCCCGAACCGATCCTCGCGATCCCGGTACGCCGCCCCACGATCCCTGCCGTCCCCGCTCCGGTCGAACCGGCGCCCGTGCTGGAGCCGGTGGCCGCTCTCGAGCCGGCCGCGATGGCCGAACCCCGGCCGACTCCCGTGGTCGTGCCCGTGACGATTCCCGTGCAGCGACGCCCGTCCGACGTACCCGCTGCGATGGCCGAGCCTCAGCCGACGCCGGCGGAGGTGCCGGTCATCCCCGAACAACGGCGACCTGCCGATGTCCCCGCGGCCGGGGTCCCCGAGGTCGCCGCGGTCGAGGCCGCGGACGCGCCCGCAGCCCAGACCGCGAACGTCCCCGTGGTCGGCCGGGCGGCGTTCCACGCGGCTTCCTGACGGACGGGCCGGTCTCGGGGCGGCCCGTCCGAGGGTCCGTCAGGCGGTGGCCTCGGAGCTGTCCTCGCTCTCGACGTCCACGGCCACATCCGCTGCCGACTGCTCCGCTGCCGCCGGCGCCTGGGCGGCCGCCGTCCGGTCCGCGGGAGGGAGCACGAAGCGGTACCCGACGTTGCGGACCGTGCCGATCAGCATCTCGTTCTCGGGGCCGAGCTTGGCTCGCAGCCTGCGCACGTGGACGTCGACCGTCCTGGTGCCGCCGAAGTAGTCGTAGCCCCAGACCTCCTGCAGCAGCTGCTGCCGGGTGAACACACGTCCGGGGTGCTGGGCGAGGAACTTGAGGAGCTCGAACTCCTTGAAGGTCAGGTCGAGCGGGCGGCCGCCGAGCTTCGCGGTGTACGTGGCGTCGTCGACGACGACCTCCCCGGACCTGATGACGTGCGCCTCGGGGTCCTCGGGGTTCCGCTCCGCGGCCAGCCGGCCGATCGCCAGCCGCAGCCGGGCCTCCACCTCTGCCGGGCCGGCCGTGGCGAGGAGTACGTCGTTCATGCCCCAGTCGGCGGCGACGACGGACAGTCCGCCCTCGGTGGCTATCAGGATCAGCGGCGCGTCGGAGCCGGTGGTGCGGATGAGCCGGCACAGGTCACGGGCATGGGCGAGGTCCTTGCGTCCGTCGACGAGGACCACGTCCGAGTCGGGCGCGTCGAGGAGGGCGCTCCCCTCCGCGGGGAGGATCTTGACCTGGTGGGGGAGAAGCGCGAGGGCGGGCAGCACCTCGGCGGAGGGTTGCAGGGCGCTGGTCAACAGGAGCAGTGTGCTCAATGGCACCTCCTCGAGGAGGGACTTCGGCCGACTCGCCGTTGAGTCGCTCTGCCTCGCTGCACCGGTGTCACCGGCTTTTTGCGATAAGGCAGGATACCCAACATGGGCGAAATCGAATCGAGAAGTGCGGGCGATGGACCCGTCGGCGGTGTCGTCGTGCGTTACTGGGCAGGAGCCAAGGCCGCTGCCGGTGTCGAGCAGGACACCGTCGAGGTCGACGGTGGCGCCACCTTGAGCGAGCTTCTCGAGACCGTGCGACTCCGCCATGTCGACAGGCCCAAGTTCAAGGACGTCGTATCCGTCTGCTCCGTGCTGGTCGGCGACCGCCCGATCGGTACGACGGACCCCGAGCTCGTCGTCCTGCGACCCGGAGACACCGTGGAGCTGCTGCCGCCGTTCGCCGGTGGCTGACGCCGCAGTTGCCCTGGGGAAGTCCTCCAGATCGGCCAAAAGTCGACATTCACGCCGCATTTCGGGTGTGGTTTGTAGGGCGAAACTCATCGTTTGTCCGCTAATCATAAAAATATGGACACAATGGACTATCAGGGCGTGACCCGAACGCATCATCGTCGTTAGCCTCTCCGCACAGTGCGGCCAGGAGGTCGCGGATCTCATCTGGCCGACGGGCCAAGGGCTAAGGCGGACGAACGTATGGACAGCTCTACTCACCACTCTCTCAAGAACGCTCCACTGGCGATCCTGCTCGCGCTTTTCCTGTCTCTGTGGGCGCTGGCGCCGGCCCAGGCGACGGACACCACCGACGACGGGACCTCCGACGAGACGACCACGGAGACCAAGACCAACAACGGGCAGGGCGAGGAGCGGAGGCACTCGAAGGACGAGACCTCCGACGAGGACGGCACGGCAGGGACCGGCGACACGACGGAGCCGCAGGAAGAGAGCACCGCGGACCAGAACGACGGCGGAGCGAACGGCGACTGCCCCGAGGGCCCGTACTGCTCGACGCGCGACGGCTCGGACTCGGAGAACGGCGAGGGCGACGGTGAGGCGAGCGGCAAGCCGTGCGCCGGCTGCGTCGGCAAGGCGGACAACAAGAACCCGCAGGGCCAGATGCCCGACGGCTCCGACGACAACGCCGGCTACGAGTGCGACACCAACAAGGGCGTCGGCCAGGGCAACCCCGCGCACACCGGTTGTGAGGGCGCGGCGACCGCCGAGGAGCCGGGCGACGGCGAGGACGCAGCGGGCGAGGACGCCGCCGATGCCGAGGTGCTCGGTGTCTCGGCGACCGCGGCCGAGGGCGACCCCGCGGCGGCCGCCGCGGATCAGGCCGCTCAGGGGGGACTGCTGCCGGCCACCGGCGCGAACGGCCCCCTGACCTACATGCTGCTGGGCGGCCTCGGCCTCCTGGCGATCGGCGGGACCGCGCTGCTGCGCGCCCGGCGCCTGCGTCTCGGCAGCTGAGCTTCCCCCTTTAGCGGCTGCCGAGCTGCAACTCGAGGCCTCCGTCCTGACTGTCGGGCAGGACGGAGGCCTCTTCCGCGCCCAGAAGTTGCCGCCCGCCCGCCTTCACAAAACGTTTCTTTGCCAGCCAAACCACCTCGCGGACTTGACAGTCTTCGTAATGTTTCCCCGGTTCCCCCGTGCAGCCCGTCCCGGTCGATGCAGAATCTGATCAGTCGGCGAATCACGGGGGTTGCCGCGGGAGGGGAAGTCGCTCGTCCCTGGCGGGCGCAGGGGGTTGTCGAACCACCACGTCTGACCTTCCCGGGCTGCCAGACCTGCCTTCGCCGACGGTCGGCCCTCGTTGCTGCTGGATGGGACTTGAGGGTCCGGCCGAAGGATGGGCCCGAGGCTCCCGCCCCGTCCTCCCACGGGGCGGGGGTCTCGGTTTTCTCTCTGCCGGGAACCATCCGACGTGGCTGTCGTCCTCCGAGCGGGCCACCCAGCGGACACCGGGAAGGTTTTTGTCCGGCAAATGGTTGAATCCGGTCGTGAGCCAAGGAGCATGGGTCCTCGTCGCCGCGCTGGCACTCGCCAGCGCGTTCGGCGTCTACCGCGCGGCGCGGGACGGACGCTTCCGCGGCACCCATCCCGTCCGCGGAGCAGCCACCGAGGAGCACGAGGACAGCGTCTTGCGGGACCTCGACGTCGACCATGAGCTCGGGCAGCGGGCCACGCTCCTGCAGTTCTCGTCGGCTTTCTGTGCGCCGTGCCGGGCGACCCGCCGGATCCTGGCCGATGTCGCGGAGGTGGTCCCCGGTGTGGTCCACGTCGAGATCGACGCCGAGCACCATCTCGAGCTTGTACGACGGCTCGGTGTCGTCCGCACGCCCACGACGCTGATCCTCGACAGCCGAGGACGCGAGGTCTCGCGCGCGAGCGGTGCGCCGCGCAAGGAAGAGGTCCTCGCAAGCCTCGGCAAGGCCCTCGAGGTCTGACCAAATGCTGGTACACCTGTCCGAATCGCGAGACGTGCGTCGCATCGTGTCGCCGGGGGCCCATAGGCTCTTGTCCATGTTCTCGACGTTGCTGACCAAGCGCCGCGCAGTGGACCACTGCCGCACGCGCTCGTCGCTGTGTCGAATGTCCTGACGGGACGTCGCAACAACTCATCCTTTGTCTACTGAATAACTTGAGTTAGACTCGGAAGCGGTTGCCGGGCTCCTGACCTCGGAGTCAGGGTCCCCCTCGGTCGACGTGCCCGTGCCTTCCCCAGGCCGTACGCCACCCCCCTCGCGCCACCCTCAGGACACAGGAGACCTCCATGGCAGGCACCACCACCCAGATCGACCCGCGAGGCCCGCGGTTCGCCGCCACGCTCACCACCGCGCTGCTCGCCGTCGTGCTGCTGACCGCGCCCTCGACGACGGCGACCGCACTTCTGGCGCTGCAGTCGCTGGTGTTCGCGGTCGGCGCCTTCGGAGGGGTCCAGCGCACGCCGTACGCCTGGCTCTTCAAGAACCTCGTGCGTCCCCGGCTGTCTCCCCCGGAGGAGACCGAGGACGCCGCGCCGCCCCGCTTCGCGCAGGCAGTGGGGCTCGGCTTCGCCGTCGTGGCGCTGGCCGGATACCTCACCGGGGCGACCCTGCTCGGGGCGGTTGCCACCGGGTTCGCCCTGGCGGCCGCGTTCCTCAACGCGGCCTTCGGGTTCTGCCTGGGCTGCGAGATCTACCTCCTCGTACGACGGTCCACACCGGCGACCGCGCGCGTCGTCGCGGGCAGTCGCACAAGCAGCACCGGTGCCGGCACCCGCTGACGGCGCCACCGAACATCGACAGCGACAAACAACAGCGACAACAACAGCGACAACACATGCGCCGGCAGGTTCCGGTCGCGACGAAAGGTGAGACATGAGCCGCGAAACAGCACTGGTCACGGCCGACTGGGTGGACGAGCACCTCGACGACCCGAAGGTCGTCCTGATCGAGGTCGACGAGGACACCAGCGCCTACGACACGGGCCACATCAGTGGCGCCATCAAGCTCGACTGGACCACGGACCTGCAGGACCAGGTCCGTCGGGACTTCGTGAACAAGGACCAGTTCTCCGCCCTGCTCTCCGACCGCGGGGTCAACAACGACGACACGGTCGTGCTCTACGGGGGCAACAACAACTGGTTCGCTGCCTACGCCTACTGGTACTTCAAGCTCTACGGACACCAGGACGTGAAGCTCCTCGACGGTGGCCGCAAGAAGTGGGAGCTCGACAGCCGTGAGCTGACCAAGGATGTCCCGACCCGCGAGAAGACCAGCTACACCGCGCAGGAGCAGGACAAGAGCATCCGCGCCTTCCGCGACGAGGTCGTCGAGGCGATCGGCGCCCAGAACCTGGTCGACGTACGCAGCCCTGACGAGTACGCCGGACGTCTTCTCGCTCCGGCCCACCTCCCGCAGGAGCAGGCCCAGCGCGCCGGCCACATCCCGACCGCGGCCAGCGTCCCGTGGAGCAAGGCGGCGAACGACGACGGCACGTTCAAGTCCGACGACGAGCTGCGCCAGATCTACAGCGACGCCGGCGTGGACTGGGACAAGGACACCATCGCCTACTGCCGGATCGGCGAGCGCTCCTCGCACACCTGGTTCGTGCTCCGTGAGCTCCTCGGCCAGCAGAACGTGAAGAACTACGACGGCTCGTGGACCGAGTACGGCTCGCTCGTCGGCGTCCCGGTCGCGCTCGGCGACGAGCGGGGTGAGGCCTGATGTGCGGAGTGACCGCGGGAGGCGTCTCGCTCGACGGCGTTGACGTCGCAAAGGAGTCGGTGATCCAGGGCGTCGTCACGCGTGGCGACGAGCCGGTGGGCGGCGCGTACGTCCGGCTGCTCGACCGGACCGGCGAGTTCACGGCCGAGGTCCCCACCTCGGCGACCGGGCACTTCCGGTTCTTCGCCGCGCCGGGTGAGTGGACTCTGCGCACGCTCGCTCCGCGGGCGGATGTGGTCGACCGCAAGGTCGTCGCTCAGCAGGGTGTGGTCGCCGAGGTCGCCATCTCGATCTGACGGTGGCAAACTGCCCCCGCGTCGCCTCTCGCAGGCGCGCGGGGGCTGTTCGCGTTCCGGGGGCGTGACCGACGGATGGTCGGCGCGTTGTCCTGTTCGCGACATTTCGTACAGTGAGGAACCATGCCTGAACCCGATCAGCCCGCTGAGGTCCCGACCGGCATCCCGCAGGAGTACGCCGAGGCGTACCGCCGCGGCTATCAGCGTGCCTTCGACGAGAGCGCCCTGCTCGCGCAGGCGGCCAAGGAGCAGGCGGCCAAGGACGAAGCAGCCAAGGGTGAGGCGTTCGCGGACGACGCGTCCGGAGCCCAGGTGTCCCCGGACCAGAACACGTGGGACGACGCGCCCCAGGGCTACGAGCCCACCACCCGGCTCGACTCCCTCCACTCGGCGTTCAGGGCCGACCCGGCCGACAGCGCCGTCGACTGGCACGCGCCGCCGCGAGACGACGATCGCCGCAAGTACCTCGCGCCGGCGCTGCTCGCGGGGCTCGTGCTGCTGCTGCTCGTGAGCGCCTACGGAATCGGCAAGCTCGTCTCCAGCGGGGTGTCCGACGTCGACGCCGCGGACCCGGAGCCGGCCGACGGCGTCGCGATCGGCGAGGGCGGAGGGTCCGGGTCGCAGGGCAGCAAGCCGAAGGGCGACGGGTCCGGGAAGCAGGCCGACGCGTACGACGGGCAGGTGACCGCCGCAGCGATCGGGGGAGCCTCGGTGTCGTGTCAGTCCGAGAGCAGCGTCGACGCGGGCGGTAACCCGGTGACCTACGAAGCGGCGAACATGTACGACGGCGACCTGACCACCGCCTGGCGGTGCAACGGTGGCGGCTCCGGCCAGCGGGTGCAGATCAGCCTGCCGGAGGAGACCGCGATCGGCGAGGTCGGGATGGTTCCCGGATACGCGAAGACGGATGCCCGGAGCGGGGCCGACCGGTACGCCGAGAACAACCGGATCACCCGTGTGCGCTGGCACTTCGACGACGGCACGACCGTCGTGCAGCGACTCGACGGCTCGGCCCACAACAGGCAGATGCAGACGCTCCGCATCCCGGAGACCGTGTCGGCGCAGGTCGTGATCGAGATCCTCGACTCCGTCCGCGGGCCGCGAAACACGGTGGCGATCAGCGAGGTCAGCATCGGCGCGACCACCTCCTGACCCACGTCGACTGTTGAGTCGTCCCGCGTGGTGTGTTGAGTCGTCCCGCGTGGTGTGTTGAGACGTCGCGCGTGCGGGTGTCCAGGGGTCGGGGACGCGAAGCAGCGGACGTCGCGGCCGGGTGGCCGCGACGCCCACGACGTCGGATCGAGAAGCAGCTGTGTCAGCCTCGGCGCACGCGCGACGTCCAGGCCTTGGGGTCGGCCTTCGTGTCGTGCGGGTTGTCGATGTACCCCTTGCCGCCGGCGAAACGCATGTTGGCCGCGGTGAACTGCAGCCAGCGGGGGTTGTTGATGCAGGTGCGGGGGAAGCTGACCCTGACGGTGTTGCGGGCGTAGTCGATCTTGTGCGCCACCGGGCAGTCGATCTCCCGGCCGCCCGGAGTCTCGAGGAGGGCCTTGCCCGCGCGGTTGTTGCGGGTCGCTTCCACCGACACGACGTGCCGCTTGCCGTCCTGGTCGCGCATCCGCATGGCGAAGTAGTACTTGCCCCCGGTCCGCTCGAGCTCGACGAACTTGGCGCGGACGGCGACCCGCTTGTCGGTGTGGGCGAACGTGGTCCGGACGAAGTCGCCGTAGGTGGACCTCGGAGCCTTCACGTAGGCGGGCCCGTCGGAGGTGATATCGGGGTTGGTCACCCACATGTCGCCGCGGGTGTCGGTGACGGTGACCTCGGCGGCGGAGGCTGCACCGGCGGCAAGTGGCAGCGAGGCCACGGTGGCGAGCGCCGCGACGAGGGCGCGGCGGATGGATGGTCGTGACATGGGCTCCCCCTGGGTTCAGGCGCTACAGAGCAGCGCGGAAGAGAGATCCTATGTCCGGCGGTCAGCGGACCTCGTGCGCCTTGCCGAGCGAGCCGTCCTTGCCGTACTTCTCGAAGTAGGAGTCGATGTCGTCGTCGGCGACGGCCTGGAACAGCTCCTTGGTCTTCTTCTCGTCGATGATCACGACGCTCTGGCCGTTGATGTTGTCGTACCGCTCCATGGGAGCGGTCATGAAGGTGACGTCCTTCTGGTCGAGCGAGCGGAGAGACAGGGCCAGGCTGCGGATCTCGCCGTTGCTGAAGTCGGAGTCGACGGTGAGGTACTTGACGATCGCCTCGACGGCGTTGGTGAGCTTGATCGGGTTGCTGGTCGTGCCGTTGGAGAGCATCTTCTTCATGAAGGAGCGCAGGAAGTTCTGCTGACGCTTGATCCGGTCGAAGTCACCGTTGGTGAGGCCGTAGCGCATCCGGACGTACTGCAGTGCGCGCTTTCCCTCGAGCTCCTCGGTCCCGGCGTACCACTGCACGCCCTGCGACGAGTCGTAGATGTCCTCGGGAATGTAGACCGGGACTCCGCCGATCGCGGTGGTCAGCTCCTTGAAGCCGTTCCAGTCGATGATCGCGAGGTGGTCCATCCGGAGGCCGGTGAACTCCTCGAGCGTCTGCACGTAGAGGGAGGGACCGCCTTCGGAGAAGGCGGCGTTGATCTTGCTGGGGCCGATGCCCTCGATGTCGACCCAGGAGTCGCGCGGCACGGAGACCAGGTAGGCCTCCTTCCGGTCGGCGGTGATGTGGAGGACCATGATCGTGTCGCTACGGTGGGAGCCGGGGTCCCAGTCGTCGGCGGCCACGGCGTCCGCGATCGAGGGGCCGTTCCCCGCGTCGGCACCCGCCATCAGGATGTTGATGGCGCCCTTCTCGGCGCTCGCGGCACGCTGGGGTCGGCGGCCCTCGTCGAGGTCGAGGTCGACCCGGGCGACGTTGGAGAGCTGGCCGTTGAGGTAGAAGACCCAGCCGCCGCAGGATGCGAGGAGCACGGTCCCGAACATGAGCACGGCGATGAGCACCCGATGCCGGGCCAACCACGACTGGTCGGCTACCCGGCGCCCGGATGATCGGCCCTTGGCGACGGTGCTGAACTGGCCGTCGTCGCTGTTGCGACCGCCGCCCGTCCCGTGCGCATGCTTCCCGCTCATCTGACTCCCACGTTGTTCACACTTCTACCACCTGAGCGCGAAACGATGCGTCAGACACCGGAGGTAGCCGTTCGAGTTTAGGGACAGACCTCTTCAAGCACGCAAATTTCGCACCACTTGCGTCACTCCGTTTCCAGAAGCAACGTGACGGGCCCGTCGTTCTCGAGGGAGACGACCATGTCCGCGCCGAAGCTGCCCCGGGCGACCGTCGCTCCGAGCCGTTCGAGCTCACTGCACAGTTCGTCGTAGACCGGCTCCGAGACTGGTCCGGGAGCAGCTGCGTTCCAGGTGGGGCGTCGGCCCTTGCGGGCGTTGCCGTAGAGCGTGAACTGGCTGACCACCAGGATCGGGGCGTCCAGCTCGGAGGCCGACCTCTCGTCGCGCATGATCCGCAGCTCCCAGATCTTGCGCGCCATCCAGGCCACCTCCTTCGGCCCGTCGGAGTGGGTGACACCGAGCAGCACGACCAGGCCGGGTGCATCGATCGAGCCGACGACCTTCCCGTCAGTGGTGACTGATGCCTTAAGAACTCGCTGAACAACGGCGCGCATCGGGAAATCTTCCTGTCATGGAGATCGACTGGCGGCCTGAAGTCTGACACGATGACGCCCATGACCGTCATCGCCGACCACCGGGACAAGCTGCTCGTCACCGTCGCCCCCACGGGCGCCGAGACCAGCAAGGACGACTGCCCGCAGCTGCCGACCACCCTGGCCGAGCTGGTGGAGACGGCCCAGCGCTGCGAGGCGGCCGGAGCCGCGATGATCCACGTGCACATCCGCGACGAGATGCACCGGCCGACCCTCGACCTCGACCGGCTCACCGACACCGTCGACGCCCTGCACGAGCAGACCCGCCTCGTCGTACAGCTCTCCACGGGTGGCTCCGTGCACGACCCGCTCGAGCGCAGGCTCAAGGTGCTCGACGCCCAGCCCGACTCCTGCTCGCTCACGATGGGCACGACGAACTTCGGCGACGACGTGTTCATGAACCCGTGGCCGTTCATCACCGAGCTCTACCAGCTCTCCCAGGCGCGGGAGGTCGTGCCCGAGTTCGAGCTGTTCGACCTCGGCCACGTCCGTGCGCTGCACCGCCTCCTCGACAAGTACGGCCTCCCGTACGGCGGTCGCGTCCACTGCGACCTCGTCATGGGCGTCCCCGGAGGCATGCCGGGCACCGCGGACGCGCTGGTCGCCGCCGTGAACGCCCTGCCCGACGCGGTCACCTCCTGGTCCGCCACCGGCATCGGTCGCTCGACCTTGACCGTCGCCCTCGCCGCGCTCAGCAAGGGCGGCCACCTGCGGGTCGGCATGGAGGACGTGCTCACCCTCGCCAAGGGCGTCCCGGTCGAGCACAACGCGCAGCTCGTCGAGCGCGTCGTGGAGCTCGGGAGGATCGCGCAGCGCACCCCCATGTCGTGTGACGAAGCCCGCGAGCTGCTGCAGATCAAGCGCCGATAGACTCGGGCGCCATGGAAGCCTTCTTCATCGCGCTGATGGCCGGCGTCGTCGTCCTGACCGGCTACGTCTCGCTCCTCGTCGTCTACAAGCTGCTCAAGGCAGACAACCGCTAGTCACATGGCCTTCGAGCTCCCCGCAGACCTGCACCCCGAGTGCGCCCCGATCGCCTGGCTCCTGGGCACGTGGCGCGGCAACGGGCACGGCGACTACCCGACGATCGAGCCCTTCCAGTTCGGTCAGGAGGTCATCTTCACCCACGACGGCCGGCCGTTCTTCCACTACATGAGCCGGGCCTGGATCGTCGACGAGGAGGGCAACAAGGTCCGTGACGCCGCGATCGAGACCGGCTTCTTCCGGTCCAAGGCGGACGGCTCCCTCGAGGTCGTGATGACGCACAACACCGGCTTCGTCGAGATCTGGTACGGCAACGCCGAGGGCGCCAAGGTCGAGATCACCACCGACGCCGTCGCGCGCACGCACAGCGCGAAGGAGTACGTCGCCGGCCACCGTCTCTACGGCCTGGTCGAGGGCGACCTGCTCTGGGCCTACGACATGGCCGCGGTGGGGCAGGACCTCCAGCCCCACCTGTGGGGACGCCTGGTCCGCCAGTAGGTCGTTTCCGGTACGTCTGTCCCCGCCGACCCCTATCGTCGAGGTAGATCCTCGCGGGGGTGACATGGCGGACCACAGGAGCGGCTCCGAGCCGGAACAGGACCTTCGCTTCGCCGTCGTGCTGAACGGCGGGGTCAGCCTCGCGGTGTGGATGGGTGGCGCGGTCCACGAGATCGACCGGCTGACCCGTCGCGCCGGCCCCGGCTACGACTCGCTCCTCGACCACCTCTCCATCCGGTCCGCGCGGGCCGACGTGATCACCGGCAGCAGCGCCGGCGGCATCAACGGCGCGCTGCTCGCCCTCGCCCAGGTCAACCGGAAGAGCCCCAGCCTCTCCCTGCTGCGCGACCTGTGGGCCGAGCAGGGCGACATCGAGCAGCTCCTCACCCCACCGTTCACGGGGCAGCCCACCTCGCTGCTGCAAGGTGACGCGTACTTCCTGCCCCGGATGCAGGAGGCGTTCCGACGTACCGCCGCGGAGTGGGAGGAGCACACGCCGGAGGACCGCCCGATCGACCTCACCATCACCACCTCGCTGCTGCGCGGTGTCCCGGTCGAGACCGTCGACGGGCTCGGGGAGCGGCTGGAGCAGACGGTCCACGAGGCACGCTTCGAGTTCCGGCGCGGCCCGACCGCGGAGACGAGTACGTCGGACGCACCCGACCCCTTCGACGACGCGAACATCGGCTACACCGTGGAGCAGCTCGCACTGGCCTCGCGGTCAACGGCGAGCTTCCCGGTCGCGTTCGAGCCGAGCTTCATCCCCGTCGCCGGCAGGGCGCAGGCGCCGGACGACCGCCCGGACATGTCCGACGTCGTCTCGTGGAGGTCGCCGCGGGACAGGCAGGCGTCGTACGCCGACCAGGGGGTGTGGCAGGAGCAGCCGGGAGGGACGGTGCGCGACACCTCGCGGTACGGCGTGGACGGTGGGCTGCTGGTCAACACGCCGACCCAGGCGGCGTTGAAGGCGATCGACCAGATGCCGGCGGAGACCGACGTACGACGGCTGCTGCTGCTGATCTACCCGCACGCGCCGAAGCCCGGTCACGACCAGCCCGACCGGCTCTCGGAACCGCCCACGGCAGCGGCGGCCGCGATGGGGCTGCTCGCCGCGCGGGGAAGCCAGAGCTCGCGCACCTTCGTCGAGGAGATCGAGGAGCACAACCGGCGGGCCGGCGCGGTGCGCGGCACCCGCAGCGACGTGCTCACGACACTGGCCGGCCCGGGGAACGACCACCGGCCCGTCGCGGCGCTGTTCCGCCTGGCCGAGGAGCTCCAGCCCCACTACTGGGACCTGCGCATCCGGAGGTCTGCCCGGGACCTGGTCAACCGGTTCCCTCCGGTCCCCGGTCTCACGTGGGCGCAGCTGCGGGCGGTCATCGAGCGGGCGCAGCGGGAGTACTCCGACCATGCCGGTAGCCCAGGGGCGAGATGGCTGCCGTACGTCCCCTACGAGTGGCGATGGTGGTCACCGGCGAACGGTGAGCACGAGGTCGAGTGGGCGCCGGCCGACAGCGAGACGTGGGGCGAGACCCGGGCCGGCTGGGGCTGGGGGATGGGTGTCGTGGACCGGGTCGCGAACGCCGTGCTCGAGCTGGTCCAGAAGATGGCGAAGGTGGCGGGCCCCGCGTCGTCGGAGGTCGTCAAGAGCCTGCGCGAGGAGCTGCACGAGTGCCGGCACCAGATCCGGCTCTGCCGCGCCGAGCTCGACGCGAGCCTCGACGCGGCCATGGAGACCGAGGTCGGCGCGGGGCGTGGCATCCGGCCGCAGCGCGGCGCGACGGTCGGCTACTGGAGGGCCCGGCTCGAGGGGTACGCCGGCCACATGACCGGCGGCTCGCCACGGTCCGGGGCCAAGGCTGCGGTGCCGGAGATCGGCAACAAGGTCCGGCTCACCGCGACGAGGGTCGCCGGGATCGCGGCCGCGGCGTCGTCCCTGCTCGCCTCCCGAGCGGTCGACCCCGGCCATGACGCGGTGATAGCGGCCTGGGAGAAGCTCCTCTCGCAGCCGCGGCTGGAGGGCGAGCCGATCGACGAGTCGGTCCGGCTGCTCGGCCGGCTGGTCGCGTTCGAGGTGGTCACCGCCTGCATCGGCGAGGAGCCGGGGGAGACCGACTCGCCGATCACGCTCGTGCAGCTGAGCCTGCACGCCCAGAACGGGTTCGCCGTGACGAGCACCGACCCCGACGCCAAGGTGGGTGGCTACTCGCTGGCCCGGTTCTCGGGGTTCCTGAAACGCTCCTGGCGGGTCAACGACTGGATCTGGGGCCGCATGGACGCCGCCGGCATCCTCGCCCGCGCGATCTGTGAGCCGACGCGGATCAACCGCCTGCTCGAGATACGTTCCCCGGCGACCTTCGCCCGGGACCGGCACGCCGTGGCGAACGCCTGGCTCGAAGAGCTGACCGTCGAGCTCTTCGGCGTCCCCAGCAGCGAGCTTCCCGTGCCTCTCGCCGCCGCCAGGCTGAAGGCCCACGACGAGCTGTGCGCCTGCGTCGACGAGCCCGAGCGCGCGACCGGAACCCTCCGCGCGCTGGCCGACTACGTGGCGTGGGCGGTCCACGCGGACGTGATCCTGGAGGAGCTTCCGTCGCTGGTCCGCTCCGTCCAGTACGACCAGAACAAGGGCGCGAGCCCACGGAGCAACGGCGCGCTGTTCCTGGAGAGCAACCAGCGGCTGCTCGACGAGGTCGAGAAGGCCGCGGACCTGCCGGCCGGAGCGAGGCTGGAGCTTTCGCTCCGTGCCTTGAAGGCCTTCGACGAGGCAGGGATCGGCCGCGAGGACCTCTCCCGAGAGGGCTCGAGCGACCAGATCGTCAGCACCACCGCAGCCGCCGCGGCGGCCGGGGTCACCGTCCTGGACAGCCCCCGGCTCGGCGTCGGGGCGGCGAGGCCCGTCACGAAGGTGATCCGCGGCGCGTTCATGCTGCCGTACTGGATGGTCGTCGGACTCGCCCGCGGCTCCGGCATGGCCCGCTGGCTGGCCGTGCTCGCGCTCGCCACCGGTGGTGCGGCGGTAGCCCTGACCCTGCTCGCCGGTGGCCCGGCGTGGCTCACCGCGCTCGGTGCCGGCGTACTCCTGACCGCACTCGGCTACGGCGCGCTGCGGAGCGGGTCGATGCTGCATGGCCTGGTCCTGCTCTCGCCGGTCATCCCGCTGATGGTGCTCGCCGGACATCGGTTGTCGACGGACGAGGCGCGCACGCCCGCCGTGGCCACCCTGCTCCTGATCGCTGCGATGGTCGGCGGGCTGATGCTCCTCGGCCTGCTGCCCCACCCGGTGCGCACGCCGGCGGCGCTGGCCATCGACCTGGCACACCACATCGGCTCCGCGCTGCATCTGCCCGAAAGCTGGCGGAGGAACCGGGACTGGTTCGCTGTCGCGGTCTGGGCAGCGATCCTGGTCGTCGTGGTGGGCCTGGCCTGGCTCGCCGGCACCTTCCGGGACGACGTGGCGGACGCCGTCGGGGACTGGTGGGACGAGCTGAAGCGGGCCGGAGACACCGAGATGGCGCTCTGGCTGACCGCCGTGCTCGGGGTGTCCTCGGTGGCCGGCGTGCTGCTGGCCTGGTTCGGAGGCCGCATGTTCCGCCGGTACGAACCGGCCGTGCCCCGGGACGTCGCGCCCGTGGCCGGCGGATGGGTGCTCCGCGGTGCGACTCATCCGGCGGCGACGACCGCAGGCTGGGCCTGGGTGTACGGCACGGCGTACGCGCTCGTCGCCGTCCTGGTCGCGAACGCCGCATGGCAGACCTGGTGGGGGAGGTGGGTGACGGTCTCGGCAGCTGTCATCGCCGTGGTGCTCCTGCTGGTGACCACGTGGACTCCGTGGCGGGCCAGGCGCCGTGTCGAGAAGGCGCTGCTCGCCTGGGTGCCGGCAGACGTGACCGACTCGGTCGAGCGCGAGCGGCGACTCCGATCGGCCATCGAGCGGCGCGGAGACCGGTACGACTTCCTGCTCGTCCCCAACGAGCGCGAGCTGCGGCTCAGCGCCCGCGCCAGGCGGCTGGCGGCGCCGAGGAACGCCTAGGAAAAATGTGGGTCGCTACTTTCCACAATTTCCGGACAGAGCCCGGAAGAGGGTGCGAAAGTTCTCCTAGGCGCGCTTCCTGACCCGAGACGGGAAGCGCGCCGCTTTGCGCCCCCGGTCCTGCTCCCCCGCGTGGATCGGGGGCGCTTCTATGTCCGCGGTGAGGCATTGACAGAAAACGTCGTTTCGACGACGCTTTCTGTATGACACTGGTGACGTCGAGCGAAGCCGCGAACCGGTTGGGGGTGAGTGCGCGTCAGGTGCAGCGGCTTGTGCATAACGGTCAGCTGGAGGCCGTGGGCACGGATCGCATCGACTACGCCTCGGTACTCCAGCTGCTTGCGATACGCCAGGGCGACCATCACCGAGCCTGGGTGGAGGCGACCGCTTGGGCGGCCGTCGCGGTTCTCTCCGGCTTCCGTGCGGATTGGGTAGGGCAGGCCCAGCGCTCCCGGCTCAAAGCAAACCTGAGGTCGATGACCGCAGTCGACCTGGTCGCCCGCACTCGCAACCGGGCGACCATCCAACGCATGCGAGGCCACTCGGCGGCCATGACCCGCATCCGTGAACAGATCGTGCTCAGCGGCAGCAGCGCAGGGGTGACGGATCTGACCCCGGTCAGCAACCGAGTTGAGGGATACGTCGACGTCGACCAGCGCAACCGGCTGTCAAGGACCTACCACCTGGAACATGACTGGGACTGGAACGTCACATTGCGGGTCACGACATTCGACCTGGAAGTCATCAAGCGTCTCGCCGCTCAAGGTTCCGTGTTGGCTGCCCTCGACCTCGCCGGATCGCTCGACGCCCGCGAACGCGCAGCGGGACTGAGTGTCCTCGACCAGACGATGGGCCGGCTCCATGAGTGATCGGCCCACCATCGTGGTTGAGGGTGCGGCCGGTGGTTGGCCGCCCCCTTGGTCGAACGTCGCCGAGATCGAGGCGGTCCTCCCGTGCGAGTACTGGACGCTGATCGGGGGTTTGATGGTGCAACTCCACGCGATCCACAAACAGATCGATGCCATCCGCCCGACCAGCGACATCGATCTCATCGTCCATGTCGAAACTGGTGACGGCCGGCCTGCCGCCGTTGCCGATGCGTTGGGCGCCTTGGGCTACCACCTGAAACCTCCGATCGACCCGCGGGCGAACTTCGCCCATCGTTTCGTTCGCGGCAGCGACACGGTCGACATGGTGACCTCGTGGCCGGGCGATGTGGTCGACGTCGTCGTCGCTGACCATGCTGCTCCCCGAGCCCTCACGCCGCTCCGCGGCTACGAGATGGTGCAGGTCGAAGGTGGTACCCAGGCGCTCCGCCGCACCGTGAACGCGATGCTGGACATCGCGCCCGGCACCATCACGTCGGTCAGCGTTCCGGATGTTTACGGCGGCCTGATCCTCAAGGCTGCGGCCCACAAGGCGGACTCGCGTGATCCAGACCGCCATCTGGCTGACGCCGCGGTGCTTCTGGCCTGTATGGACGACCCTTTTGCGGACCATGAGGCGTCCGGCAGTGACCGCTCGCGTTTGCTGCACCTTCAGCGTCACCTTGGTGACCGGCTGCATCCCGCGTGGTTTCGGCTACCTGAGGCTGCTCGTATCGACGCTCAACGGGCTCTCGACATTCTGTGCGAGTAGGTCGCAAGCGCCCGGAGACGCTGCCTGGTCGCGTCTCGACGGCGTAACCACGGTCCGCGCGAAGCGTTGAACCCTCCGGTCGTCCGGATCCTCAGAAAGAGCAGCGCATGCGTCGTACCGCCGTACTCGTCCTCGCCACCGCGGTGGCAGGCGCCACCGCACTCGCCGGGGCCTCGCTCGCGTCGGCCGACGCGGCCCGGCTGCCGGCGTCGCAGGTCACGGGCGCCACTGTCCCCGGCCGCCGCGGGCCCCCTCGACCTCCAGCCGAGTGCCGTAGCCACGTCCTCGACGGTGCGGATCAAGAGGTCCACGCGGACCCGCGAGGTGATGTTCGTCGGCAACAACTGGGACGGCACCGCCACCATCGTCGACGCGCACAGCTACCGCAAGATCCGGACCATCAACACCATCCCGGACGAGGACGCGCGGATGGCGGAGATCGCCTCCAGCCCCGACAAGCTCGCGTTCTTCCTCGCGATCCAGCAGGCGATCGGGGAGGGCCACAACCAGTACACCGACGACATGTTCACCACCCACGACGGGCGCCTGGTCGCGGTCAGCAGGCCGAGCTTCGCCGACGTGGTCGGCATCGACATCGAGTCGAACAAGATCGTGTGGCGCTTCGAGATGGAGGGCTACCGCGCCGACCACATGGGCGTCTCCCCGGACGGCCGGCGGCTGCTCGTGAGCGACTCGACCGCCAACAAGGTGCACGAGCTGAACATCTTCACCGGCAAGAAGCTGCGCGAGTTCCCCTCCGGTGACACCCCGCACGAGAACAACTACACCGAGGACGGGAAGCGGATCTTCCACGCCAGCATCGGCCGGGTGTACACCCCGACCGACCGGTCCGAGCTCGGCGTCGTCGGCGACACCAGCAAGGGCGCGCGGTACTTCCAGATCGTCCGCAACCGCGACTTCAAGATCCTCAAGCGCTGGGACATGGGCAAGGAGCTCGCCGAGGCCGGCTACCCGAACATGAGCTCGGCGGTCCGTCCCATGGCGGTCGCCCCCGACGAGCGGTTCGTCTACCTCCAGGTCTCCTTCCACCACGGCTTCGTCGAGTTCGACACCCGGGCGCGGGATCCGAAGCGGACGTACGACGGCGAGCCGCTGCGAGGAGCGGTACGCCGGGTCGCGTACCTCCCCGACCGCACCGACGGGCTGCCGCGCGAGCAGTACGTCCTCGACTCTGCCCACCACGGCCTCGCCATCAACGCGGCGGGCACCAAGCTCTGCGCGGCGGGCACCATGTCCGACTACGCCGCGATCGTGAACCGCAAGACCCTCCGTCGCAAGATCATCAACGTGGGGCCCAAGCCGTACTGGTCGACCAACGGCCCCGACGGCGGCAAGTGCTGGGTCTCGGTGAGCGGTGCCGACAAGGTCGTGGTGATCGACTACCGCACCGCCAAGCGCGTTGCGAAGGTGAAGGTCGGCGACCACCCGCAGCGGGTGCGCGCGGGCTACCTGAACACCGACATCCTGCGGAGATGGTGAAGCTGACCGGCTAACTGCGCTGGCTGCTTGTAAATCGGGGTTACAGCCCGTTCTCAAGCGGTATGCCGCCGCACAACGGTCCACAACGCTTGCGAAGCGGCGGCGGTGCACCCGCGACGCCGCCCCGCCTAGACTCGGAGGCGTGAGCGCCCACGAGCACGCGACCCCGACCTCGCCCGAGGAGTGGCAGACGAGGCTGCGCGAGAAGGGCTACCGGCTCACGCCGCAACGCGAGCTGGTGCTGCGGGCCGTGGAACGGCTCGGCCATGCCACCCCCGACGAGGTCCTCGCCGCCGTCCACGAGGACTCGAGGGCGGTCAACATCTCGACGGTGTACCGCACCCTCGAGCTGCTCGAGGACCTCGGGCTCGTCCGCCACGCCCACATCACCGACCGCGCTCCGACGTACCACTCGACCTCGACCCCGGACCACGTCCACCTGGTCTGCCGCGGGTGCGGCGATGTCATCGAGGTGGAGCCCGAGGTCGTCGAGCCGCTCTGCGAGTCGCTGACAGACCGCTACGGGTTCACCACGGACGTCGGCCACCTGACGATCTTCGGGACCTGCAAGAACTGCACGTAGCCCCGGGTTGTCAGGGTGTGGTGGCGTCATGGCCCCTCACCCCCTGACAAGTCGGCGGAGTCAGGCGGCGTGCTCGGCGCGCTCCTTGATACCCAGCAGCATCTTCCGCTCCATCAGGAAGTGCACGGGCTCGAGGGCGTACTTGTTCATCAGCGATGACGCCGCACCCGGCTTGAAGTCGCTGCGGAACCGCACCACCATCCGCGTCGTACCCTCGTCGACCTCCGAGAGCCGGAACGTCCAGGTCGGGTAGGGGAGCGCGGCGGCCAGGGTCTCCTCCCGCGAGGCCGGCGGGCCGAGCACGAGCAGGTGCGGCGCCTCGATGCGCGACACGACGAACTGGAGCGGTGGCTCGACGCTCTCCGGCACGAGGCGGATCACGTCACCCACGGCGAGCTGCTGCAGCGTCGGGTCGATCCGGTCGAGGCTGTGGATGCCGAGACCGACGAGGTTCTCGAGCCGGTCGTAGCTGTAGAGCCCGCCACGGCCCTGTCCCATCTGCACCAGCCACGGCCACACGTTCTCGATCGGCGCGTCGATGGTGACCGCGTGGGTGGTGCCGTACTTCGGGTCCGCGACGATCTCGTCACCGGGGAGACGCTCCAGGGTCTCCGCCTGGGTCGCGCCCCAGGTGGCCATCCGTGGCCGCTGGTAGAGGCCGTACGCCGTACCCGCCGCGACTGCCGCCGCGGTGACGCCCACGATGCTCTTGGCTTTGCTCATGTCTCGATAATCGTGATCTGGCTCGTGAACACGACAGGGCCGATGGTCACCCGGTGTGACGGGGGACCCAGGGCGGGCGCGGCATGAACCCTGGTTCGTCGGGTACTCGACGCCTCACAACGCCAGAACGTCGAGCAGAGGGGGCCCGCCGACATGACGCACGTACCCATGCGGCTCCACCGGCGCTCGATCGTGGTCCCGCTCCACCGGATGCCGGTCGACGCGCTCCCGATCCGCAGGATCCCGTTCGAGCGGATCCCTGTCGAACGGATAGCCGCACGGGTCGCGTTCATCCTCGCCAAGGCGTTCTTGAAGACCGGACTGCTGGGGCTTCTCACCGCCACGCTGGCGAGCAACCGGTTCGGCTGAGCGAGAGGCGTCGCGCGCCGGAGCTCACGGAACCGGAGCTCAGGAACCGGAGCTCACGGAATGGGGAGTACGTCGGACGGGCCCGGCCATCTGACGGTGCGGGACTTCGGTGCAGGCGCGAGCTCGAAGGGCTCGACGTTGTCTGCGGGAACGACGCGGCTCGCCTGAGCCCGCCGGAGCTGGTCCGGTGTCAGCTCGTGTGCCTCGGCCCAGATGGCGAGGCCTCGACGTCCGAGCTCCTTGGCGACCTTCATCTGATGGTCGTCGACGTCCTCGCCGAACGCGGGGCTCCGGGGGAGCAGCACCGGGCGGCGGCCCAGGTCGAGGGCGGTGAGGGCGGCGTCGATGTCCGCGTGGGCGATGACCAGGTCCGCCTCGGTGATCGCTCGCCGCAGCTCGGACCGGTGGATCGTCTCCACGACGCGGCCGGTCACCCCGTCGGCCTCGGTCCGTCCGAGCTGCCAGAGGATCTTGGCCCCGGGCGCCACCACCTGGGGGAGCACCCCGCGCAGCCGGTTGACGGCTCGACGGAACGCGTGCGGCGAGGTGCCCAGCGTGACGACGACCCGGGAGGCCGCGAACTTGTAGAGCCGGTCGACGGAGTAGCCGTCGAGCAGCGAGCCGCGGTACTTCCACCGCTCGTCGGTCCAGTCGGGGTACTGCGTGTAGAAGTGGACGCCCGGAAGGCGGCGCAGCATGCGACCGGTGGGGCTGGGACCTTGCGCCCGCTCGATGCTCTCGACGTAGTGGCAGGGGATCCCGGCCATGCGGGCCGCGGTGAGCAGCGGCAGAGCGATCCCCTCGCCCGTGCCGACGACCCGGTCGTAGTAGCCGCGACGCAGGACGCCGCGCGCCATCGGCAGGTTCCCCATCATGTTCCGGTAGCCACGCGGTGGCACGTAGGGGACCAGCTCGACCCGCTGGCCTCTCAGGAGCGCGCGGGCCCGCTCGTGGTCGTGGGTGACCCAGGTGACCCGCCCGCTGCTCGGCGACAGCCGGTCCGACAACCGCAGGAGCTGGTGCAGGTCGTCACCCGAGGACGCGACGAGAAGCGTGGTGGGCCCGTAGTTGTCGGTCATCTGGTCTTACCCCCGTCGCAGTGGAGGCTCGAGCGGGCACCCGAGCAATGCACGGGCCTCTTACCCGAGGCTAGGAGTTCGACGGCACCAGGTGAATAACGAATGAGTGTCATCTTTCCAGTCACGAAGGATCAGTCATATGTGCGGGGGAGATATCCGGCACTGGCCCTCGGGGGTGCGACGAGGAAGTCGTGGGGCCGGCGCCGTTCGTTCGTCAGTAGGCACCCTTCGCGCGAAGGACGGCGTTCACCGTGCGGCCGAAGATCAGGAAGTCGTCGGTGAGCCGCCAGTTGTCGACGTACTGGAGGTCCAGCGCCAAGGACTCCTCCCACGAGAGGTCGGAGCGGCCGCTGACCTGCCACAGCCCGGTGAGGCCAGGCTTGACGACGAGGCGTCGGAGCGCGTCGACGTCGTACCTCGCGACCTCCTCCGGCAGCGCCGGGCGCGGGCCGATCAGGGACATGTCTCCCTTCACCACGTTGATCAGCTGGGGCAGCTCGTCGAGCGAGGTCCGCCGCAGCAGCTGGCCGATACGGGTGACCCTGGGGTCGTCCTGCAGCTTGAACAGCATCTTGTCGGGGTTCGCCCGCTGGAGCGGCACGCGCAGATCTTCCGCGTCGGTCACCATCGTGCGCAACTTGTACATCGTGAACCGCCGACCGCCGAGGCCGACGCGCTCCTGCTTGAAGAATGCGGGGCCCTTGGTGTCGAGCCGCACGGCGAGGGTGAGCCCGAGGAGGACGGGTGCCGCGAAGGTGAGGAGGACGAGCCCCCCGACGCGGTCGGCCATCGTCTTCACCACGCGCAGCAGTCCGGTCCCGTGGCTGGGCCGCAGCTCGACGATCGAACGGCCACAGAGCACCCCAGGGTTGATCCGGTGCACGCCGATCGCGTCCAGGGAGCCGGCGAGCCAGAGGTGCACGGGCTTGCCTTCCAGTGACCAGCCGAGCCGGCGCAGCTCGTTGGGCTCCAACGCCCCCGGTGTGAGGGCTACCGCACCCACGCCGAGCCGCTCGACGGTGGCGGGGATGTCGTCGAGGGAGCCGATGACGGGACCGTCGAACTCCTGGCCGTCGGATGCGATGTCCCGTCCGTCGGCGCGGAGAACGCAGGCCGCGACCACGTCGACCGCGCGGCTGGGGTCCCACCGCGAGACGAGTGCCTTGACGTCGGACCGGCCGCCGACCACGAGGACGCGCATGGGGTCGCGGGTCAGCCGGCGTACGACGGAGCCGCCGAGCGCGACGGCCGAGGCGGTGATCACCGCGGCCACCGTCGCACGGAGCCCCGTCGGTGTGGCCACCCCGATGGCGACCGCAATGACGGCAAGAGCGAAGACGGTCGCGGTGCTGTGCCAGATGAACTTGACGTGACGCCGGATGGGACTCGTCACGGTCCAGCCGGCGTGGTAGACGATGAGCGTCCACAGCGACAGGGCGACGACCTGCAGCGGACTCGCCTCGGCGACGATGTGAGTGACCAGCACCCCGGACGCAAACGCGGAAGCCGCCTCGATGAGCAGTCCCGCGCAGCCCTTGAAGTCCTGCCCTGCCCGTGGGGTCGTCGCCGGGGACAGGGGGCTGAACGCCTCTCGGCCCACGTCGCGCAGTGCGAGCCGAGAGGCGTTCAGTGGATTCCCATCCTGCGATCGATCAACAGTGCTCGCGCGTGAAGAGTCACGCTGCATGTTCATCCCCATCCCCTCGCGTGTCCGGCCGCAGACCCCCCTGGCTGATCGGCGGGACACTTGATGTTAGGAGCGGTCGCGGGAACGGATGAATGGCGAATCGTGACCATTGGAAAGTCATGCGCAGCCGCAAGAAATAGTCAGTTAAATGCATCGCAAAAACGCGCGCGGAGGAGCAGATGCGGGATCACTAAGTCTCGATAATCGCCGCTTCGGCGATTTGTGTGCGCTGGGTCGCACGGGGGGATTCGCAAGCCAGGGTTGGCTATTGTCCGATCTGCGGGTCTTTGCGGGTGTCTTGCAGGCCCGATTCTTTCCGGTATCGGTATGACTTATCCGCATGCTCGCCAGAAGTCGGTTTCGCGGCGAGATGTCGTAGGGCCGATATCAACATCTTATTGTTCGGTTCTTGTGTGTAATTGCCTGTCCATTTCATGTTTCCGGTGACGCGCAGAACCCCTACGTCGGCTTAGTCATCCCGAGGGGTCTCTCAGCACCAGGTGCGTCATCCCCGTTGTCACGGTCAGGACCACTGCACCCGCCGGGACGGAACAAGTCGGGCCAAGGCACAGTTGTGCAGGAGGAACCGATTTACGAGGAGCGCACCGTGGACGACGCCTACCGCAGCCCCCTGCTGGACCTGCCCGGAGCAGTTGCCGGCGATGGTCTCGACGCGCCCGTGGCCGCGCACTACGGGTCGTTCAACACAGAGCAACGGACTCTCGAGTCGGGTGAGGGCTTCGTCGACCTGTCGCACCGCGGCGTGATCCGCGTGACCGGGCCGGACCGGCTGACCTGGCTGCACTCGCTGACGAGCCAGCACCTCGAGCACCTGGCGCCCGACACCGCGACCGCGGCACTCGTCCTGAGCCCGCAGGGGCACGTCGAGCACGCCATGTACGGCGTCGACAACGACGAGTCGTTCACCGCGCACGTGGAGCCCGGCGAGGCAACCGCGCTGGTGGAGTGGCTGGACAGGATGCGCTTCATGATGCGCGTCGAGGTGGCCGACGTGACCGACGAGGTCGCCGTCACCTGGCGTCCGGCGTCGCGGGTGGAGGGCGCGCCGTACTCCGGTTACACGTTCGTCCCGCGCACGGAGCTGGGGAAGTACGCCGAGGCCGCGGGCCCGGCCTGCGGCATGTGGGCGTTCGAGGCGCTGCGCATCGCCCGAGGCGAGCCTCGTCTGGGCCTGGACACCGACCACCGCACGATCCCGAACGAGGCCGGCTGGATCGGCACGGCGGTGCACCTGGACAAGGGCTGCTACCGGGGCCAGGAGACCGTGGCTCGCGTGCACACCCTCGGCCGGCCGCCCCGGCGGCTCACCCTGCTGCACCTCGACGGGTCGGACAACCGCCTCCCCGCGCGCGGCGCCGAGCTGATCTTCAACGGCAAGGCCGTCGGCTTCGTCGGTACGTCGGCCCGGCACCACGAGCTCGGCCCGATCGCGCTGGCGATGGTCAAGCGCAACGTCGGCCTCGACGCCGAGCTCGAGGTGGACGGCATCCCCGCCTCGCAGGAGGTCATCGTCGACCCAGAGGTGGGCCTGCACGTCCGTCCGACGCTCCGGTGATCCGTTCGCGGCGGGTCGCCGCGACGCTGATGGGGATCTACGTCCTCGTCGTCGCGGCGATCGTCTTCGCGCCCACCGCCGACGTCCCGTCGGAGTCCGTCACCTGGATGTCGGCGGTCCTGATCGGGTCCGGCGCGCCCTCCTGGGTGACACCCGGCGTGATGGAGTTCGTCACGAACGTGCTGCTGTTCATGCCGCTGAGCTTCCTCGGCGCGACCTTCCGGCCGCAGTGGGGCTGGTGGTCCTGGCTGGTCGCCGGGCTCGGCTTCACGCTGGCCATCGAGCTGGGCCAGATGCTGTTCCTGCCCGGTAGGTCACCGCAGTCGCACGACGTGGTGGCGAACACGATCGGCGCGGTCGCCGGCTACGCCCTCATCGCCGTCGCGCGCCGGCGTGAGGTTCAGAGGAGCTCGTTCACGAGGCCGTAGCCCTTCGCCTCCTCGGCCGAGAGGACACGACCTGACTCCAGGTCGGCGGCGACATCCTCCTCCGGCTGGCCGGTAGCCGCGGCTACCCGGCGGCGCAGATGCTCGACCTGGCGCAGGTACTGCTCCGCCAGCCCGGCCAGCTGCATCGCCGTACCTTCACCCGACGTGTCCGGCAGGGACAGGACGAACAGCGTGTTCCGGTGCGCGGCCCTCTCGGCGGCCGCGCACAGCACCGCGACGGCCGGGCCGCGCAGGGTGCCGCGCACCATGACATGGACGGGCGCGGCGACGAGGTCGACGGCGTCCGCGAGCGCGAGGGACGCGTCGAGATCCGACTCGGGGCACGACAGGTGCAGCGTGACCGGCTCCTGACCCTGGCGGTCCAGCAGGATCAGCCTGCTCGCGACCTGGTTCGCCGTGGCCTGGTCGAGGTGGCCGGACATGCTGATCACCCGCTGCTCGAGCAGGCGGTTGGCGAGGTCGTGCTCGAACGCCCGCGGGTCAGGCTCCTCCCAGGAGGGGAGGATGGGGGTCGGTGGGGGCAAGGGCTCCCGCTCCGGCGGCTCGGTGGGCGGGACGGGCGGTCGGAAGGGCGGGACCTCCGGTGGCCACTGACCGGTCGAGCTCTGGCCCGTCGAGCGCTGGCCGGTCGAGGGCTGGCCCCTCGGGGGCTGGGCGACGGGACCGTTCACGGCGGGCTGAGGTCGGTTCGTCATCAGGCTGTCCTCCTGGGTCGCACCTCCAGCGTGCGCGCCGCGCGGCTTCAGTGGGAAGGGGAAACCCGTCTTCCCTCGGCGAACACGCGCCAGCCCCCACCAGAGTCGACGAGGGCTGCCGAAGCGGGCGAACGTCGTTAGTTCGTGAGCATCCGGCTGTCTGGGCGCCGCGAGACAACCATTTGCTCACGGACTAACCCGCCCCCATCGCGCACGCAGCCTCGGCGGGGTCGGGCAGCAGTTCAGCCAGGCTCGGCGGGGTGTCGGGCCGCAGGTCAGCCGGGTCAGCGCACAGAGGCAGCGGCGGGGAGCATGTCGACGTCGTGCGTCGCGACGTAGTCGTCGAGCTCGTCCTCCACCGCGGCGCCGAACAGCTCCTTGGCCTTGCCCTGGTCGACGAGCACGACGCTCTGCCCGCCGATCCGGTCGAACCCCTCGACCGGGACGGTGATCTGGGTGACGTCGCCACCGCGGAGCCCGCGCATCGACAGCGCCAGCTCGCGCATCCGCTCGTTGGTGAGGTTCTTGTCGACGGCGATGCTGTGGGTGACGGCTTTGAGTACGTCGGTCAGCTTCATCGGGTTGGAGAGGGTGCCGGACGACATCAGCCGGTCGGAGAGGGCCCGCAGGACGTTCTGCTGGCGCTGGATGCGGTCCAGGTCGCCGCGGGGCAGGCTGTACCGCTCCCGGACGTAGGCCAGCGCCTCCTCCCCGTCGAGCGTGGTCGTCCCGGTGGCATCCGCGTTCTCGATCTCGACGCCACCGAGCGCGTCGGTGAGGCCCTTGAACCCTGCCCAGTCGACGACGGCGAGATGGTCCATGCGCAGGCCGGTGAACTGCTCCAGGGTCTGCACGAAGAGCGGCGGCCCGCCGTACGAGAAGGCGGCGTTGATCTTGCTCATGCCGTAGCCGTCGATGGACACCCACGTGTCGCGGGGGACCGAGATCACGTACGCCGCCCGCCGGTCGGCACTGATGTGGAGCACCATGATGACGTCGCTGCGGTGCGAGCCCGGCACCCATGCGCCGTCCGCGAGCTCATCCAGGATCCGCGACGACTCCCCGGAGTCGACGCCGGCGACGAGGATGTTGACCGACTCCGCGGCCTTTCCCGTTGGGCGCGGGGGGCGCTCGTGCCGACCCGCGGAGCCGACTCCGAGGTCGGAGTCGAGGTCGAGGTCGATGCGCGGGATGGCGCTGATCTGGTGGTTCAGGTACGCCGCCCAGCCACCGACGGCAGCGAACAGGAGGCCCCCCAGCCCCAGCAGCGCGAAGAGCACCTTGTGCCTGGCCAGCATCCTGCGAGAGTCGCACCGCATATAACGCGATGAGCGGGTTTTTACCGAAACTTGGCTATCTCCGACGAATGGATGGGATGCGTCCGGCGTACCCCACTCGGGCGACGCCCCAGGTGTTGCTTCTGGGGCTGCCCTGGCGCGCACCCTTATGCTTCGCTAGATCACAACCTCACGAGCACACTGAAGAGCACTTCGAAAGGGTCCACGATGACCTCCGCGCGCCGTCCCGGAAGGATGCAACGCATCGCTTTCGACGGCACGCCGTTGAACTCGTCGAAGATCGACATCGACGCCCGCATCGGGTGGCTCCTCGCAATGTCGCGGCTGCACCACGAGGACCCGGTGTTCGCCGACGGCCGGCACTTCGTCTCCGCCCTGGCAGAGGCAGGGTTCCCCGCCAGCCGGAGCCTGGTCAGCCGGTGGGAGTCGGGCGAGATCCCCGTCTCCTACGAGGGCATGTCCTGCTACGAGCAGGCGCTCGGCCTCGAGCTGGGGCGGATCTCGTCGCTGACCGGCTACATCCGCGCCGCGATCCCCGGAGTCAAGACGAAGGTGGTGCGGCCCCAGCTGGACCCGTCCAGCAGGGAGTTCGCCGTGAGGCTGGACGACCTGCTCGACCTGGCCGAGGAGGGCAAGGCGCTGGCCGTCGACTGGCAGGCGCTGGGCTGGCACCTCGCAGCGGCGCCGCTGGTGCACCTGCGGGCGAGCAGCTGGGAGACGCTGGCCCATCAGATCATCTACGTGCTGCCCCGGTCGCTGCGCGTGCCCTACCGGCAGTACAGCACCGCCGCCATGAACATCGCCTCCGTCGTGAGGGCGCAGGACTACATGGTCGACGCGATCGCGGAGTACCTCGCCGTCCCCGGTGTGCAGGTGATCATGAACCCGGTCGGCCTGCTCGACCGCCTGCCCACCCGGGATGCCGCGCGGCTGGTGCTCGACATGATCGACAACCCGCCGACGGACAATGCCCGCGCGCTCGCCATCTGGCTCGCGACGCAGAAGGTGGCGTCCGGGGACTTCAGCACCGAGGAGCGCACCCGGCTCGACATGACGGTGCTCCGGCTCTGGCGCGCCAACCCGACCAAGGCAGGGGAGGACCTCGCCGAGCTGATCGCGAGCCTGCCGGAGGGGATGCGCTCGACGCTGACCAACGCCGCGACGAAGGCGGGCCGCCGCAAGCTCGGCTACGTCGTCGAGCACGGTGAGGAGATGGTCGCCAGCAAGGCGAAGTCGATGTCGTACGAGCTGGCCGAGGCGGCCCGGAGCCGGATGCCGAAGCAGCCTGCGTACGACGAGGACCGGATGCTCGCCCGGCTGATCCGGGAGGCGCTGTTCCACCGCGACTCCGAGCGCCGGCATCTCGCGTCGTTGCTGATCTCGGCGTCTCCGTTCGGGGACGGTGTCACCGACGAGCTGCTGAGCCTCCTGCACAACGAGCAGTGCCCGCCGTGGCTGCGGATCCGGTCCGCGACCACGGTCCGCTACCTGTGCACCGACGAGCACCGGATGCGGATGCTGCGGTTCATCGACGATCCGGTGAACGAGGTCGCGGTGCCGATCGCCCAGGGCATCGGCCACCTGACGTTCACGGAGTACTCCGACCAGGCCCTGCGGTCGTCGCTCGGGCAGACCTGGTCGCCCAAGGAGCGCGCGAAGATCTACGCCCTCGGCATGAGCGGCTCGCCCGGCCTCGAGGTGATCGCGAAGTCCGCGAACGCTCCTCAGTGGCAGAAGGAAGCTGCCGCGTGGTGGCTCGCCGCCGGCCCCGCCGTCCGGCAGTGACCATCCGCTGAGCCTCAGGAGGGCTGCCGACTCCCCGAAGCGTCGCTCGGCGGTCGGGTACGTCGGAGCCGCTAGGGTCGTGCAGCATGAAGGTTCTCGTCACCGGCGGTGCCGGCTACATCGGTTCGACCACGGCCAAGGCGCTCGAAGCAGCCGGCCACACCCCGATCATCCTCGACTCGCTCCTGAACGGGCCGAAGGCGTTCGTCAGGGACCGCATCTTCTACGAGGGGGACATCGCCGACCGCGACCTGCTCACCCGCATCGTGCAGGAGCACCCGGACATCGACTGCACGATCCACATGGCCGCGCGGATCGTCGTACCCGAGTCGGTCGAGCAGCCCTACGAGTACTACCGCGACAACGTCGCGAAGTCGCTCGAGCTCTATGACCAGCTCGTGAAGCTCGGCAAGCCGCGTGTCCTCTTCTCGTCGTCCGCGTCGCTCTACGCCACGGTCGAGGGCTTCGAGGTGGACGAGACCGCGCCGCTCGACCCGCCGTCGCCGTACGCCCGCACCAAGCACATGATGGAGCAGATGCTCACCGACATCGCGGCCGCGACCGAGCTGCGGGCGGTCATCCTGCGCTACTTCAACCCGATCGGCTCCGACCCCGACCTCGAGTCGGGTGTCTACGCACGCGAGCCCTCCCACGTCGTCGGGCAGCTGGTGATGGCAGCGCAGGGGCAGAAGGACGCGTTCACGATCACCGGCGTCGACCACCCGACGCGCGACGGCACGGGCATCCGCGACTACATCCACGTGTGGGACCTCGCGCGGGCACACGTCGCTGCGGTCGAGGGCTTCGACAAGGTGCTCGAGAAGGTCGGAGCCCCGAGCACGATCATCAACGTCGGCACGGGCGACGGCGTCACCGTGCGCGAGCTCGTCACGGCCTTCGAGAATGTCTTCGGGAAGCCGGTTCCGTTGAAGGAGGCCGGTCCTCGCCCCGGTGACGCGGTCGGCGCCTTCGCGAACGTCGACAAGGCACGCGACGTGCTCGGCTGGACCTCGTCGCTGACCATCGAGGACGGGATCGACTCCGCGCTGGCCTGGAGCCGGAAGCGCAAGGAGATCCTCGGCTACGAGTAGGTCCTGGCTGGTGGCGCGCGGATCGCGAGACGGCGGTCCGCGCGCCATCGCCGAGTTGCGGTCGCCGCGCTGCGATCGCCACAACCAGTCACCGGGACCGTTTCCGGCGAGAGGCCAACGGCCCGACTCGCCAGAACAGGTCACTGTGTGCGCATCTCGCTGAGCCAGGCTGCCGCCCTGCGCGCTGACGCGCGTGACAGCCAGGCATCCTGGACGAGCTCGGCCAGCTCCTGTCGGGTCAGCTCACCGATCCGGCTCGCCCGTAGCAGCACCGACGGGTGGCCGTCGAAGTGCGCCGTGGTGAAGAAGGGCGACGACTCGTCCAGTACCAGTGCTTGCTTGTCGGCTTCGGAGGCGACCCAGAACACGATCACGTCGAGGTAGCGTTCGCCGGTGACGGGGTCCACCGCGTCGGGTCGGGGATTGCGGAAGAAGATGAACGACTTGCCGCCCACCTGGTAGATCGGGTTGTCACGCGTCCCGTAGTCGACCGTGACATGCGGCATGGCCAAGGCCAGCTCGTGCACGTCCTCGATCCGGGCTGTCCGGCTCCCGTCCGGCATGTCAGCAGCGTACGTGGCGAGGCCGGCCACGACAGGGCCCGACGGCGGCCAAGCCGCGCCAAGCCGCGCCATGCCGATCGGTGCTCGGTCCGTGCCCGGGCGGAGAAGGCTTGTCCCCGCCCGGACCCCTGGATGTGGGTCCGGACGGGGCAGGGGGACGAGGACTCCCTCCTGACACGTGACCGTTGCAGACCCCAGCACTCGTTACAGACATCGAGCCCTCACGGTCCAGGCTGAACATCAGACCGTCAGCCGGGCGCCGATCCCCGTCGCTGTCCGGGCCAGTGCGAAGTAGAGGCCGCCCCCGACGTACTGCAAGGAGACCTCCGACCCGACGACGGAGCTCAGGGCCGAGCCGAGCAGACCCGCGGAGAAGCCGAGGTGATGCCACCCGTTCCCGGTCGATGGCCGGGGCCGCTGGAAGGTCAAGCAGTGCGTTGAAAGGCGCGTGTGCAGGTGCAGCGGGTTGATCCGCAGCATGAGGGTCAACGCGACTTGGGCAGGCACTCCCGCCACGATGGCGGCGACGAGGCCTGCTGTGCTCGGGCCAGTCGCCGATCTAGGGCCGGACGACGATGACGGTCCTGGTGTCCTCGGTGGGCGGGAAGCCCTCGCCGCTCGACTCGTTGGTATCGCTAACGGCGATGGTGTACTTGCCCGGGGGAGCCGTGACCTGGAAGGCGTACGACGCGTGCGTGCAGCACTCCGCGGCGGTGGCGTAGTCGCTCCGAACCACCGTGTCGCCCTGGCGCAGCTCCCACTGCACGTTCGCCTCGATGGCCGCTGCCACGCCGTAGACCTGGAACGGGCTGCTGACCGTGGCCCCTTGGACAGGTTCATCGACCCAGACCGGGGTCAGGACCTGGGAGGCGGCGGCTTCCCTCAGTGGCTGGGACGTGCGGATGCCGAGCAGCGTGTCAGTGGGTTGTCCGTCTACCAGGAACTGCACCGGGCGGCGACCCATCTGCATGGCTCCCTGGGCGGTGTAGATGAGCTGCTCCACCGCTAGGGAGGCCTCATCCGCCGACATCCGGTCGGGGGGTTCGCGCAGGCTGCCGTCACGGCCGAGGTCGACGGTGATCACGTCACCGTCGCGGGACACTGAGCGTGCCTCGACGCCGGTCGGCCAGGCGCTTCGGTAGTCCGGGTCGCAGGCCGGCCCCAACGCCAGGGACACCGCAGCGGTCCCACGGTTGGACTCAGTGGCTTCGAAGTAGCGGAGCTCTCGGAAGAGGCGGAGGCCGTCGCCCGCCTCACCGAGGAAGTAGACCGGAACCGCCATCTCCTCCACGCGAGGGGACGACGCGGAGTCCGAGGGGTTGCCGGAAGGGGACGGCTCTTCCTCGGAAGGTGATGGCGGTTCCGTGCTTTGGGGGGACTGGCAGGCCGCGTCCGACTCGGTCGGGTGAGGGTCGCGTGTGCCGGTGATGCCAGGGTTCCCGCCGATGGCCGCGACGGCGGCGATGGTGGCGGCCGTGGCCACGACCGCGGCGCCGACACCGAGGAACCACGGCTGCTTCGCTCGAGACGAGCTCACCCCCGTTCGAGACCGGATCGAGTCCAGCGTGTCGAGCGGATCGACGTCGGAGACCGCGTCGTTGAGCAGACGGCGCAGGCGCTCGTCCTTGGCGGAACCCTGGAAGTCGTTCACGATGCGTCCTCCAGGTGAGCGGCGCAGAGCTCCCGGAGGACGGTGTCGACGCCCCTGGGCAACAACGCGGTCGCATCGGTGCTCACGTAAGTTGCACGCCCCAGCGCGGCACCCCGTTTACACGTCGGAGGTGAAGAAGGACGCGACTCCGTGCTCGGCGCGGAGTTCGACACCGGGCAAGCGGACACGACCGGGTGTACGCCGGCAGTGGAAACGACGTCATCGCGACCCCGGAGAGGACGCCCGGCTTCTACTTGGTGTTCGTCTGGTGCGGACCCGGTTCCGACCGCGTCCACATCAACCCCTGGCTACTTGGCGGCCACGGCTGCGAGGAGATCTTCTAGTCGTGGGGCATGGCCTCGGGGCTACGCGTCGCTGATTCCTAGCGCCGCGACTTCGTTCTCTTGGTGGTGGCGGCGTAGATCGCGACCGCGACGACCGCGAGGATGACGAGCAACACAGGCAGTTCGACGCTTCCTTCGATCTCGCGCCAAACCATCTCGAACAACCGGAAGGCGACCAGGGCGAGGAAGACCCCGATCGCGATGCTCTTGGTATCTCTGGTCACTGCGTACCTCCCGAGTACGGCCAGGACGGTGGACCTCACCGACCGCGCGCCGAAAACATCGGAAATCTTCCCTTCGTGACGCTTTCCTACACATCACATACATCGGGACTTTTTTGCGGACCGCCACAACCGGTCACCAGGACCGCTGTCGGCGAGCTCTCACCGCTCGATGCGCCAGAACGGGTCACCCTGTGCGCATCCGGCTAGGAGGAGGTCCAGGCGCTGTCCGGTCACCACCCCCTCGACGCGGTCCGTGCCCAACTGTTGGAGATGGCCGGGGACACCGAAGCCGCGTTGGCGCACTACCGCACGGCTGCCAGTCGTACGACGAGCCTTCCGGAACAGCACTACCTCGCCACGCAGGCCGCACGGCTCAAGTCGCGAGACCACAGGGATGCCCCGGACGCGTAGGCAGACGAAAGGGCGGGACGCGCCGAGACGCATCCCGCCCTTCGTCCCGCCCTTCGTCCCGCCTCAGGGACGTCAGTTGCTCGACAGCACCACCGGCGGCGCGACGTAGTACGCGTCGAGGTCGATGGCACGGTCCCAGATCCGGCTGGCGCGCTCACACTCGCCGGTCGGCGTGCAGCGGATCACGGCAGCCTTGCCCTCGTCGCTCTGCGCCATGGTGAGGAAGTGGCCGTTGTCCTCCCAGGCCACGTCCCAGTCGAGCCGGCCGTTGTAGGCGGCGATGACTTCGGCGGTGCGGGCGTTCTTCACGAGCCACCGGTCGGTGCCTGGGTAGTCGAAGTACGTGTGCGTGGAGAGCACCCGCTTGCCGTCGGGGGACCAGGCGTGCGGCGTGAACCTGCAGAAGCGCCGGATCGTGTCTGTCGGGTCGGACAGGCGTGAGACCCACCCGCAGCCTTCCGGGTTCTTGGTGCTGGCGAACACGACGAGGTCGTGCTTCAGGTCGGCGCGCTCGGCCAGCCTGGTCGCGATCTCGCGCACGGTGTTGCGCTCGTAGTTCCACCACGCCGTGGTCGTGTTGTCCCCCTTCCGGCTCCTGGTGAGGAGGACCCGGCTGCCGGTGACCGCGACGACGTCGGCGTTCTTGAAGATCCGCCTGCCCTTCACGGCGCCGGTGTTCGGGTCGACCACCTTGACGACGGTGCGCGTGCCCAGGTCGCCGACGCGGTTCGACCACGCCAGGCGCGTGCCCCTGGGGGACACGGCGCTGCCCGAGACGAAGTCCGGCCGGGCGATCACCGTGCGCTCTCCGGTGCGCTTGACCGTGGTGATGCGGAACGGTTGCGTCTGGTAGGGGAGGTTGTCGATCACGACGTACCCGCGTGCTGTCGTCCACAGGTCGAGGTGACCGTGGGCCTTCGCGACCGGGATCGACAGGTCGCCGTCACGGATGGTGTCCCCCACGAGGCGCGCCACCTTGGGAGCGGCCCCACGCTCGAGCGCCGCGGGGTCGATGTGGTTGGGGTTGGCCTGGGCCGGAGCCTGGAGGGTCGTGGCGGTGACGGCGAGCGCGGCGGTGACCGCGCCGAAGGCGGCGGCGAGTCGGCGGGCGCGTGGACTGATCTGCATAGGAATTTCCCCCGAACGACAGAAAGGTGATTTGTCTCTGATCCCATTACGCCCCGGAGCAACAGTCGGTTGCATCCTCATCGCCACTTTCTTGGCTGCCTGACCTCAGGGGTCACGACCCGGCTCCGACGGCCCGCCGTCGCCCCCTCGCTGGCGTGACCCACACAGCGAAGGATCGTTGGCCCGCGAGAGGCCCAGGCTGCCCTGGCCCGTACGAGGAGACGACGTGAAAGAGCCAGAGCAGACCGACCCCAGCCTCGTGCACGCGGAGACCATTCGGGCGGTCGCCAAAGATGCACTCAACGGCGTCGCAGGCGCCCTGTACTTTGCCGCCTTCGTCCTCGCGGTGCTCATGGTCGTGGTCTGGCTACGGTCGACGCCGGATGAGTACCACGAGGCGGACTTCCCAGGCAGGTACCTCTTCGCCTTACTGCCCCTGCTTGCCGCGGCCTTCTCCCTCCAAATGAAGGCTGACGAGATCGGCCGTGGTCGGTGACGGCGTTCACTGGCCAGGTCGGTGTTTGGGCGGTTTTGTTCCGGGGTACCCAACACCCGGGGAGAGGAGTAACCATGCCCGAAACACCGACGTATGACACCGTCATGGAAGACCTGCAGATCGACCCGGAGCAGATTGCCGCCCGGCCGGCCTGGTCGTTCAAGGTCGCTGAGAAGGTTCGCAAGCATCGCCAGAAGGCACGGCGGTCCGCGGCGCCCAAGAAGCGGACGCAAGGACCCCGGACCAAGCAGGCACAGGCAAACCAGACGCGAGCCAAGCATGGCCAGACGAAACGTGCCACGGCCTCCAGATAAGGCCCGAGCTAGGGACGATTGACCCAGGCCGGTTAACAGGACACGCCAACACTGGGCTGTGGGATGCGCGTAAACCGGTTGAGGCATCAGCCCGCTAGCGGTTGGCTGGGGACCATGACCGAGAACCGGATCCGGGTCGGCCGCGCGACCGACCCGGAGCGTTACCTGGCCACCGACCACACCGTCTGGTTCGCCGAGGTCCCTGCAGCGCCCACGGAGGAGCAGCTGATCGGCGTTCCCGAGGAGCAGCGCTTCGCGGCGGATCTGGACGGCTCCGATCCGGGGACGTATCCCGGGATCTACGGGGTATTTCCGCTGACGCTGTCGATCCCTGGGCCGGACGCGGGTGCCCGGCGGGTGCCGTGCGCCGGGCTCACCTGGGTGGGGGTGCATCCCGACCATCGGCGCAAGGGCGTGCTCACCGCGATGCTGCGGCACCACATCGAGCAGGTGCACGAGGAGGAAGGCACCCATGTCTCGGCGCTCCATGCGAGCGAGCCGGCCATCTACGGTCGCCACGGCTACGGCCTGGCGTCGATGGAGCTGGAGGTGAGCCTAGGCAGGGGTACGACGCTTACCGCGCCCGATCTGGAGGGCGCGGCCGCCGCGGTCACTACTCATCTGGCGACGGTGTCTGATCCCGATGTGCCGAAGCGGATGCGGGAATGCCATCTCGGCTCTGCCGGCCTCGGCTCGGTGGTCGGCGAGGCCGGCTACTACGCCCGCATCTGCTACCAGTTGCCTGAGCACCAGCGGAACAAGGAGCCCTGGCGGGTGCTCTTCGCCCGCCGCGACGGCGTGGACGTCGGGTTCGCGATGTTCCGTCGCACGCACAAGTGGGAGCGTGCCCGGCCCGCCGGAGAGCTGACGGTCTGGGCGGTGGTCGGCGACCCGGCTGCGCAGCTCGCGCTGCTGCGTCGGCTGGTCGACTTCGACCTGATCGGGACGGTCAAGGTCGGCACCGTCGGCGTCGACGACCCGCTGTTGCTGTGGGTCGGCGGCCCCAGGTCGACGTCCGACGTGGCGACGTACGACAGCTTGTGGGTGCGCCTGGTCGACCTCCCCGAAGCCCTCCAGGACCGGTCGTGGAGCGCGCCGTGCGACGTCGTGGTCGAGGTCGCCGACACCACGGCTCCGTGGAACGCGGGCAGCTGGCGGATCCGTGCGGACGTCGCCGGTGAGGCCACGGTGGAGAGGACGACGGCGGAGTCCGACGTACGCCTGGGCGTGGAGGCGCTGGGAGCTGCGTACCTCGGGGGTGGCAACCTCGTCGCGCTGCAGCGCGCCGGGCTCGTGGCAGAGCGCCGGAAGGGCGCGGTCGCCGAGCTGTGGCGGGCCATGCGCACCGAGGTCTCCCCGACCGCTGCGGTCGGATTCTGACGACGGCTGGTCCCTGGACGGCACCTGCTGCCACGTGGTCCCCGGATAGCCGACAGCACCCCGTTAGTAGACGAGCGCCTGCACGTCGTCGGCCAGCGCCTCCTCGACGAAGCTGGGTGCCCCGGCGATCGAGATCCCCGGCAGTACGTCGGACTCGGTGATGTCTCGGCGTACGGCGCACTGCGTGCACAGCGTCACCGAGCCGCCCGCGATCACCGCCGCGAGAAGGTCGGAGAGCGGAGCGGCGTGGGGGAGAGCGAACGCCTCGGCGCGACCCGGCACGGCGAACCACGCGGACTCACCGGTCAGCCACAGGCTCACGTCGGCGCCGGCGGCGACAGCGGTGGACGCCACGGTGAACGCCTGGTTGGATCGCTCGGGGTCATCGGCGCCGGCGGTCACCTTGATCAGCAGTTTCTTGGTCACGGAATCACCATAACCAGACAGGATTCCCCCACGTCAGAGCGACGATTGGGGGATTCGGTGCCAAGGCCGGGCTCCGGTTGGTTAACGTACGGGGAGCGTTTTTCGGAAGTCGTTGGAGAGGGAGTCACCATGGAGCTTGACTGGGAAGAGCGCCCGTGGGGCTCGTGGCACGTGATCGACGTCAACGACGGCTACAAGATCAAGCGGATCCACGTGAAGGCCGGCTCGCGGCTGTCCTACCAGACCCACCAGCACCGTTCCGAGCACTGGGTCGTGGTCTCCGGCATCGCCACCTGCACGATCGACGACGAGATCGTCATCGCAGGCCCGGGGGAGTCGGTCGACGTCGCCCAGGGTGCGAAGCACCGTCTCGCGAACGAGGGCAGCGAGGAGCTGATCATCGTCGAGGTGCAGCGCGGCACGTACACCGGTGAGGACGACATCGTCCGTCTGGAGGACGACTACGGCCGATGCGAGACCGCGCACTGACCTATTTGGGTCATTTCTCCCCGATGCTCCGTGGCTGTTTGTAGGCATCGGCAAGGATCGCGTCCGTGACCGCACCTTTCACTGTTCTCTTCGTCTGCGTCGGCAACGTGTGCCGCTCGCCGCTGGCCGAACGGCTCATGCGCGAGCGCCTGGACGCCCTGCTCGGTGACCAGAACGTCGAGATCGTCGTAGCGAGCGCCGGGGTGAGGGCGATGGCCGGGCACCCGATGGAGCAGACGGCGGCGGCCGAGCTCGACCGACTCGGCGGGAGCAGCGAGGGGTTCGCCGCACGCCAGCTGACCGAGCGCATCGTCTCGCAGGCCGACCTGGTGCTCACGGCCACGAAGGAGATCCGGTCGCGAGTCCTGGAGGAGTCACCGGCGGCGCTGCGCCGAGCCTTCACCCTGACCGAGTTCGCCGCGCTCGTGCGCGACGTACACGCGGACTCCCCGGAAGCCCTGGTCGCTGACGCAGCACGCCGGCGGTCCACCGCGCAGGTCGAGAACTACGACATCGCGGACCCGATCGGTGACACGCCCGAGCTGCACCGCGAGGTCGCCGACGTCATCGACGAGAGCGTCACGTCGATCGCCCAGGCCATCGCGTCGGCCGTGCGTCATGCCGACGTCAGGGCCTGAAGACCGACCTCCCATCGCACCCAGAGGAACACCGTGACCCAGCCGGCCACCCCGCCGTCCCCGAACCACCAGACCGCCCCGGCCCACCACCATCCGGCCCAGCACCACCCTGCCCAGCAGCCACGGCGTGCCGGCGTCGGCTGGATCGTTGCTCTGGTGGTGGCCGGAGTAGCCGGTGTCCTCGTCATCGGCGTCGTCGCGATGCTCGGCACCATGTCCATCGGCACACAGCACGAGGGCGACGAGGAGTTCGACGAGTTCTACTGCCAGACGTTCCCCGAGGACTGCTGAAACGCTCTCACCACCCAGGCCCGTGCGCTGAGCCGGATCCGACCATCCGCATGGGTCGGCGGGCGGGCGCGCACCAGGTCCCGGGCGGCGTCAGGTGCCGAGCGTGTCGAAGTACGCCTTCGCGACGCGCTTCGGGACCACCATCGTCCAGGCGTCCGTGACCAGCTCGGTCATCTCCTCGACGTCGAGCGCCGCCATCCTCACCTCGACCCAGTGGTAGCGAAGGTCCGCTGCGGACGGCAGCAGGAACTTGTCCGGCTCGCTCTCGACGAGGGCGGTGCGCTGCTCCTTCGAGAACGCGAACCCCATCACGGTCTCGTCCCGGGAGAAGGCCATGTAGACCAGCTGCTTCACCCGGAACTTCACCCGGTCGCGGATGAGGTGCTCGGTCGTGCCCGGCAGGCCGAGGGCGACGCGTCGTACCTCGTCGACGGTCACTCCGGTCGGTTCGTGCCCCGGCGCGGGATGGGTCCACACGCCAGCAGTATGACTGCCCGCGCCGAGCGCGGCCCCGTCCGGTCGAGCCCGCGGCACCGCGGCGTCGAAGGCGATTGAGGCAGCGGGATCACGCCCGACCGTATCGCCGCACATGGACGTACCTGCAGCTCGCGGACCACGTGTGAGCAGATGTATGACCTCGGTGACGAGAAGGTCGATCTCATCCGGGCGCCGGCATGGACCGGCACACTGAGAGCAGCAGGCCTCGACCGGAGGGGTTCACCATGGAGACGCAAAGCATCCCGGAGAGGGAGCAGCGAGGCCTCAGGCGGCTCAACCTGGCAGCCGCGGCGCTCCATGCCCTCCAGGCGGCGGTGGTCGTCGCGCTGGCCCCCGACTTCAGCCTCCCGGTGACCGGCACCTACCTCGAGGGGCCGCCCGGCACCGCTCCGCAGGACCCGGTCGTGCTGTTCGACATCCCCACCGGCCTGGCCGTCGCCGGCTTCCTCGCGCTGTCGGCCGTGGCGCACGTCCTCGTGAGCACCGTGTGGTGGCAGAGCTATCTCAGCGACCTCTCCTGGCACCGTAACGCCGCCCGATGGGTGGAGTACTCTCTCTCCGCGTCACTGATGATCGTGCTGATCGCACAGCTCGTCGGCATCTCCGACATCGCTGCGCTCGTGGCGCTCTTCGGCGCCAACGCAGCGATGATCCTCTTCGGCTGGCTCCAGGAGAAGTACGAGCAGCCGCGCAGTCGTGGCTGGCTGCCCTTCATCTTCGGCTGCATCGCCGGTGTCGTCCCCTGGCTGGCCATCGCCATCTATCTCGTGTCACCAGGATCGGCCTCATCGGCAGAGCCACCCGGGTTCGTCTACGGGATCTTCGTGTCGCTGTTCGTCTTCTTCAACGTCTTCGCGCTGAACCAGTGGCTGCAGTATCGCGGCCTCGGCAGGTGGGCTGACTACCTGTACGGCGAGCGGGCGTACATCGTGCTCAGCCTGACGGCGAAGTCGGCGTTGGCCTGGCAGATCTTCGGGGGCACGCTCGCCGGCTGACAGCGGAACCGCGGTTCGTGTTTGCCCTACCCTATGTCCATGACCGCGGCGCACGGCTGGACCTTCCTGACCAACCACGGACACGTCCTCGTCTGCCTGGCCGCGACCCCCGACGCCCGGCTCCGGGACATCGCCGAGCGCGTCGGCATCACCGAGCGTGCGGTCCAGCAGATCGTCCGGGAGCTCGAGGAGTCGGGGTACGTCGGCAAGCAGCGGGTCGGGCGTCGCAACCACTACACCGTCGTCCGCGCCGGGCGCTTCCGGCATCCCCTCGAGTCAGGCACTGCGGTGGGCGAGTTCATCGACCTCGTCCTCGCTGCCAACACCACCGGGAGCTGACGCGGAGCCCCGCGTGGCGCGCAGGCTGGCCGCGACGGAGACGGTGATGAGCAGCGCGATCACGCCGAGGGAGACGACGATCGGCACCTTGTAGACGTTGAGCAGGAGCATCTTGACCCCGACGAAGACCAGGATCGCGGCGAGCCCTAGCTTGAGGTAGACGAAGCGGTGGATGAGGTCCGCGAGCAGGAAGTACATCGCGCGCAGCCCCAGGATTGCGAAGGCGTTGCTGGTGAAGACCAGGAACGGCTCCTGGGTGACCGCGAAGATCGCGGGGATCGAGTCGACGGCGAAGATGATGTCGGTGGTCTCCACCATGACCAGCACCACGAACAGCGGCGTCGCGACCCACGTGCCGGCCTCCCTCACCCAGAACTTCTTGCCGTGGTACTCGTCCGTGGTGGGCACGAACCGCCGCACGAGCCTCAGCACCGGGTTGCGGCCGGGGTCGGACTCCTCGTTGCGGTGGCGGAACATCCGCCATCCGGTGATGACGAGGAACGCGCCGAAGACGTAGAGGATCCAGTGGAACCTGTCGAGCAGGGTGGCCCCTCCCGCGATGAAGATCGCCCGGAAGACCAGCGCGCCGAGGACGCCGTAGAACAGCACCCGATGCTGGTACTGCCTCGGCACGGCGAAGTAGGTGAAGATCAACGCGAAGACGAACACGTTGTCGACGGCGAGGCTCTTCTCGATCAGGTATCCCGCGAAGTACTCGCCACCGGCCTGGGCGCCGTACAGGCTCCACACCACGAACCCGAAGCCGAGGCCAAGGCTGACCCAAATCACGCTCCACACGGTCGCTTCCCGTGCCGAGACGACGTGCTCGCGGCGGTGGGCGACGAGGTCGACCGCCAGCATGGCCAGGATCACGGCCAGGACGGCGGCCCAGCCCCACACAGGTACGTCCATGACACTCCTCCGGTTCTGCCTGCTCGCGCAGGACACCTCCGGAGGTCTCGCCCGGCCGACCGATCGGTGGCCCGCCTCGCCGGACCCGGATGGCCGGGCCGTACTGGCGACGAGGCGACGGGGGCTACTCCCCTCACATACGAAGTTAGATTCCGGTATTTCCAAACGCATTTCAAGGATGGTCCATACCACCGGCGACGTCAGTCCTGTGCCGCGGTGACCACGAGGTTCTGCTGGTAGCCGCCCGCGTCGGCGTCGAAGGCACCGCCGCCCGCCGTTCTCGCCCTACCTCGCGTTGCTGGAGGTCCGGGCAGGCGCCGGGTCCCCTGTGTCAGCCGGCTCGTCAGCAGGCTCCGGCTCGACCGCCGGCGCAGGGCACTCCGCGGCAACCGCCTGGTAGGAACCGCCGTAGTACCTCGCCTCCGAGTCGCGCCTCGGCACCCGGTTGAACACCACGCCGAGCGCCCTGTCCGCTCACGGCCTCGAGGTGGTTCAACGCTGCGCCGAGCTCGGTGTCGAGCGTCTTTCCCGTGGAGATGACGATGAAGGCGCCGTCGGCGACGGCCGTGAGCACGGCGGCGTCGGTCACGGGGAGCAGCGGTGGGGCGTCCACGACCACGATCGACTTCTCCGCCAGGTCGTTGACCAGGCTGCGCATCGCCTGCGAGCCGAGCAGCTCGCTCGGGTTCGGAGGGATGCCACCGGCAGCGAGGACGTTGAGGCTCGGGTAGCCGGGGTGGCTCTGGAGTACGTCGTCCACGCCGACCCGTCCGACGAGAACGTCGGTGAGGCCGGCGCCCTCGACAAGGCCGAGGGAGTCGGCCACGCTCGGGCGGCGGAGGTCGCCGTCCATGAGGACCACCTCCTGGCCCGAGGCGGCGACGGCCGCCGCGAGGTTGGCCGCAACCGTGGACTTGCCGTCGCCCTGCTGCGGGCTGGTCACGACGATCACCCGCGGCGGGCTGTCGACGTTCATGAACTGCAGGTTCGTGCGCAGCTTGCGGAAGGCTTCCGCAGCCTCGGAGCTACCCCGTGAGGCAGCCGCGTCCTCCACTGCGATGTGAGCAGGGGCGCCCGCGGCGTGCTGCAGGTCCGGCGACGCGGGGATGGCCCCGACGACCGTGACGGAGAACTGCTTCTCCACCGCGGCGGCGGACCTGATCCGGCGGTCCAGCTGGCTGCGGACGACGGCGTATCCCAGGCCCAGCAGGAGACCCAGGACGGCTCCGAGAAGCACGTTGCGGTCGACCTGAGGGGAGATCGGTGCCTTGGGGAGCTCCGCCGACTCGACGGGAACGATGTGGAGCCGGTTGGCCGGCGCCTTGCCGGTGGGGTTCTCGATCTGGTCGACCTGCGCCGCCAGTGCGGCGATCCATGCGTCGGCGAGCTTCTGGGCTTGCTCGGGTGTGGATGCTCGTGCGGTGACCTTGATCAGCACCGTGTCGACGGGCTGGTCGACGGTGATGTGGCCGATGAGCGAGGCGGGCTCGGCGTCCAGGTCGAGCGCGCCGATGACGTCCTGTGCCGTGGCGCGGCTCTTGGCGATGTCGACGTACGACTTGGCTCGCGACTTGGCCAGGCTGTCACCGACGGAGGCAAGAGCGGGATCGGAGTTGAGTCCGGAGCTGACGAAACCGTTGGCGTTGGCCGCGTAGACCTTGGGCTGGCTCAGGCTGAACACCGCGGCCGCAACAGTGGCGGTGAGCGTGAGGGCCACCACGCCGACCCAGTGCGCGCGAAGAATGCGCAGGTAGTCGCTGAGTTCCATAGCTGTGGGAGATGCCCCTCATCCGATGGCGCCTCCCCTTGGCGCCGCTCGGCCTCATGTTTGCACCGATTAACTACAAATTTGGGCAAAAGATCCTTTTACACTTGGCCGGTGCGGAGGAACTCTGCGGCACAGGCCGCCAGCTTGCAGCTCACGGCACTAGGCGTCCCTGTCGTCGTCCAGGTCTCGGGGGGACGTGCTGACGAGGCGGTTGAGGCCATTCGGGAGGCCTGGGAGCTGGTGCGCGGCAGACTCCTCCGCGGAATCGTCGTCCTCGGAGCCCGTGGTCATCGAGGCCTTCCTCGACGACGACGAGGCCGCCGTGTCGGAGAGGCGCAGCCAGGGGAAGCTGGCAAGCGCGAGCCTGCCCCAGCTCATGGACTGGCTGGCGCCTTCCATCACGACGGCAGCCATCACCCGACAGGCCGGTCACATGCTGATGCTCCACGCGTGTGCCGTGGCGGACCCTCAGACCGGTGCGACCGCCGTCCTCGTTGGCCCGGCAGGCATGGGGAAGACGACAGTCGCGCGGACGCTGGGCCGGTCGCTGGGGTACCTCACCGACGAGACGGCGGCGATCACGTCCGACAACGCGGTACTCGCGTACCCGAAGCCGCTGTCCCTGGTGCGTCCCGAGGATCCGGGGGTGAAGGAGCAGGCGTCACCGTCCAGCCTGGGGCTCGTCGTGCCGCCGGAGAAGTCGCACGTGGCCTCGGTGATCCTCCTGGACCGAAGCCCTGACGCGCCGACCATCCCCGCCGTGTATGGGGTGCCTACCGTGCGGGCCTTGGCGGAGATCGGCCAGCATGCATCGTTCCTGGGCCGGATGCCGGCTCCGTTGCAGCGCATGGCAGAGGTGCTCGGTGACTGTGGCGGCCTCCACCGGGTGACCTACCGGGAGGCGGCCGACCTGACCAAGGTCGTAGGGCAGCTGCTGGAGGAGGCCCGGTGAAGGCGAAACGTCGGCCGTTCCACGACGAGTACGTGGAGAACGGCGAGTCCGCTGTCTTCATCGACGGCCGGATCCTGGTGCTGTCCGAGATCGGTACGTCGATTCTGGCGATGCTGCGCGACGACTGGGTCGACGTCTCGTCGGTCGCTGATGGCCTCCTCGAGGCTTACGGCCCGCCAGGGGACGGGGTCGACATCCAGGAGGCTACGAGCGCCGCAATGCAAAATCTTGCCGCTGAAGGGCTGTTGGAGATCAAAACCTGAGCGTTTTTTGGGGTGATCTGAACCACTTTCACCTACCTTGGTAGTGGCATTCCTGGGGGGGAGTGCATGCCGTCTCGGGGGAGACGGCGCATTGGTGAGGGGGAAGTAGTGCCTGAGTTCCATGATTCGTCCGTGCCTGCCGAGACCGGCGCGCTAGAGGTCGTTCGCGCCGAGACCGTGGCGGGCGAGGTTGTTCGCGCCGAGACCGGTGCTCTGGAGAGGATCGGCGACCGCCAGGTCAGCCGCAGGGCCGTCGTCAAGACAGGTGTGCATGCCGCCTGGGCGGTGCCGTTGGTCCAGCTGGCCGTGGCCACGCCCGCGCTCGCAGCGTCTGGCAGCCCCGCGGCGCTCGCGATCTCCGGTACGTCCGGCACCTGGCTGGGGGCGTCCTCGAATCTCAGGGCCTCGGTCACCGTCTCGAACACCGGTGGAACGGTGACGGCGAATCTGGCGGTCATCTTCCAATGGTCGGCCGGATGGACGCCTACGCTCTCCGAGGTTCCTCCCGGCTGGACCCCTTCCGGGAGCGGCACCTCGACCATCACCCTGGCGGCGGGTCAACAGCTCTCGCCGGCCGCGCTGGCGACGCTCACGCCTCAGTTCACCGTCCCGAAGGAGCAGAAGGGCCTCGCCACGTCGTTCACCGTGACCGCGACGGCAGACGGCACTTCGGCGGGACCGGTGACCGTGACCGTTCCCGCTGCAGGGAAGTGAGCCGCCAGCGGGAGGCCAGCACGTTGCCCCTGCCGTCCTCTGACGACGATGGGCAGATCCAGGCGCTGTGCCTGACCCTGGACGAAGCGGTTCACCTTCTCCACGGGTACGTGGAGAGAGTTGCGCGCGATGCGGGAGTGAGGGTCCTGTTCATCAAGGGGCCCGTGCTCGCGGCACAGGGTCTGCGCCCAGCCCGCGTATCCATCGATGTTGACGCGCTCGTCGACCCCGCTGCCATGAGCCGCATGCGTGACGCCCTGGAGAAGCTGGGCTGGCGCGTCCCGACCCCCGACACGACTGCGCACGTCGTGCCGCAGCACAGCGCGACGTATGCCCACCAGGCCTGGCCGTGCACGCTCGACGTACACGACCGGTTCCCGGGGTTCCTCGCCGATCCGCAGGTGGTGTTCGAAGCGCTCTGGGCACGCCGTACGACGGCGACGCGTGGCAGGCCGGGACGTGCCGTGCTGCGACGTACTGGGCAACGCCGCCATCCTGGCGCTCCACGCGTTGCGGGACCCGAGCCGGCCGCACCTGCAGTTCGAGCTCGCCCACCTCGTCGATGTGCTCAACGCCCGCTCGACGACGCAGGACGGGCCGAGCTTGCTCAGCTGGCGACGGCCACCGGCGCGTCGGCAACTCTCGAGCCGTTCCTCGACGCAGTCGGTGCGCCGCGCACGGGACGCGAGGTGGTCGACACCCCGGAGCTGCGAGCCTGGCGCATTCGCACGGCCGCCACAGGAGTGAAGAGCGTGGCCTGGGTCGCCGAGCTCTCCCGTACGCCACTGCGCCGGTGGGTCCACACGTTGTGGCGTGCCGTCACCCTCACCGAGGCGGAGATCCGGCATACATACCCGGACGCCGCCCCTGGTTCCTGGGGCTTGCTCCGTGCAAGGATCCGCCGACTGCGCAGAGGACTGGCCGCCCTGCCGAAGGCCACGACGATCGTGTTGCGCTCCCGCCGAACCGCCCGACCCGGGGGCGAGTCATGACGTCACGGAGCCAGACCTCCTGGAGCCACGCAGACGAGATCGCGGTCGTGGATCACGACGAACGCATCGTGATCCTCGCGCTCGGCCGACCGAGCGAACCACCGGTCGTGCTCTCGGGCTCCGCAGCGCGGATCTGGCGCTGCATGGACGGCGGCTGCTCAGAGGAGCAGCTCGCTGACCGGGTGGCCGAGACCTATGCCGTCGAGCGGGACCGCATCCGAGCAGAGGTGGAGACCTTCCTGGCGGAGCTGCAAGGCCTGGGCGTCGCAGTGCGGGCTGACCTACAGCACCCCGATGCCCACGACGGTCAGGAGTAGGTAGAAGACGAACGGCGGGATGTCCTTCCACCGGAGGTACGCCGCCAGGAAGAGGACGTCAGCGCCGATGGTGAGCCAGCCGAGCCAGTCGGGGAGGTCCGCAAGCAGAAGACCAAGGCCGAGGAAGGCAAGACCCCCGATCGTGAGGTAGACGTAGGCGGCGAACGGCCATCCAGGCAGCCCGCCCAGCGCGAACTCCCGGTAGCCCGTCATGCGCAGGTAGACCGACCACGACCAGCAGAGCACTCCGGCGACGAGCAACAGGCAGGACAGGGCAAGCCAGGTCTCGCCGTCGTTGGCGTCGCTGCTGGCCGCCAGGAAGCCGACACCCACGGAGGCGACGAGCGGACCTACCGCGTAGAACGGCTGGGCGAGCCGCCACAGGAGGAGCCGTTCCTCGAGCATGCGCAGCTTCTGCTCCCGGTCCGGCTGCGTGAATACGCCCGGGACACCGATAGAGGCACCGACACCGAAGATCGCCGACCCGACGATCATGAGGACGCCAGCAGTGCTGCTCCCCATGAGGCCTCCTCGCCTGACGTGCACTCCCTCGCCAACAGGGTGCGGCCTCGCTCCGCGTCGTGTCACCTGTATCCGGACGCAACACTCCCTCGGCCACGTGGTGCACGCGTTCATCCGAGGGACCGCCCGGGGCGTGACAGGGCCACTACGCTCTCGTCATGGAACAGCGCACCGACGCCAAGAAGACCCGTGAGGAGGGCGGCGGCTACTCGCTGTTCGAGCGATTCGTCGAGCAGGTGAACCACAGGGTCAGCTCCGCGCCGTTCTTCTTCGTCTGCGTAGGAATCGTCCTTGTCTGGCTCGTCAGCGTGCCCCTGTGGGCAGACCTCAAGTCCTGGCAGGTCGCCATCCACACCGTCAGCAGCGTCCTCACGCTGCTGCTCCTCGTGCTGCTGGAGAACGCCAGCCGGCGCGCCGAACAGGCCGCCCAGGAGAAGCTCAACGTGATCGCCGAGGCGCTCGCTGCACTGATGGACTCACGCGGACAGGACGACCCGGAGTTGCGCGAAGCGGCGCAGCGGTTGCGGGACGCGGTCGGGCTCGAAGCTCGCCACTGACCAGGGATCATTGCTCTGGTGATCCAGAACCGATCTGGTCTGCGCTGTTGCGGGAGCCGTCACAACTTCGCCCGGGCGAAGTTGTGACCGCGGTTCGGCGGGAACGGTGTCATAACCTCGCCCGGGCACGATTGTGACGGTCAGCGCCTCGCCCCCACGAGGTCGTCAAGGTCGAGGTACTCGATTTCCCGCTCGCGAGTCAGCCAGTCGCTCGAGCGCAGCAGCGTTCTCGCGACCGATCTTGGCGAGCCGGTCGTCGCGCCTGCGGGTACGACGCGACTCGTACGCCGTCTGCTGGCGCCACGTCTTGGCGAGCAGGGCGTACGTGTAGCCGTCCACCCAGCCCAGCTCGGCGTGCCAGGAGTCGCCGACGCCGTGCTGCTCACGACGCATACCCACCTTCTCGAGGATCCGCACCGAGGCGAGGTTGTCCGCGAAGCAGCCGGCGGTGACCCTTCGAACGCCCAGCCGGTCGAACGCGTGCGCCACCATGGCGGTGACCGCCTCGGTCGCGTAGCCGTGGCCGCCGTACGCCGGGTCGAAGATGTAGCCGAGCTCGGCCTCCGTCCGCGGCGGCATGCCGGGCTGACCCATCCCGTCGACCACGTCCAGGGAGACGGTCCCGATCACCACGCCATCAAGGACCACCGCCACGCTGTGGTCGTCCGGGTCCTCCATCGCGCGCCGCCACGCCGCCCGGAAAGTCGCAGGGTCGACCTCGGTGCGCAGCAGCCAGCGAGTGACCTCCGGCAGGTTGCGGTACTCCAGGATCCGGTCGACGTCCTCGTCACGCACCGGGCGAAGCTCGAGGCGTTCGGTGCGCAGGCTTGTGCCGTCCATGAGGTGGGACGCTAGCGGAGGCAGCGCTGCGGCACCTCCGATTATCCCGCCGCGCTGCCGGACAGGGCCACATCGCGTGTGGCCTGTCACCCGCCGATCAGGAAGCCGAGGGCGATGCCGTCCGCCATCTTGGAACCCGCCACGTGCAGATGCGACTTGCCGGGGAAGAGGACCACCCGCCCGTGAGGGATCCCGTCCGCCGTTCGCCTGAACAGGTCCGTGGAGTAGAACGTGTCGGCGCTTCCTCCCAGCACCAGGGTGGGCGCCTGCACTCGGGCCAGCCCGGGCTCGGCGTCGAAGGAGTCTTCGGCGGCGATCGTGATCAACATGTCGGATGGGTCATCGACGGCGAAGCCCGCCAGCTGATCCCCCACGCTGGTCCGCGGAACTCCGGTGTCGGGGTCGGCGTGAGCAGCCCCGGCTGGCTCGGCCTGACGCCCGTGAGGAGAGTCCCACTGCCGCCGCGCCAACAGGGTAAGCAAGACGCGTCACGCCGCTGCCGGTCGCGTCACGCCGCCGGGTTACTCAACCGTCCCTACGTCCAGCATCTCGACACGGATGCGCTCGAGCAGGTTGGTCAGCTCGACAGGGTGGCTGAGCGCAGGCGTATGGCCGCTGTCGATCTCATCCGGCTCTATGCCCAGCCTGTGGCGAACTACCTGACGCAGCCAGGCCGCAGGGAACAGCCGGTCGTGACGGCAGAGGATGACAGCAGTCGGTACGTCGGGCCACGCTGCAAGCGGGAACGGCTCTGCAGATGTCGTCACCGACTGAGGGCGACCCTTGGACAGCGCCTCCTCCGCCAGCGTGCGCGGAACGTCGTGGTAGAAGATCGCCAGGTCGCCCGAGTCGTCAGTTTCCGGCCGCGCTGCGTCCTCGAAGCGTGTGTTGACCAACATCTGACCAGCGCTCTCCCCCGGGGAGGGGATCATCGCCGCCACCAGAACCATCAACCGAGCCGGCACCCGATCGCAGACGATCGGCGCCACATAGCCGCCGTACGATTGCCCAACCACGATCAGGTCCTCGCGCCGATCACCGATCGCCTCGACCACCACGTCCGCATAGTCCGACAAGGTCGCCGCGTCATCGTCGACCGGCAGGTCCATGACCACCATGCTGTGGCCACGCGCTCGAAGCTTGCGCTCGACCAGGTGCCAGTACCAGCCCACGTCGCCGGCCCCGTGAATCAGGACGTAGGTGGCCATGCCGCAGTCAGGCCGCGTCGGCGGCGTGCTCCAACTCAGCGACCTCGATCTTGCCCATCTTGAGCATCGCCTCCATCGCCCGGCGGGCACGCTCGGGATCGGGATCATTGAGCAACTCGTCCAGCCGGCGCGGCACGATCTGCCATGACAACCCGAATCGGTCCTTGAGCCAGCCACACGGGCCCGGCTCGCCGCCGCTCGCGGTGAGCGCGTCCCACAGCCGATCGACCTCGGCCTGGTCATCGCACTCGATGACGAACGACACCGCCTCGTTGAACTTGAAGTCGGGGCCACCATTGAGCCCCTGGAACTTCTGGCCAGCGAGCGTGAAGTCAACCGTCAGCACCATGCCCGCCGGTCCGGACGGCGTCTCAGCCGGCGAGCGCCAGACCTTGTCGAGGTGGCTGTCCGGCAGCAACGTCACGTAGAAGTTGGCCGCCTCCTCGGCGTCGCCGTCGAACCACAAACAGGGATACAACGTGGCCATCGCGTCCTCCTTCGAATAGACCCGTCTCGGCGGCGGGTAGCGCACTCGCGTGCCCTCAACACCTTCGTGAACTAAGACCGGACCGCGGCCGGATACTCATCGGTCCTGGACAAGGATCACCGTGCAGCCGGTGCACCGGCGTACAGGGCCGGCGACAGCGTGGGCCGGGAACCTTCCCGCGTGGAAAGTACGCCGCTGAGGCTCGTCCCCAAGCCTGTCGTGAGACAAGCGGACACGGCGCTTTCGCGAACGCCTGAGCTGTTGACCCCTATGGCGACGTCCCTGCGGCCGTACGCTCCCGCTCAAAGATCAGTTCGTAGTACTTCGCGGCGCCGAATGCAGCCACACCTGGGGCGAAGATCTGCACCAGACGCCAGCCCGCCTGCGCCTGATCATGCACGGCAGCCTGAGGCCTCCGGCTTCCGAGCCGCATCAGCGACACCGAGAATCGCCGAACTCCGGCCCTCTCCAAGTCGAACGAACTTGTATTCGTAGGTGGCCATGCCTTCCCCCGATCGCCATCGTCGATATGACGATGCTGCTAGCCATTTCGGGGTATCCGCAAGGGTCCCTTGGTCCGGTCGCGGCGAGATGACCGAGGAGCAGGTGGCCAGGGAACTCGCCTCCAGGACCGCCCAGGTTTACCGGTGCAGCGGCCACGCGTACTGTGCTGGGCACGCTGTGAAGTGGGTGAGGACATTGGTGGCTGGCAGCACTGTCCGGTTTGAGTCGCGCACAGTGATTCGACGACCGATCGGCGTGGTGTTCGAGCGTTTGGCGGACTTGCCGGGCTACGGGCGGTGGATGCACCGCACGGGTTTGTTCCGACGGTGCGGACTGATCTCCGAAAGTCCTGTCCGAAAAGGGACGACCTACTTCGATGCGACGCGGATGGGCACCTTTGAAGGCGAAGTGACCGAGTTCGCGCCGCCGTCGCGACTGGCATTTCGCGAGACACTGCGCTGGTTCGGCTCTGAGATGACGCAGGCCCGGCCCGAGTACTTCCTCGATGGAGACGAGGATGCAACGGTTGTTCACCACATCGCTGTCGGAGAGCTCTTCGGCTGGGCGCGGTTCATGAAGCCTGCCGCAGCGCTGCTGGCGAAAGTCGAACGGACCCGAACGCTTAACTCCCTGAGGCGTTCCCTGGAGTCGGAGTAAGTCGGCAGCGCGCTCGGAGCCTGCAAGCGGCTCCCGGGCTGTCCATGTCATCGGCCGACGCCCGCGTGGGATGCAGAGTGAGTGCTTCACACGGGCGCGCGCACGGTGCGGAAGGACGAGGCCGCGAGTCCCGATGACACCAGTGCGAAGATGGCTGCTGCCACGAGGAGGGTGGGGCGGATCCCCCATGCGTCGGCCAGGATGCCGGCCAGGGGTGCGGCGATGACCATGACGGCCCGGTTGAGGGAGCGCAGCGTGGTGTTGGTGCGGGCCTGCAGCTCGTCGGGGGTGACGAGCTGGCGAAAGCTCATCTCGTGGGAGTTGCTCATGCCCATGGCGAGGCCGTAGAGCCCCTGTCCGGCAGCGAGGATCGCGATCGCAGTCCACGCGTGTAGGTGCTGGCCAGCAGCGACCATCACGAGCACACCGCCGGTCGTGATGATGTGGCAGGCGATGATCGTGCGACCTGTTCCCAGCCGCAGGCCCACCGGGGTGGTGACCGCGGCTCCGAGGAGCGCGCCGATCCCGCCGACTGCGCCGATGATGCCGAACTGGAAGGGCGTCAGGCTGAGTTCGTCGAGTGCGTAAGGGGCCAGGACCACACCGACGATCGCGTTGCCGACGAACCAGCCGTGCGTGGAGACGGCCAGGGTGGCCAGCCCGGAACCGCGGTACACCCACCTGATGCCGTCGCGGATCTCGAACACCAGGTCCTTGGCGGTGGCTCCCACCTTCGGACCAGGCTCGGTCACGTCGATACGGCTCAGCGCGACGGCGGAGTAGACGTAAGTAACGGCGTCCACGAGGACCGCGAGCGGGGCGCCCAGCGCGCTCACCAGCAGCCCGCCGAGGGCCGGGCCGGCGGTCATCGCTGCGGCATCAGCGCCATCACTGCGCGCATGAGCACGCTGCAGGTGCCGGGGCGCCACCAGACGGGGCAGGAAGGACATCGCGGCCGCACCGTTGATGACCGACGCGGTCCCGTACGCCATCACGATCCCGAGCAGCGTCGGAAACGACAGTAGGTTCCACCACCACAGCAGCGGGATAGCCGCCAGCAGGACCGCCTGAACCAGGTCCGTGGTGATCATGATCGGGCGCCGTGCGTGGCGGTCGACCAGCGCGCCCACCACGACACCAACGACCAAGTAGGGCAACCAGCGAGCCGCGTTCAACCAGCCAACCTGGGTTGCCGAGCCATGCAGAGTCAGTACCACCAGCGTCTGCAGCGCGAGCAGGGTGATGTAGCTGCCGAAACCCGACACAGCCTGGGCCCGCCAGTAGAGGAGGAACGACCGCGACGGGAACCTCTCGTCGCCGTCCATGACGCCATGTTCCCAGACACCTTCGCGTCCCTGCGACGAAGGCCTCCCGGTGCGTCTTACCGGAATCGTCTAGCAGCCGCGAACGGGCGAAATTTCTAACTGCGATGCCGCTAGGCAGCTCGAGCGGCGCTCACCGCCCGGCTGCCTTGAGCACCCGCAGCGCGGTGAGGGTGAGCATCGGGCTCGGCCGGCTGGGCTGACCCCAGTCGACGACGTCCGGGCTCACCCGGCTGGTCGGCGGCTGCCACCACCGTGCCTGCGGCTGCCAGCGGCCGTCGGGCCGGCGTTGCGCCTCGAGGTGGTCGAGCGCGTCCGCGGCCCGGGGGTCGGTGGCGTGGTCAGTGGCGGCGAGGACCGTGAGGCCGGACAGCACGTCGTAGTGCCAGTACGACGGGTACACGATCTTCATCCATCTCGGGTGGATCGGCTCTCCGGTGCCGGAGCGTCGGAACACGCGGTGCTCAAGGAAAAGCTCAACGGTCCGGTCGGCGGCGGCGCGGGCCTTCTCGTGACCGGTCGCCTCGGCGTACTCGCGAAGCCCCCACGCGGTGCGATGCGACTCGTGGAACGACGAGCGATGCCCGCCGGCCTTGATGCTGCAGTTCCAGCCGCCGTCCGGCCACTGCCAGGAGAGGATCGCCTCCGCCAGCCGTTGCGTTCTGGGATCGTCGGCGAGCCCGAGGCGGGTGCACGCGCCGAGAGCGTTGCCGTGGATGCTCGCATGCGACCGCGGAAGTCCGTCTGCTCCCCGACGACGCGGGCCTAGACTGCGACGATGATATCGCCGCCCACACCAACGTCCTGGCCATCGATCGTCACCGTGCGGTCGCTGCCATGTAGCCCGGCTTTATCTGCCGGTCCACCCGAGGTGATATCCTCGATCAATGCGCCGCGTTGATCGGATTTCAAATTCATAGCCTTTGCCAAATCAGGGGTCAACGCCGTCCCGCTGATACCCAGGTAGGGATGCTCGTACCTCCCGTTTTTGATGAGTGCGGGAACAACTCTTTGAACCAGGGCTGATGGAATGGCGAAACCAATACCAGCATTTGCCTGGACAGGGGATTCAATCGCTGATGTAACGCCGATCACCTGACCCTGGTCGTTGACCAGCACACCGCCTGAATTGCCCGGATTGATGGGAGCGTCGGTTTGGATAATATCGGGAATGGTGTAGGCAAGCCCGGTCTGATCACTCCCGCCGGCTGGTAAGGTTCGTCCCAGTGCACTGACGATGCCGACCGTCATTGTGCCCTGCAAGCCAAAGGGATTGCCGATGGCAATGGCAAGCTCACCGACCTTAACCTGGGTCGAGTCGGCGAATTGGACCGGTTGGAGTTGATCAGCAGGGGTATCCACTTTGATCACAGCCAGGTCGCTGTTAAGATCTTTGCCAACAACCTGAGCGCTGACAGTGGTGCCATCGGAGTAAGTAACCTCCACTTTGTCAGCTCCGTCGACGACATGATTGTTGGTGACGATATCGCCTTGTTGATCCCATACAAAGCCAGAACCTAAGGCCTGGCTGTATTGCGGTCCTTGAGGGGTTTGCGATCCCCCTGGTAAACCCGGCAAGTTGAAAAACGGTAATAAGGATGAGCCGTTTCGATGAGGCGTCTTGTTTTTGAACGACGCGGATATTCACAACAGAAGGGCTTACCTGGCTATAGATGTTTTCCAGGGTTGTTTCATAAGCGCTCAACAGCGTTGGCGGCGCTGATGCTGACCCATTGGTTATCGCCTGTGGCTGCGGGGCGGTAATGCCCTGTGCTTTAGCAATTGTCAATGGCTTTTGCGATAAAGATGCCGTTCCATTACAGGCGGATAGCGTGAAGATTGATAACACAACCATCACGGTTACTAGAAAGCTCGATATTTTCATGTTTCCCTCAAAGGTTGTTTCAAGTTGCAATCGCAACGAATTCTATTAATAGCTTATGCTGCAGGCATCCTCGCTGCAGGTTGATCAATTTCATTTTTGGTTTGCCATCGTACGCCCAGGATTTTGGCCAGTTTTTCCTGGTCTATGGTTTCTTCCTGGAGCAGCACCTGAGCCAGGTTATCTAATTTCTGGCGAGCATCGGAGAGAAGCTGGTGGTCCAATTCAATGCGCTCCTCCAACAAACGCTGGACGTCACGATCGATTTGGGATGCGGTCTCTTCGCTGTAATCTCGCCCTTTAGCCAGCTCGTACCCCAGGAAAGGTTGATCTTCATCGGCTGATAGCGCCATCGGTCCCAGGCTACCCATCCCCCAGCGCGTAATCATACGGCGCGCCAGGCGAGTTGCCTCAGCGAGGTCGTTCTCAGCGCCCGTAGTGATTTCACCCAGAGCGACCTCTTCGGCTGCCCGACCTCCTAACATCACAGATAACCTCGTCAACAAATATTCACGAGAGTAGTTATATTGGTCATCTACGGGAAGCTGCTCGGTGACTCCTAAGGCACGCCCACGAGGCACGATTGTCACCTTGTGGACTGGATCAGCCCCAGGGGTAAGCCAGGCAACCAAAGCATGGCCGGCTTCATGGTAAGCTACAACGATGCGCTCGTGCTCGTCGAGCAAGAGTGTGCGTGCTGCCCCTAAAAGGATGCGGTCCAACGCTTCTTCAAAGTCCTCCATCTTTACTTGTGAATGATCCTTGCGCGCTGCAGTGAGTGCGGCCTCATTACACAGATTTTCAATATCGGCGCCGCTGAAACCAGTCGTTGTGCGTGCAAGCAGACCGAGGTTGACCTCTGGTGCGAGGCTTAGAGATCGAGTGTGGATGCGTAAAATGCCCTCTCTTCCCTGGCGGTCAGGTAGAGCCACTGTGATCTGACGATCGAACCGTCCTGGTCGTAGCAACGCAGGGTCCAAAACATCTGGCCTATTGGTGGCGGCGATTACGATAATCTCGTGACTCTGATCAAAGCCATCCATTTCGACCAACAGTTGGTTCAGAGTTTGCTCGCGCTCATCATTAACGGTGCCTAGGCCGGCGCCTCTCCGGCGCCCTACTGCGTCTAACTCATCAATGAAGACGATTGCTGGAGCGGCTGTTTTTGCCTGCGAATGACCGCGCTGATCCGCAAGTCCGCCGCGGCGTGGAAGGGCATCCGCTGCGAGGTGCGCCGCATCCTGCTCGCGCGCCCGTTCGTGCGCCGCCCCGGCCAGGAGCACATGGTCCATGCCATCGCGAAGAACGCCCGCGAAGTGTTCGGCGCCGAGGTCAAGCCGCACGGCGTGCCGCTCTACACCGACGCGCGGCACTACAGCGAGGCCGACATTCCCACGGTCCTGTATGGCGCCGGGCCGCGCACCCTCGAGGAGGCCAACGGGCACCGCGCCGACGAGAACCTCGTGCTCGACGATCTCTACCGCGCCACCGAGGTGATGGCGCTCACGTTCATCGACCTGCTGGAGCAGCGCGCATGACCACGCCCTATCCCCGCGACCTCATCGGCTACGGCCGCAACCCGCCGCACGCCGACTGGCCGGGCGGCGCGCGCATCGCCGTGCAGTTCGTCCTCAACTACGAGGAGGGCGGCGAGAACTGCGTGCTGCACGGCGACCCGGGCTCGGAGCAGTTCCTGTCCGAGATCATCGGCGCGGCCGGCGTTTCCCGACGCGGCACATGAGCATGGAGTCGATCTACGAGTACGGCTCGCGCGTCGGCGTGTGGCGCATCCTGCGCGAGTTCGAGCGCGCGCAAGCTGCCGCTGACGGTGTTCGGCGTCGCGATGGCGCTGGAGCGTCACCCGGAGCTCACCGCCGCCTTCGTCGAACTCGGCCACGAGATCGCCTGCCACGGCTGGCGCTGGATCCACTACCAGGACGATGGACGAGGCGACCGAGCGCGAGCACATGCGCGTCGCCATCGACATCGTGCACGGCGCACTGACCGGCGCGCGCGCCGCTCGGCTGGTACACCGGCCGCGACAGCCCGAACACGCGCCGCCTCGTGGTCGAGCACGGCGGCTTCGAGTACGACTCCGACTACTACGGCGACGAGCTGCCGTTCTGGACCGAGGTGACGTCGCCGACGGCGCGCGCGACCAGCACCTGGTCGTGCCCTACACGCTCGACGCCAACGACATGCGCTTCGCCACGGCGCAGGGCTTCAACACCGCGCGAGCACTTCTTCGACTACCTGCGCGACACGCTTCGACGTGCTCTACGCCGAGGGCGCCGAGCGGCCGAAGATGATGTCGATCGGCATGCACTGCCGCCTGCTCGGGCGGCCCGGGCCGCTTCGCGGCGCCTGCAGCGCTTCCTCGACCACATCGAGCGCCACGACCGCGTCTGGATCTGCCGCCGCATCGACATCGCGCGCCACTGGCGCACGCGCTTCCCCGCCCGGCGCCTGACGCCGCGCCGGTGGCTGCGCTGGTGATAGCATCGGCGCTCCCGCCGACACGCCATCCACATCCTCCCGCCCGCATGAAAATCGACCTGCCGCCGTGCCCCGAACTCGATGACGAGTCGGCCCTGTTCGCGGACCTGAACCCGGCGCCGCGCCTGCTGATGGGCCCCGGCCCGATCAACGTCGATCCGCGCGTGCTGCGCGCCATGTCCACCCAGCTGCAGGGTCAGTTCGACCCGCAGTTCCGCGACTACATGAAGCAGACGATGGCGCTGCTACCGGCGGCTGTTCCGGACCGACAACCGCTGGACCTTCCTGATCGACGGCACCGCGCGTTCGGCCATCGAGGCGGTGATGGTCTCGGCCGTGGAACCCGGCGACAAGGTGCTGGTGCTGTCCTTCGGCCGCTTCGGCCAGCTCAAGGCGGAAATCGCCCGGCGCTGCGGGGCCGAGCTCAAGGTCGTCGAGATCGAGTGGGGCACGGTGTTCACGCCCGAGCAGGTCGAGGCGGAGCTGAAGGCGTTCTCCCCCAAGCTGGTGGCGGTCTGCCAGGGCGACACGTCCACCACGATGGCGCAGCCGCTCGACCAGATCGGCAAGCTCTGCCGCCGCTACGGCGCGCTGCTGCAGGTCGATGCGACCGCCACGATCGGCGGCATGCCGCTGCCCGTCGACGAATGGCAGATCGACGCCGTGACCGGCGGCCTGCAGAAATGCCTCGCCGGACCGTCGGGCTCCTCGCCGGTGACCTTCTCCGACGCGATGGCGCGCGTGATCTACCGCCGTCGCCACATCGAGGAAGGTCTGCGCACGAAGGACTACGCGCCGGGCGAAGGCCGCATGGTCTCGTCGAACTACTTCGACCTCGCGATGGTGATGGACTACTGGAGCGACCTCGCGCTCAACCACCACACCGAATCGACGACCATGCTGTACTGCGCGCGGGAATGCGCACGCATCTTCCTGCAGGAAGGCCACGAGGCGGTGTATCGCCGCCACGCGTTGGCGAGCCGGGCGGTGGTGGCCGGCGTGCAGGCGATGGGCCTGCGCGTGTTCGGCGACCTCGCGCACAAGATGCCCAACGTCACCGGGATCTGGATTCCCGAGGGCGTGAACGGCGACCGCGTGCGCGGCGCGCTGCTTTCCGACTTCAACGTCGAGATCGGCACGTCGTTCGGACCGCTGCACGGACGCATCTGGCGCATCGGCGCGATGGGCTACAACGCCCGCCAGGACGCCGTGCTCACCACACTGGCCGGGCTCGAGACCGTGCTCGCCGCGGAGGGCTTCAAGCTCCCGCGCGGCGCCGGCGTCGACGCGGCGCGCGACATCTACAAGCACGCGGGAGCCTAGGATGGCCTACTGGATTCGATACGAGCACGGCGGCAAGGCGGGATTCGGCACGCTGGAGGACGACATCATCCACGTGCATCGCGGCGACATGTTCGCGTCCCCGATGCCGACCGGCGACACGCTCGCCCTCGGCGCGGTAAAGCTGCTGGCGCCCTGCGTGCCGTCGAAGATGGTTGCGCTGTGGAACAACTTCCATCAGCTCGCGGCGAAGCTCGGCAATCCCGAGCCGGCGGAGCCGCTGTACTTCCTCAAGGGCAACAACTCGTTCCTCGCCCCTGGCGAGATCATCCGCAAGCCGGCGGCCTACGACGGCAAGGTGGTCTACGAGGGCGAACTCGGCGTGGTGATCGGCAAGCGCGCGTCCAACGTGAGCGAGGGCGACGCCGCGGCGCACGTCTTCGGCTACACGTGCATCAACGATGTCACCGCCGCCGAGCTGATCAACAAGGACGCGACCTTCGCGCAGTGGACGCGCGCCAAGAGCTTCGACACGTTCGGCGTGTTCGGGCCGGTGATCGCGACGGGCGTGGATCCCTGGCCGCTCACCATCCGCCTCGTGCTGAACGAGCAGGAACGCCAGAACTACCCGGTGGCCGACATGATCTTCTCGCCGTTGCAGCTTGTCAGCCTGGTGTCGCGCGACATGACACTCGAACCGGGCGACATCATCGCGTGCGGGACCTCGGTCGGGGTCGGCTCGATGAAGCCGGGCAGCACGGTCAGCGTCATCATCGACGGCGTCGGCACGCTCACCAACCGTTACGAGTAGGCTCCGCCGCGCCCGCGGCTCACTGCGGGATCGCGATGCCCTTGTAGAGCCAGTCGTACTCCCAGGACATGTCCGGGGTGCGCTGCGCCATCAGGTGATTGCGCAGGTCGCGCGCGCCGCCGTCGCAGTGCAGGATCTCGCCGAAGATGCGCGAGGTGATCGGCACGCGAATGGCGCGCAGGTAGCGTTCGTTCTCGTAGGCGGACAGCGCCGCGCCGATCGCGCTGGCGGCATCGCGCAGCTTGTGCGCCAGCACGACGGCGTCCTCGATGGCCATGCACGCGCCCTGCGCGAGGTACTGCAGCGTGGGATGCGCGGCGTCGCCGAGCAGCGTGGCATTGCCCTTGGTCCAGCCGCCGACCGATGGACGGTCGTGCAGCAGCCAGTTCTTGTCCTTGCCGACAACCGCGAGCATTTCCTGCACGCGCGGCGTGGTGCGCGCAAACGCTTCGAGCAGCTCGTCGGGGCCGCCGTAGTTCTTGCGCTCGCCCTGCTCGAACCTGCGGCTCACCACCGTCGCAACGTTGTTCATCACGGTGCCGCCGCGCAGCCGGTACTGGACGAAGTGCAGGTTGGGGCCGGCCCAGATCACCATGTCGTCGAAGTGCGACTGGTCGGCGATCTGGTCGAGCGGCACGACGCCGCGGTAGCTCACGTGCCCGGACGCGCGCGGCGGGCCGTCGCCGATGACGATCTCGCGGACGCGCGAGCGCAGGCCGTCGGCGCCGATCAGCGCGGCGCCTTCGTACTCCGAGCCGTCGGCGAAGCGCGCCACCACGCTCGTGCCGCGATCGGTGAAGTCGACCAGTTCCTTCGAGGTGTGCAGCGTGATCTCGTCGCGCGTGCGGCAGCCGTCGAGGAGCGCGCCGTGCAGGTCGCGGCGATGGACGACGGTGTAGGGCGCGCCGTAGCGCTCGCGGAATGCCGCGCCGCAGTCGATGCGCGCCAGTTCGCGGTCGGTCAGCGCGTCGATCATGATCAGGTTGCGCGTGAACACCGCCTGCGGCTCGAGCGCCTTCATCACGCCGAGCCAGTCGAGCATGCGGTAGGCGTTCGGCCCCTGCTGGATGCCGTAGCCGATCTCGCCGAACTCCGGCGATTTCTCGAAGACGTGGGAGCGCCAGCCGCACTTGGCGAGCGCGAGCGCCGTGGCGACGCCGCCGATGCCGCCGCCGATGATAAGGACTTCACGATTGCTTGCCCGGGACATGGTTCTTCCGCCTGCCTTCTTATCGGGCGGCTAGGATAGCCCAATCGCCTCGCGGTCGGCACCCGGGACGCCGCGGCGGCAGCGCGGCGGCTAGTCGATCCTGGCGCCCTCGGCGATCCACTTGCCGACGAGCGCACGCTCCTCGGGCGTCATCTTCGTGAGATTGCCGATCGGCATGGACTGCGTCGCGACGCTCTGCTGCTGGATGCGCGGCGCCGCGGCGCGCATGCGCTCCGGCGTGTCGAGCTTGACGCCGCCCGGGGCCTGCTCGAAGCCCGCGAAGGAGGGCTTGTCGGCGTGGCATGTCGCGCACCGCTCCTGGATGATCGGCGCGACGGTCGCGAAGTTGACCGCACCCGCGGCACCGGGCGCCGCCGCGCGAGGCGCGAGCCAGAGCGCCAGCGCGGCCAGGATCACCACCGCGGCGACCGGCAGCCCCCACGACTCGCGGCCCTTGTGGCGTCGCACGAAGAACTCGCGGATCAGCACGCCGGCGAGCGAGATGATCGCCAGGATCAGCCACGCGTGCTTGTGGCCGTAGGTCATCGGATAGTGATTGCTGGTCATCATGAAGAGCACGGGCAGCGTGAAGTAGGTGTTGTGCACGCTCCGCTGCTTGCCGACGATGCCCGGCTTCGCGTCTGGCGTGCGGCCGGCACGGATGGCTTCCACCATCTGCCGCTGGCCGGGAATCACGTGGAAATACACGTTCCAGACCATGATCGTGCCGATCAGCGCGCCGACGTGGATGTACGCGGCGCGTGCACCGAAGACCTGCGAATAGCCCCACGCCGCGGCGGTCAGGAGCACGAACAGCACGATGCCGAGAACGCGTTCGCTGGCGATCGCCTTGCACAGCACGTCGTAGATGAACCAGCCGACGACCAGCGAACCCGCGGAGATCGCGATCGCCGCCGGCACCGAGAGGTCCATGACGCTGCGATCGATGAGGTAGGCGTTCGCCCCGTACCAGTAGATGACCGCCAGCATCCCCATGCCGGAGATCCAGGTCCAGTAGGCCTCCCACTTGAACCAGTGCAGGTGCTCCGACAGCGGCTCGCCCTTGGGACCGAGCATGAACTTCTGCGCGTGGTAGAAGCCGCCGCCGTGGACGCTCCAGATCTCACCGTAGACGCCGCGCTCCGATGCGTCCTTCGGATCCTTCGGCGGGACCAGGTGGTTGTCGAGCCAGACGAAGTAGAAGCTCGCGCCGATCCAGGCGATGCCCGCGAT